>NZ_JBFRDT010000002.1:0-662080 GCF_052113925.1 Terrabacter sp. RAF57 | reverse complement strand
CTCCTGCACCCGCGCGCTGGTGGGCTCGCGGGCGGCGAGGAGCCGGGCGCCCTGCAGTTGGATCGCGGCGCCGGACAGGCAGTGGGCCAGCACGTCGTGGAGCTCGGCGGCGATCCGGCTGCGCTCGGCGAGGGCCGCGGCGCGCGCCTGCTCGTCGCGGGCGTCAGCGAGCTGGGCGAGGAGAAGCTCGGTGTGGTCCTGGGCTGCGCGCGCGGCGCGCACCACGTACGCGACCAGTCCCAGCAGGGCGTTGAGGAGGGTGGCCGCCAGCACGGCCGCGGTGGTCGCGCCGCCACGCAGCGCGGCGATGGCCTGGCCTACGGTGATGGTCGCGCCGACTACGACGCCCAGGGCCAGTGGCAGACGGGTCATGGCCATCCACACCGCGGCGCCGACCGCCAGCCCGGTCGCACCGCGCGGCTGGAGGGCGACCAGGGCGACCCCGGCCACCCCCATGACGGCGAGGAGTACGACCTGAACCGTGGGCGGGCGGTCGAGGAACCGGCCGCTGATGGCGACCACGGTCGTGGCGGCATACCCGACCAGGGCCAGCGTCACGCCGCCGGACGCGCCGCGTAGGCCGGGCGTCGGCGTCGTCGTCAGGGCGGTTGCGGCGACCACCGCGATGACGGCCCATCCCAGTGGTCTGAGCAGGTCACGCTGGTGGCGCAGTCGTTGGTGCGCGGCTGCATGGGCCTGCCCGGTCCTGCCACCAGCGCTTGCTGCGCGTGTCGTCATGGTGGTCACCTCGCTGGCCGTGGGCCGTGGCGGTCCTGGGATCGCCTAGGACTCCATGGAACCTCCTCGAGCCCGCGCAAGCGAGCCCGAGGAGAGACACGAATGAGAAAGGGGGACAGCTCAGACCACCCGGTCGCCCGACAGGGTGATACCGGCAGGGTGGCGCGGGGCGAGCCGCTGCCCGCGAACCTGCACGATGACCAGGCGGGCGGTGACCTCGCACAAGGCCATGGAGACCAAGGCCAGTGGCCAGGCAGCCGCACTGATGTGGTGGACGATGCTGAAATCGCGGATGGCCGGGCCCGCGCCGTGCTCGAGGGCGAACACGAAGATCAGTCGAGCGCTGATGCCGATCAGCAGCAGTGTCGCCGCGACCGGGCCGACGCGGGCGAACCGGGAGCCGTCCGCGTCGGCTCGGACGCGCGTGGCGTAACCACACAGGACACCCAGGAACAGGCCGAGCAGGGTCAGGGCGAGGGCCAGGGTGAGGTCGGAGCCGCCGGTGGGGATGGTGTGGACGTAGTGGGTGGCGACGAAGACCACGAGGGCCATCGGCGCAATGATGCTGCGGGCGTCCAGGCGCCGCTCCCGGGCCTGGCGAAGCACGACGAGAAGGAAGATCGCGTTGATGAGGTAGTCGGTGAAAGTCATGCCTCAAGGCTGCGCGGCACGCACGCGCCACGTCGTCGGAGCCAAGGTTGATCCCGGGTTGAATCGCCAGTCAACCCCAGTCCGATGGACACGCCCACAGCGGCAACGTCGGACGTCCACGTTTCCGGATTCGGCTATGACTTCGGGATCACGCGCCGGGATGGCAGAGACGTCACCAGGCTTGCCGGCGACGTGTGTCGGCCTGCCTTCGAAGTGATCGCCGAAGTCTACGGGGCGGTCGGGGGACCCGCCGGGATCGTCCTTCCCGCACCGGGCGCAACGCCGATCCTGTCCACCGCCAGAAGAGTGTTCCACGCCCCATTTGTAGCGAAGGTTGAGGCGACAGGGCAGCGGCTTGCACGGCCCAGTCGGGCTAGTAGTCATGTCGTTCTCTCTCGATCGCATCCACGCAGGCGTTCTCGTCGTCAGGGCGGCGGGCTCACGTGCACTGCTAGGGGCCGGTGCGGCGCCTCCCTCAGCAGACATCCTGTGGCGCAGGAGCCCCCTAGTGACGCTCGCGACCCTGCCGGACGCCCGATCGCGCGCCTCGCGGCTCTATCGAGACGTGGCGTCCCGAGCCCGGCGCGTCAGCGCTTTGCGTAGTCGGCGAAACCCTGCCAGTCGATGAAGACGCAGGGCTCGTCCCCCACGACCCAGGCGTCGTGGCCCGGCGCCATGGCCGCGAAGTCGCCCGGGCCGTAGTCCGTCTCCTCGCCGTCGTCCATGACGACCTTCATGCGGCCGGACACGAAGTAGCCCAGGTGGGCCGCCTGGCAGCTGTCCGTGCCGGCGATCGGTTTGACGTGCTCGGACCATCTCCAGCCGGGCAAGAACGTCGCCCGGCCGACGATCCCTTCTTGCGTGTTCACTAGCTGCAGCTGGCCCGTGTCCCCTTCGAAGGGGCGCGTCTCTTCGGGCGAGTCGAGGCTCTTGCGCACAAGACCTGACATCGTGACCTCCAACGTGACTGCTGGTCGCGGAAACGGTTGCACCTTTCAGGTTGGCATCGCCGCGCAGGGGTGTCAGCGTTTCTGGCCAACCGCACGTGGGCAACGCCTCCCGTTCGGCAAGCGGCGTGACGTCCGTGGCGTAGCGTCCGCGGCCGGGGGTAGCGGCCCAGAGCGGACAGGTGTCTCAGCCATCAGGATCGGTGATCAGCATGAGACGGCATGTCAAGGCTGGCGCCGCGGTTCGACGAGGGGGGCACTCCTTCAGGGCATCATGAGCGATTCCGCTACAGGGCCGAAGGGCAGCCACTAGGCTAATGCGGTCTCAGGGGAGCAACCGATGCGCCGCGTGCCCGGGTGTACAGGGGTCGAGTTCACGCGGCCGGTCCATGGAGGTGGACGCACTGTGAAATCGCCCAAGCACCCCGTTCGGACACTCACCATCGCCTGTGGCGCCGTGGCGCTTCTCCTGTTCGCCCCCGCCGCGGCGAACGCGCAGCCGAACGCCAATGTCATCCGCGTCGCCGGATACCCCGGCGACGTGGAGGACATTGGCGCCTGCGCGTTCCCGGTCGCCAACCATCCGTACCAGGAAGGCACGATCTCGGTTCGACAGACCGCCAACGGCACGCTCTTCGAGGTCAGCCTCCGCGAGGTGGACACGTTCACGGCCAACGGAGTCAGCCTGACGTCGACGCCGTACTCCTTCCACTTCACTGGGGAGCTCGACCTGCAGGGCAACATCGTGCGTGAGACGACCGCAGGCGTGCTTGTGAAGGTCCCGTTGCCTGATGGCTCGACGTTCTTCTCTGCCGGTCGGGTCGATCAGCTTGCGTCCGGGCTCGCGTACGTGGTGCTGCCGGACGTGGGGACGAGCCGGGGTCTAGACGCGTTCTGCGCCGCCCTCGCTGGATGAGTCCTCTAGGACTCAGCAACGGCCGCCTCGAGGCGTTCCGACCAGGGTTCTCTGTGGAACGCAGCAACTCATGGCGGACAGCGTTTGATGCCTACCTGCCCATCGGAGACCACACGACGGTGACCAACTCGGCATGACACGACGCTCATTACCGCCTCGCAAGGAGGGTTAAGAGTCAGGGGAGTCAGGCGGCCAGAGCCGACCGCTAGGAGCCATGAGGGTCTGGTCGGGCTCGGTCGGCGGGAGCAGGAGGTGAGAGTGATGGACGCGCCGAATAGCACGCAGATCGCACGGCGACATCGGGCATGTCGGTCGCGACCTTGTTTTCGCAGGTCGGTGCTTGTTTTCGCCTGGGAGTCCCTCGGCGGCTTGTAAACAGGCGGTTAGGGGTTCGAGTCCCCTCGCCAGCTCCACCGTGACGTGCGAGTCCGGCTGACGGGGCCGCATCTGCGTGCCCACGGCGAGAGGCTCATCCCCGGCGGATGACGCGGCACGGACGAGCGGCTCCTAGCGTTGAGATCGGTCCCCCATCGGACGCACCGACCATCGGACGCACCCCAAGGAGAAGATGACATGACTCTCAACGTCGACGAGCTCGGTCCGGTGGACTGGATCGTCGTGGAGTTCGAGGGCAGCACCCTCAACGGCAAGATCGCCCCGATCCTCAAGGACTACGTGGACCGCGAGCTCATCCGGGTCCTGGACCTGCTGTTCTTCAAGAAGGCGGAGGACGGCAGCTTCGAGGCCTTCGAGGCAACCGACCTGGAGGACTCGGAGATCGGCGAGCTCCGTGCGTACGAGACCGAGCTGGCCATGCTGCTCAGCGAGCAGGACGTCGCCGACCTGGCCGACACCATCGAGCCCGGCAGCTCAGCGGCCGTCCTGGTGTGGGAGAACCTGTGGGCGGCTCCCTTCGGCGCGGCGGTGCGCCACGCCGGCGGCCAGCTCGTGGCCAGCGGGCGCATCCCGATCCAGGCCGTCATCGCCGCCATCGAGTCCGATCAAGAGGAAGGAGCCTGACATGCCACTCGCAGCCAGGCGTAGGAGAAGGACAGTGGCCGCCGTCGGCGGCGCCGTCGTCGTCGCGCACGGGATGCACCGGCGCGGTGAACGCCGTGAGGACCGGCGCGACGATCGCCGCGATCGCCGCTGACGCGTGACCCGGGCCGTGGGGCCCTCTCAGGGCTCCACGGCTCCTTGCGCTGCCCTACGCCGTCGCCGGCTCCGGTCGGAACGACGTGACCAGCAGGTGCAGGCTGAGGAGCAGGACCCACAACGGGAAGAGCAGGACGGCCCAGACCGTCCGCGGTGGTGCGAGGAGCAGGACCAGCGCCACGACGAAACCCACGGCCACGAGCCAGCGCGGCACGATCCCGGTGCGACGGCCGAGGTTCGTGACGACCATCGTGAAGACCGCTGCCATGCGGATGCCGAACGTCGTCAGGAGGGCCGTGCTGACCGCCCCCACCTGCCGGACGTACTCCGGCGAGACGCTGTCGGGCCCGTCGTAGAGGGCGAGCAGCGCTCCGACGTCTGCAGATGCGGCGAAGAGCATGGCGACGAAGAGCAGCCCCGACCCGAGGAAGGCTGTCGCGAACAGCTTGTCCTCGCGGTGCCCGAGACGGGAACGGATCACCCCGATGAACCACAGGAAGGCGATGCCCGCGTACGGGGTGAGCTGCATCGCCAGCGTGACCCTGCCGCGGCGCTCCGCATCGGTGATCCACGTCGAGCGGCCGCCGGTGCCCGGGAGCGCCAGGTACATGAGGATGACGACCGCCCCCAGGAGCACGGCGAAGGCGATCCCGGCGATGGCAGCCGCCCGCGGTGTGCGGATCTCGTCGAGCACCCGCCCCCGTGGTTCGAGGTCGGCCGGTGACTCGTCCCGGCCACGCTCGTCCTCATGCATGCTCATGCTCCAGCCGTGGGCCTGTGCGGCCTTCGTCGGGACCGATCGTGTGACGACCGTGCAGGTCAGTGGCGGTTCACTCACGCATCAACATGCCCTGCGCCTCACGTTCCAGGTCGACGTAGGGCTCGCCGCTCACGTCGACGGCGACGCGCCTGATGGTGCCTCCCGTGAACCGGTACGGGCGCTMGCCGGGGTAGTCCTGCGTGACCGGGTCGCCCATGTCGCGCCCCACCGCCAGTCCCTCCCCGGCGATCATGTAGCTGCCGGGCTGGAGCTTGATCTGGCCTTCTCCGACCACGGTGTCGCCGTGGTAGAGCGACAGGGTGCCGGTGGCGACGGGGGTCTGCTCCGCGCCGTCCTTGACGAACGACGCCGACAGGATGAGGTTCTCGCCCGTGGGCAGGTCCTCGGTCGCGACGACCTTCTGCTCGAACAAGCCCACGAAGCTGTTGACGTAGTGCAGCCGGTTGTCCTTGACGTAGAGGCTGTGTCCGCCGAACCTCGACCCCTGGGCGAAGAGCACGCCCTGGGCGCCCGGCTCGGGGATGTCGACCAGCGCGCCGATGACGAATGACCGGCCGCGCACCACGACGGCCTGGGCCTCGGGCACCTCGGCGTGGTTGGGGTAGTAGACGTACCGGTCGCGCGGGGCCGACAGCTGGGGCCGGGGGGACACGAGGATCTCCAGCGCCGAACGGTCATCGAGCGGGAACCCCTCGTTGGCGCCCGCCTGGGCGTACCAGAGGTTGACCATCTCACGGAGCTTGTCGGGCTGCTCCGCCGCCAGGTTGTGCAGCTCGGA
The DNA here is from genome assembly GCF_052113925.1 of Terrabacter sp. RAF57. Classification (NCBI taxonomy): domain Bacteria; kingdom Bacillati; phylum Actinomycetota; class Actinomycetes; order Micrococcales; family Intrasporangiaceae; genus Terrabacter; species Terrabacter sp. RAF57. The sequence continues at coordinate 656,114 of NZ_JBFRDT010000002.1, read as the reverse complement.
GCGGTCGACCTCGACGTGGTAGAGCTCCCACTCGTCGTCGTTGAAGTGCGACCAACCGCTGATCGTCGGGTGCGTGGTGATGGCCTTCCAGCCGTCGTGCCAGATGCCCCGCGAGCCCAGCATCGAGTAGAACTGCGTCTGCCGCCGCCCGGGTGCCTCGGGGTCGTCGAAGCTGTAGCGCATGCTGACGCCGTCGAAGTGGCTCTGTGTGTGGCCCTTGATGGTCTCCGGGGCCTCGATGCCGAGGGCGTCGAGGACGGTGGGCACCAGGTCGATGGCGTGGTGGTACTGCTCCCGGATCTCACCCTTGGCGGTCATGCCGGCCGGCCACGAGATCACGCACGGGTCGGAGGTGCCACCGTTGAACTCGTAGCGCTTCCACATCTTGAAGGGCGTGTTGAACGCCATCGCCCACCCGTTCGGGTAGTGGTTGTACGTCTTGGGCCCGCCCAGCTCGTCGAGCATGGCGAGGTTGACGTCGATGTCGTCGGGGATGCCGTTCATGAACAACATCTCGTTGACCGACCCGTCCGGGCCGCCCTCACCACTCGCACCGTTGTCCGAGACGAGGATGACCATGGTGTTCTCCCGCTGGCCCGTCTCCTCGAGGTAGTCGAGCAACCGACCGATCTGGGCGTCGGCATGGGACAGGAAACCGGCGTACACCTCCGCCATCCGGGCGAAGAGGCGCTGCTCCTGCTCGGACAGCGAGTCCCACGGCCGCGTGGTGTCGACGGCCGAGAACGGCTGGCCGTCCGGGCCGGTGCGCGTCTCCGGCGTGCCGATCGGGTTCATCGGTGGGAGCTCGGTGTTCGCGGGGACGATGCCCATCTCGACCTGACGGGCCAGGGTGGCCTCACGCATCGCCTCGTAGCCCGCGTCGAAACGCCCGGCGTACTTCTCGATCCACGCCTTGGGCGCGTGGTGCGGCGCGTGCGCGGCACCCGGTGCGTAGTAGAGGAAGAAGGGTTTGTCCGGCGCGACGGCCTTGGCGTCCATGATGAACTCGATGGCCTTGTCGGTGATGTCCTCACCGAAGTGGTAGCCCTCCTCGGGCGACCTCGGCTGGTCGACCGGATGGTTGTCGTAGGTGATCTCCGGGTACCACTGGCTGGTCTCGGCCCCGAGGAACCCGTACCAGCGCTCGAAGCCACGCCCGGTCGGCCAGTTGCGACGCGTCGAGGCGAGGTTCATCTCGACCGTGGGGCACAGGTGCCACTTGCCGACCATGTAGGTGTTCCAGCCCCGCTCGCCGAGGATCTCCGGAAGCATCCCGTTCTCGGGCGGGATGGTGCCGCTGGCGTTGGCGAAGCCACTGGCCCCTTCCGTGATGCACGCCATGGAGTTCCGGGTGTGGTTGCGTCCGGTGAGCAGGCACGACCGGGTGGGCGAGCACAGGGCTGTTGTGTGCCACTGGGTGTAGCGCACCCCGTCGCCGGCGATCTTGTCGATGTTCGGGGTCTCGATGGGGCCGCCGTAGCAGCTCATGGCGGAGAACCCGACATCGTCGAGCACGATGTACACGACGTTGGGCGACCCTTCGGGTGCCTTCGGCGGGGCGAACGGGGCCCAGTCCTCCACCGAGTCCCTGATGTCGACGTTGACCACACCACGAAACGGTTGCGCCATGTCATGACTCCTTGCTCGCGACTGCTCACGATCGTCGGCGCTCGCCGATCCGACGAAGGGACGGGTGCTCCTCAGGCGGGGCTCCGCCCAGCATGTGACGGGGACGGTGCCCTGTGCCTCACCCTCGGCGGATGAAAAGGTCGGCGCTCAGGAGAGCCGTGGTCAGGGGCGCGCGTCATCGCTCGTGCCGGCACCATGGCAGTCCGCCCACACGGCGCCACCGAGGCATGAGCAGGGGTCACCCGGGTGGCGCTCGGCGTCGCGGACGGCATACCACTCCCTCAGCCCCGTGGCGTCCCGGCCTCGACGCAACAGGGACGCCATGACGCGCATGGGTGCGTCGACGTGTCGGAAGAAGAGCTGGTAGCCCTCACAGAGGTAGTGCAGGCCGGCCTCGCCGTCGGGGGCGGTGAGGAAGCGGTCCTTGGGGCAGCCGCCGTTGCAGGCGAACCGGACGTCGCACGAGCGGCAGTAGGCCGGCAGCGTGTCGAGCTTGGCCTGCCCGAAGGCGCGCTGCTGGGGCGAGTCGACGAGCTGGAGCAGCGTTCGTCCCTGCCGGATGTTGCCGAGGAGGTAGCCCGGCTCCACGTAGTGGTCGCACGAGTAGAGGTCGCCGTTGTGCTCGAGCGCGACGGCGTCCCCACACGTGCGGGCATGGACGCACAGGCCGGCTTGGTCCATGCCCATCCAGTGGGCGAGGGCGGTGTCGAACATCGAGACGAAGACGTCGCCGACGTCGTGGCGGGCCCACTCCTCGAAGACGTCGACGAGGAAGCGGCCGTACTGGTGTGCACTGACCGTGCGGTGGGTGACGAGGCTGCCGTCCTGCACGTAGAGCGGCCGGTCACCGGACCGGGCGCCCCATCCCGACTCGGCAAGCGGGAGCAGCTCGGGCGTCACCCGCTCCACGATGGGGATGAGCTGCACGAACGTGGCCCCGAGCTCGTCGCGCAGGAAGCCGTAGACCTCGCGGCCGTGGTCGCCGTTGGCGGCGTTCACCGTGGTGAGGGCGTTCCACTCGACCCCGTTGCGCTTGAGCGCCTCGAGACCCCCGATGACCCGGTCGAAGGTGGGTTTGCCGCCCTTGTCGACACGGTAGGCGTCGTGCATCTCGCGCGGTCCGTCGATCGAGACGCCGACGAGGAAGTGGTGGTCGCGCAGGAAGGCGCACCACTCGTCGTCGAGGAGCGTGGCGTTGGTCTGCAGGGTGTTGAGGATCCGCTGCCCCGGCGCGGCGAGACGTTCCTCCAGCTCGAGCGTTCGTCGGAAGAAGTCGAGGCCCATGAGGGTCGGCTCGCCGCCCTGGAACGCCACCACCACCTCGTCGGCGCCGCGCTGGGCCGCGAGGAGCTGGCCGATGTACGCCTCGTGGACCTGCGGGTCCATCCGGAAGCTGCTGCCCGGGTAGAGCTCGTCCTTGGACAGGAAGAAGCAGTACTCGCAGTCGAGGTTGCAGATGGCGCCGGTGGGCTTGGACATGACGTGGAAGGACCGCGAGGCCGTCAGGGGCGCCGCGGCAGCTGTCCGCCCGTCAGGAGCCGCGGCCGGGGTCACCGTCACCCACCGTCCACGGCGGAGGGGCAGCCATCCCCGGACCTCATCCTCGTCATCGACACTCCCTGAGCGTGACACCGAGCAGGCTGCTGCGGATCATCCGGACGGGGTGAACGCACCCGCGTCCGGTGGCCCGCTCACGGGAGCGGTGGACATCCGTAAGGGCGCATCCCTGACGAGGTCTGGACACGGCGGAGCGTCCGGTGCCACGGTGAGCGGCACAGGCCGGGACCGGCGGCCTGGGGCGTCGACTCGCGAGAGTCCGGGATCCGACCAAGGGAGACACGTGAGCGACAGCGTGTTCGTGCTTCACACCGGTGGGACCATCGGGATGGTCGACACCCCGGACGGCTACGCGCCCGTGGCGGGTGCGCTCGCTCCCTATGTCGACTGGATCGTGGAGAACTCGAGAGGGGAGCTGCCCCCGATCGTCTTCGAGGAGCTCGACCCACCCATCGACTCCGCCAACGCGACGCCCGACGACTGGTGCGCCATCGCTCGAGTCCTCTACGAGCGCCGCAGCCGTCACCGGGGCTTCGTCGTCCTGCACGGGACGGACACGATGGCCTACACGGCGTCCGCGCTCTCGTTCCTGCTCCCGTCGTTCGGCAAGCCGGTCATCGTCACCGGGTCGCAGATCCCGGTCGCCCGCACCCGCAGCGACGGACGGCAGAACCTCATCGGGGCGCTCCAGGTCGCGGCGCGGTCCGACGTCCCGGAGAGCTCGCTCCTCTTCGGCGAGGTGCTGCTGCGGGGCAACCGGGCGACGAAGGTCGACGCCTCGGGCCTCGACGCCTTCGACTCGCCACGCTTCCCACCGCTCGCCGCGATCGGCATCGACATCGACGTCCGGGACTCCCTGGTGCGCCCCGCCGACGGGGAACCCGAGCTGCGGGCCGGGCGGCTGGGGGAGGTGGCAGCGGTGCGGCTCTTTCCCGGGTTCTCGGCCTCCATCCTCGCGAACCTGTGTCGACCGCCGCTGCAGGGACTCGTCATCGAGGCCTACGGGGCGGGCAACGGACCCTCGAACGACCGGGAGTTCATGGCCGTCGTCGAGGCCGCCACGGCCGAGGACATCGTCGTGGTCGTCGTCACCCAGTGCGTCCGCGGATCGGTGCAGCCGGGGGCGTACGCGACCGGGTCGGCACTGATGCGGGCCGGCGCCGTGCCGGGCTACGACATGACGTGCGAGGCAGCGCTCACCAAGCTCGCGGTCCTGCTCGGCCAGGGCCTCGACACCGGTGTCGTCGCCGACATGATGCAACGCGACATCGCCGGTGAGCTGACGAGGAAGGACGACGTCGAGGTTTCGCCGGTGGGTGGGGCGACCTGAAAGCCCTCGGGTCGCCGCTCAGGCGCGCGGCGTCGTCAGGGCGCGGGCAGGCGCGACCGCCGACTGCGGGTCGAGGGCGTCCGCCGGTGCGAGCCGGCGCCGCCTGACCAGCTTGCCGAGCTCGACGACGGCGGGGAGCGCGGCTGCCAGGGCTGCGCAGACGAGCCACTGGCCCGGCGTGAGCTCGGAGGTCAGCAGTGCCTGCTGCAACGTCGGCAGCTGGGTCGCCAGGAGGAGCATCCCGACCGGAATGAGGGCGATCGCCAGCGCCCTGAGGATCGGGGGTGTGAGTCCGCTGGTGGGGTCGCGCCGGTTGACCACCGCGTTGAACGCGGTGCCCAGGCCCATCACCACGAACGTCATCGTCATCGACACGGATGCTCGCGTGGGGCTGGGCTCGTCCGGCCCGAGCACCAACGGCATGAAGGCGGCGACGAACAGCACCGCCGCGTAGGCCAGCCACATGACGACGGCCGACCGGTTCGTGATGGTGAGGCCGGGGTCGCGGGGCGGCCGGCTCATGACGTCGGGGTCACCCGGGTCGACGGCGATGACGATGACACCGACGGCCGTCGCGAAGAACAGCAGGAAGAGCACCATGGTCGGGGTCATCGCGACACCCCGGTTGACGTCGAACACGGTTGCCGCGAGGAAGAGGAACACCAGCGAGAGCAGCTGGGTCATCTGGTAGCGCACGTACGAGACGACCTTGTCGTACGCGCGCCTCCCGATCTCGACGGCGTGGACGAGCGTCCCGAAGTTGTCGTCCGTGAGCACCATGCGTGCGGCCTGCTTGGTCACCTCGCTGCCGCTCCCCATCGCGACGCCGATGTCTGCCTGCTTGAGGGCGGCGGCGTCGTTGACGGCGTCGCCGGTCATCGCGACGATCATCCCCTCCTCCTGCATCGCCCGAGCCAGCCGGAGCTTGTCCTCGGGCGTGACGCGGCCGAACACGTGCAGCATCGGCAGCTGCTGCTTCAGCTCCTCGTCGCTCAGCGCCTGCAGATCGGCGCCGCTGATGGCCCCCGGACCCAGCCCCAGCTCCTGGCCGATCGCCTGAGCCGTGACGGCGTGGTCACCGGTGATCATCCGCACGTCGATCCCGGCCGTCAGGGCCGTCGCGACAGCGCTCCTCGCCTCGGTGCGCAGGGGGTCGATGATCCCGGCGAGCCCGACGAAGGACAGGCCCTGCGTCAGAGCCATGGGGTCGGCGTCCATGGTTGCCACCTCGTCGTCGGTGACGAGGCGAGCCGCGAACGCGAGCACGCGCAGTCCCTTGCCGCCCATCCGCTCGTTGGCCTCCAGGACGCCGTCGAGCGCCTGCCCGATGGGGACCTGCGAGCCACTCAGCGGACCACCCGCCAGGGTGCATCGGGCGATGACCACGTCGGGGGCGCCCTTGACGAGCTCGATGAGGTGCTCGGCCCCCTCGAGGGTCACCCGGTGGAACGTGGCCATGAACTTGTACTCGGAGTCGAAGGGCACCTCGGCCAGGCGCGGGTAGGTTCGGCGGGTCTCCTCGGCGTCGATCCCGAGCTTCGCGGCGAGCACCACCAGCGCCGCCTCGGTGGGGTCCCCGATCACCGAGCCGTCGTCGCCGACCACCGCGTCGCTGTCGAGGCACAACCCGAGGCCCAGGCGCGTGAAGTCGGGGACCGGTGTGCCGGCCACGGCCCGGATCGCCCCGCTCTTGCGGTAGCCCTCGCCGTCGACGGTGAACCACGACCCGCTCGCGTACAGCGTGGACACCATCATCTCGTTGAGGGTCAGCGTGCCCGTCTTGTCGGTGTTGATCGCGCTCGTCGACCCGAGCGTCTCGACGTCGGTGAGGTTCTTGACCACGGCCTTGGACGCAGCCAGCTGCTTGGCGCCCATCGACAGGAGTCCGGAGACGAAGGCCGGCATTCCCGTGGGGATCGCGGAGACGGCCATCGCCGTGCCCAGCAGCAGCAGGTCCTTGGCCGGCGTCCCGCGGACGAGACCGACGACGACGATGACGGCGACCGCTCCCCAGGCGATGACGCCCAGCACCTTGGTGAGGGTGTCGAGCTCCTTCTGCAGCGGTGAACGCTTTCGCGTGACCGAGCTGAGCATGGTCGCGATCTGGCCCATCTGCGTCCGCTGCCCCGTCGCGGTGACCACGATGGTGCCGGTGCCGCGAGTGACGGACGTGTTCTGGAAGAGCATGTTGGTCCGGTCGCCGAGAGCGACGTCCACGGATCCCAGAGCGGAATGGTCCTTTGCTATCGGCACGCTCTCCCCGGTCAGCGCGGCTTCCTGGGCCTCGAGGGTGGCGGAACGGACGATGCGTCCGTCTGCCGGGACGATGTCGCCTGCCTCGACCTGCACCACGTCCCCGGGCACGATCTCGGTGGCGGGGACGAGGGAGAGGGCGCCGTCACGGACGACCCGCGCCTGCGGTGTCTGCATCTTGGCGAGGGCGTCGACGCTGGCTCGGGCCGTCAGCTCCTGCCGGGTGCCGAGGGCGAGGTTGAGGACGATGAGCAGACCGACGATCACGCCRGTCGACACCTGGCCGATGGCCAGGCTCACGACCACGACGGCCACCAGCATGATGTTCATCGGATCGCGCAGCTGGCTCGCGGCGATGGCCCAGACGGACGGCGGTCTCTCGGCGGCGATCGCGTTGGGGCCGACGGCCGCCAGGCGACTCGCGACCTGAGCCCCGGTCAAACCGGAGTCCGTGTCGGAGCCGGCTGCGGCCACGACCTCGTCGGCGTCCAGCGCGAAGGGTGGGGTCTCGGTGTCCGCGCTCGACGCCGACGTGCCGCTCTCGCTCATGGGTCGTCCCCCGCTCCGGCTGCCTCAACCTCAGCGCTTGTCAGGCTAGTACCAACGAGCCCCTGCGTGGCAGGTCTGCGGCGCAACGTCGTCCGATGATCCGCTGAGCGGCCGCCATTTCCGTGCGAGCCTTGTCCGCGTGACGAGTCAAGATCCGCATTCGGTGCGCGTCGCCGGGGTCGACCTGGACCTGGAGCGGCTGACCTACGCGACCATCGTCGTGATGGCCGTGCTGTCCGCCTACTCCGGCTGGTCCGACCTGTCGTTCCCATCCGCTGCTGTCGTCGTCGTCTCACCGATCGTGGCCGTGTGCCTGGCGCACGCGTTCTCGGAGGTCCTCCATGAGCATGCTGCGGAGAAGCGGAGGCTCACCACCGCGGAATGGCTGGCAGTGGCGCGCCGGCAGGTGCACCTCCTGCTGGCGGCCGTGCCCCCGCTCGCCGTCCTGGTCATCGGTCGGGTGACAGCGCTGGGGAACGCCGACACCCTTCCCGCCGTGGAGCTGACCGGGCTGCTCACCCTGGCCTTCCTGTCGGCGGTCGCCAGCAGGCGGGCCGGCCTGCGGGGACCGTGGCTGGTCGCCGGCGCGCTCGCCGGGGGACTGGTCGGGCTCACGGTCATCGCTCTGCAGATCGTCCTGAAGCCGCACTAGTGCGCGGTGCTCCGGATCCCTCGCTGTCGATCGCGCCGGCTCCCGCCGCCGGGCGGGGCGTCCGGCGGAGCCCGATGGGCCACCAGATGCGGTCGCCGAGGTCGTAGGACACCGCCGGGACGAGCAGGCTGCGCACGATGAGCGTGTCGAGCAGGACGCCGAAGGCGACGATGAAGGCGATCTGGACGAGGAAGAGGATCGGCAGCACCGCGAGGGCCGAGAAGGTCGCAGCGAGGACGATGCCCGCACTCGTGATGACACCGCCCGTCACCGCGAGGCCCACGAGGATGCCGGGCCGCGTGCCACGGGTGCGCGACTCCTCACGGACGCGCGTCATGAGGAAGATCGAGTAGTCGATGCCGAGTGCGACGAGGAAGACGAAGCCGTAGAGCGGCGTCGACGGGTCGGAGCCCGGGAACCCGAAGACGTGGTTGAAGGCGATCGCGGAGACGCCCATCGTCGCGGCGAACGACAGGACGTTCGCGGCGACGAGGACGAGCGGCGCCACGATCGAGCGCAATAGCAGCATGAGCACGACGAAGATGACGGCGAGGATCGTCGGGATGATGACCTTGAGGTCGCGCTCGCTGGCGAGGCGCACGTCGAGGTTCGTCGCGGTGGTCCCTCCCACGAGCACGTCGGAGCCGACCCGGTCGAGGGATGCGCGCAGCGTCTCGATGGTGTCCTCGGCCGCGACGCTGTCGGCGGCGGCGTCGAGCGTGGCCTGCACGACGACCTGGCCGTCGACGACCTTCGGCGGCTGGCCGGGGACGAGCCCCACCTGTGGGCTGCTGACCCCGTCGGTCGACTCGAGCACCGCGACCACGGCATCGGCCTTGGCCTCGGGGGCGGCGATCTGGACGGGGGAGCCGGACCCGGCGGGGAAGTGGCGCGCGAGCACCTCCTGCCCGGTGACGGAGTCCACCTGGGTGAGGAAGAGGTCGGACTGGGCGATGCCCCGCGCGTTGAGCGTCGGGAGGAACGCCGCGCAGGTCGCGAGGGCGAGGAGGGTGACCACCCAGGTGCGCCGGGGGTGGCGCCCGACCATGCCGGCGACCCGGCCCCAGATGCCGCGGGTGCCCACCGCGTCCGCGCTGTGCACGTGGTCGACGTGGGGCACCTGCGGCCAGAAGACGCGTCGGCCGATGAGGAGCAGGAGCGCGGGCAGGAAGGTCAGGGACGCGACGAAGGCGCCGACGATGCCCAGCGCGCCGACGGGACCGAGACCCTTGGTGCTGCCGAGATCCGACAGGCGCAGGCAGAGCAGGCCGAGGACGACAGTGGCGGCGCTCGCGGCGATCGGCTCGAGCGAGGCCCGCCACGCGATCTTCATCGCCGCCCACGTCGACTCCTCGTCGTGCAGCTCCTCCTTGAAGCGCGCGACGAGGAGCAGGGCGTAGTCGGTCGCGGCGCCGACGACGAGGATCGACAGGATGCCCTGGCTCTGGCCGCTCAGGCTGATCGTGCCGTTCTTGGCGAGGGGGAAGACGACGAGCGCCGCGAGGGACAGGCCGAACACGGCCGAGATGAGCACGGCGAAGGGCAGGATCGGGCTGCGGTAGACGATGAGCAGGATGAGGAAGACGACGCCGAGGGCGACGAGCAGAAGGATGCCGTCGATGCCGCCGAAGGCGATGATGAAGTCGGCGAAGAAGCCGCCGGCACCCGTGACGTGGACAGTCAGGCCGGACGCACCCAACGTCGACGCAGCGGACTCGCGCAGGGCCTGCGCGACGGCATACAACGCGGTGTTTCCGGCGATGGTGTCCTCGGCCTTGTCGGCAAGGAAGGCGACGGGGACGAGCGCAGCCTGCTTGTCCTGGCTGGGGATCGCGAGGGTCGGGGGCGACTGCAGGAACTCGCCGACCGTGCGCCCGGGGTCGGCGAGCTTCAGGCCGGGGATGCCGTCGACGTAGCGCTGGACGGCCGCGAGGTCCGCCGGGGTCAGCCCGCCCTGCCGCTCGACCACGACGAGGTAGGGGAGTGTCTGGGTGTCGGTCGTGCGGCCCACGAGCTTGCTCACCGACGTCGACTCCGCCGACGGGGGAAGGAAGTTCGCGTTGTCGTTGGTGGCGACCTCGGACAGCCGCCCCACGAGGGGACCACCGACGCCCCCGATGGCGAGCCAGGCCAGCACCGCCAGGGCGGCCACCCACCGGACGGCGGCACGGCCCTTCGGCCTGCTCGACCCGTGCCTGCCCGCGGATGCGTCGCTCATGGACTCATCATGGGGCAGGCGCGCGCCACAAGGTTGGACAGTCGGCGAAGCACGGTCAGGCGGGCACGTCGGCGCCCGTCGGGTCCGTGTCGGTCTTCGAGACGGCCGTCTCGAAGTACGGGGAGGCGAGGGCCGCGATGGCACCGCCGATGAGCGGCGCGACGATGAACATCCACACGTGAGCCAGCGGCTCGCCGCCGTTGAGCAGGGCAGGACCGATGGACCGGGCCGGGTTGACCGAGGTGCCGTCGAGCGGGATGCCGACGATGTGGATCACGGTGAGCACGAGTCCGATCGCGAGTCCGGCGAAGCCCGGTGCCGCGGCCCGGCTCGTCACGAGCAGGACGACGAGGACGAGGAGGAAGGTGAGGACGACCTCGAGCACGAAGGTGCCACCCGCGGTGATCGTCGCGCCCCAGTTGTTGGTCCCGAGGGCGCCGGTCTCGTCCTTGACGCCACCGAAGCTCGAGACCATGAGCTTGAGCAGGGCCGCGCCGACGATCGCACCGACGAGCTGGGCGATCCAGTAGTAGATCGCCTCGGTCGTCGTGATGCCCTTGCGCATGAGCACGCCGAGGGTGACGGCGGGGTTGACGTGGCAGCCCGAGACGGGGCCGATGGCGTACGCCAGTGCGAGCAGCACGAAGCCGAAGGCCACGGCGACGGCGAGCCTGCTCATCGTCTCGAGGCCGACGACGGCGGCGCCCACGGCGAAGAAGACGAGGATGAACGTTCCGACGGCCTCGGCCACGGCCTTGCGCGTGAGGTCAGGAGTCGGGCCGGCAACGGTGCTGGAGTCAGGCATGAAAGTCCTTCCTTAGCAGGGCGAGCGGGCCCGTTCCCCCGGGGCGCTCGTCTTCAGAGTAGGGGTGAGGCGGTGCCGAGTGCAGTCATCTGCGCGCCGCCTCGCGGGGCGCCGGCTGGACCCCGTCGTCGAGCTCTTCGGATTCCCATGGTGCGCCGACCGTTCGGGGAGGACACTCGTGTGGGGACCACAGGGACTCACAGGTCGATGGGGGACTCGCATGAGCGGGTTCGAAGAGACGGGCGACGAGGCGGTCGGGGGTGCCCACCAGCTCGCCGACCGGCTGGCGACGACGCAGGAGCAGCTGCGGGCGACGAGCGACATCCTCAAGGTCCTCACGGCCTCGACGACGGGCGGCGCCGCCAGCCGCGACGAGGTCTTCGACGCGGTCGTCGACAGCGCCCGGCGGCTCCTCGGCGCGCAGGTCGCGCAGATCTACCTCGTGCAGGATGACTCGTTCGTGCTCGCGCGGTCGAGCGGACTGACGCCGGAGTTCGTCGACTTCGTCTCGCAGCACCCGATCGTCCGCGACCGCGCGACGTTGGTCGGACGGGTCACCATCGACCGGAGGGTGCACCAGATCGAGGACGTCCTCGCCGATCCGGACTACCGTCGCACCGACTTCCAGCGGGTCGGTGGCTACCGGACGATGATGGGCGCGCCGATGGTGGTCGGCGACCAGGTCGTCGGCGCCCTCAACGTGTGGCGCACGCAGGTCGCGCCCTTCGACGAGGCCGCCGAGGAGCTCCTGTCGACGTTCGCCGAGCAGGCGGCGCTCGCCCTTCGGCACGTCGAGCTCTTCTCGGCGCTCGAGAGCAGGTCGGCCGAGCTCGCCCGCAAGGTCGACCAGCTCGAGGCGCTCGCCGAGGTGGGGGAGGCGATCAGCTCGACGCTCGTCGCGGACGAGGTGCTGACGACGATCGTCAGCCACGCGGTCGAGCTGTCGGACACCGACGGCGGCTCGCTCATGGAGTTCGACGAGGCGACGGGACTCTTCCGGGTGCGCACGGCCTACGGCACGAGCGAGTACGTCATCGATGCGCTGCGGGCCGCGGAGATCCACATCGACCGCACGTGGGTGGGCCGGGCCGCGCGCGGCCGACGGGTGCTCCAGATCCCCGACCTCGACGCCGCGCCCGGGCCGCTCGACCCGCACCTCGCCGTCCTCCACGGGTCGGGCTGGCGCTCGCTCGTTGCCATCCCGCTCGTGCGTCCCGACCGGGTCGTCGGGGCTCTCGTCGTGCGGCGCAAGTCGACGGGCTCGTTCAGCGACGAGACGTGCGAGCTGCTCGCGGCTTTCGCGAGTCAGTCGGCCGTCGCGCTGACCAACGCCCGCCTCTACCAGCAGCTCGAGCAGCAGAGCGTCGCGCTCGCCGAGGCCAGCCAGCACAAGTCGGAGTTCCTCGCGAGCATGTCGCACGAGCTGCGGACACCGCTCAACGCCGTCATCGGCTTCTCCGAGGTGCTCCTCGAGCGGATGTTCGGCGACCTCAACGAGCGGCAGGAGGACTACCTCCAGGACATCCACTCGGCCGGTCGCCACCTGCTCGCCCTCCTCGGCGACATCCTCGACCTGTCCAAGATCGAAGCCGGACGCATGGAGCTCGACCTCACGACCTTCCCCATCGACGACATCCTCGTCCAGGCGCTCTCGCTCGTGCGCGAGCGTGCGGCGCTGCACGGCATACGCCTGACGCTGGAGGCGTCGAACGAGCTCGGCCTCGTCACGGCGGACGAGCTGCGCCTCAAGCAGGTCCTGCTCAACCTGCTGAGCAACGCCGTGAAGTTCACGCCGGACGGCGGCAGCATCGTCGTCCGGGCCTGGCGCGACGGTGAGGAGGTCGGCGTCACGGTCACCGACACGGGCATCGGCATCGCGCCGGCGGACCAGGAGCGCATCTTCGACTCGTTCCAGCAGGGCGAGCGGACGGCGTCGTCGAGCGAGGGCACCGGCCTCGGTCTCACCCTGAGCCGCCGCATCGTCGAGCTGCACGGCGGGCGACTCTGGCTCACGAGCACACCGGGCGAGGGGAGCACCTTCGGGATCTCGGTCCCGCAGCCCGACGCCGACCGGGAGGCCGGCGGTGACGTGTGGACGGTCGACGGCGACGACGTCGACGGTCCGACCGTCGTCGTCATCGAGGACGACCCGCGCTCGGCCGAGCTCGTCGAGCTGCACCTGCGTGCAGCCGGTCTCCGCCCCGTCGCCGCGTCGACGGGCGAGCAGGGACTCGACCTCGTCCGGGCACAGGACCCGGTGGCGGTCGTCCTCGACATCCACCTGCCCGGGATGGACGGGTGGGAGGTCCTCACCGAGCTCAAGAACGACCCGGCCACGGCCGACGTGCCCGTGGTCGTGGTCAGCGTCGAGCCCGAGCGCGGCCGTGGCTTCGCCCTGGGGGCCACGGAGTACCTCGTGAAGCCCGTGAGCGGCGAGCACCTCCTCGCCGCCGTGACGCGGCTGCTGCCACCGCCGCGCGCGGACGAGCAGAGTCCTCGGCTGCGCGTCGTCGTCGTCGACGACGACCCCCTCGCCCTCAAGCTCGTGCGCAGCACGCTCGAGCCGCTGGGCTGGGAGGTGCACACGTGCGCGGGCGGCCAGCAGGCGGCGGACCTCGTGCGTGCGGTCGCCCCGTCCGTCGTCGTCATCGACCTGCTCATGCCCCACGTCGACGGCTTCGCCGTCATCGACGAGCTGCGGCCGCACCGAGACTCCGATGGGCCGCCGATCGTCGTGCTCACCGCGAAGTCCCTGACACCACAGGACCGCTCGCGTCTCGAGGGGCGCATCGCGTTCGTCGCCGAGAAGGCCGGCATCGACCTGCCGGGGCTCGCGCGCCGGCTCGCGACGGTCGCCGCCGAGCACGTGCGGGAGGGGGAGGGGCCGTGAGCGAGCTGCCCGTCGTGCTCATCGTCGAGGACAACCCGCGCAACCTCAAGCTCGCGCGGGACGTGCTGGAGTATGCCGGCTTCTGCGTCCTCGTGGCCACCACCGGTGAGGATGCGGTCGAGCAGGCGAGGACCAGCCTGCCGGACGTCATCCTCATGGATCTCCAGCTGCCCGGCATCGACGGCTTCGCCGCCCTCGAGCTGATCCGGGACCACGAACCGACGGCGCACATCCCGATCGTCGCGCTCACGGCGTTCGCGATGCACCGCGACCGCGAGCGGGCCCTCGTCTCGGGCTTCGCCGGCTACCTCGAGAAGCCGATCAGCGTCCGTGAGTTCCCGGCACAGGTGCGCCGTCATCTGCCCCGACGGGAGGCGCCGGAGCCGTGACGCCCCTCGACCGCGATGCCAGGGTCCCGCCGCTCACGGGCGTGCGGGTCCTCGTCGTCGACGACCTCGAGCAGAACCGCAAGCTCATGCACGCCGTCCTCGAGCCGCGGGGCTTCGTCGTGCGCTCGGAGGCCTCGGGGCAGGCTGCCCTCGAGGCGCTCGCCGTGTGCGAGGTCGACGTCRTCCTGCTCGACGTGCTCATGCCGGTCATGGACGGCTACGAGACGTGCGAGCGCATCAAGGCCGACCCCCGCACGGCGATGCTGCCCGTCGTCATGGTGACGGCGAGCGGGACCCAGCAGCGGCTGCGCGCCCTCGAGGTGGGCGCCGACGACTTCATCACCAAGCCGTTCGACCAGGCCGAGCTCGTGGCGCGGGTCCGCTCGCTGGCGCGCGTCAAACGACTGCACGACACGGTGCTCGAGCAGACCGTCGCGCTCGAGCGCTGGAACGCCGAGCTCGAGACCCGGGTGGCCGAGCAGGTGGACGACCTCGACCGGCTGGGCCGCCTGCGCCGGTTCCTGTCTCCGCAGATCGCGGGCCTCATCGTCGAGTCCGGCGACGAGTCGTTCCTCGAGAGCCACCGACGCGACATCACCACGGTCTTCACCGACCTGCGGGGTTTCACCGCGTTCGCCGAGACCGCCGAGCCGGAGGAGACGATGTCCGTGCTGCGCGACTACCACGGCGCCCTCGGGGAGCTCGTCTTCGCCTACGAGGGCACGTTGGAGCACTTCGCCGGCGACGGGCTGATGGTGTTCTTCAACGACCCCCCGCCGTGTCCGGACGCACCCGAGCGGGCCGTGCGGATGGCGCTCGACATGCGCGACCGCGTCGACGACCTCGCGTCCGGGTGGTCCCGGCAGGGGCACCAGCTCGGCTTCGGGGTCGGCATCGCGCAGGGCTACGCGACGCTGGGTCGGGTCGGCTTCGAAGGACGCTGGGACTACGCGGCGATCGGGACCGTCACCAACGTCGCGGCCCGCCTCTGCGCGGCCGCTGCCGCCCGCCAGATCCTCATCAGCCCCCGCGTGCGTGCCGGGATCGACGAGCGCTTCGAGACGCGCTCACTCGGGCCGGTGGAGCTGCGCGGCATCTCGCGGCCACTCGAGGTCCACGAGGTCATCGGCACCACCGACCGGGAGGACGACCCATGAATGCGACGACCCAGGCCCCGATCGTCCCGACGGTGGACGGCGGTGGCCTCGACGCGCTCGACGAGGCGGCGCGCGGCAGACTGTTCGACGACCTGCAGGAGGCCCTGCCCGAGGTCTGGCGCCGCTTCGGTCAAGCCGACCCACGGGAGTCGGTGGTCGTCGTGCCGTCGATGAGCGTCGACAACCTCACGCAGTCGGCGGGCGCCATGAACCAGGCCATGGAGGAGCGTTTCCTCTTCATGCTGCTGCTGCTGCGTCAGCCGCGCCTCCGGATGGTCTACGTGACGTCGATGCCGATCAACGAGCACATCGTCGAGTACTACCTGTCGCTGCTCCCCGGCGTCATCCCGAGCCATGCCAGGGCCCGACTCGACCTGGTCTCGGTGGGTGACTCCTCCCCGCGGCCTCTGACCGACAAGCTGCTGGCCCGCCCCCGGGTCCTGTCCCGCATCGCCTCCCTCGTGACGGACCCCGCGAGGTCGCACCTCGTCCCGTACACGAGCACGACGCGCGAGCGTGACCTGGCGCTGATGCTCGGCATCCCCATGTATGCCGCGGACCCGCGCCTCTATCCGCTGGGCACCAAGACCGGCTGCCGACGGATCTTCGCCGAGGCCGGCGTCGACCATCCCTTCGGCGCCGAGGACGTCCACTCCGTCGACGATGTCGTCGACGCCGTGCTCGAGCTGCATGCGTCGCGGCCCGGCGCGCAGTGGGCGATGGTCAAGCTCGACGAGGGTGTCTCGGGCTCCGGCAACGCCCTCGTCGACCTGACCGCCGTGGACGCGGCGGCCGCGGCGGCCGCGGCGGCCGCGGATCCGGGCGGCGAGACAGGCGCGCTGCGTGCGGTCGTCACCGACCGGGTGCTCGGCATGCAGCTCGAGGACGCACGCATCGAGACCGGTGCCTACCTCGGGCGGCTCGACGAGCGCGGTGGCATCGTCGAGGAGCGCATCGTCGGCGACGAGGTGCGCAGTCCGAGCGTGCAGCTGCGCGTGACGCCCCTGGGGGAGCTGGAGATCCTCTCGACCCACGACCAGGTCCTCGGTGGCCCGACGGGCCAGATGTACCTCGGTGCGCGGTTCCCGGCCGACCCGGCCTACGCGACGACGATCACGAGGGAGGCGGAGAAGGTGGGTCGGGTCCTCGCGGACAAAGGGGT
Source organism: Terrabacter sp. RAF57 (assembly GCF_052113925.1). NCBI lineage: Bacteria > Bacillati > Actinomycetota > Actinomycetes > Micrococcales > Intrasporangiaceae > Terrabacter > Terrabacter sp. RAF57. The sequence continues at coordinate 639,523 of NZ_JBFRDT010000002.1, read as the reverse complement.
GCTCGGGCGGTTCGCCCTCGACTTCGTCGTCGTGCGCCGGGGCGAGCAATGGCAGACCCACGCCATCGAGATCAACCTGCGCAGGGGCGGCACGACGCACCCGTTCCTCACGCTGCAGTTCCTGACCGACGGCACGTACGTCCACGAGGAGGGGCGCTTCGTCACCCCGTCCGGCGCCGAACGCCACCTCGTGGCGACCGACCACCTCGAGGACGAGACGCTCCGGGGCATGGGTGTCGACGACCTCTTCGACCTCGTGGCGCGCGCCGGCCTGCACTTCGACCAGTCGCGCCAGACGGGCGTCGTCTTCCACATGATCAGCTCGATCACCGAGTGCGGTCGCGTCGGCATGACCGCCATCGGGGACACGCCAGACTCCGCCCAGGATGTGTTCGACCGGGCGGAGTCGGCGTTGCTCGCCGAGGCGCGTGCGTCGCTGGCGCCGCTCCCCGTGCCCCTGCCGGGGCGCCTCGGCGAGGGTCTGCGGTGACCAGTCAGGGAGCGATCGAGGCCGAGTGGATGAGGGCACCCACGAACGCCTGGTGCCACGTCAGGCGGGCCACGACGGAGCGGGCCGAGGCGCCGCCGCAGTCGCACTCCCACGTCCACCCACCGCGCGTCAGGCGCGTCACCCGTGGGTGGTGGTGTGCCAGGTCGGGGTGGACCCGGCGTCGTGCCGTTGTCGTCGTCATGGAACTGCCTTCCCTCGGTGAGGGGTTCGCTGCCCCTCGTGCTGCGGATGTCCCGGTGCGGTCACGTTCTGGTGTCGTCTCCCACGACGGTCCCGCCGACGCGGGTTGCTGTCTGTGCGCGCGGCGACACCCCGGGAGTGCTCGCCGGCACCGGGTCCGGACGGCAGGGCGACCGTGACCCTCGACCTCGGGCTGCTGTCCGACCTCGCGCCGGCCGAGCGTCGGGAGGTCGTGGCGTCGATGCACCGTCACACGTACGACGCGGGCGACGTGGTCTTCCACGAGGGGGACGCCGCCGACACCGTGCACTTCGTCGTCGAGGGCCGAGTCGTCGCCCGCCGGTCGTCGGAGCAGGGGGACCGGCTGGCCTATGCCGTCATGGGCCCGGGCCAGGCCTTCGGCGAGCTCGCGATGATCGTGCGCGCCGGCCGGCGGACGGCGACGATCGAGGCGGTCGAGCGGACCGTGACCCTGGCGCTGTCCTTCGCGGACTTCGAGCGGCTGTGCGACCGCCACCCTGAGGTCAACCGTCTCCTCGTGCGCCTCCTCGCCGCCCGGGTCAGCCGACTGACCGACGCGCTCATGGAGGCCTTGCACACGCCCGCCGAGCTCCGTGTGGTGCGCAGCCTCGTGTCCCTGTGTGGGGTGTATGCCGTGGCCGCACCGTCACGCTCACCGGTGACGGTGCACCTCAACCAGTCCGAGCTGGCCGAGCTGGCGGGGGTCACCCGGCCGACGGCCAACCGAGTCCTGCGTCGCCTCGAGTCGGCCGGGGCCGTGGTCCTCGACCGTGGCCGCGTCACCGTCGTCGACCCGCAGGCCCTGCGCCGGTCGGCGACCCAGGCTCTCGGGCCCGGGCCGGCCTGACCTCCGCGCGGGACTCGATGGCGTCTCGGGTCGCGGCCCACGCCGACGTCAGCCGTGGATGAACCGCTCGAGGACGCTCGCGAAGCGGTCCGGCTGCTCGAGGTGCGGGAAGTGGCCGGCGCCCTCGAACAGCACGACCTCGGCGCCGGGGAACACCTCGTGGGCGCGCTCGGCGTGGCCGACGGGGATCATCCCGTCCCGGGTCCCCCAGATGACGAGGGTGCGGATGTGGTCTGCGGTCGTCAGCTGCCCGTGCGCGTTGACCGTCTGGCCGCCGGGGTCGATGACGCCGCGGGTCGTGGCCAGGAAGGCCCGACGGCTCTCGGCGTCCGAGAGGGACGTGAAGCCCTTCCACGCGGCCGAGACGTCGGCGCTCGGTCGCCAGCCGAGGCCGCGGACGGCGCGCCCGACGGTCTCGACGCGGTCGCGCACCCAGGCCGAGGCGATGACCGGCAGCACGAGCTCGGCACCGGGGAGGGTCGCCGAGCGCAGCAGTGGGCTGACAGATCTCCCGAGGCCTCCGCTGGAGACGAGGACGAGGGACTCGACGCGCCCCGGGAAGAGGTAGCAGAACTGCATGGCGATGCCGCCACCGAGGGAGTGGCCCACGAGCGTGACCTTCGCGATGCCGAGCCGGTCGATGAGGTCGCGCAGGATCGCGGCGTGCGACCCGAGCGAGTAGTCGCCGACGGGCTTGGCCGAGGCGCCGTGCCCGAAGAGGTCGGGGATGACGACCCGGTGCTCGGTGTCGAGGCGGTCGACGAGGTGGGTCCAGTTCTCGTGCGAGCCGAGCAGGCCGTGGATGAAGAGGATCGCGGAGCCGTGGCCGGTGTCGACGTAGGAGAGGTCGTGACCGCCGAGGTTCGCCACGCTCGGCGGGTATCTCAGCTCGGCCTCGTCCCGAGGGTCCTGCGTCCTGGTCATGGTGCGCCGTCCTCCCAGCAGGTGCGTGCGGCCAGGGACTGCGGTCGACCGCGATCCACACCTCCAGCCTCTCTCTCCTCAGGGGGCGTGGGCGCTGCCTGAGATACACGTCACCGCCCGCGGGCCGGCTTGGTAGCGTCGCGCCGCATGATCTACCACCTGGCCGAGCAGGCCCACTGGCAGCAGGCTCTCCGGGACGGCACCTATGCGCGTTCGACGCGCGGCCGCTCGCTCGCCGAGGAGGGCTTCGTCCACGCCTCGTCGGCGGAGCAGTGGCCCGTCGTGCGGTCGCGCTTCTACGCCGACGTCACGGAACCCCTCGTGCTGCTGCACATCGACGAGTCGCGGCTGTCGTCGCGCGTGGTCCACGAGGTCGGGGACCCGGCGACGGGTGAGACGTTCCCGCACGTCTACGGCCCCATCGACGTCGACGCCGTCGTCGACACGACGCTGCTCGAGCCTCCGCACGCCTGACGTGTCGAGAAGGCCCCGCCCGGTCGGTTCCCGTACGTCGAGTGCTCCCGTCGTGCGCTCCGTCAGTCGGGTCGGATCCGGCCCCGACCCGACTTGACCTCGGAGCGGCGCTTCTTGCCCTCGATCCGCCGCCGCTGCGAGCCGCGCGTCGGTTTCGTGGCCCGTCGGGCCGGCGGCGGGGGAGCGAGGCCGTCGCGCAGCAGGTCGACGAGACGCTCGCGGGCCGCGGCCCGGTTGCGCAGCTGTGAGCGCTGCTCGGAGGCCACGATCGTGAGCCGTCCGGCGACGAGCCGACCGTCGAGGGCGGCGACGAGGCGCTCGCGCTGGGCCGGCGTCAGGGCGGTCGAGGTCTCCGGGTCGAAGACGAGCTCGACCCGGCTGTCGGTCGTGTTGACGCCCTGACCGCCGGGGCCGGACGACCGGCTGAAGCGCTCGACGAGCTCGCCGGCGGGGATGACGAGACCGCGCCGCAGGCCGGGACCGGCTGCGATCACGAGGTCACTGCCGGGCTCGTTCACACCCCCAGTGTCCCAGCGGTGGCTGGCTCGGCGTCCACACGTGTGAGGTCGTGCCCATTCGAGGGCTCACTCGACTGGGAGGGTGGCGCTCGGGTGGGCGCTTCTCACGGCACCGAGAAGCGCGGATGCCGTCCCTCCGTGACGGGGGGACGGCATCCGGTGGAGCGGCGTGGGCGACTCAGCGCGGCGGCATGCGCAGGGCGCCGTCGAGGCGGATGACCTCACCGTTGAGCATCGGGTTGTCGACGATGTGGCGCACGAGGTTGGCGTACTCCTCGGGGCGGCCGAGGCGCGACGGGTGCGGCACCTGCTTCTCGAGGACCTCCTTGACCTCGCCCGGCAGGCCGGCGAGCATCGGCGTCTCGAAGGTGCCGGGTGCGACGGTCATGACGCGGATCGCCTTGTCCGCGAGGTCTCGAGCCGCCGACAGGGTGAGGCCGACGATGCCGCCCTTGCTCGCGGCGTACGCCGCCTGGCCGATCTGGCCGTCGAAGGCGGCGATGCTCGCCGTGTTGACGATGACGCCTCGGTCGCCGTCGACGGGCTCGTTGCCGAGCATCGCCGCTGCCGCGAGCCGGAGCACGTTGAACGAGCCGACGAGGTTGATGTCGATGACCGTCTTGAACGTGTCCAACGAGAGCGGCCCACCCCGCCCGATGACGCGGCCCGGTGTCGCCACCCCCGCACAGTTGACGGCGATGCGCAGCTCGCCGAGCGCGGTGGCCCGGTCGATCGCGGCCTGCACCTGGGACTCGTCCCGCACGTCGGCCGCGACGAAGACGGCGCTGCCCTCGCGCTGCGCGTTGAGCTCGTCGACGAGCGCCGGAGCCGTGGAGCCCTCGAGGTCGATGATGACGACGGTGGCGCCGTCGGCGACGAGGCGGCGCGCGGTGGCACCGCCGAGGCCGGAGCCGCCACCGGTGACGACGGCGACGGTGGACGAGTTCAGCTGCATGACAGGCCTTTCGGGCGTCGGGAGGTCAGCGGGAGCAGATGCCGGTCGGCGTCAACGGGCGAGGAGCTGGCGCGAGATGACGAGGCGCTGGATCTGGTTGGTGCCCTCGAAGATCTGGGTCACCTTCGCCTCGCGCATGTAGCGCTCGAGCGGGAAGTCCTCGGTGTAGCCGGCGCCGCCGAGCACCTGGACGGCGTCGGTGGTCACCTTCATGGCCGCGTCGGTGGCGATGAGCTTGGCGACGGCGGCCTCCTTGCCGAAGCCGCGGCCGGCGTCCTTGAGGCGGGCCGCGTGGAGGTAGGTGGCGCGGGCCGAGGTGACCGCGGCCTCCATGTCGGCGATGAGGAAGGCGAGTCCCTGGAAGTCGGCGATGCGTCGGCCGAACTGCTGGCGCTCGGTCGCGTAGTCGGCGGCGGCGTCGAGGGCGGCCTGGGCCAGGCCGGTGGCGGCAGCGGCGATGCCGAGGCGTCCCGCGTCGAGGGCCGACAGAGCCATCTTCATGCCGTCGCCCTCGCGGCCGACCAGCCGCGCGCCGTCGACGGGGACGCCGTCGAACATGACCTGGGCGACGGGGTCGCAGTGCAGGCCCATCTTGCGCTCGGGCTCGGCGAAGGTCAGGCCTGCTGCGTCACCGGGGACGATGAAGGTCGACAGGCCCTTGCCGCCGTTGTCGGACGTGCGAGCGAAGGTCGTGTAGTAGTCGGCGTGCCCGGCGTGCGAGATCCACGCCTTGGTGCCCTTGAGTGACCAGCCGTCGTCGGTGCGGGTCGCCCGCGTCGTCATCGAGGCGATGTCGGAGCCGGCCAGGGGCTCGGAGAGGCAGTAGGCACCGAGCTGCTCGCCCGAGAGCATCCCGGGCAGCAGGGCCTCCTGCTGCTCGCGCGTGCCGAAGGTCGCGACGGGGTAGGCCGTGAGGCTGTGCACGCTGACGCCGACGGCCACGCTCATCCAGACGGACGCGATCTCCTCGACGACCTGGAGGTAGACCTCGTAGGGCTGGTCGGCCCCACCGAACTCCTCGGGGTAGGGCAGCGACAGCAGGCCCGCTCGGCCCAGGGTCCGGAAGGTCTCCTCGGGAAAGGTGCGGGCGCGTTCGGCGTCGTCGACCTTCGGCGCGAGGTCCTTGCGGCAGATCTCTCGCGTCAGCTCGATCAGGTCGGTGGCTTCGTCGGTCGGCATCAGCCTCGTCGCTGGCATGGATCGATACTAGGACGTCCGAGCATTTCGTCCAAAGTGTGAGACGGACCCGGTGGTCGAGGGGTTAGCCGCTGGTGAGGCCACGTCGGTTCAGTGGCTCGTACAGGGCACCACCTCACCGCTCGGCAGGACGCGAGATGTTCAGGAGATTCGCAGTCGGACTGGTCGCCGCCGCACTGGTGCTGGGACAGCAAGGTCAACTGCCACCACGACCACAACGCTGCCGACATCTTCGCCGCGACCGGCACCCCTGCTGCGCAACGCCTTCCTCGCGCTCCCCTGAGCGCCCGACCGGTGGCCGGGACCGCTGAGGTCCCGGCCACCGCCCTGCCCGGGTGGCCCGGGTGGCCCGGGTGGCCCGGGGGTCTGGGGAGCCACCACCGACGGAGCCCACGTATGCCGCCCGGCCGGCCGGGCGGCATACGCCCCGGAAACCCCGGCGACGCGGGCACCGCGTGGGCCCTACCGTCGAAGCGTGCTCACGCTCCTGCGGCGTCCGCTGCGCGAGGCGGACGCGACGTCCACCTTCTACGTGCTGACGGCCGTGGCGGCCTTCGCCTTCGCGGCGTGCTTCACCCTCAACCTCGTGTTCCAGTACCGCGTCGTCGGCCTCGACCCGTTCCAGATGGTCCTCGTCGGCACGGTCCTCGAGGCGACGTGCTTCGTCTTCGAGGTGCCGACGGGGATCGTCGCCGACCTGCACAGCCGCCGCGTCTCGGTGATCATCGGCTTCTTCCTCGTCGGGGTCGGCTTCGCCGTCGAGGGCGTCGTCGCGACCTTCGCCGCCGCGATCGTCGGCAACGTCATCTGGGGCATCGGCTACACCTTCACGTCCGGTGCGCTGCAGGCGTGGATCACCGACGAGGTGGGTGAGGAGCACGTCGCGCCCGTCTTCACGCGCGAGACCCAGCTCGACCTCGCTTTCGGCTTCCTCGGCACGCTGGCCGCGGGCGGTCTCGGTCTCATCGCCCTCCGGGTGCCGATCGTCGTGGCCGGCGTGACGCTCGTGCTCCTCGCGGTGGCGATGCCCGAGCGCCACTTCCACCCGACGCCCCGCGGTGACCGTGAGACGTTCGGACACCTCAAGGACCAGTTCGTCGCGGGTCTCGCCGTCGCTCGCGGGCGGCGGGTCGTGCGCGTCTTCCTCCTCGTCAGCGTGCTCGTCGGCCTGTCGAGCGAGGTCTTCGACCGGCTCTGGCAGGTGCGTGTGCTCGACACCTTCGCGATGCCGTCGTTCCTCGGCGGCGATCCCGCCGTGGCGTTCACCGTGTTCGCGCTCGTCGGGTCGGTCATCTCGCTGCTCGCGTCGGGTGCGAGCAGCCGCTGGCTCCCCGCCCGGGTGGTCGAGGAGAACCCGGGACTGCCGGTCGCCCTCGCTGCCGCGGCGCAGGTCGTCGCCGTCGTCGGGGTCGCCCTGCTCGGCAACCTGTGGCTCGTCCTCGCGGCACTGTGGCTGCACAACGCGAGCAGCGCCTTCAGCGCGCCGATCCAGGCGACGTGGCTCAACCGCAACCTCGAGTCGTCGTCGCGGGCGACGGTGCTGTCGATGAACAGCCAGGCCAACGCGATCGGCCAGGTCGCGGGCGGGCCGCCGCTCGGGGCGCTCGCGACGCGGACGTCGATCCCCGTCGCGCTCCTCGTGGCGGCGGTCGTGCAGCTGCCGTCCGTGCTGGCCTTCCTCCGCGTCCGTCACTCCACCACTCGAGTGGAGGTCGGTGGGGCTCAGCGCGGGTAGGTGCGCACCTCGGTGGCCTTGACGGCCGCCCAGACGTCGTGGCCGACCTGCAGCCCGAGCGCCGTGACCGACTCGAGCGTCACCTCGGCGGTGAGCRGCACCTCGCCCACGAGACCGATGCGGGCCGACTGGCCCTGCATGGTCACGGACGCGATGCGCAGCCGCCAGGCGTTGCGCGGCGACCCTTCCGGGTGGTGACGGTGCAGCGACACGGCGCTCGGTGGGACCGTCGCCCACACGGCCCCCTCGGTCGGGCTCGTCGTGATGATGAGCCCACCGTCCGCGGTGTGCACGTGACCGTGCGAATCACCCTGTGCGGCATACAGGTTGAGCCCGACGACGGTGCCGACGTAGGCGCTCCGTGGCTCGCTCAGCACCTCGGCGGGCGTGCCGAACTGGGTCACCCGCCCGTCCTCGACGAAGACGAGGTGGTCGGCGAGCGTCAGCGCGTCGAGCGGGTCGTGGGTGACGAGCACCGTGACGCCGTCGTATGCCGTGAGGCGGGCTGCGAGGTCGCTCCGTGTCCGTGCGCGCGTGTCGGGGTCGAGGGCCGCGAGCGGCTCGTCGAGGAGGAGGAGCGCCGGGTCGGTGGCCAGGGCGCGGGCGAGGGCCACGCGCGCCTGCTGTCCCGACGAGAGCTCGCGCGGGCRCGAGGCGGCTCGGTCGGAGAGGCCGACGCGCTCGAGCTCGGTGCGGGCGCGGTCTCGCGCCTCGTGCCGCCCGACGCCGCGGCTGCGCGGGCCGTAGGCGACGTTGTCGAGGGCGCGCAGGTGGGGGAAGAGCAGGCTGTCGGCGAGCATGAGCCCGACGGCGCGCTGCTCCGGGGCGAGGCGGTGCCGTCCGTCGTCCCACACCTGGCCGCCGACCCGGACGTGGCCCTCGGCGAGGTGCAGCACGCCGGCGAGCGCGAGGACCGTGGTCGTCTTGCCGCCGCCATTGGGGCCGAGGACGCCGATGACCTGGCCGGGCTCGGCGGTCAGGGCCACGTCCACCTCGATCTCGCCGCGGGACAGGCGGATCCGCGCATCGAGGCCGGCGCCGACGCGGCTCGCGGCGCTCATCGGAGCCACCGCCCGCGCAGCACGCCGAGCACGAGCACGCTGACCGCGAGCAGCATGATGCTGATGGAGACGGCCACCTGCGGGTCGCGCTCGAGCTCGACGTAGACGAGCAGTGGCAGGGTCTGGGTGCGACCCTGGAAGTTGCCGGCGAAGGTGATCGTGGCGCCGAACTCGCCGAGCGCTCGCGCCCACGCGAGCGCGAGGCCGCTCGCGATGCCGGGCAGCACGAGCGGGATCCCCACGGTGCGCAGGTAGCGCACGTCGCTCGCCCCGAGCGTCCGGGCCACGGACTCGAGCCGGGGGTCGAGTCCGCGCATCGCCCCCTCGACGGCAAGGACGTAGTAGGGCATCGCCACGAAGGTCTCGGCGAGCACGACGGCCACCGTCGTGAACGGGATCTGGATGCCGAAGGGCGTCAGGTACTGGCCGATGAGGCCGTTGCGCCCCCACGTCATGAGCAGGGCGACGCCGCCGACGACGGGGGGCAGGACCAGGGGCACGGTGAGCAGCGCGCGGACCCAGCTCGTGGCCCGGTGCTCGGAGCGGGCGAGGAACCAGGCCAGGGGAGTGCCGAGCAGCAGGCACAGGACGGCCGTGACCGACGTCGTCGTCAGCGAGAGCCGCAGCGCCGGCAGGACGGTCGGGGTCGCGAGGTCGGACGGGATGCGGGCCCAGTCGGCGCGGAGCAGCAGCGCCACGAGCGGCACGACGAGCAGGAGCAGTGCGAGCGCCGCCGGCACGCCGAGCGCGACGCGCGAACGCCACCGGGCGGCATACCTCATGTCAGGTCATCCTGCCGGTGGCCGGACGGGCCGCCGCTCAGGGCGCGCCGAAGCCGAACGACTGCACGGTGGCCAGGCCCTCGGCGCTCAGCAGGTAGGCGACGAAGGCCTGGGTCGCGGCGTCGTCGGCGAGTGTGATGACGGGGTAGGAGAGGCTCGTGTTGAACTGCGCGGGGATCTCGACGCCCGTGACGGCGTCCTTCGCCGCGACGACGTCGGAGTGGTAGACCACGGCGGCGTCGGCCTCGGCGAGCTTGACCTTGGAGAGGGTCGCCTTGACGTCGACCTCCTTGCTCACGACGTTGGGCACGATCCGGGCCTTGGCGAAGGTGGCCTGCGCGGCTTTGCCGCACGGCACGGTGTCGGCGCAGAGGACGACCTTGACGCTCGGCTTCGCGAGGTCGTTGATCGAGGCGACCGCGCCGGGGTTGCTCGGGGGGACGGCGATCTCGAGGACGTTGGTCGCGAAGGTCTTCGTGTCCTTGACCATGCCCTGGTCCAGCGGCTTGGCCGCGGCCGTGCCGGCGAGGGCGATGACCGAGGCGGGCGCACCGTTGTCGACCTGCTGCACGAGGGTCGCGCTGGAGCCGTAGGAGGTCTCGACGGTGACCCCCGGGTGGGCCGCCTCGAAGTCCTTCTTCAGCTGGTCGAACGACTCGGTCAGGGACGCTGCGGCGAGGACCGTCACGGTGCCCTGGAGGGAGGCCGCCGAGACACCGGACTTCCCCGGTTGCCCGGTGCCGTCGGCGGACGGCGTGGAGCTGCCGCAGCCGGCGAGGAGCACGGCGGTGGCAGCGGCGAGGGCGGCGACGGTGGGCGCGAGGGTGTGGCGGGGGCTTCGGGTGGCTCGCGGGGTTCGGGGGGTTCGGGGGGTTCGGGGGGTTCGGGCAAGCGGCGTGCTCATGCGGGGACCTCCACCACCACGTGGGTCGACTTGACGCTGGCGACGGCGACGGAACCGACCTCGAGCGCGAGGTCGTCGACGGACTCGCTCGAGAGCAGCGAGACGATGCGGAACGGCCCGCACTGGAGCTCGACCTTGGCCATGACGGTGTCCTTCGTGATGGCGGTGACGATGCCGCGCATCCGGTTGCGGGCGGAGGCACCCCCGATGGTGCCGACCGCAGCCGGATGCGCGAGCTCCTGGGCCACGGCTGCGAGCTGGGCGCCGTCCACGGTCCGGCGGCCGGCGTCGTCGGTGGACCCGTCGAGGCGGCCGGAGTCGACCATGCGACGCACGGTGTCGTCGGAGACGCCGAGGAGGGAGGCGGCCTCGGTGATTCGCAGATGCGGCATGAGCTGGACCCTACACCCGCACCTGCGGCACCCGCCGTAGCGGTTTCCGCCGCTGCGGCCTACGCATCGCGCGCTCGTGAACGGAGCGCGCGATCCACGGCTCGAGCGCGCGAGATGCCGCGCGCCTCTGCGAATCTCGCGCGCTCCAGACAGGAGCGCGCGAAACGGTTGACAAGGCGCGGACGGTCGGTCTTTAATCAATGCATTAGTTGATCAAGGAGTTAGTTGACAATGATTCTCTCGCCCGTCTCGGATGCGGACCTCGACCGCGCCTTCGCGGCCCTGGCCGATCCCGTCCGGCGCGCCATCATCGCCCGCCTCAGCCGGGGCGCGGCGACCGTCAACGAGCTCGCCGAACCGTTCGAGATCAGCAAGCAGGCCGTCAGCAAGCACATCCAGGTGCTCGAGCTGGCCGGCCTCGTGAGCCGGACCCGCGACGCCCAGCGCCGCCCGGTCCACCTCGAGGCCGCTCGCCTCGAGGCGATGACGGCCTGGATCGACCGCTACCGGCTCGCCGCCGAGCAGCGGTTCCGGTCGCTGGACGCCGTGCTCGAGCGCAGCACCTCACCCGCAGGGCCCGCAGCGCCTGCGGCAACCACGCAGAACACCGACAAGGAGCAGCAGTCATGACCAACCCACTCACCCTCGACATCCCCGCCGGCGTGCCGTGGATCGACTTCACCCGCGAGTTCGACGCCCCCGTCGAGGCCGTGTTCAACGCCCACCGGGACCCCGAGCTCGTCCGCCAGTGGCTCGGCCCGCGGGGCTACGAGATGCAGATCGAGCGCTGGGACTTCACGTCCGGCGGCGGCTACCGCTACACCCACCGCGACGGCGACAACGTCTACGGCTTCCACGGCACGTTCCACACGGTCCGCGACAACGACTTCGCCGTCCAGACCTTCGAGTTCGAGGGCGCGCCCGACGAGGTCGCCATCGAGTTCATGCACTTCGTCGACCTGGGCGACGGTCGCTGCCGGCTCGAGGGCCGCAGCGTCGGCCGCACGGTCGAGGGTCGCGACCTGATGGTCGAGAGCGGCATGGAGCAGGGAATGGCCCAGGGCTACGAGCGGCTCGAGGAGCTCGTCGCCGCGCCGGCCTCTGCATCCGCATCCGCATCCGCGTCCGCCTCGGCCCAGGGCTGAGCGCCGTGGACTGGACGCTCGAGGTCGTCATCGTGCCGGTCAGCGACCTCGGGGCCGCGATCGCCTTCTACCGCGACCAGGTCGGCTTCGACCTCGACCACGAGACCCAGAACGAGCACATGCACGTCGCCCAGCTGACGCCGCGTGGCTCCGGGTGCTCGATCGTCGTCGGCGACCTGCCGTCGCAGAAGGCGATGGCACCCGGTTCGCTGCACGGCATCCAGCTCGTCGTGTCCGACGCCGCCGCGGCGCACGCGGAGCTCGTCGGCCGGGGCGTCGAGTGCTCCGAGGTCCAGGTCATCGACCCGCGCGACGGGGGCACGTTCTTCGGCTTCTCCGACCCGGACGGCAACTCGTGGGCTGTCCAGGAGCTCAAGGTCCGGGCCGAGAAGCCGCTCATCCCGCACGAGGCCCGCGGCCGTTTCGGCGAGGGCGTCGAGCTCTGACCGCCGGCCGGGGGCACGACGACAGGGTGTGCCGCCGGTCAGCGCAGGACACGTCACGTCACGACACGACACAGACCCGTCACCGAGGAGGAGCCATGAGCAGGACCGTCTTCGACATCAGCCTGTCCCTCGACGGGTTCGTCACCGCCGCCCCGCAGACCGCCGAGGAGCCGCTCGGACCGGGCGGCGAGCGGCTGCACGGCTGGCTGGTGGACCGGGACTACCTCGAGCGTGCCGTCGCCGACCTCGGCGCCGTGGTCGCCGGCCGCACCACCTACGACCACGCGATTGCGGGCTGGGGCGCCGACGGCCCGTCGGGCGACGCCCGACGCCCGGTGTTCGTCGTCACCCATGAGGCCCCGGAGCCCGGCTCGGTACCCGAGGGCGGCGTCTACACGTTCGTCACGGGCGGGATCGAGTCCGCTCTGGACCGGGCCCGCGCAGCGGCCGATGGTCGCACCGTGACCGTCATGGGCGGGGCGGACCTCGGCCGTCAGTGTCTCGCCGCCGGACTCGTCGACGAGGTCTCGTTGCACGTCGCCCCGGTGCTCTTCGGCGGCGGCACGCCGATGTTCGCCGGCCTCGACGTCGGCCACGTCCACCTCGAGCTGCTCGAGGCGGTGGGCACCCCGGAGACCGTCCACCTGCGGTACCGGGTCGTCCGTCCCGTCCACTGACGCCGAACGACGCGTTCGGTCGTGAACTCAGCGTTCTGCCGCTGAGTTCGTGACCGAACGCGTCGTTCGAGTACGGAATGAGCAGGTGCGCGCGCGCCGACCCGGGTTCCGCTCAGAGGCGTCCGGACGGCATACTGACGGGCATGAGCAACGTCCCCCAGCAGCGGCTCCTGCAGACCGCGATCCCCGGCCCCAAGTCGGCCGCGCTCCAGGCCCGCAAGACGGCGGCCGTGTCCGCCGGCGTCTCCACCGGTCTGCCGGTCTACGTCGAGCGCGCCGGCGGCGGCATCCTCGTCGACGTCGACGGCAACCAGCTCATCGACTTCGGCTCCGGCATCGCCGTGACGACCGTCGGCAACGCCGCTCCGCGCGTCGTCGACCGCGTCACCGCGCAGGTGCAGGACTTCACCCACACGTGCTTCATGGTGACCCCCTACGAGGAGTACCTCGAGGTCGCCGAGGCCCTCAACGACCTGACGCCCGGCGACCACGACAAGCGCACCGCGCTCTTCAACTCGGGCGCCGAGGCCGTCGAGAACGCCGTCAAGGTCGCCCGCCACTTCACCGGCCGCAACGCCGTCGTCGCGTTCGACCACGCCTACCACGGGCGCACCAACCTCACGATGGCGCTGACGGCCAAGAACATGCCCTACAAGCACCGGTTCGGACCCTTTGCCGGCGAGGTCTACCGCGCGCCGATGAGCTACCCCTACCGCTGGCCCGGTGGCGCGGCCGACTGCGCCAAGGAGAGCTTCGACGCGTTCGTCACGCAGGTGCACGCGCAGGTGGGGGAGGACAACCTCGCCGCCGTCATCCTCGAGCCGATCCAGGGTGAGGGCGGGTTCATCGTCCCCGCCCCGGGATTCGTCAAGCAGGTCGCCGACTGGTGTGCCGACAACGGCATCCTCTTCATCGCCGACGAGGTGCAGACCGGCTTCTGCCGCACCGGTGACTGGTTCGCGAGCGAGTACGAGGGCGTCGTGCCCGACCTCATCACGACCGCCAAGGGCATGGCAGGCGGCCTCCCGCTCGCCGGCGTCACCGGCCGTGCCGACGTCATGGACTCCATCCACGGAGGCGGCCTCGGGGGCACGTACGGCGGCAACCCGGTCGCCTGCGCGTCCGCGCTCGGCGCCATCGAGACGATGAAGGAGGAGGACCTCTGCGGTCGCGCCAAGCAGGTCGAGGCCCTCTTCGTCCCGCGCCTGCAGGCCCTCGCCGAGAGGCACCCCCAGATCGGCGACATCCGCGGCCGCGGGGCCATGCTCGCCGTCGAGCTCGTCAACGGCCCCGGCGACCTCACGCCCAACGCCGCGCTGACCGGCGCCGTCAACCAGGCCTGCCACGCCGAGGGCCTCGTGACCCTGACGTGCGGCACCTACGGCAACGTCTTCCGCTTCCTCCCGCCGCTCGCCGCGGGCGACGAGCTGCTCTCCGAGGGTCTCGACATCTTCGAGAAGGCGTTCGCAGCCTCCGTCTGATCCCGTGCCGAGGGCGTATGCCGTCCGGTTGCCTTCCAGTGCACCCGAGCCGGACGGCATACCTCCTCCACGACCGTGAGGCCCGCCCCCAGCTGGGGGCGGGCCTCACTGTCTCACAAGGGGATCCGCGTCAGCGGAGCCAGACCTTGACCTGCATCGAGGTGCCGAACTGGTTGTCGATGCCGATGTTGACGCCGTTGTTCGGGACCTTGACGCCGGTGTACGGCGTGCTCGAGTACCAGAACTGCTTGGAGTCGTTGAAGACCGGTCGGGCCGCAGCACCGGCAACCGGGAAGGCCGCCCCGTTCTTGTGGAACGTGAACGAGTCGGACTGCTGCGTCGAGAACGGCGCGTCGTAGCCGGCGATGCGAGCCCGCAGCAGCGTGCCGTCGGACAGCAGGCGGGGCTCCGGGTTGGCGTCGACCGGGAGGATCAGGCCCTCGCCGGGGTGGGCGCCCGTGTTGTTGTCCGCCTGCGAGGTGTCCCAGTAGCTGACGAGCAGACCGTCCTGGTACGGGAAGTGCTCCACCTTGTCACCGTTGGTGTTGAGCCACCCGAAGTTGTACGGGCCGCTCTTGAGGTAGGAGTCGAACGACACGTAGTTGCGGTACGAGGCGATGTAGTAGTTGTCGTACGCCGTGGAGACGCTCGCCCCGGCTGACGACCAGCCGCTCGACGTCCAGCCCTCGAGGCCGCCCTCGGCGCCGGTGTCGACGACCGTCGCCCCGTTGCTCACGACCTTGACGTCGTCGACGAACCAGCCGAGCTCGGTGTAGGCCGGGTCCGTGTGGTAGCGGAAGCGCACCTGCACCGTCTTGCCCGCGTAGGCGGACAGGTCGAAGGACGCGTCCTTCCAGCCCATCTGGCCCTCAGCCGCTCCGCTCCAGCCGGTGATGCCGTTGCCCTCGGTGGCTCGGGTGTCCGTGCCGGGGATGGCAGTCCAGCCGGAGCCGTCGTTGACCTCCACGAATCCGTAGTCGCAGCCGCAGTCCTCGATGGCGTAGTTCGTCGCGAACGTGAGCGTCGACGTGCCGGAGCCGAGTGCCACCGAGCGGGTCAGTGTCGCCTCGGTCGCGTTGGCGCGACCGCCGTAGAAGTCCTTCGAGCCCGTCTTGGGGGTGACGAGCGGCGAGACGACGTTCTTCTTCGGCAGCGGGACGATGACCGCCTGCTTCTTGTCGGTGTTGTACTCGTGCGGACCGACCATGACCTTGGTGCCCTTGGCCGTGGGTGTCACGACCTGGTAGTCGAGCCAGCCGAGGAAGAGCTTCTCCCAGGCGCCGAAGTCGGAGCCGCGCGAGCCGATGGACTGGTCGTTGGGACCGGCCTGGCGGCTCTGGCTCATCATCGACCACCAGTTGACGCCGTTGTCCTGGCCGGTAGCGGAGTCGTAGAGGTCGGGCAGGCCGAGGTCGTGGCCGTACTCGTGCGTGAAGACCGACATGCCGCCGTTCTCGGGCTGGATCGTGTAGTCGCCGACCCACATGCCGGTGTCGGCGATCGGGGTGCCGTTCATGCCGTGGGGCCCACCGGCAGCAGTCGACGCGTACCAGCGGTGCGACCAGATGGCGTCCTCGCCCTGGTAGGGGTCACCGTCGGCCTGGTCGCCGCCGGAGTGCACGATCTGGAAGTGGTCGATGAAGCCGTCGGGCTCGTTGAAGTTGCCGTCGCCGTCGACGTCGTAGCGGTCCCACTGGTCGTACTGCGCCAGGTCGGCCTTGATCTGGTCGAGCGTGCGGCCGGCGGCCTTCTGGTCGGCGACCCACTGGTTGACCGCGTCACGGACGAGCGACCACGTGTTGTTGCAGACGTTGCCCGCGCACGGGTAGCCGTTCGAGCGGCCGTAGCGCGCCTCGTTGTAGCGCACCTTGACCCAGTCGGAGACCTCGCCGTCGATGCTGTAGCGGCCCGAGCTCTGGCGCTCGTACCACTGCTTGACGCTCTCCTGGGTGCCACCCTGGCCGATGGGGCCGCCGGCACCGAAGTAGAGGTTCTGGAAGTACGCGCGGCTGTAGTCCGCGTTCCAGTTCGTCGAGTTGTCGAGGGTCCGGTCGGGCGCCGGGATCGCGTTGTGGAGCGGGCCGTTGAAGACCGCGGGGCCGGGCGTGTTCGGGTCGGTGTCCTGGTCCGGGTAGTTCGCGCTCCGGTCGTTGCCGAACTCGGCGAGGATGACGAAGATCTTGTCGGTGCCCTCGCGGCTCAGCTCGACGTACTCGTCGGTCGGGCCCCGGCCGTTGCTCGCGCCCTTGACCTTGACGACGGTGCTCTTGCCCTTCTTGACGGGCGTGGCGGTGCCGTTCAGGACCTGCTTGATCGCCGTCTCCTTGAGAGCGCGGCGCTTGTCCTCCTTGGGGTTGGGGAGCTCGTCCGACCCCTTCTGGGCGGCGGCGTCGGCCGGCTGGGTAGCGACCCGGGCGACCGTCGGTTGGGCGCCGACCATGGGCGCGCCGACGGCGACCCCCATGCCGGCTGCGAGAGCGAGGCTGAGCAGCCCCCTGGACGTCCTGCGCACTGTTCCTCCTCGACTGGCAGCCGTCGTCGGCCGCCGGTCCGCGCGATGCGCGTGGCCCGATCGGGGTCACGCGCACCAGTGGTGTCGGGTTGGGACTCCCCCGAGCAACCCGAGAAGGAGAATGGCAGTGCGGACCGCTCTGCGCCAGAGGTTGGAGCCATCGAATTTCAGGAGATCTTCAGGTGGCGGGCAGCGCGCTCCGAAGAAGTGGTCGTATGCCGAGTGGCCGGCGGAGGATCCGGAGCCACGCCCCGGGAGCGTCCGCGGACCCGGCCGGAGGTGTTCGTGGTCCGTGGCGCGAGCGGCCTCAGTCGAACGGGGTCACGTCGGGGCGCTTGGCCTGGCGGTGGTCGCCCGAGCTGCGGCCGGTGAGTCGGCGGTGCACCCACGGACCGACGTACTCCTTGGCCCACTGCGCGTTGGCCTGCAGCGCCTCGCGGCGGCCGATCGGGGGAGCGGGCTCGAGCGGTGTGGCCCAGTCGGTCTCGGCCGGGGTGTGGCCGAGGGCCTCGAGGGCCGCGAGGGCGACGCGGCGGTGGCCCTCGGTCGTCATGTGGATGCGGTCCTCGCTCCACATCCGCCAGTCGCGCAGCGCGTGCAGGCCCCACTGGTCGATGACGTGGGCGCCGTTGCGCCGGGCGATGCTCCAGATGTTGGCGGTGTGGATCGCGGCCCGGCCGCGGGTGGCCTTGACGAGCGGGGCGTCCGCGGGGTCGACGGGGGTCGCCATGAGCACGTCGGCGCCGGTCGCCCGGATCCGGGCCACGGCGGCCTCGAGCCGGGCGGCGAGGCCGTCGAGGTCGGCCTTGGGCCGGAGGATGTCGTTGCCGCCACCGACGATGCTGACGAGGTCGGGCTGCAGCGACAGGGCGTCCTCGAGCTGGGGCCCGACGACGTCGGCGAGCTTGCGCCCGCGCACGGCGAGGTTGGCGTAGCCGAAGTCGAGCCCGTCGGCACGGGCGATCTCCGAGAGGTGCGACGCGAGCCGGTCGGCCCAGCCGGCGAACTCGCCGTCGTGGCCGAACGTCGGGTCGTCGTCGCACATGCCTTCGGTGAAGGAGTCGCCGATGGCGACGAAACGGGTCCAGACCGTCGGCCCGGAGACCTCGGGGGTGGGCTGGGTCATGTCAGCCTCCAGTCGATGGGAGCCGCGCCCTGCTGGGCGAGGAGGTCGTTGGTGCGGCTGAAGGGCCGCGAGCCGAAGAAGCCGGAGCGGGCGGAGAGCGGCGACGGGTGGGCCGACTCGATGCGCGGCACGTCGCCGAGCATCGGCGCGAGGGACTGCGCCTGCCGTCCCCAGAGGATGGCGACGAGCGGCCCGCCGCGCGACGCGAGAGCCGAGATCGCCTGTGCCGTCACGGTTTCCCAGCCCTTGCCCTGGTGGCTGGCGCTCGCCCCGGGGCGGACCGTCAGGACCCGGTTGAGCAGCATCACGCCGCGCTCGAACCACGGCGTCAGGTCGCCGTTGCCCGGCGTCGGCAGGCCGAGGTCGGTGCCGAGCTCCTGGTAGATGTTCTGCAGCGACCGGGGGACCGGCCGCACGTCCGGCGCGACGCTGAAGCTGAGCCCCACCGGGTGGCCGGGGGTCGGGTAGGGGTCCTGGCCGACGACGAGCACGCGCACGTCGGGCAGCGGCAGCGAGAAGGCCCGCAGCACGCGGTCGCCTGCAGGCAGGTATCCGCGGCCGGCCGCGACCTCGGCGCGCAGGAACTCGCCCATCGCGGTGATGGTGTCGGCCACCGGTTCGAGCGCCGGGACCCACGTCGGGTGGACGAGGTCGCTGAGGGGCTGGGCTGGCACGGCCTCACGCTACCCCCGCCGGGTGTGCGACAGAATCGACCCCGATGAACCTCACACTCCGCGGACCCGCCCTCGTCGACGACACCGTGCTGCCCGACGTCCTCGTCCACGTCGAGGGCGAGCGCATCACGGCGGTCACCCCCGTCACCGCAGGCGACGGATCCCCACCGGGCGACGGCGCGACCGAGCGGGTGAGTGGGACGATGGTGCCGGCATACGTCGACATCCACTGCCACGGCGGCGGCGGGACGGCGTTCACCGACCTGCGCGACGACGCCGCGGCGGCGGCGGCCGAGCACCACCACGCGCACGGCTCGACGAGCCTGCTCGCGAGCCTCGTCACGATGAGCCCGCGCGACCTCGAGCGGGGCGTCGCGATGCTCGCCGAGCTCGCCGACGACGGGGTCGTCGACGGCATCCACCTCGAGGGTCCGTGGCTGGCCGAGGCCCGCTGCGGCGCGCACGACCCGGCGCTGCTCCGCGACCCGTCGCTCGCCGAGGTGGAGCGGCTCATCGAGCTCGGCCGCGGTCACCTCCGCCAGGTGACGCTCGCCCCGGAGCGCGCCCGTGGCCTCGACCTCGTCCGCTGGCTCACGACGGCCGGCATCCACGCTGCGATCGGCCACACGACGGCCACGTACGCGCAGGTCGAGCAGGCCGTCGCGGCCGGCGCCGACCTCGCCACACACCTCTTCAACGGCATGGACCCGTGGCACCACCGCAAGCCGGGCGCCGTTGCGGCACTGATGCGTTCGGCCGCGCGGGGCCACGTCACCGTCGAGCTCATCGGCGACGGCGCGCACCTCTCGGACGACACCGTGCGCACCGTCCTCGACCTCGTCGGCGCCGACCACGTCGCCTTCGTCTCCGACGCCATGGCCGCGGCGGGGGTGGGGGACGGCGCGTACGTCCTCGGTGGCCTCTCGGTCGTCGTCGACCGCGGCATCGCCCGCCTGGCGCGCGACCCCGACGGCACGAGCCCCGGCTCCATCGCCGGCGGCACGAGCCACGTCGCCGACATCGTCGCCCGCGCCGTCGCCGCCGGCGTCCCGCTCGCGTATGCCGTCCGGCCTGCCACGCGCACGCCCGCCCGCGCGCTCGGGCTGGCCGACCGGGGCTCGATCGCGGTCGGGTCCCGGGCCGACGTGGTCGTCGTCGACACCGCCGGCCGCCCGACCCGGGTCATGAGACGAGGGCGGTGGCTGGAGCCGTCGCTGCCCTAGGCTCGGCCGGTGACTTCTCCCCGCTGGTCCACCGCCGTCTTCGACCTGGACGGCACGTTGGCCGACACGATCAACCTCATCGTCGAGTCCTACCAGCACGCGTTCCGCACGGTCCTCGGGCACGAGGAGGACCCGGACGTGATCCGCTCGTGGATCGGGCGCCCGCTCATCGGAGCCTTCACCGACCACTCGCCCGAGCACGCCGACGAGCTCTACGCGACGTACCTCCAGTGGAACGCCGACAACACCGAGCGGCTCATCCGGGGCTACGACGGCGTCGTCGACGTCCTCGGTGACCTGCGCGCCGCCGGCATCCACGTCGGGGTCGCCACGTCGAAGCGGCGCGAGTCGGCGCAGCAGGCCATGGACATCCTCGGCATCAGCGAGCACGTCGACGTCCTCGTCGCGATGGAGGACACCGAGCGGCACAAGCCCGACCCGACTCCGCTGCTGCTCGCGCTCGACCGGATGGGCCGGGGGTCCAATGACGCCGTCTACGTCGGGGACGCCGTCGTCGACGTCCTCGCCGGGAAGGCCGCGGGCATGGACACCGTGGCGGTGACGTGGGGTGCGGGCCTGCCCGACGCACTCCACGGCGTGC
The DNA here is from genome assembly GCF_052113925.1 of Terrabacter sp. RAF57. Lineage (NCBI taxonomy): Bacteria > Bacillati > Actinomycetota > Actinomycetes > Micrococcales > Intrasporangiaceae > Terrabacter > Terrabacter sp. RAF57. The sequence goes on along the minus strand of NZ_JBFRDT010000002.1, from coordinate 619,137 downwards.
GGCCCACCGCCGTCGTCGCGTCCGCCGACGAGCTGCGCACGGCCCTGCTCGGCTGAGCTCCCGCCCCACCCGTCACGCGGCCCCCGGGCGGTCGGTCGCACCCGACCGCAGGGCCTAGCATCTGTGCGTGCACAGCTTCGACAAGGATGCCGACCACGTCGCCGTCGACAAGGTCCTCAGCTACGCCCGCGAGCGCCTGCTCATGGACCCGATCCCGCTCGACGGAGCGCAGCCGGAGGCCTACCTCCGGGCGGCCGCCGGCCAGACCATCACCGCCGGTGGCCTCGGCTCGACGCGGGCGATGGAGCTCTTCGAGCACACCCTCGCGCCGGCCTGCCTCTCGACCGACCACCGGCGTTACCTCTCCTTCATCCCGTGCGCCCCGACGCGGGAGGCCGCGGCCTTCGACGTCGTCGTCGGCGCCTCGTCGATCTACGGCGGGTCGTGGATGGAGGGCGCGGGCGCGGTCTACGCCGAGAACCAGGCGCTGCGCTGGATCAGCGACCTCGCGGGCCTGCCGGCCGAGGCCGGCGGCGTCTTCGTCCCGGGCGGCACGGTGGGCAACCTGTCGGCGCTCGTCGTGGCTCGGCACACCGCCCGGGCGAAGGCCAAGGAAGCGGGCACGGGCGCGCGTCCCTACCGGATCGCCGCCACGGACAACGCCCACTCGTCCGTCGTCTCCATGGCGGCCGTCATGGACGCCGAGGTCTGCGGCGTGCACGTCGACGACAAGCTGCGCCTGACCGGGTCCGAGCTGCGAAAGACCTTGGAGGAGAACGGTCCCGAGACGTTCTTCGCCGTCGTCGCGACGAGCGGCACGACGAACTTCGGCGTCGTCGACGACCTCGAGTCGGTCGCCGAGGTGTGCCGCGAGTACGGCCTGTGGCTGCACGTCGACGGGGCCTACGGTGGCGCCGGCCTCGCTGCACCGTCGGTGCGACACCTCTTCAACGGCATCGAGCACGCGGACTCCTTCATCGTCGACCCGCACAAGTGGCTCTTCGCGCCGTTCGACTGCTGCGCCCTCATCTACCGCCAGCCGGAGCTGGCGCGGGTCGCGCACACGCAGGAGGCGGGCTACCTCGACGTCATCACGAAGTCGGCCGAGTGGAACCCGACCGACTACTCCATCGGCCTGACGCGACGCGCGCGCGGCCTGCCGCTCTGGTACTCCCTCGCCGCGCACGGCACCGACGCCTACGTCGACGCCATCGAGAGCACCCTCGAGGTGACCCGCTTCGCCGCCGACGAGATCGGGCGCCGCGACTACCTCGAGGCGGTGCGCGAGCCCGACCTGTCGGTCGTCGTCTTCCGCCGCCTCGGCTGGGGGCCCGAGGACTACCAGGCGTGGACCGACCGGCTCCTCGCCCAGGAGTTCGCCTTCGTCGTGCCGACGACCTTCCGCGGGGAGACGCTGACGCGCTTCGCCATCGTCAACCCGCACACCACCAAGGAGGACGTCAACGCCATCCTCGATACGATGTCCTGACCCAGGTGGGTCGTCGGCCTGTCGAGGACGGCCACCTGGCACCGACGCCAGAACGACACCCGACGGGACCGGACGACACCGGACGACGCGATGGGGCGTCACGGGTGGGGCGCACGGGGCTCGTGGGACGCATGTTCCGGGCGGTGCGACAGCCCGCCGACGACATGCCGCGCCACGCCTGAGCTGAATGACACCCTTGTCATTTCGGTCTAGGGTGTGACCGGAGCCAACGCACGACGCGACACGCAGCACGACTGCAGCGAGACGGGGACATGAGCACAGAACACGCTACGGCGCAGCCGCAGCGCCACGAGTCCGAGGACGGCCTCAGCGCGCGCGACCTCGAGATCCTGGCGTTCGAGCGCCAGTGGTGGAAGTACGCCGGCTCCAAGGAGCAGGCCATCAAGGAGCTCTTCGACATGAGCTCCACGCGCTACTACCAGGTGCTCAACGCGCTCCTCGACAGCCCGGAGGCCCTCGAGGCCGACCCGATGCTCATCAAGCGGCTGCGCCGGATGCGCGCGAGCCGCCAGCGGGCGCGCACGAGCCGCCGCCTCGGCATCAACGTCTGAGCGCTCTCGTCTGAGGCGTCCCACCGGCAGGGCATCGCACCCGGCCGAGCCGTGGTTGCGCGCCCTCGCGGCACGCCCGTGGTTCACTTCCCTCATGGCCGAGGTGACGATCCGCCGCGCGTCGGCCGACGACGCCCTCATCGTCGCCGCGCTGCACCTCCAGTTCGCCCGCGAGCTGGGTATGCCGTCCGAGACCGGCTACCTCGACCGTTTCGTCGACGCGTGGCTGGCCGAGCGGCCCGACCGGCCGACATGGATCGCCGAGAGCCGGGGCGACCATGCCGGCATCCTCGAGACCCGGCGCATCCGCGCGCTGCCGTGGCCCGGGCGCAAGGACGTCTCGTGGCTGCACGTCGGCGGCCTCTTCGTCGCGCCGGGCTGTCGTGACCGCGGCGTCGGGCGGGCGCTGACCGAGGCGATGATCGAGTGGTCGCGCACGACCGACGTCAAGTGGATCCGGCTCAACGCTCCCGACGACCGGGCCCAGGAGTTCTACGAGCGGCTCGGCTTCAGCTCGCCGGGGCGCCTCATGGAGTTCGACCTCAGGGACCCGCAGTGAGCGATGCCTCCCTCGTCGTGGCCCCGGGCCCGACGAACTCCCTCGTCGACGTCGCGGGCCTCCGGGTCGGCCACTGCACCCGTGACGAGCCGGGCTGGCTCACCGGCGTGACCGTGGTGCTCTCCCCCGACGGCGGTGCCGTCGCCGGCGTCGACGTGCGCGGCGGCGGGCCGGGCACGCGCGAGACCGACCTGCTGGACCCGCGCAACCTCGTCGACCGCGTCGATGCGATCGTCTTCGGCGGCGGGTCCGCGCTCGGCCTCGCCGCCGCCGACGGAGTCGTGGACGGCCTGCTGGACGACGGGATCGGCTGGCCCATGGGCGAGCCGGGACACGTCGTGCCGATCGTGCCGTCCGCGATCCTCTTCGACTTGGGACGCGCTGGCACGTGGGGCCACCGTCCGCGCGCGGAGGACGGGAGGGCGGCATACGCCAGCGCGACGTCCTCGGCCGTCGCCCAGGGCTGCGTTGGTGCGGGCACCGGCGCCAAGCTCGGTGGCTTCAAGGGCGGGATCGGCTCCGCGAGCGTCGTGCTCGAGTCGGGCACGACGGTCGCGGCGCTCGTCGCCGTCAATGCCGTCGGCTCGGCGGTCGACCCGGCCACCGGGGTGCCGTATGCCGTGGGGCTCGGTCTCGGCGACGAGCTGGCCCACGTGGGTCGGCCGAGTGCCGCCGAGCTCGAGGCTGCGCGGGCCCGGGCCGAGGCGCTGCCCGCGAACACCGGCCGGCCGGGACTGGCCACGACCATCGGGGTCATCGCGACGGACGCCACCCTGTCCAAGGCCCAGTGCCAGAAGATGTCCGGCATCGGGCATGACGGCTATGCACGGGCGCTCAAGCCGGTGCACACGCTCTTCGACGGCGACACCCTCTTCACGCTCGCGACGGGCGATCGTCCGGCGCCGGACCCGATCGAGCAGACCGTGCTCATGGAGGCTGGTGCGGACTGCGTCGCCCGGGCGATCGTGCACGCGCTGCTCGCCGCGACGTCGGTCGACCGGACGGCCGACGGCGGCATCGCGCTGCGCTCCTGGTCCGACGCCTTCCCCTCCGCGCTCTCCGGCTGACTCTCGCACGTCAGGTTTGGCAGGCGTCGGGCCGCACTCGAGGCTGTGTGCCCGCAGTGCGGTGGATTCCCGGCGACTGGTGCCGACGATCCACCGCAGTACGGGGGTGCGGCCGTCGTCACCAGGTTCGTGCGATGAGTATGCGTCGGCTGGTGCCGTCCACATCCCCTGCGGGTTCTCCTCCTCTGTCCACACGTCCGCCGAGTCGCAGGTAGGCGCGGATCGCGACGGGCAAGCTCACGGCATGGGAGCCGAGCATCGACACCATGCTGCGGCTCCAGGACGGCGTGATCTCGCGGCGGCAGGTGCTGGCGGCCGGCCTGGACGACAACGACCTCGAGCGACTCGTGCGCCGCAGGTTGTGGGCCGTCGTCCACCCGGGGGTCTGCGTCGACCACACGGGCCCGTTGCGGTGGATCCAGCGTGCCTGGGCCGCTCTGCTCGCACTGGAACCGGCGGTCCTCGCCGGTACCTCGGCGCTGCGAGCCCATGGGTGGTCACACATCGGTGCCAGGGCCGGGCAGTGCGACGACCATCGCGTCATCTACGTCGCCGTGGACCGCGACCGTCACGTCAAGGCTCCGACAGGCGTTGTGCTGGTTCGACGCACGGGCTTCGGGTGGCGCGGACAGGGCCACCTGTCGCCGCCGCGGCTTCGTATCGAAGAGGCGGTCATCGACGTCGCGGAGCTGGCTGCTCGCGACTCCGAGGCCGTGGCGGTGATCGCCGATGCCTGCCAACAGGGGCTCACCACGCCGGTACGTCTCCTCGAGGCAACTCGCCTGAGGGTCCGGATGAAGCGACGCCGACTGCTCACGGACGTGTTGGACGATGCGGGAAATGGTGTCCGGTCTGTCCTCGAGAGGCGCTACGCCCGGGAGGTGGAGCGTGCGCATGGACTGCCGACGGGCCGCCGCCAGCGGCGGGTGCGGACCCGGCGTGGGGCCACCTACCGCGACGTGGAGTACTCCGAGCAGGCCGTGGTCATCGAGCTGGATGGTCGCCTTGTCCATGCATCGGCGGAAGCGCGGTGGGGCGACGTCGAGCGCGACATCGAGTCGGCCATCGGAGGAGACCTGACCGTACGACTCGGTTGGGGCCAGGTGGTCGAGCCATGTCGTACGGCCGCAGTCATTGCCCGCCTCCTCAGGAGCAGGGGCTGGCTCGACCATCCCCGGCCGTGCTCGCCGAGCTGCCCGGTGTCGAGCCTTGAACGCGAGGACGGTCGACGCGGTGGATCACCGGCGCACGGATGCCAGCGATCCACCGCACCGAGGCCGCTCGTCGTCGTGACGGAAGGCTTCCGGCGCGGCGGGCGCCGGGGCGGGTGTCGCGTCAGGGGGTGGGTGGGGAGAGGTGGTCCCAGCCGCGGCGGATGGCGGAGTCCAGGTGGTCGAGGGGGTAGGGCAGGCGCGGGTCCGGCGCGTTCAACGCCTCCGTGAGCGATGCCGCGCCGAGCCGGCGCTCGCGGATCACGGCGGCGACGACAGCGAGCTCGTCGCGCTGGCGAGCCACGAAGGCGCCGTCCACGGGATGTCCGTGTCCCGGCACGACGACCGTGCGGTCCTCGGCCAGGACGAGGTGCGAGGTGAGGGTGTCGGCCCACTCGAGCGGCCAGCAGTCGTCGCCGAACGACGGGTGGGCGCTCTCCTCGACGAGGTCGCCGAGGAACATCGCGTCGGTGTCGGGCACGAGCACGGCCACGTCTCCGTCGGTGTGGCCGCGGCCGGCGTACGTCATCGTGACGACGCGGTCACCGAGGTCGATCGCCGCGTTCGAGCCGAAGGTGCGGTCGGGCCCGCGGACCACGGTCGCCATCACCTCGGCGGCGTCGCGTGCGGTGTAGCCGTACTCCGGGCCGTCTCCGGGGTCGGCCCGGAAGGCGGCCTTGATCCGCTCGGCATCGGCGTCGATGGTGCGCCCGACGTTGTCGTGGGCGTGGACGATGGCGGTCTCGAAGGCGGTGTTGCCGAAGGTGTGGTCGAAGTGGACGTGCGTGTTGACGACGTGGCGGACCTCGATGTCACGGCCGAGGCGTCGGACGTCGTCGAGGACCTGGCTGCCCTGGATGCCGCTCGCCCGCGTGTCGATGACGACGGCACCGTGACGACCGAGCACGAGGCCGACGTTGACGTCCCACTGCGGGTAGCGGGCGACGAAGACCCGGTCGGCGACCTCGACGAAGCCGGTCGTCGCGGCGGGAGGGTCCCCGGACGGCGGCGCGCTCACCCTGCGTACCTCGGTGTGATCCACGTCTCCCCGAGCATGGGACCACCGTAGCGGCCACCTTCTGAGGAGGCGTCTCCCGCCCGATTCCTCTACGTTTGTGCACCATGTCGACCGAGAACCACACCTCCACTCCCGGCTCGAAGTCCCGACGCAAGGTCCTCGTCGCCGCCGTCCTCGCGGCCGTCGCGCTGCTCTCGACCGGCGCCGTCGCCTATTGGTCGGGCGACAGCTGGAGCGACGAGGCGATGTCGTCCAGCGGCTTCCCCGGACTGCCCGGCGGTGACTGGACGAGCACGACCTCCGACGACGGTTGGGGCTCGGCCGACACCTCCTCTGCCGCGACCGGCACGCCCACCGCCGCGACCGGCACGCCCACCGCCGCGACAGGGACCACCCGCCCCGGGACCACGCGCGCGCCGGCGACCGCTGTCGTCGAGCCGGCCTCCGACCCGACCTCAGCCGTGCCGACCACCTCGGCTCCGGCCCCGTCGTCGAGCCGAGCCACGCCGCCGCCCGCGCCGACCTCGACCGTGGCCCCGAGCCCGTCGTCGACGCCCACGAGGGGCAACCCGAACCCGAAGCCGAAGCCGACCTCGACGAAGAAGCCCACCCCGACGCCGACCCCCTCGCCGACGTCGAGTGAGGGCGGCTGCTTCCTGCTCATCATCTGCTGACGTCCTCGAGCCGGGCGCGAGCTGGGAGCGACACCGCGCGACTGCGGCGTGGGAGCCTGTCGCCATGGACTGCGTCTTCTGCTCGATCGTGGCGGGGGAGGTGCCGGCCGACGTCGTGCTCGACGAGCCGGACCTCGTCGCCTTCCTCGACCGCCGCCCGGTCTTCAAGGGTCACGTCCTGCTCGTGCCGCGACGACACGTCGACACCCTGCTCGACCTCCCGGCCGAGCTGCACGCCACGGTGCTCGGGGCCACCCAGCGCCTCGCCGCGGCCGTCGTCGGTGCGCTCGGCGCACAGGGCACGTTCGTGGCGATGAACAACGTCGTGAGCCAGTCCGTGCCGCACCTGCACGTGCACGTCGTCCCGCGCACCAAGGGCGACGGGCTGCGCGGCTTCTTCTGGCCGCGGACGACCTACGCCTCGGAGCAGGAGTCCGCCGAGCACGCCGCCCGGATCGCCGCCGCGCTGGCGCCGGCCGTGGACGCCTGACCCGAGCGGACGGCATACGCCCTCACTCGGGGGGCCAGACGTTTGCACTCTCACCCCGAGAGTGCCAATAATGGCGTTAGCACTCTCCCTAGGGGAGTGACAGAAATGGGCCGTATGCCGAGGGGCTGGGTTCGCAGCTACATGAAGCTGGGGAGACCGGTCCCGTCCGTCGCGGGCGTCATGCGGGCCACCACCAACGATTCGCGTGGAGGACCACCCGAATGGCCAAGACCATTGCGTTTGACGAAGAGGCGCGTCGCGGGCTCGAGCGAGGAATGAACATCCTCGCCGACGCCGTCCGCGTGACCCTCGGCCCCAAGGGCCGCAACGTCGTCCTGGAGAAGAAGTGGGGCGCCCCCACGATCACCAACGACGGCGTCTCGATCGCCAAGGAGATCGAGCTCGACGACCCGTACGAGAAGATCGGCGCGGAGCTCGTCAAGGAAGTTGCCAAGAAGACCGACGACGTCGCCGGTGACGGCACGACGACGGCGACCGTGCTCGCCCAGGCGATGGTGAAGGAAGGCCTGCGCAACGTGGCCGCCGGCGCCAACCCGATGGCGCTCAAGCGCGGCATCGAGAAGGCCGTCGAGGCCGTCACCGCCCGCCTGCTCGAGCAGGCCAAGGAGATCGAGACCAAGGAGCAGATCGCCTCGACCGCCAGCATCTCGGCGGCCGACGAGGAGATCGGTGCTCTCATCGCCGAGGCGATGGACAAGGTCGGCAAGGAAGGTGTCATCACCGTCGAGGACTCCAACACCATGGGCCTCGAGCTGGAGATGACGGAGGGTATGCGCTTCGACAAGGGCTACATCTCCGCCTACTTCGTCACCGACACCGAGCGCATGGAGGCCGTCCTCGACGACGCCTACGTGCTCGTCGCGAACTCCAAGATCGGCAACATCAAGGACCTCATCCCGCTCCTCGAGAAGGTCATGCAGTCGGGCAAGCCGCTGCTGATCATCGCTGAGGACATCGAGGGTGAGGCGCTCGCGACGCTCGTCGTGAACAAGATCAAGGGCACGTTCAAGTCGGTCGCCGTCAAGGCTCCCGGCTTCGGCGACCGCCGCAAGGCGATGCTCACCGACATCGCCATCCTCACCGGTGGCCAGGTCATCTCCGAGGAGGTCGGTCTCAAGCTCGAGAACGCCACCCTCGACCTGCTCGGCCGCGCTCGCAAGGTCGTCGTCACCAAGGACGAGACGACCATCGTCGAGGACGCCGAGGACCGCTCGCAGATCGAGGGCCGCATCGCCCAGATCAAGGCCGAGATCGAGAAGTCGGACTCCGACTACGACCGCGAGAAGCTCCAGGAGCGCCTCGCCAAGCTCGCCGGCGGCGTCGCCGTCATCAAGGCGGGCGCGGCCACGGAGGTCGAGCTCAAGGAGCGCAAGCACCGCATCGAGGACGCCGTCCGCAACGCGAAGGCTGCCGTCGAGGAGGGCATCGTCGCCGGTGGTGGCGTCGCTCTCATCCAGGCCGCCAAGGCGCTCGACGAGCTCGTGCTCGAGGGTGACGAGGCGACCGGCGCCAACATCGTGCGCGTCGCGACCGAGGCCCCGCTCAAGCAGATCGCGATCAACGCCGGTCTCGAGGGTGGCGTCGTCGCGGAGAAGGTGCGCGGTCTCGAGGCCGGTCACGGTCTCAACGCCGCGTCGGGTGAGTACGTCGACCTGCTCGCCGCCGGCATCATCGACCCGGTCAAGGTGACGCGCTCGGCGCTGCAGAACGCAGCCTCGATCGCGGCGCTCTTCCTCACGACCGAGGCCGTCATCGCCGACAAGCCCGAGAAGCACGCGCCGGCCATGCCCGGTGGCGACGACATGGGTGGCATGGGCGGCATGGGCTTCTGAGCCCACCCGTCTGAGCAGCACCGCAGCACGTCGCAAGGGCGGCTCCTCCTCACGGGGGAGCCGCCCTTCGCCGTCCGCGACCCGACGCCCGGCGGCATCGGGAGGGCGGATGCCGTGCGCCTGGGAGGGGGTCAGCGGGCGAAGAGGGCGCGGGTCGCGTTCTCGTGCTCGGCGTAGGCCGACGACGCCTTGAGGGTGAGGCGACCGACATCGGCCAGGGCCTCGGTCATCTGGGCCTGGATGCGCTGGTAGTCGTGCATGACGCGCTCGAACTCGACCTTGGCCGGGCCCTGCCAGTCCGCGCCCATGCCGGCGAGGCGCCCGCGCAGTTCGGCGGTGCTCGACGTGATGGTGTCGGCGAGCCGGTTGATGTCGCCGGCCGCGGCGGCGATGCGTTCGGTGTCAACGACGGAACGGGACATGGGTGCTCTCCTCGATCGTGGGCCGACCGGACGGTGGCCGCGTTCGTCCGAGGCTAGGTCGGACGGGGGAGAGGCGGCCGGCGTCGTCCACAGGGCACCGGACGGCACGCGTCGGCGGGCCTGGCCTAGGCTTCGAGGCATGACCGTGTGGATCGACCAGCCGATCTGGCCCGCCCACGGTCGGCTCTTCGCCCACCTCGTCAGCGACACCTCCTACGACGAGCTGCACGCCGTCGCACATGCCGCGCAGCTGCACCCGCGGTCGTTCGACGGCGACCACTACGACGTGCCGCAGGGGCGCTGGCAGGACGCCGTCGACGCCGGCGCGACGCCGACGACCGGGGTCGACCTCGCGCGCCGGCTCAACGCGTCCGGCCTGCGGCTGCGCAAGCGCAAACGTGACCGGGGGGTGCGTCGCATCCTCGACGTGTCCTTCCCCAACGGCGCGAGTGATGTCGACCTCGTCGCCTCCGACGACCCGCTGGACCCGGCCCGGGTGCTCGCAGCGATGGTCTTCGTCCGCGACCGGCGGGGCGACTTCGTCGTGGTGCACAGCGTCCGTCGCGGCGAGTGGGGCTCCCCCGGAGGCTGGCGCGAGGACGACGAGACGCCGGTCGAGAACGCCGTGCGCGAGACGTTTGAGGAGACCGGCCTGCGGCTGCGCCATCCGGACGTGCTCCCTTGCGGCTACGAGCGGTTCACGCCGAAGACCGAGGACAACCTCTTCGGTCGCGAGAAGCCGTTCCTCCAGGTCTTCCGCACCCGGCTCGACGACGTGCGACCCGAGCTGACCGACGGCGACGACGGCATCCACGAGACGCGCTGGGTCACGCCGCAGGAGTACGCCGAGCTGTGCGGCCACCTCTTCTGGTGGGCCCTCGCGGTCGAGGTCTTCCCCGACCTGCGCGGTCTCGCCCGCCCGCTCTGAGACGCACGTATGCCGCCCACCGAGGTGGGCGGCATACGTGGCCTGTCGTGGTGGGTTCGCCTGTCACGCAGGCGGACCCGCGCGCTCAGCGCTGGTTGGTGAAGTTCAGCGCGACGTCGAGGTCGGCCTCGCGGAGCATCCGCTGGACGGCCTGGAGGTCGTCGCGCGACTTGCTCGAGACGCGCAGCTCGTCGCCCTGGATCTGGCTCTTGACGCCCTTGGGCCCCTCGTCACGGATCAGCTTGTTGATCTTCTTCGCGTTCTCCTGGGAGATGCCCTCCTTGAGGGGCGCGTCGAGGTGGTACTCCTTGCCGGAGAGGCGCGGGCCGGCCTCGGGGACGTCGAGGTGCTTGAGGCTGACCTTGCGCTTGACGAGGTGCGTCTGCACGACGTCGAGCACTGCGAGGCAGCGCTCCTCGGTGTTGGCCTTCATCTTGATGACCTCGCCGGCGAGGTCGACGGAGGCGCCGACGTTCTTGAAGTCGTAGCGCGTCGCGATCTCCTTGCTGGCGCTGTTGACCGCGTTCGCGATCTCCTGCTTGTCGAACTTGCTGACGATGTCGAACGAGGAGTCGGCCATCGGTGGGGTCCTTCCGGATGCTGTTGTCTGGTCTGTCGGGCGGGTGCGCTGAGGCGGTCCGGACACGACGAAAGCGTCGCCGGAGGCCCGATTTCGGACCGCGCCCGATCTCTTGCTATCCTTCCAGACGCACCAAGGCAGGTTGTCCGAGCGGCCAATGGAAACGGACTGTAAATCCGTCGCGAGAGCTACGAAGGTTCGAATCCTTCACCTGCCACCCAGTGCTCTGAAGGGCCTCTGACCAGCGTAAACGCCGGCCAGAGGCCCTTCTGCCGTGCCCGCCACCGGTCGGGTCCTGCTCGGCACGGTGCGGGTCCGCACCGCCGGCATCCTGGTCGGTGAAGGCAAAGCCATCGTGGATGCCGTGAACCCGGAGCCTCCGCGCTCGGACGCGACACCAACCTCGGAAGGCCTCCCCGGGACGGGACGATCCCTGGAGGGCCCTTCGTGGTTCGTTCCCCCGACGTCGGTCGAGCGCATCCGCGGGGCGACCATCAAAAGTGACGGTCGCCTTGACGGGTCACTGCGGAGTGTCTCAATGCGACCAGGTGGTCGTAGGGTTGAGGCATCGCGGGACTGCTGGCAGCAGGCGACTGCCGCCACCCCCGCTGTGTGGTCGCGTGGGCCGCTTCGCACGCAGAAGTCGGCCCGTTTGCTCCTCCCGGGACTGCCGGGTCGGGCCTGGTGTCGAGCACGGCTCGGCGACGAAGAGGAGCGACCCGATGGATACGCATTCAGTCGAGGTGGAGCGTGGGTGGGCCGCTGAGAAGCGCGACTTCGTCGGTGACCGCCGTGACGAGGTCGCTGATGAGCGAGACGTGGCCGGCGACGTGCGAGACCTGAAGGCCGACGCGCGAGAACGAGCGCTCGACCAGCGGGAACGGGAGCTGGCCGCCAAAGAGGCCGAGCTGGGTCTGGCACGCGACTCCGCTGGGGCAGTGACGAATCGGGACGACGCCGAGGCCCGCGAACGGGCCCGGCAGGACCGAGACGGGTCAAGGGCCGAGCGACATGCCGCGGCTGGAGCGCGCGAGGATGCCACGGATCGACGGTTGGAGGCCACGCCCACGACGCGCCTGGCCTCAGCTTTCGCCGACATCGCCGGGAACCTCTACGCCGCCGACTCATACGACGCGATCCTCCTGCGCATCGCAGAGACGGCAGTCAGCACGGTCGCAGGGTGCCGGATGGCCAGCGTCACGGTCGGTGAGGACGGGACCTATCGCACGGCCTCTACGACGGACGCGAGTGCGTCGGCTGTCGACCAGGCGCAGTACGACGCGCGAGAGGGCCCATGCCTGGACGCCATGGCCGCCCCGATCGTGTACGCGAAGTCATTCCCTGACAACCGCTGGCCCACGCTCTCGTCGCGTCCGGCTGACCTGGGCGCGCACTCGGCCGCGTCGTATCGCTTGGCTACCGTGACTCAGGCAGCACGGAGCAGCGGAGCCTCGCTGAACACCTATGGCGCCGAGCCGGATGCGTTCAGCGAGGAAGCGCAGCAGATCGGGCTGATCCTGGCGGCGCACGCCTCGATGGCGTCAAGGGCGGTCCGCGAAAGAGACGGGCTTGCGGATGTGGCCGAGAACCTGCACAAGGCACTGCTGAACCGGGATGTCATCGGCCAGGCCAAGGGGATCCTCATGGAGCGGCTCAAGCTCACTCCCGAGGACGCCTTCGATGCCCTGCGCCAGGCGTCGAACCTGCTGAACGAAAAGCTTCACAGGGTGGCGCTCACACTTGCAGAGACCGGCGAGCTCCACAGCCCGGACAGCCCCGAGTGACGCCCACCAGTTCTGCGAGCAGTCAAGGCCTCGGCGAGGTGGTCGCGACGGTCGACGCGCAGCGGGTGATGCCGGCGAGGTCCTACCGGGGATCGTTCTCGCTGACGCCGAGCCGGACCTTGCCCTTGCTCGGGCACTCGTCGGAGTGCGCGAGCGCGTCCTTGCGGGCCTTGTCCCGAGCCCGACGGGCCGGGCCCGTCCAGTCGCAGCTCTTGCAGTAGCCCAGCACGAACGAGCCGTCCTCCTGCGTCGAGTCGGCGTCGACGCGTTCGAGCGTCGCCTGGTGCTTGTTGCCCTCGCCGTCCTTGACCGTGAGCTCGTCACCGCGGCGCTTGAGGAACCGCGGACCACCCCCAGACTTCGCCATGGCGACATCGTCGCGTGCTTCGGCGCCGAGGCCAAGTCGCTGCCCAGCGCGCGGATGCCGCCCGAGGGCGCCCGGCTGGCACGAGACACGGATCGACCCGGGGAGGGCTCTGTCCCGGTGAACAGGGTCGGGTCACTGAAATCTGCGAATCATGATCTTGCACAGACGAACTCGTCGGTGCTACAACATTCCTACAGCGCATGCCACGACTCGTGAGATGCGGTCGTGGCCACCATGGAGCATCTGGACATGATGGAGGTGACGACGATGCTGATGCGCACTGACCCCTTCCGTGAGGCCTTCCGGGACCTCGACCGGGTGGCCCAGCTGGCCCTCGGGACCAGCGGCACGCTGGCCAGGCCCTCGGCCATGCCGATGGACGCCTGGCGAGATGGAGACACGTTCCACGTCGAGCTGGACCTGCCGGGCGTGGACCCGCAGTCGATCGACCTCGACGTCGAACGCAACGTGGTGACGGTCAAGGCCGAACGTCCCACCCGCGCGAGCGATGCCGACCTCGTCGCCGCCGAGCGGCCGCGTGGCGTGTTCAGCCGCCAGCTCGTGCTGGGCGACAGCCTCGACACCGAGCACATCCGCGCCAACTACGACGCCGGCGTGCTGCGGCTCGCGATCCCGGTGGCTGAGCGCGCCAAGCCGCGCAGGATCGAGATCTCGCACGACGCCGACGACCGGAAGACCATCACCGCCTGAGGGATGTGACGGTCATGGTCACACGCACCGAGGTGGTCGCCGACGTCGACGAGGTCTTCATGGCCCTCGTCTGCGGCGACGACGAGCTGCTGCGCGCCGAGTTCGAGGCGATCGTCGGCGCCGGGTGGCCGCCCGTCGGCTCGCCCTGCCGACCCGACCGCCCCGGCGGTGCTCCTCGCGAGCGCAGGCGCCTCGAGGACGGCCGCCGGGAGGAGACGCAACGCGCCGTGCGGGGGGACGGCGGTCCCGTCGACCGTGGCCGGGAGCGCGCTCCGCCGCCGTGAGCGGGCGCCCAGGAGCTCGTCCCACTGCCGGCTCACCGGGTGGCCCGCGCCACCCGGTGAGCCGGCGTCACGTCACGAGGTTGGTGCGTGTGTCGTCTCGAGCACGAGGCGGGCGCTGCTGGCGCCCGTCGAAGTGCCTCACCCACCCGGGTGGGCCCGGTGCTCGTCGGAGAGGATCTCGACACCCCCCGGGACGTCAGTGCGCGGGGATGCGCGGGGGGATGTTGTATGCCGTCACGACCTCGACGTTGGCCGCGACCGACGTGGGTGCCCCGGGCACGAGGCGGTGGGCACGCATGACCTGACGCACGCCGGCCCGCATGTCGGCGTGGAGGTCGTGGTGGAGCACGGCGGTGAGCACCCCGGAGCGCAGCAGGTCGAGGTTGTCCTCGTCGAGGTCGTGGCCGATGAAGACACCGGGTGACCGGCCGGCCGCGACGAAGGCCGCCGAGATGGCTCGGTTGCCGCCGCCGACCGAGTAGGCGGCGCGCACCTCCGGCTCCGACCGGAGCACGTCGGAGACGAGCGCGGACATCGTCGCGTCGAGCCCGTCGCTGTCGGTGATCGTGTGGACGCGCCGGTCGGGTGCCAGACGACCGAGGGCGACCGTGAACGCCTCGGCCCGTTCTCGCTCGCCGAAGAAGAACGACCGGCTGAGGCTCAGCAGCACGTCACCGGGCCGGTCGCCGAGCACCTGGGACACCAGGTAGGCGGCGGTGGCGCCGGCCGCGGCGTTGTCGAGCCCCACGTACGCCACCCGAGCGCTGTCGCGGACGTCGGTGACAAGCGTGACGACGGGGATGCCGCGGTCGGTGAGGCGGCCCACGGCCGCGGCCACGGCCGGGTCGTCCGGCGCCTTGAGCACGACGCCGTGGCAGACGCGCCCGCGCCGGCCGAGGCTGTCGAGCACCTCGACGGCGGCCGCGACGTCGGCGTTCTCACGCAGGTGGAAGCGCGCTCGGACCGCGGCCGGGCGCAGCGCGGGCAGCTCCTCCTCGAGCGCCGACCGGACTGCCGTGCTGAAGCGCGTCGGCGCCTGGACGACGACGTCGAGCAGGAGCGTGCGGGCCGCGAGGCGCAGCTGGGTCTGCTGGCGATCGAGGTCGAGCACGGCCTGCTCGACGGCGCGCACGGCGCGCGCGCTCGCCCCAGCCCGGCCGTGGAGCACCCGGTCGATCGTCGCCTCCGACAGCCCCGACTGCTCGGCGATGTCGCGGACGCGGTGCGACCGCGCGCGGTGCTGAACCATCCCCGGAGCGTAGTCCCGAGGGAACGCGCCTGAGGTGTTTCTGAGGTCATCCGGTGGGTCGCCGCCCCCGCCGTGGCCCGCATCCTTGAGGCACGGCCAGCGCTGCTCCGGGCGGCGCACGGTCGGACCCCGATCACCGTCGATCCGCCCGAGGAGGGCACCATGGCCATCACGCCGACCAGCTCACGCACCGGCTGGATCCGTCCCGAGGACGCCCAGCTGTCCGACCTGCTCGAGGTGCTCGTCGAGCGGACCGACCTCGCCGACTACCCGCACGCAGCCCGCGTCGAGCAGGAGGTCCCCGTCTACGACTGGGCCACGCTGCGGCATGAGGCAGCGGACGACGTGACACGGCGTGACATCCAGGCCGAGCTGGCGCGGGCCTTCTCCGTCGGCCCCGGAATCGTCGTCCTGGCAGGCGCTTTCGAGGCCGAGCCCCTCGACCGGGCGACCGCAGCCTTCGAGTGGATGATCGCCGAGCAGCGCGCGAGCGGCACGGCGGCGGGTGACCACTTCGCCAAGCCGGGCGCCAACGACCGCATCTGGAACGCCCTCGAGAAGCTCGCCGTGGCCGACCCCGGGGCGTTCGTCGACTACTACGCCAATGACGCCGTCGCGCTCGCTGCGCAGGCCTGGCTCGGGCCGGGCTACCAAGTCACCTCACAGCTCAACGTCGTCAACCCCGGCGGCGCCGGGCAGACGGTGCACCGCGACTACCACCTCGGCTTCCAGTCCGCCGAGACGTGCGCCCGCTACCCGTCGCACGTGCACGCGCTCTCGCAGGCGCTGACCCTGCAGGGAGCGGTCGCGCACGTCGACATGCCGGTGGAGTCCGGTCCGACGCTCTACCTGCCGCACAGCCAGAAGTACACGCACGGCTACGTCGCCTACCAGCAGCCGGATTTCCAGGCGTACTTCGTGGCCCACCACGTGCAGCTGCCGCTGTCGGCCGGCGACGCCGTCTTCTTCAACCCCGCGCTGCTCCACGCCGCCGGCACGAACCACACGACGGACGTGCGCCGGATGGCCAACCTGCTGCAGGTCAGCTCGGCCTTCGGCCGGGCGATGGAGACCGTCGACCGGGCGCGGGTCGTCGAGGCGATCCACCCGGCGTTGGTTGCTGCGCGCTCTGCCGGGATGCAGCAGCGGGAGATCGGCAACGTCGTCGCCGCGAGCGCGGAGGGGTACGCGTTCCCGACGAACCTCGACCGCGACCAGCCGGTCGACGGTCTGTCGCCGCGGACGCAGGCCGAGCTCGTCACCGAGGCGCTCGCCGCCGACCGGCCTCTCGACGAGCTGCGGGGCGCTCTGACGCGCCAGCTGTCCGGCCGCGAGAGCCACTGACGAGGGGCGCAGTACCCTGAACCCCACGCCCTGACCGTTCGACCCCACAGATCCGGAGACCCCAGCACCGTGACGTCGCAGCCCGACTGGAGAAGCGGAACCCGACACCCCACCGGCGGCTACGACAAGGTGATCGTCGCGCGCGGGGACACCCTCTACTTCATCGCGGCGCGGCTGCACCGGCTCGACGGCCCGGCCGTCGAGGCCGAGGACGGCTCCGTGCAGTACTGGCTCTACGGCAAGCGGGTGACCGAGCAGGAGTTCCACGACCGTCCACAGGCCTAACGGCCGACGGTCCGCCCGCTGGCGAAGCGCAGGGGTCCGGCCGCCCGGACGAGCGGCTAGCGGTGGGCGTCGTCGTACGCGGTGACCACGGCCTGCGGGATCCGGCCACGGGCGGGGGCGTGGTGTCCCGTCTCGGCCGCCCAGGCCCGGATCAGCGCGTTGCGGGACTCGCCCACCGCGGGCAGCACCGTCGTCGACCGCGCGGGCGCCGTGTGCGTCCGGCGCTCGTCCCCGGCCCGCCGAGCCCGGGCCACCCAGTCGTCGAGCGTCGAGCGGAGGGCGTCGGCGTTCGCCTCCGAGAGGTCGATCTCGAAGGAGTCCCCGTCGATGCCGAAGGTGACGGTCTCGGCGGCCTCGGTGCCGTCGAGGTCGTCGACGAGGGAGACGATGGTCCGGCGCATGGGATGAGCCTAGTGGGCGCCCCGGGGGGTGGACGGAGACACTCCCGACCGTGTGTAAGGTAAGGCTTACCTACTCAGGCGCGCCGTCCGACGGGACCGGCGCGCCCCTCCGGATCCACGAAGGCAGCTCACATGACCTCCCGCCCCCGCACCACCATCGGCGTCGCGCTCGCGGCCGTCGGCGCCCTCGCCCTGACGGCCTGCGGCTCCGGCTCGTCCGGCAGCGGCTCGACCGACGGAACGGGCAGCATCACCGTCTACAACGCTCAGCACGAGAGCCTGACGAAGGAATGGGTCGACGCGTTCACGAAGCAGACCGGCATCAAGGTCACCGTCCGCAACGGCGACGACTCGGAGATGTCCAACCAGATCGTCCAGGAGGGCGCGGCGTCGCCGGCCGACGTCTTCCTCACCGAGAACAGCCCCGCCATGACCCAGGTCGAGAACGCCGGCCTCTTCGCCGATGTCGACAAGGCCACCCTCGACCAGGTCCCGGTCGGGTTCCGCCCGTCCACCGGCAAGTGGACCGGGATCGCGGCCCGCTCGACGGTCCTCGTCTACGACAAGCGCAAGCTTCAGGAGAACCAGCTCCCCGCCTCGATGCTCGACCTCGCCAAGCCCGAGTGGAAGGGCCGCTGGGCGGCCTCGCCGTCGGGCGCCGACTTCCAGGCCATCGTCTCGGCGCTGCTCGAGCTCAAGGGCGAGACCGTGACGAACGACTGGCTCACCGCGATGAAGACCAACGCCAAGGCCTACAAGGGCAACAGCACCGCGATGAAGGCGGTCAACTCCGGCGAGGTCGAGACCGCGCTGATCTACCACTACTACTACTACGGGGACCAGGCGAAGACCGGCGAGAACTCGGCCAACGTCGGCACCCACTACTTCAAGAACGAGGACCCGGGCGCCTTCGTCTCCGTCTCCGGTGGTGGCGTGCTCAAGGCGTCGAAGAACGCCGCGGCCGCCCAGTCCTTCCTGAAGTTCGTCACCGGCAAGGCCGGGCAGGAGGTCCTGCAGAAGGGCACCTCCTTCGAGTACGCCATCGGCTCCGACGTGCCCTCCAACCCGGCGCTCGTGCCCCTGAAGGACCTCCAGGCCCCGACGGTCGACCCCGCCAAGCTCAACTCCGCCACGGTCACCGATCTGATGACCAAGGCGGGTCTGCTGTAGTTCTCGGGTGACCACCGACCTCACCGCACCCGGCGCGCCCCGCGCGACCGGCACCGGCACGGCTCCCACGCCGGGCCCGGGCACCCGCCCGGGCCCGGCGTCCGGGCGTCGGCGACCACCCGCCCTCGCGGTCATCGCCGTGCTCATCGCGCTCTTCTCGCTCGTGCCCCTCGGCTACGTCATCGCGATGACGGTCGCCACCGGGTGGGACACCGCGGTCAGTCTCATCTTCCGGGCGCGCGTCGGTGAGCTGCTGCTCAACACCATCCTGCTCATGGCCGTCTCGGTGCCGCTGTGCCTCGTCCTCGGCGTCGGTGGCGCCTGGCTCGTCGAGCGGACCGCCTTGCGCGGCAACAGCTTCTGGGCCCTCGCGCTGGCCGCGCCGCTCGCCATCCCCGCGTTCGTCAACAGCTACGGCTGGGTCTCGGCCGTGCCGTCGCTCGCCGGCCTGTGGTCGGGCGTGCTCATCTCGGTGCTGTCGTACTTCCCGCTCGTCTACATCCCGGCCGCGGCGACCCTGAGCCGCCTCGACCCGTCGCTCGAGGAGTCCGCGGCCTCCCTCGGGCTCGGCCCGTGGCAGGTCTTCCGCCGGGTCGTGCTGCCCCAGCTGCGGCTCGCGATGACGGGCGGCGCGCTGCTCGTCGGACTGCACCTGCTCGCCGAGTACGGCGCCTTCGCGATGATCCGCTTCGACACCTTCACGACGGCGATCATGGTGCAGTACCAGTCGACCTTCAACGGCGCCGCCGGCAACATGCTCGCCAGCGTCCTCGTCGTCCTGTGTCTCCTGCTGCTCGTCGCCGAGGTCCGCAGCCGCGGTACCGCGCGCTACGCCCGCGTCGGCTCCGGCGGCCAGGCGGCCCCGGGGCGTCTGCCGCTCCGCCGGCTCCACGTGCCGGCTCAGCTCGCGCTCCTGCTCCTCGTCGTGCTCGCCGTCGGCGTCCCGATGTGGTTCGTGCTCCGGTGGGTCGTGCTCGGCGGATCGGAGATCTGGGCGCCCGACGAGCTCGTCCCGGCCCTGCTCCAGACGCTGCTCTACGGCGTGGCCGGCGCGGCGGCGACGACGCTCGTCGCCTTCCCGATGGCCTTCCTCGCCGTGCGGCGACCGAGCTGGTTCACCCGCTCCCTCGAGCTGTCCAACTACATCACGAGCTCGATGCCCGGCATCGTCGTCGGCCTCGCCTTCGTCACCGTGAGCATCCGCTTCCTGCCGGCGTTCTACCAGACGGCCGTCGTCCTGGTCGCTGCCTACGTGCTGCTCTTCCTGCCGCGTGCCCTCGTCAGTCTCCGCTCGGGGCTCGCGCAGGCGCCGCGGGAGCTCGAGGAGGCCGCGCAGGCGCTCGGGGTGCGTCCCCTCGGTGCCTTCGTCCGGGTCACGCTGCGGCTCACGGCGCCGGCCGCGGCCGGGGGAGCGGCCCTCGTCTTCCTCGCCATCGTCAACGAGCTGACGGCGACCCTCCTGCTCGCCCCGAACGGCACGCGTACCCTCGCGACGGAGTTCTGGGCCAAGAGCAGCGAGATCGACTACGCCGGCGCCGCACCCTACGCCCTGCTCATGGTCGTGCTCTCGGCGCCGATGACCTACCTGCTCTTCCAGCAGTCGAAGAAAGCGGCCGGACAATGACCACGACCCCCCCGTCGACCTCCCCGCACGCGGCGGTCGACTACCACGACCCGTCGGCCCGGGGCCGTCTCGAGGTCACGGGACTGACGAAGAGCTTCGGCCCGCAGCAGGTGCTGCGCGGCGTCACGCTGTCGGTCGACCCGGGCAGCACGACGGCCATCGTCGGTCCGTCGGGCTCGGGCAAGACGACCCTGTTGCGGCTCATCGCCGGCTTCGAGCGCGCCGACGCGGGCTCGGTCACCCTGAGCGGGCGCGCGCTCGCCGGTGAGGAGGCCTGGGTGCCCGCGCACCACCGCGACGTCGGCTACGTCGCCCAGGACGGCGCCCTCTTCCCGCACCTCACCGTCGGCCAGAACATCGCCTTCGGCATCGACGCCTCCGACCTCACCGGGGGGCGCAAGGCCGTGCAGGCGCGGGTCGCGGAGCTGCTCGAGATGGTCTCGCTCGACAGCGGTCTGGCGGCGCGGCGACCCCACGAGATCTCGGGCGGGCAGCAGCAGCGGGTGGCGCTCGCCCGGGCGCTCGCCCGCGAACCCGAGCTCATGCTCCTCGACGAGTCCTTCTCGGCCCTCGATGCGGGTCTGCGGGTCGCGACCCGGCGCACCGTGGCCAAGGTGCTGCACGACGCCGGCATCACGACCGTCCTCGTGACCCACGACCAGGCCGAGGCCCTGAGCTTCGCCGACCAGGTCGCCGTGATGCGCGACGGTCTGCTCGCGCAGGTCGACAGCCCCCTCGAGGTCTACACGCGACCCGTCGACCGGGCCACGGCCGAGTTCCTCGGCGACGCCGTGATGCTCGAGGCGTGGGTCGACGGCGACACGGCGACGTGCTCGCTCGGGGCCGTCCCGCTCGCGGCGACGACCCTCCGCGGCCGGGTGCAGCTCATGCTCCGACCGGAGCAGATCCGCGTCGACGAGCACGGTCCGATCCGCGGCGTCGTCGTCGACACCGACTACTTCGGTCCCGAGAGCACGGTCCGTCTCGAGCTGACCTCGAGCCGCGAACCAGGTTGTGAGACATCGGCGCTCGCGCGAGAGGGCGAGATCATCAGCATCCGCCACTCCAACGCGTTCATCGCCGCCAAGGGCACCGAGCTCCGGCTGCGCATCGAGGGCGAGGCCATCGCCTTCCCGGCACTGGCACCTCCGCCCCCGGCCTGACGCGTCGGTGCCGGGCCGGCGCCCGAGGTCGTGCGCTCAGGGCATCGGCACCGGGACGTCGGTGCCGCCCTGGGGGGTGATGCGTCCACGGACCTGCACCACGCTCGGCATCGGGACGAAGCCACCGGCGAGCAGGGCCTCACCCTGACGGAAGCGGGCGGCCTGGGCGAGCAGCCCGCGAGGCACGAACCCGAAGACCGACGCCAGCTGGTCGAGGTCGTCCCGCGAGTTCATCCGCATCAGTGTCAGGTTGTCGCACTGGGACACGACGCCCGGGTGCACCTTCGAGGGACGCTGGGTCGACAGGAGCAGCCAGAGACCGTACTTGCGGCCCTCCGCGGCGATCTGGATGAGCCGGTCGCGCACCGCGACTCCGAGGGGGGTCTCGGGCTCCGGTGGGCAGAGGTTGTGCGCCTCGTCGACGACGATGAGGAGGGGGCGGCGTTCGGTGCGCCGGGCCCACAGGTCGTCGAGGACGGCGAGCGCCACGGTGAGCTGCTCCTCGGGACGATCGTAGCCACCGAGGTCGACGACCGTCGCGGCCGGTCGGCGCTCGATGACGTCCGTGACGGCCGTGGCGCCGAACGCCCAGGTCCTCGTCCACTCGGTGAGGCCGAGGTTCTCGAGGCGCTGCGCCAGGGCTTCGGCGTCCGGGTCGCCGAGCGAGCGCAGGTACGGGACGATCTGACCCGCGTCCACGGTCTGGAAGTCTCCTCCGAAGAGGCGCAGCAGCGCGTTGTACTCGGCCCGGTCGACGACCGGGTCGAGACGCAGGACCGCGGCCTTGGCCCGGGACGTGAGCTCGGTGAAGCGCACCCGCAGCGGGTTCTGCTCGTCGTCAGGCCGCAGGATGACGACCTCACGGTCATGGAGTGCGTCGGCCTGCTCGTCCTCCGCGCCGGCCTGGACGGCCTGCTCGTGGAGGCGCACGAAGTCGCTGTTGGGGTCGAAGACGACCATGGGGAGGCGGGTCGTCAGGAGAATCCGCTCGAGC
Organism: Terrabacter sp. RAF57; assembly: GCF_052113925.1. NCBI lineage: Bacteria > Bacillati > Actinomycetota > Actinomycetes > Micrococcales > Intrasporangiaceae > Terrabacter > Terrabacter sp. RAF57. The sequence continues at coordinate 596,898 of NZ_JBFRDT010000002.1, read as the reverse complement.
AGCACGCCGAGGGCGTACGTCTTGCCGGAGCCGCTCTGTCCGCACCAGAACGTGTGTCGGTTGAGGCGGTTGGGCACGAGCGCGACGCCCACCGACTCCTGGCCCGCGAGGTGGCCGAGGTGCAGCCGGGGGTCGCCGCCCGACAGCAGCCGCTGCACGGTGTCGGGCCGGGTCGGCCGGACCGGGACCTCGTGCCGCGGCGAGTCCGCGGGTCGCCGCGAACCGGAGCCACTCCCGACCTGCACCAGCGTGCCGGTGGCGGCGAAGCCGACGCCCGACGCCTCGTCCGTGACCTCCTCGACGAACGCGAGGATGCCGTCCTCGTCGTCGAGCTCGAGGTAGTCACCCGGCAGCGGGCGCTCGCTCCCGGGGCCGCGGGCGACGAAGGACCGGCCGTCCGTGGACTCCAGATGGGTCAGCGCCGCAGGCACGGAGGTCGGAGCGGTGGGCGGGTCGACCTCGACGTTCGCAGTCATGGATCCATGATGCTCACGCCTGAGGCCCGTTGGGCACCCGTTGGCGCAGAAGGCCGCCCGACGCGCCGGAAGATCACCCTGGAGGGGTGAGCGCAACCAGTCCCCACGTGACCATGCTCGAAGGTGGGCGGGTGCGACGTCAGGTCCACCTGCAGCTGGTCAGTGCCGGGGAGGGCTCATGGAGCAGTCGGACTTCGTCCACACCGGGCAGAAGGTCGGCCTCGTCATGGCCTCCTTCGTCACCCCGTCGACGCTCGCGCCGTCGCTGTCGAAGCGCTCCTGGCAGGACCAGKGGATCATCACCGGCTTGTCGACGGGCGCCCACTACCTCGTCGCGCTCTCCTCCCAGGACGTCATCGACGTCGTGGCGAGCGCCGCCGCCACGTGGGCGGTCTTCCCCGACAGCTGGTCCGTCGAACGCCGCCGGTCGGCCGCAACCCTCGGGTGCGAGCTGGTCATGGCGCCGTTGGGACTCGGTCTCGCGGCGTATCTCGACCGGCGCGGCGTCGCGACGGCGAAGGACGGCCTGCTACGGCAGGGCGCCTGGCGGATGGGCGCCACGGGCCTGTGCGGATCGGTGCTCATCGGGGCGACGGCCGGGGTGCGTCGGCTCGACCGCGCCGTCGGTGCCGACGGGCGCCTCGCGGCCCTCCCGCTGTCGATCCCCGTGGGTCTGGCCACGTCGGCCCTCATCGAGCGCGTCCAGCGCGAGTCCGGCTCGGAGGCCGGACTCGACACCGGGGAAGACGTGCCCACCCTCCGGGGGCTCGCAGCCGGCGGCGGGGTCCTCGCGGTGCTCTACGGAGCAGGCTGGGTCGAGCGGTGGACCGCCGAGCAGGTGCGCCGGCTCGCCCCCGGGCAGACACCGGGCGCCGGGCTCGCCTGGCAGCTCGTCTCGCACGCCGCCTTCATGGCCGGCGCCGGCATCGCCGTCAGCGCCCTCTGGACGCGCGTCATGCAGCGGATCGAGGCCGTGACGACGACGGTGGACCCGTGGATGCAGGCGGCACCCGGCGTCTGGACCGATCCGATGACGAGCGGTGACCCGGCGAGCCTCGTGTCGTGGGAGTCCTTGGGGCGGGAGGGCCGCCGGCACGCCGTCACCTATGTGCGCCCCGCACCCGTCGCGCACCCGCTGGCGCTCCCGGACGGCAGGACCCCGCCGGACCTGTCGATCGCGACGGTGATGGGCGAGCCCGCCCGCGCGCACCCCGTGCAGGTCTTCGTCGGCCTCGACAGTGCGGCGACCCCGACCGAGCGCGTCGAGCTCGCGATCGCCGAGATGGACCGCACCGACGCCTGGTCGCGCTCGCTGCTCATGCTCGTGTCGCCCACCGGGACGGGCTACGTCAACTACGTCGCGATCGCCGCCGCCCAGTACCTCACCCGCGGCGACGTCGCGAGCGTCACGATGCAGTACTCCAAGCGCCCGTCGCCGCTGTCGCTCGGCAAGGTCCGCGACGCGCGCGAGCAGAACCGGTTGCTGTGGTTGCACATCCTCCAGCGAGTGCGCGCCATGGCCCCCGACGAGCGGCCCGAGGTCGTGCTCTTCGGCGAGTCGCTCGGTGCGCACACGAGCCAGGACGTGCTGCTCGGCTGGGGGACCCTGGGGCCCCAGGCGCTCGGGATCGACCGGGCCCTGTGGATCGGCACCCCGGGGGCCAGCAAGTGGATGCACGAGGTCACCGGGGCGCCGCGCCCCGACGTCGACGCGAGCCTCGTCACCGTCGTCAACGACCACGAGCAGCTCGTCGCTCTCGGACAGGAGACCCGGGACCGGCTGCGCTACGTGCTGCTCAGCCACGACAACGACGGCGTGACGAAGTTCGGCCCCGACCTGCTCAACCGCAGGCCCGCCTGGCTGGGACCCGACCGACCGCGCCGCGAGGACGTGCCGATGCGGTCGCCACGCGGCATACCCGCGGGGATGCGGTGGCGTCCCGTCACGACCTTCTTCCAGACGCTCATCGACATGAAGAACGCGCAGGTGCCGGGCTCGTTCAGGGCCTGGGCGCACGACTACCGGGCCGACCTGCCTGAGTTCATCCGCGACGTCTACGACCTCGAGTGCACGGACGAGCAGATGCAGGCCATCCAGGACGCGGTGCGTGTGCGCGAGGAGCTGCGCGAGGGGGTCTTCGCCTGAGCGGCCCTCAGCACCACCAGCATCCGTCCGATCCTGACCGCGAGAAAGCAACCTGAACGGAGGACGCCATGGCAGGCGCCAGTCCCACCGCCCCCACCCGCCGTGCCCGCACGCTGTGGGCCGCCGGCGCGAGCACCTTCGCCGCGACGATCATGCTCGTCGTCGGCCTGTTCCAGTTCGTCGAGGGGCTCGTCGCCGTCGTCAACGGCCCAGAGTTCTACGTCAGCACGCCGAGCTACGTCTTCACCTTCAACGCGACCGCGTGGGGCTGGTTCCACATGGTCATCGGCCTGTCGGCGGCCGTCGCGGGCGGCTTCATCTTCACCGGCAGCCTGCTGGCCCGGTCGGTCGGCGTCGCGCTCGCGGTGCTGTCGGCACTCGCGAACTTCCTGTGGCTGCCGCACTATCCGCTCTGGGGGATCATCATCATCGCCCTCGACGTGCTCGTCATCTGGGGCCTGACCGCGGTCGACCTCAGCGACCTCTGAGCCGCCGGCATCAGTCGTGGGGGAGCATCGCCGGCCCGAGTCGGAGCAGCTCGGCGCGCAGCGTCTCGTCGTCGACGTCGGCGAGCATCGGGTCGATCCCGGCCTGGGCGACGCCGGCCCCGACGACGGAGACGGCGATCCGCCGGCGCAGGTCGGGCGAGGGCCCGAGCAGCAGGGAGGTCAGCCGTCCGATGAGCGAGTTGAGGTCGTCGTGGCCGGCCATGATGCGCTCGACCTCGGGGTCGCGCATCAGTGCGGCGACGACCTGGCGGTGGCCGATCATGAGGTCGACGAGCCCCCGCAGCGCTGCGGTCGCGGCCGCGTCGGGGGTCGCCTCCGCCTCTGCGGCCGAGACGAAGGCCGTCATGTCGACGAGCGCCTCCTCGAGGACGGCCAGGACGATGTCCTCCTTGGCGTGGAACTGGTAGTAGACGGCCGCCTTGGTGACCCCGAGGTGGTCGGCGATCATCTGCAACGACGTCCCCGTCACGCCGTGCTCGGCGAAGAGCTCGACGGCAGCCTCGATGACGCGCCGGCGGCCGTGGCCCCGCGGGGCCTGGGGTCGCGCCATGGTCGCCTCCTCGTCGGTCGTCCACGCGGGTGTAGGCCGTCGGCTGCGAGGTCGCGGTCGGCGTCCCGTCGACGGGCGTGGCGTGGTGGGCGTCACCCTAGCGGAGCTAGCCGATCGGCTTGTCATCGAGTTAGCCGAACGGTTAACTTGAGGAACGCTGGTCAGTGACGCCCGGCACCGAAGCACCTCGAGACCCCTTGGAGTCACCCCGATGGCCACCCTGCTCTACCGGATCGGACGCTTCGCGTTCGGTCGTCGCGGCGTCGTCACGTCCGCCTGGTTCGTCCTGCTCGCCGTGCTCGCCGGTGTGCTGCTGACCCTCGGCAGCGCCCCGACCTCGAGCGTCACGATCCCCGGCACGGAGTCCCAGCGGGCGCTCGAGGCGCTGGCCAAGGAGTTCCCGCAGGCGAGCGGGGCCTCGGGCACCGTCGTCGTCCGGGCACCCGATGGCCAGACCGTCCTCGCCCCGGGCGGCAAAGCGGTCGTCGACGACGTCGTCGCGAGGGCCGGAAAGGTCCCGGGATTCGTCGGTGCCCTGAGCCCCTTCGACACCAAGGCGCTCAGCCCGGACGGCCGCTACGGCCTCGTCACGGTCCAGTTCGACCGGACGGCCGACGAGCTGACCGCCGAACAGCGCTCTGCCTATGAGGCGCTCGGCGACGGCGCCCCGAGCGGCTGGGCCGTGGCCGCCGGCGGGGAGCCCTTGCTCGCGACGCCCGAGATCGGCTCGACCGAGGGCATCGGTGTCCTCGTCGCGCTCGTCGTGCTCGTCATCACCTTCGGCTCGCTCGTCGCGGCGGGCATGACGATGGTCAACGCGCTCATCGGGGTGGGCGTCGGCATGATCGGGCTGCTCATCGTCGGACATGCCGTCGAGCTCTCGAGCGTGACCCCGGTGCTCGCCCTCATGCTCGGTCTCGCGGTCGGCATCGACTACTCGCTCTTCATCACCTCGCGCTACCGGCACAACCTCGCCCTCGGCCTCGAGCACCAGGAGGCGGCAGCGCGTGCCGTCGGCACCGCCGGCACCGCCGTCGTCTTCGCCGGCCTGACCGTCATCATCGCCCTCGCGGGCCTGTCGGTCGTTGGCATCCCGTTCCTCACCGCGATGGGCCTCGCCGCGGCCGGGACCGTGCTCGTCGCCGTCCTCGTGGCCGTGACGCTGCTGCCCGCGCTGCTCGGCTTCGCGGGCGACCGGGTGCTCTCGCGCCGGCAGCGCCGGGCCGACGCCGCCGGCACGGACCTCGACGAGAGGGCCGGCAACCGCGGCTTCGCCTGGGGACGCTTCACGGTCCGTCACCGTGTGCCGGTGCTCGTCGCGGGCGTCGTGCTCCTCGGCGCGATCGCCCTCCCGGCCGCCAGCATGCGCCTCGCCCTGCCCGACGACGGCACCGCCCCCGTCACGAGCAGCAAGCGCGTGGCGTACGACCTCATCTCCGAGGGCTTCGGCGAGGGCTTCAACGGTCGGCTCGTCATGGTCGTCCACGGCGACACCCCGCAGCAGGCCCAGCAGGCCACGGCCGGTGCGGCCAAGGCGGCGACCGGCCTGTCCGACGTGCTCGCCGTGGCACCCGGGCAGACGAGTGCCGACGGGCGCACGACGATCCTCGCCGTCATCCCGAAGTCCGGCCCCACGGCTGAGGCGACCTTCGACCTCGTCCGCGACCTGCGCTCGGCTCTCGCCGTGACGGCCGGCGCGACCGGAGCCGAGATCTCGGTCACCGGTGTCACGGCGGTCGGCGTCGACGTGTCCGACAAGCTTTCCGCGGCCCTACCCGTCTACCTGCTCGTCGTCGTCGGCCTCGGCTTTGTCCTGCTCATGCTGATGTTCCGGTCGCTGCTCGTGCCGCTCAAGGCGACCCTCGGCTTCCTCCTGACGATCGGCGCCGCGTTCGGGGCGACCGTCGCGATCTTCCAGTGGGGCTGGCTGTCCTCGCTCGTGGGGCTCGACACCGCGGGGCCGCTCGTCAGCTTCCTGCCGATCCTGCTCATCGGCATCCTCTTCGGCCTCGCCATGGACTACGAGGTCTTCCTCGTCTCGCGCATGCGCGAGGACTTCGTGCACGGCGAGACCGCGCGCGAGGCGGTCGTCGCGGGCGTGGGCCACGGTGCGCGGGTCGTCGTCGCCGCGGCGCTCATCATGATGTCGGTCTTCGCCGGCTTCGTCCTCGTCGATGACCCGATCATCAAGTCGATGGGCTTCGCCCTGGCCTTCGGTGTCGCGGTCGACGCCTTCGTCGTGCGCCTGTCGCTCGTGCCGGCGGTCATGTCGTTCCTCGGTGAGAAGGCGTGGTGGCTGCCGCGGTGGCTCGACCGGGCGATGCCAGACGTCGACATCGAGGGCGAGAAGCTCCGTCCCGCAGGCGGATCCGGTGGCCATGAGGATGCCGAGCGACCGGCGGTCCAGACCGCTCCCTGACGTCGCCGACCCCGTATGCCGCGTGTCGGAGGGGACACGGCATACGGGGTCGTCAGCGGCTCGCGATGACGACGACGAGGACGAGGGCCGCGACCGCGAGGACCCCGGCGACCACGGCCGTCCTCGCCAGGGTCGCCGCGGCGACCGCGCGACCGTCCGGGTCGTCGTTGGTGCGCACGAGGCGGCTGCCGTCGCGGTAGCGGCGTCGTGCCGTCAGCGCCAGGTCGAGGCTCCACACCAGGCCGAGGATCGCGACGGCATACCCGAGCGGGCCGAGCTGTGGTGGGAGCACGCGCAGCGCGACGAGCGAGCCGACGGCCACCGAGAGCGCCGTGCGACGCCACGCGAGCGAGGTGCGCTCGGCCTGCAGCCCGGGGTCGGCCGGGGAGGTCACAGCAGCAGGCCCACGACGACGGCGAGCGCGACGAGCCCGAGCAGCAGGGCGATGGGCAGCTTGAGGCCCGACGAGGGCAGTGGGGCGAGTCGGCGCATGGCGCGTTCGGTGCGCACCCACGAGAGCCACGCCTGCGCCGTGGCGGCGATCCCGGCGAGGACGAGCAGGAGCGAGATGGTCACCCGCAGCCACTCGGTGAGCGGCACCTGCAGGGCCTCGACGGCGAGCCCGGCCGCGACGAAGGCCAGTCCGGTCCGGATCCAGGCGAGGAAGGTGCGCTCGTTGGCGAGGCTGAAGCGGGGATCGGGGTCCTCGCCGTGCTCGAAGACGGATCGTGGGAAGCGTCCGCGGTCCTGCGGCATGGGTGGGTCGCCCTCCTCGTCGTCGACAACCCCGCTGGGTAGCCGGGGTCGCTCCCGATCATCCTCCAGGGGCGAGCGGCCCGCCTCCGCCGGCACGCCCCAGCCCGCTCCCGGTGGGGGAGCGGACCGGCGTGTCGTGGGTGGGTTTCAGCGAGGAAGGGGGACCGTGCCGGCGAGCGCGGCCTCGAGCTCGGCCTGCCCCTCGAACGAGTTCGGCCGTCCGGCCCCGGACTCGATGAGCGAGCGCAGGCTGCCGAGGACGTACTGGCCCCAGGCCGTGTGACACACCTCGTAGCACTCCTGCTCGGTCGAGAGCCCGACGTGCGTGAAGCGGACGAGGGTCCGGCCCTCGACCTCGGAGAGGTCGAAGGTGACCGTCGTGCCGGCCCACTCCTCGGGGTCCTCGGTGAACGAGAGCCACGCGTCGAGCACGAGCCAGCTGACCCTGCGGGCCGGCTCGAGCTCGGTGATCCGGAAGGTCGACCGGTGGATGTCGGGCACGGAGTAGGAGAACTCCGCCCCGAGCCGGTCGGTGGGCCCCTCGATCGTGCCCGACCACCAGGCGCGGACGTCGGTGATCGCAGCGAAGGCCTCCTCGGGACTCTGGTCGACGGTGAACGACAACGTGAGGTCGGTGCTCATGGTCCTGCTCCCATCCATCGGCGTCGTCATCGGGCGATGACGACCACTTGCATCATGCAAGTGACGATAGGACCAGACGCTTTCATGATGCAAGCACCTGGGTAGGATGGGTGCGTGCTCGGACGGACGTATGACCAGCAGGTGTGCTCCATCGCCCGCGCCCTCGAGGTGGTGGGTGAGCGCTGGAGCCTGCTCATCGTCCGCGACGCGCTGTTCGCCGGCGTGACCCGCTTCGGCGACTTCCAGCACAACCTCGGCATCGCCACCAACGTCCTGGGGGCGCGCCTCGAGGCGTTCGTCGAGGCCGGCATCATGGAGCGCCGTCGCTACTCCGAACGCCCCGAACAGTTCGAGTACGTCCTCACCGACAAGGGCCGGGACCTGGCGCCAGCCCTCGTCGCGCTGACGCGCTGGGGCGACCGCTGGGCCGCTCCCGACGGGCCACCGATCCTCTACCGCCACCGCACGTGCGGCGACGCGGTCGCCGAGGTCCTCGTGTGCGCGACGTGCGGTCCCGTCGACGCCGCCGAGATCACGGTGGCGCCGGGCCCCGGTATGCCGCCCGAGTACCTCGCCCAGCGCCGCCCGCGCCCGACCGACTGAGCGCCGCGGTCGGCTGCTCCTCGTCGGCGCCGTGCTCGCGGCGCTCGAGTTCGGGTGTCGACGCCCGGCTTCACGGCGTCCCGCCCCAGCCATTCGGGGTGGTGGGCGCGGGTGCGTCACAGTTGCCCGCCGAGAGGCGGGGCGTGGAGGAGGATCGAAGGGGACCGGACCGAGGCGCCGCCGGCGGTCGGCCGGGTGAGTGGGCCACCGGCGCGTGGCCGGAGGGGTGAGGGTCATGCAGGTCGAGGGAAGGGTCTTCGTCGTGACCGGAGGTGGCAACGGCGTCGGTCGCGAGGTCGTGCTGGGTCTGCTCGCTCGCGGGGCGCGCGTCGCGGCCGTCGACCTGCGCGCCGACGGGCTCGCCGAGACCGTGGAAGCGGCCCGGGGTGGTGACCGGCTGAGCACCCACGTCGTCGACGTGACCGACCGTGCCGCCGTCGAGGCGCTCGCGGTCGCAGTCATCGACGAGTACGACCGGGTCGACGGGCTGATCAACGTCGCGGGCGTCATCCCGCCTTTCCTGCCCTTCTCCGAGCTCGACCTCGCCACGATGGAGGAGGTCATGGCGGTCAACTTCTGGGGCGTCGTCCACACCGTCAAGGCGTTCCTCCCGCACCTCGTGACCCGTCCGCAGGCATGCGTCGTCAACGTCTCGAGCATGGGCGCCTTCGCACCGGTGCCGGGCCAGGCGGTCTACGGCGCGAGCAAGGCCGCCGTCATGCTCCTCACCGAAGGGCTCTGGGCCGAGCAGCGCGGCACGTCGGTGGCGGTGACGTGCGTCTTCCCGGGTGGGGTCGCCTCCGACATCGGCGGGCACAGCGCAGTGCCGATGCCGGACGTCGCCTCCGCGGACGAGGACACCCCGACGTCGATGACGTCACCGGCCGAGGTGGCCCGCCGGATCATCGTCGGCGGGGTCGAGGAGGGGCGCTTCCGCGTCGTCATCGGCAGGGACGCGCGGATGCTCGACCGGCTGACCCGACTCGCACCCCGGCGCGCCACGGAGCTCGCCGCCAGGAGGACGGCGTCCCTGCTCGACCGCTGACTCCCGACGGATCTCTCCCACCGGTCGGCCGACCCTCGCCCCGGGGTCGCCGAGTGCCTAGGTTGGACCCATGACCCAGGTTCCGACACGCACCCTCGGCGACGGCACGACCCTCCCCGCCACCGGCTTCGGCACGTACCCGCTCACGGGCGAGGACGGCATACGCGCCATCGTGTCGGCGCTCGAGGCCGGCTACCGTCTGCTCGACACGGCGGTCAACTACGGCAACGAGGCGGAGGTCGGCGAGGCCATCCGCCGGTCGGGGGTGCCCCGCGACGAGATCGTCGTCCAGACGAAGGTGCCGGGGCGCGACCACGCGTACGACCGTGCCATCGCCTCCGTCGAGGGGTCGCTCGAGCGCCTCGGCCTCGAGCAGGTGGACGTCGCCGTCATCCACTGGCCCAACCCGAGCGTCGGGCTCTACGGCGACGCGTACCGCGCTCTCCTCGAGTGCCGCGAGCGAGGCCTCGTGCGGTCCGTCGGTGTCAGCAACTTCACCGAGCAGCATCTCGCCGACGTCATCGAGGCGACGGGTGTCACGCCGGTGCTCAACCAGGTCGAGCTGCACCCGCTCTTCCCGCAGGAGCGTCTGCGAGCGGTCCACGAGCGGCTCGGGATCGTCACCGAGGCGTGGAGCCCGCTCGGCAAGCGGAACGCCCCCTTCGGCGCCGACCCGGTGGCTGCTGCCGCGGAGGCGCACGGCGTCACTCCGGCCCAGGCGATCCTGCGCTGGCACGTGCAGCTCGGCGTCGTGCCGCTGCCGAAGTCGTCGGACGCCCAGCGGCAGCGCGCCAACCTCGACGTCTTCGGCTTCGAGCTGTCCCAGGCCGAGGTCACCGCGATCTCGGCACTCGCGCGCGCGGACGGGCGCCTCTTCGGGGGCGACCCGGACACGCACGAGGAGATGTGACGCTCGACCCGTCGCGCTAGGCCAGGAAGCCGCGCACGGCAGCGAGCTGCTCGACGTCGAGCCGGAACCATGCCCAGCTGCCCCGGCGCTCGCGGGTGAGGATGCCCGCGTCGACGAGGGTCTTGAGGTGGTGGCTGACGGTCGGCTGGGAGACCTGCACGGCCTCGGTCATGTCGCACACGCAGGCCTCGCGGCCGGGGGCGGCGCTGATGATGCTGAGCAGCTGGAGGCGCACGGGGTCGGCGAGGGCCTTGAGCAGCGCGGCCCGGCGGTCGGCCTCCGCGCGGTCGAGGACGTCGACGGGGGAGGTGCCACAGGCGGAGACCTCCTGGGGGGTCGTGCTCAGCGTGGTCACGCTCACGGGTTCACCTTCCGTTCACCGACATCGACGATGGTCCATATTGACACATGCCGATGCGGCTGCCAACGTTGACGGATCGACCGTGGTCGATGCAGGCCAGCGACCACGACCCAGCGTTCGAAGGACACCGGTGACCGACCCGACCAGCCACTCTGCACGCCGGGCATCCTCCGCCCACGATCCGGTCGCCGCACGGCTCTCGACCCTCGACCGGTTCCTGCCGGTGTGGATCGGGCTCGCCATGCTGACCGGCCTGCTGCTCGGGCGTCTCGTGACCGGGCTCGGCGACGGCCTGGCGCGCGTGGAGGTCGACGGCGTCTCGCTGCCCATCGCCCTCGGTCTGCTCGTGATGATGTATCCCGTCCTCGCCAAGGTCCGCTACGACCGGCTCGACTCGGTGACCGGCGACACGCGCCTCCTGCTCAGCTCGCTGCTGCTCAACTGGGTCCTCGGGCCGGCCCTGATGTTCGCCCTGGCGTGGATCTTCCTGCCCGACCTGCCCGCCTACCGCACCGGCCTGATCGTCGTCGGGCTCGCTCGTTGCATCGCCATGGTCATCATCTGGAACGACCTCGCGTGCGGGGACCGGGAGGCGGCCGCGGTGCTCGTGGCGATCAACTCCGTCTTCCAGGTCGTCGCCTTCGCCGGGCTCGGGTGGTTCTACCTCTCCGTCCTGCCCGGGTGGCTCGGCCTCGAGCAGACCGGCATCGACGCGTCGACGTGGGACATCGCCCGGTCCGTGCTCATCTTCCTCGGCATCCCGCTGCTGGCCGGTTTCCTGTCCCGCCGCATCGGAGAGAAGCGTCGCGGGCGGGACTGGTACGAGACGAAGTTCATCCCGAGGGTCGCTCCCTGGGCGCTGTACGGCCTGCTCTTCACGATCGTCATCCTCTTCGCGCTCCAGGGCGAGGCCATCACCTCGCGGCCGCTCGACGTCGTGCGCATCGCGCTCCCGCTGCTCGTCTACTTCGCCCTCATGTGGGGCGGCGGGTTCGGGCTCGGAGCGGGTCTCGGACTCGGCTACGAGCGCACGGCGACCCTCGCCTTCACGGCGGCGGGCAACAACTTCGAGCTCGCGATCGCGGTGGCCATCGCCACCTTCGGCGCGGCCTCCGGACAGGCTCTCGCCGGCGTCGTCGGTCCCCTCATCGAGGTGCCGGCCCTCGTCGCGCTCGTCTACGTGAGTCTGGCGCTGCGCAAGCGGTTCACTGCTCGATCCGGTGGTCCCGGCGTGCCCCTCGAGTCGCAGGCCGCCGGGTCCCGCCGTGCCTGACCTCGGGGTCCAGGAGCCGGCACCGTGCTGATGCAGCGCGTGCCGTTTCTCGACGACCTGCCGCGGTTCCTCTTCTTCACCGGCAAGGGCGGCGTCGGCAAGACCTCGCTGGCCTGCGCGACCGCGGTACGCCTCGCGGGGCAGGGCCGGCGGATCCTGCTGACGAGCACCGACCCCGCCTCGAACGTCGGGCAGGTCTTCGGGGTCAGCGTCGGCAACACCATCACGCCGGTGCCGACCGTCCCCGGCCTCGATGCCCTCGAGATCGACCCGCAGCAGGCGGCTGACGCCTACCGTGCCACGATCATCGACCCGGTCCGCGACCTCCTGCCGGCGGCGGAGGTCTCCGCGATGACGGAGCAGCTGTCCGGGGCGTGCACGACCGAGATCGCCTCCTTCAACGAGTTCACGTCGCTGCTGGCCGACGGGACCGCGACGGCGGCCTACGACCACGTCCTGTTCGACACCGCGCCGACGGGCCACACCGTCCGCCTGCTCCAGCTGCCGGGGGAGTGGACCACCTACCTCTCCGACGGCAAGGGCGACGTGTCGTGCCTCGGGCCGGTGGCGGGCCTTGACCGGCTGCGCCACGACTACGCGGGCGCCCTGGCCGCGCTGACGGACCCGACGCGTACCCGACTCGTCCTCGTCACCCGACCGCAAGGGTCCTCGCTCCGTGAGGCCGCGAGGACGTACGGCGAGCTGCGCGAGCCGGGCATGACGAACGCCCACCTCGTCGTCAACGGCGTCCTGCCGGCGTATGCCGTCACGAGCACGCCCGGGGACGAGCTGGCCCACGCGGTCGGCGCGCGTGAGGACGCCGCCCTCGACGCCGTCCCCGGGGTCCTGGCCGCCCTACCCCGGACCACCCTGCCGCTGCTGGCCGTCAACACCGTCGGCGTGCCCGCCCTCCGGGCGCTGCTCGGTCCGGAGGTCCCGTCGCTACCGGAACCTGCCGCCGAGATCGCCACGCTCCCGGACGGATTCACGGATCTGGGTGGTCTCGTCGACGAGCTGGAGGCCGGCGGGCACGGACTCGTCATGTGCATGGGCAAGGGCGGGGTCGGCAAGACCACGGTCGCTGCGGCCATCGCGCTCGAGCTCGCCTCCCGAGGCCACGAGACGCTGCTCACGACCACCGACCCGGCGGCACACCTCAACGAGACCCTGCAGGCCGAGGCCCCGCACCTCACCGTCGAGCGCATCGACCCCCAGGTGGCGATCACGGGGTACCGCGAGCGGGTCATGGCCGGCAAGGGCAAGGCTCTGGACGACGCCGGCCGGGCCGTCCTCGCCGAGGACCTCAAGTCGCCGTGCACCGACGAGGTCGCCGTCTTCCAGCAGTTCTCCCACGTCGTCTTCCGGGCCCGGAAGCAGTTCGTCGTCCTCGACACGGCGCCGACCGGGCACACCCTGCTCCTGCTCGACGCGACCGGTTCGTACCACCGTGAGATCACCCGTCAGATGAGCGAGGGTGCACACTTCGTGACCCCGCTCATGCGGCTGCAGGACCCGGCGCAGACCAGGGTCGTCATCGTCACCCTTCCCGAGACGACCCCCGTCCTCGAGGCCGAGGAGCTGCAGGGCGACCTCGCCCGGGCCGGCATCACGCCGTGGGCGTGGGTCGTCAACGGCAGCCTGACCGCAGCAGCGCCGAGCTCGCCGTTCCTGCGGGCCCGCGCCCACGCCGAGGCGGAGCCGCTGACCCGCGTGAAGGGGCTCTGCCGTCGCGTGGCCGTCCTGCCGCTGCTGGCCCGCGAACCCGTCGGCGCCGCAGCGCTGTCCGAGCTCACCCGTGCCTTCACGGAAGACACGTCGGTCGATGCGTACTGACACTCGGGCCGCGTCACCCGGCTGCTGCACGACCTCGGAAGCCGACCCTCCTCAACCATCGACCCAGGAGCACCCATGACCGACAAGCCCTCCGTCCTCTTCGTCTGCATCCACAACGCCGGCCGCTCCCAGATGGCCGCCGCCTACCTCGCCCACCTCTCCGGCGGTGCCGTCGAGGTGCGCTCCGCCGGATCTGCGCCCGCCGACGAGGTCAACCCCTCCGCCGTCGCGGCCATGGCGGAGGAGGGCATCGACATCACCGCCGAGACCCCCAAGATCCTCACGACCGAGGCGGTCAAGGAGTCCGACGTCGTCGTCACCATGGGGTGCGGCGACACGTGCCCGATCTTCCCCGGCAAGCGCTACGAGGACTGGGAGCTCGCCGACCCGGCGGGCAAGGGCGTCGAGGCGGTGCGCCCGATCCGCGACGAGATCAGGCAGCGCATCCTCGGCCTGCTGGAGTCGCTCGACGTCACCGCCGTCAACGCCTGACGCCGCTCGCATCCACTGATCGGTGCGCCGCGCATCGGGAGGGATTCGCCGCGCGGCGGCGATCGTCGCGGGACACTGGGGCATGGCCACCGTGGCGTCCGTCGATCGGCAACGCCTCCACGATGATCTGGAGAGAGTCCGCGCCGACCTTCACCAGATCGTCGCCGCCGCGGGCGCCCGGGAGCTCCGACGGCGCAGCAACGGAACCCGTTGGACCAACGGGCAGCTGTTGTGGCACATGGTCTTCGGGTTCCTCATCGTGTCCAGGCTGCTCCCGCTGGTCAGGCTTTTCGGCCGGCTGCCGGACGGCTTGAGCCGGGCCTTCGCAGCGGTGCTCGACGCGGGGACCCGACCGTTCCACTCCGTCAACTACCTCGGGTCTGTCGGTGGCGCGCTCGTCTTCCGCGGCCCACGGTTGACCCGCCGGCTCGACCACACCATCGCGCGACTGCACCGCCGGCTCGACGCCGAGTCAGCCGAAGCGCTCGGCAGGCGGATGCACTTCCCGCTCGGATGGGATCCCTTCTTCCGGGACACGATGACGCTGGCCGACGTGTACGCGTACGGCATGCAGCACTACGACTTCCACCGGAAGCAGCTCACGATCGACGGGTAGCGGTGCCCGTGCGCGACCGGAGGGTCATCGAGCGCCCCGGGTCGGATCAGGTGTTGACCGGTGAGAGCAGGTCCGACATGACCCTGAGCGCCGACGGGGCGAGGCGGTAGTAGACCCAGCTGCCCCGTCGCTCTGACTCGAGCAGGCCCGCCTCGCGCAGCTTCTTGAGGTGGTGCGACACCGTCGGCTGGGAGACGCCGACATCCTGGATGTCGCAGACGCAGGCCTCGCCGCCCTCGGCCGAGGCGACGTTGGAGAAGAGCCTCAGACGCACCGGGTCGCCCAGGGCCTTGAACATCGCAGCCACGCGCTCCGCATCCGACTCTCCGATCGGGGAACGGGTCAGCGGCGCGCAGCAGGCTGTCGCGGTGACGTCGAGGACGGGCAGCGGATTTGACATACGTCTATGTTGACATCTGTCTATGCCGGTTGCAAGATGGGCGATGTCGACATCGACAACCATCGAAACAGCGTGGGTCCCGCTCAGCTCGGGACGTCATCTACCGAACCGGAGGCCGTCCCGTGACCAGCACCGCGCACGCACCCACCGACACCGCCGGCGCCTCGTCCCCGGTCGGCGCGACGGTCGCCGTCATCGGCGCCGGCCCGATCGGTCTGGCCGCCGCAGCGCACCTTCTCGAGCGAGCGCTCGAGCCGGTCGTGTTCGAGCGCGGAGACCGCGCGGGCGCCTCGGTGGCGTCATGGGGTCACGTGCGGCTCTTCTCCCGCTGGTCCGAGCTCATCGACCCGGCCGCCCGGCGACTGCTGGCCGGCCGGGGCTGGGTCGAGCCCGACCCGAACCGCTGTCCGACCGGCGCCGAGTGGGCGCAGGAGTACCTCCAGCCGCTGGCCGAGGCCCTCGGTGACCGGATCCGCTACGAGACCACGGTGACCGGAGTCGCCCGGCAGGGTCGGGACCGGGTCGTCGACTCCGGTCGCGAGGACCAGCCGTTCACGGTCCACGTGCGTCACGAGGACGGGCGCACGGGCCGGGTCACAGCCGACGCCGTCGTCGACGCCTCCGGTACGTGGACGAGCCCCAACCCGCTCGGCAGCGACGGCTACCCGGCAGACGGAGAGCACGAGGCCGCCGTCGCAGCCCACGTCTCCTACCGCGTCCCCGACGTCAGCACCGCAGACGACGTGGCGCGTTTCGGGGGACGGCGCACGGCAGTCGTCGGGTCGGGCCACTCCGCCCTGACGGCCCTGGTCGCCCTGGCCACGCTCGCCGAGAAGGCGCCCGGGACGACGGCCGTCTGGGTCCTGCGCCGAGGGGCCGTCGGCAGCGCCTACGGCGGTGGGGACGCGGACCAGCTGCCGGCTCGAGGCGCCCTCGGCCTGCGCGCGCGCGACGCTGTCGCGACCGGGCACATCGAGGTCGTCACCGGCTTCCGGACGCAGGCCCTCGAGCACGTCGCCGGCGGTGCCTTGGCGCTGGTCAGCGAGGACGGGCGCCGCGTCGACGGCCTCGACGAGGTCGTCGGACTCACCGGGTTCCGTCCGGACCACTCGATCATGTCGGAGCTGCGCCTGCGCCTGGACGACCGGCTCGAGGCGCCACGCGGACTCGCGCCGCTCATCGACCCCAACGTCCACTCGTGCGGCACCGTCTACCCGCACGGTGCCGGCGAGCTGGCCCATGACGAGCAAGGGGTCTACGTCGTCGGGATGAAGGCGTACGGCCGTGCGCCGACGTTCCTGGCGCTCACCGGTTACGAGCAGGTCCGCTCCGTGGCGGCTGCGCTGGCCGGTGATCACGAGGCGGCCTCCCGGGTCGAGCTGGCGCTCCCGGAGACCGGGGTCTGTGGCGGGGCGGGGCTGTTCGACGAGCCGGCCGCCGCCACGGCAGGCGCCGACGGCGAGGAAGCCGTCGGCGGCTGCTGCGCCCCCGCTGTGCCGCAGCTCGTCCAGATCGGCGCCCCGTCGGGCAGCGGGGGAGCGTGCGGACCCACCGGATGCTGAAGCCTCTCGCCGGCCACGGCGTCGAGGTGAGCGCGGTGAGCGCGGTGAGCGCGGTGAGCGCGGTGAGCGCTGTGAGCGCGGTGTCGTCGGGGGCCCACGCCGACGACGCCGTCCACGTCGCCACGCCCTCGGGCCCTCCGCACCGTCCCCGCTGGGCGCTCCCGGCGCTGTGCGTCACCCAGGTCGTCGGCTGGGGCGTGCTCTACTACGCCTTCCCCGTCATGCTGCCCGCCCTCACTCGCGAGACCGGATGGCCCGCCACGACCACGACGGCAGCCTTCTCCGCCGCGCTCGTGGTCTCGGCCCTCGTCGGCCTACCGGTCGGACGCCTCATCGACGCAGCCGGACCCCGCCGGCTCATGACGGCAGGCTCCGTGCTCGGCGCGGCCGGGTTCGCCGCCATCGCCGTCGCCCCGAACCTGCCGGTGTTCACGGTCGGATGGATGCTGACCGGTGTCGCGATGGCAGCGACCTTCTACCAGCCTGCCTTCGCCGCCCTCACACGCTGGTACGGCCGTGACCGGGTCCGGGCCCTGACCATCCTCACCCTCGCGGGCGGCCTCGCCAGCACCGTGTTCGCCCCGATCACGGCAACACTCACGGACCACCTCGGGTGGCGTCACGCCACCCTCGTGCTTGCCGGTGTCGTCCTGGTCATCGCTGCACCGCTGCACGCCGTGGGTCTCCGGGGCCCGTGGCCGCCGCACCCTCCCGACCAGACGTCGGAGCCGATCGCCTTCGCGGCACCCAGTGCTCGCGCCATCACGACGAGCAGGCGCTTCCTCCAGCTGGCCGTCGCGCTGACCCTGTCCGGCTTCGCGATGTATGCCGTCGTGTTCGGGCTCATCCCGCTGCTCACCGAACGCGGCGCCTCCACGTCCCAGGCCGCATGGGCACTCGGTCTCGGAGGCCTCGGCCAGACCATGGGCCGCCTGCTCTACACGACTCTTGCGGCACGGACCAGCGCCCGGACGCGCACCGCAGTCCTCGTCCTCGCCGGGGGCGTGACGACCGCGCTCCTCGCATCCCTCGCCGGGCCGATCTGGCTCGTCACCGTCGTGGCGATGGGCGCCGGAATGGTCCGCGGCAACCTCACCCTCCTGCAGGCGACCGCCGTCACGGACCGCTGGGGCACCCACGCCTACGGACGTCTGACCGCGACCCTGGCCGCCCCCGTCACCATCGCCGGGGCGCTGGCTCCGTGGGTCGGAGCCGCCCTCGCCGGACCGCTCGGCGGGTATGCCGCCCTCTTCTCGTTGATGGCTGCGGTCTCAGCCGTCGCCGCGGGTGTCGCCGTGACGGCCTGACCGACGTCTCCACTGTGACGACGGCGCGTCAGTCGCGCGGCTCGTCGTCGTCGTCCCAGTGACACGCGCACGAGCAGGTGTGGTCCACCGTTCCGTTCGCCGGGCACCTCTTGTGCCAGCCGTTCTCGCACTCCGCACTCATGGACATCTGCTCACCCCTGTGAGGTCTCCACTCTGCACCGCCCGCGCCACCGAGGGCAGTCTGCTCCCGGTGGGTGCGTCCCGGCCGCACGGCCCGGCAGCCGGTGGTCAACCGGTGGACGCACCCACGAGCAAACGCCTGAATCCTGAACGACGGCTGTGGGCAGGGGTACGGTGAAGCCGGGCCGAGCGGCCGGTCACCGCGGTAGCCGGCGGTCGAGCGGTCGGCCCGAACGTGTCGCAGGCGTGACCCCTCACGAAAGTGCACCGTGATGACCCTCCCAGCACGTCCTCCCTCCCACCGACAGGCCACCGACCCCCCGGAGACCTCCGGGCGACCTCCAGCGTCCTCCGGCCAGGGCTGACGCCGTGCACTCGGGGACTGCGCGCACGACCGACGGCCACATCGACGGGCGCGGCTCCGCCGCCCTCCGCCGCGCGCCCAAGCACCGACCGCCCGGCCTCACGGTTCGCACGGTGCGACGTGCCACGATCCCGCCGCCGCTCCCGCTGGACTCGGCGACCGAGCGTGCCAGCGGCACGGTCGTGCTCGTCGCCGGCTCCGTCGGCACGGGCAAGACGACGTTGCTCGCCGACTGGTCGGGCGCGTTGGAGCAGCGCGGCGACCTCGTCGGCTGGGCCTCCCTCGACCGTGAGGACAACGACCCCCAGGTCATGGGCGAGACGCTGCTCGGCGCCCTCCGGGCGGCCGTCGCCGCCGACGTCCCTGCCGTCGACGCGGAGACCGTCCCGAGCCGGGTCGGGCACGCGTTCGTGTCCCGTCTCGTCCAGCTCGCGGGTGAGGCTCCGGCGGACACGTGGCTCGTCCTCGACGACCTGCACCTCGTCCGCGACCCGCGGTGCGTCGAGCTCGTCGAGCTGATCGTCCGCTGGGCCCCGGCGCACCTGCACGTCGTGGTCGGCACGCGTGCCGACCCGGGACTGCACCTGGCCCGCCTGCGGCTCGAGGAGCGGCTCCTCGAGGTGCGCGAGCACCAGCTGCGCTTCTCGGTCGACGACACCCGTGAGCTGCTGTCCCGGCACGACGTCGCCCTCGACGACGGCCAGGTGCGCCACCTGCAGGAGCTCACGGAGGGGTGGGCGGCCGGGGTGGCCCTGGCGGCCGTCTCACTGGCGCGCGGTCGCGACGCCGACGCCTTCCTCCGCGAGTTCGCACGGAGCCATCGCGCGATGTCGGGCTACCTCGTCGAGGAGGTGCTGGCGAGCCTCGACGAGGAGGTGCGTGACTTCCTCGTCTCGACCTCGGTCCTCGAGGACCTCACGCCCGACCTCGCCGCCGCCGTGACCGGGCGCGACGACGCGGGTGCGCTGCTCGAGGCGCTCTCGTCGGACAGCGCCATGGTCACCGCCGACCGGGTCGGGCCGCCGACCTATCGCTACCACGTGCTGCTGCGCAGCTACCTCGGCGCGATGCTCGAGTCCCGCAGCCTCCGAGGTGCCCGGGAGGTCCACGCCCGCGCCGCACGGTGGTATGCCGCCCACGACGTCCCGGGACAGGCGCTGCGTCACGCCGAGGCGGCGGGGGATCTCGACCTCATGAGCGACGTGATCCACCACCACGCGCTCCACCTGCTGCTCGACGGCCGGGCCGCCGACATCGATGCCGCCGTGCGCACGGTCCCGATCGGTGACCCCGTCATGACCGCGGTCGCAGCCCTCGCGAGCCTCGACCTGTCGGACCCGGAGGCCGCCCGGATCCAGCTCGTGTCCCTCGCGACGCAGCCCGACACATGGCTCGTGGGCGAGGCAGATGGTGCCCAGGCCGACGTCGAGCCGCCGCCCGACGGCACCGGGCTCGACGATCCCGGTGCGCTGCCCCTCGAGCGTCTGCTGGCGGTCGGCCTCCGCTGGCTCTCCTTCGTCGGTGACGACGTGGGCCGACGCTCGGTCGCTGACCCGGCCGCGCGCCTCGGCGCCCAGCCCAGCGGCGACGAGAGGGTCGCCGACGGGCTGGCCGCCGAGCTGTCCTCCACCTTCCGGACGTGGTCGGGCAGCCGGTCCGCACGCGCCCACGTCGTGCCTCCCCTCGACGATCCCGTCGCGAGCCCTCTTGTGGGAGAGGGGCTCTCGGAGCGAAGTCGGCAGATGGGTCGCCTGCCCCATGAGCATGCCCGGGCCGACCTCGACCTGCTCGACGAGCTGACGAGCGGTGGCGTCCTCTTCGGCGCCGGACGTCTCGACGACGCCCAGACGGCCTACGGTGCGGCCCTCGGGACCGCCCGCCGTGCCGGGCACCTGCTGTCCGCCCTTCAGGCCATGGTCGGGCTCGCGTCGGTCGCGGCCGGCAAGGAGGACCTCGTCGAGATGACGGCATGGTCCGAGCGCGTGCTCGCCGAGGCGCAAGGCACGCCGTGGGCTCGGTCGCCCCGGCTGCTGCCCGCCCATGTCTTCGCGGCGTGGGGCGCCCATCAGGTCCTCGACATCGCGACCGCGCGGGACCGCAACGTGACCGCCCTCGCGCTGATCGCCGAGGTCTCGTCGATGATGCCCGCGCCCGCGCCCGCGCCCGCGCCCGCGCCCGCGCCCGCGCTCGCGCCCGTGCCCGGGGACGGGGAGTCCGGCGACGACGCCTACACGACCGCGGCACGCGGCCTCGAGCAGCTGGGTCGGCTCGCGCGGATGCTCGAGGCCGACCTCGATCTCGAGGAGGCCGCGGACGAGCCCGGTGCCCGGCAGGACGTGGTCACCCGGGTCATGACGGGAGCCAGGGACGTGTCGCGACTGTCGATGACCCCGGACCTCGCCGTGGGCGAGCTGTCCCGGGCGCATCGGATCGTGCTGCTCGCAGGCTTCCCGAGACTCGCCCTCGAGGTCGAGCAGCTGAGTGCCGGGCTGCCCGGGTGCGAGGTCGAGGTCGCCGTCATGTCGGGGGTGCGCCACCTGTGGGACGGCGACGACGCCGCTGCCAGATCGGCGGTCGCGCCCCTGCTCGCGGTCGACCCGGCGATGCTGCCCCTGCGCGCGGCGGTCACGGCGCACCTCGTCAAGGCGGTGGTGGCCCACCGCAACGCCCAGGCGACCGTCGCGCACGAGGGACTCGTCGTCGCCCTCACCCGAGCCGCTCCCCAGCACGCGCTCCGGACCGTGCTCGAGGTCGCGCCGGAGGTCGCCGAGGTCCTCGCCGTCGGTGCGGGCCGGTTCGGCGAGCTCGAGCCGTTCGCGCTCGAGCTGCGCGAGCACTCCCGTCAGGCTGCGGACCTGCGGCCGGAGCCGCTGCTCGACATCGCCCTCAGCGCCCGCGAGCTGAGCCTGCTCCGCGAGCTGCCGTCGCTGCTCACCGTCGCCGAGATCGCCGACGCGCGGGCCGTGAGCCGCAACACCGTCAAGACGCAGATGCGCTCGCTCTTCCAGAAGCTCGGCGTCGGGTCGCGCCGTGACGCGGTGGCCGCAGCGCGCCGCCTCGGGCTCCTCTAGGTCGCCGGCAGGTCGAGGTCACCCGCCCGGGGTGACGCCACGACGCACCCGGAACGGCACGATCGGATCAAGAGCCTTCGGCATCCGGTCCGACCCGCGAAGGGGGCGGCGTGCGCTACGAGTTCATCCTGGCCGAGCAGATCCCCGAGGTCGCCCGCGCGGCCTTCCCGGAGCTTGACGAGTCGACCGTCCAGGTCGGCGCGTTGGGCTCGGTCATGTACGGCGACGTCGTCGACGCACCGCACCTGCACGGCATCCTCGACCGCTTCCAGGATCTCGGCTTCACGCTCCTCGAGCTGCGGCGCCTCCCGGACTAGCGCCGGTGACCCAGGAGCCCGTGGGGGACTCTGCGGTTGGCCCGCCATGGCGGGCCGGACAGCCGCAGGAGCCGCCGTCGCGAGCCGAGCGGTCGCTACGGTCGACGCGGCGACGGGCGCTGCTCGTCGGTGCCCTGCGGATCGGCCTGACGCTCGTCGCGCTGTGGTGGTTCTCCCGCGTCGTGCGACGGGTCAACTGGTCGGCCGTGTGGGACGCCGTCACCGGCCTGGCTCCGGTCCAGCTCGTGGCGTTGCTGTGCGTCGTCGCGCTGCGCCAGTGTCTCAACGCCGGCCCGCTCGCGGTCTTCGTGCCGTCCCTCGGACTGCGTCGGGCCGTGTCGAACGACCTGTCGGCCAACCTCGTCGCGACGGTCGCACCCCCACCGGGCGACGTCGTGCTGCGCATCGCGATGCTCCGATCGTGGGGGATCCCGTCCGCCGAAGGCCTCGCCGGCATCTCGCTCAACACCCTGACCTACTACGTCGCGCGCTTCGGCGCGCCCGTCCTCGGGCTGGGACTGGCCGCGGTCGCGGGACAGGCCGAGCCGGCATACGTCTGGACTGCTGTCTCGAGCGGCGCGGTCAGCCTCGTCGTCGTCGCGGGGCTCGTGATCGCGTCGCGCGGTGAGCGGCCCGCCGCGCGTGCCGCTGGATGGGTCGGCCACCAGCTGAGGCGCGTCACCCCGCGGGTCGATCCCGCGGCGTGGTCGACCCGCGCCACCGAGTTCGTCCGGCAGGCCGGCGACGTGCTGCGCCGCGGCTGGGGCCGGGCCATGGCCTGTCAGGTCGGGCTGGTCCTCAGCGAGGCGCTGCTGCTCGTGCTGTCGCTGCGCTTCACGGGCGTGCCGGCGCTCGTGGCCCCGACCGTGACCATCGTCGTGGCCCTGCTTGTCAGCTATCCCCTCACGGCGCTGCCCTTCGGCGGCGTCGGGGTGCTCGACGCCGCCGTCATCGCCATCCTCGGCCTGGAGCAGGGACCGTTCGAGACGAAGGCCGTCGCCGGGCTCGTCGTCTTCCGCGTGTGCTGGATGCTCGTTCCGCTCGCACTCGGAGCCGTGACGGTCACGCGGTGGCGGCGCGCCCACGTCGCCGAGGCGGCGGCCGTCAGAAGCGCCACACGAGGGGAATGACGGTGACGGCCACGACCAGCCACAGGAGCAGGAGCGGCAGCCCGAGGCGCCAGTAGTCGCCGAAGCGGTAGCCGCCCGGGCCCATGATCATCATGTTGGCGGGCGTCGCGATCGGGGTGAGCAGCGACGCGGCCCCGGCGACCGCGACGAGCATGAGGACCGGGAGCACCGAGACGCCGGTCTCCTGGGCCGCTGCGACCGCGATCGGCACGACGATGAGCACCGTCGCGGTGTTGCTGACGACCTGCCCGACCACCGCGGTGAGGGCGAAGAGCGCGACGAGGAGGAGGTAGGGCCGGCCCTCGCCCACGACGTCGATGAGCCCCCTGGCCACGAGATCGGCCGCGCCGCTCGTCTCGATCGCGGTCGACAGCGGGATGAGGCCGCCGATGAGCACGACGGTCTGCCACGAGACGGCGCGGTAGGCCTGGTTGACGCTGACGACCCTCATCAGCACCATCGCGGTGGCCGCGGCGAGGCCCGCGATCGCCGGCGGCACGAGTCCCAGTGCGAGCAGGACGACCATGACGAGGAGGACCGCGATCGCCCGGCCCGACCGTGGACCGAGCGGAACTGCTTGTCGCCGAACGAGATCCGGGGAGTCGACCAACAGCACGTCACGGTCGTGCACGAGCTCCTCGATCGACGTCCACGTGCCGTGCAGCAGGAGACTGTCCCCGGCGGTCAGCTCGTGCGGCGTCGCACCCAGGTCCTTCCCGAGCCGGCGGATCCCGAGCACGACGAGGTCGCTGCCACGCATCTGGCCGGGGAAGGACGTCTCACCGACGAGTGGCGAACGTGGCGGGACGACGACCTCGGCCACGCCCACCTCGCGGTTCATGATGCCGGCCGACTCGACCGTGATCGGTCGCATCGCGACGGCGAGGCGCAGCTCGGGCACGAGGCGGCTCACGGCATCGCTCGCCCCGCTGACGACGACGACGTCGTCGTCCCCCACCGGGGTCGCCCCCGTCACGGCGTGACCGCCGGCACTCTGCACGCCGATGAGGGTCACTCCCGGGTATGCCGTGAGGTCGAGTCTCGACGCGGGCACCCCGACGACGGCCGACCCGCGGCGCACCCGGAGGCGGTAGAAGCCGTCGTGGAGCTCGTAGTAGGCGGCGAGCCGGCTCGCGTGCCGACCGAGGTCACGGACCGGCTGGGAGGAGGACCGGCGGGGCAGCACCCGTGGCCCGAGCAGGACCCCCAGCGTCACGGTGCCGATGACGAGGGGCAGGCCGACGACGGCGAAGTCGAAGAAGCCGAACGGCTCGACACCGGCGTCGACGGCAGCGTTGGAGACGATGACGTTGACCGGGCTGCCCGTCAGGGCGAGGAGGGATCCGGCGCTCCCGGCGAAGGCCATCGGCATGAGCATGAGCGAGGGCGACCGCCGGATCCGGGTGGCGAGGACGAGAACCATGGGCAGGAGGGCGGCAACCGAGCCGTTGAGGGTGATGACGGCGGTCAGGACCGCACACAGACCGAGCACTGCGACCATGAGGCGCACCGCTCCGTCACCGACGACGTCGATGAGCCGCTGGCCCGCCCACGTCGTCACACCGGCCGAGTCGATGGCCTCGCTGACGACGAAGAGGGAGGCGATGAAGACGACGACCGGGTCGCCGAACCCGGACAGGGCCGTGTCCGCGTCGACGAGTCCCGTCGCGTAGAGCGCGAGGCAGGTGAGGACGGCCACCCCGCCCACCGGCAGGCGGTTCCAGATGAAGAGGACGACGGTTGCCGCGAGGACCACCAAGCTCGTCGTCGCGGGGCTCATCGCCCCATCGTCCGTGCCGGGGGGCGTGGTGCGGTCACCCCCGACGGGTGAATCGGTCGCGGGGGCGGCGCGGCCATGCTCGGAAGGACCAAGACCATCGTCTCCGGAAGGAGTCGGCGTGAGCACTCCTGCGATGCGCACTCTGGATCCCATCCCGTCCACCCGGTCGTCCGTCACGGTCGACGTCGTGGCCGACCTGCCCGGAGCCGACGAGGTCGGGGCGGTCGCGGTGCCGGTGGCGGAGGGCGCCGAGYCGCCGGCCGACCTCGGGCAGGACGCGGCCGCCCTCGCCGCCGCCGGCTTCACCGGCAAGCGCGGGCAGACGATCGTGATCCCCAGTGGTGGCCGAGCCCTCGTCGCCGTCGGCATCGGGGCGGTCGACGACGTCGACGAGGCTGCGGTGCGTGACCTCGCCGCGACGTTCGCCCGGGCCGTGCCCCTGCACACCCGCCTCGCGGTCGAGCTGCCCGACCGGGAGATCGGCCTGTCGCCGGCCGACTTCGCCCGCGCCGCCACCGAGGGAGTCCTCCTCGCCCGATGGCGCTTCCGGATCAGCGAGACCGACGACGAACCGGTCCTCGAACGGCTCGTCCTCGTCGCCCCCGCCGAGCACTCCGAGGCCGTCGTCGAGGGCGTCCGCCGTGGTGAGGTGCTCGCGCGAGCGGCAGCGATCGGCCGCGACCTCGCCAACTGTCCCGCCGCGGCGCTCACCGCGACCCGCATGGGTGAGGTGGCGCAGGATCTCGGCCCCGACGCCGGACTGGATGTCGACGTCGTCGGCCTGGACGAGCTCGTCGAGCTGGGGTGCGGGGGGCTGCTCGGCGTCAACCTCGGCAGTGTCGAGGAGCCACGCATGGTGCGTCTGCACTACGTGCCGGAGGGCGAGTCGCGCGGGCACCTCGCCCTCGTGGGCAAGGGCATCATGTACGACTCCGGCGGCATCAGCCTCAAGCCGAGCGACGAGTCGCACGCGCAGATGAAGAACGACATGACCGGTGCCGCCACGGTGCTCGCCGCCATGACCGCGCTGCGTGCCGTCGGCTGCCAGACCGAGGTGACCGGCTACCTCATGTGCACCGACAACATGCCCTCCGGCTCGGCGCTCAAGCTCGGCGACGTGCTCCGGATGCGCAACGGCAAGACCGTCGAGGTGCTCAACACCGATGCCGAGGGACGTCTCGTCATGGCGGACGCGCTCGCCCTCGCCGTCGAGCTCGACGTCGACGCCATCGTCGACATCGCCACCCTGACCGGTGCGTGCCTGCGCGCGCTCGGTGTCGACATCGCCGGTGTCATGGGCAACTCGGACGCGCTCGTCGACCAGGTCCGGGCGGCGGGGGAGGTGGTCGACGAGCCCGTCTGGCCGCTGCCGCTGCATCGCCGCTACCGGTCGCAGCTCGACTCGCCGATCGCCGACATGACCAACCTCGGCGGCCCGAACGCCGGCCAGATCACGGCGGCCCTCTTCCTCGAGGAGTTCGTCGGCGACAAGCCGTGGGCCCACATCGACATCGCGGGCACGGCACAGCTGCCGGAGGCGAGGGGCTGGCGCAACAAGGGCGCCACCGGCTTCGGGAGCCGGCTGCTCATCGAGCTCGCCTGCGCGTTCGAGAGACCGGCCACGCCCGGCACGTGAACGCCGTCGGTGCCCCGCGGTGCGGACCGACCCCGGCGAAATGGCTGGCCCGCGGCCGGGGACGCGGCGACAATCGTCGGGTGGACATCGACGTCGAGGTCACGGGTGGCGTCGTGCGCGGCGCCACCGAGGACGGCCTCGCCGTCTTCCGCGGCATCCCGTACGCCGCCCCGCCCGCTCCCTTCGCCGCCCCCGAACCGGTGCGGCCCTGGACCGGAACCCGCCCGGCCCGCGCGTTCGGTCCGCCGCCGCCGCAGTCGGCCGCCTTCGGCATGGACGCCCTGACCGACGAGGGCGACGACTGGCTGACCGTCAACGTCTGGTCGCCGGGGCTGGGGCGCCGGTCACCCGTCATGGTCTGGATCCAGGGGGGCGCCTACCTCTTCGGCACGTCCGGCCTGCCTGAGTACGACGGGGGCCTCCTCGCGCACGGCGGGGTCGTCGTCGTGACCTTCAACTACCGGGTCGGCCTGGACGGTTTCGGCTGGGTCGACGGCACGCCCGCGAACCGTGGCCTGCTGGACCAGGTCGCCGCGCTCGAGTGGGTGCGCGACAACATCGGCGCCTTCGGCGGCGACCCCGAGCGGGTCACGGTCTTCGGCCAGTCCGCGGGTGGCGGTTCGGTGGCGGCGCTGCTCGCCATGCCCCGCGCCGCCGGGCTCTTCCACCGGGCCGTCGCGCAGAGCCTGCCCGGCACGTTCTTCACCCCTCGGTTGGCCGCCGACATCACCCGGGCCTGCGCGGCCGAGCTCGGTCTGGACCCCTCCGAGCTGCCGGCGGCCGACCCCCGGACCCTGCCCGCAGCCGCCGACGCAGTGGCGGCGACGATGGGGCTGCACGCGGACCGCTGGGGGCGCGCGGCTCACGCACACGTCCCCCTGGCGCCGGTCGTCGACGGTGACGTGCTCCCGACGACCCCGTGGCTCGGGCTCACCGGGCGGGTCGAGCTGATGGTCGGCCACACGCGCCATGAGCAGCGGCTGCTCACGGCGCTGAGCGGGCAGCTGGGCGCGATCACCGAGGAACAGGCCGCCGAGGCGGCCGAGATCTTCGGCCCCGACCCGGGGCGCTACCGCGCGAGCTTCCCCGACCCCGAGGAGCTCTACGACGTGGTGCGGTCGGACTGGCTCTTCCGGATGCCGTCCCTGCACCTCGCCGAGGCCCAGCTTGCCGCGGGCGGGCGGGTCCACCTCTACGAGCTGACCTGGCCGGCACCCGGCATGGGCGGGGTCCTCGGGGCCTGCCACGGGCTGGACGTGCCGCTGGTGTTCGGCACCCTCACGGCCGGTCAGCCGGCCCTGCTCATCGGCCACCCCACGGCGGAGGCCGAGGCGGTGTCCGAGCAGATGCGGAGCGCGTGGACGGCGTTCGCGACGAACGGCGACCCCGGGTGGCCCTCCTACGACACCGGAGCGACGCGACTGTTCGACGCCGAGCCGGAGGTCACGAGCTATCCCGAGCAGGTCTCCCGCCTGATCTGGAGCGAGCCGCCTCAGGTGCTCGACCTGGCCCAGGTGTAGTCGGGTCCGGCGGGGCACGCCTGGGGCCCGTGGGTCACGTCGCCGTCACCCGGTCACGCCGGCGGAGGTGCCTTCCACCGTCGGCGGACGGGCATCTCCTCGTCGGTGTACTCCGTGGCCACGGCCTCCGCGACCGAGCACGCATAGTGGACCAGGCCGTATGCCGTCTGGCTCGGGCGCGCCACCACTGCGGGGTGCGAGGGAGCAAGCTCTTCCAGCGAGCCGCCTGCCATGAAATCCCCGTGGTCGCCCGCGTGGTCGTCCCACGGCTGCGCCGTGTGCAACGCGTACCGCGGGTCACGTCCCACCTCGCGGAGCTTCGGGCTGGCGTCGCGGAACGACACACACAGCAGTCCGGCCGCGAGCCACGGGGACACCGGGTGCACGCGGGGGCCACCGTCGAGCCGCAGCGTGGCCAGGTAGACGATCCGACCCGCCATCCGCTCCCGAGCGAAGGCCGCGAGATCTGGTTCGGCGTCGGCGAACTCAGCCCACGTGGCCA
Source organism: Terrabacter sp. RAF57 (assembly GCF_052113925.1). Classification (NCBI taxonomy): domain Bacteria; kingdom Bacillati; phylum Actinomycetota; class Actinomycetes; order Micrococcales; family Intrasporangiaceae; genus Terrabacter; species Terrabacter sp. RAF57. The sequence continues at coordinate 568,537 of NZ_JBFRDT010000002.1, read as the reverse complement.
TGGCGGTCGCCTGCCCCTTCGTCGGTCCGCAACACGACGGTCAGTCGCCGACTCGTCGGATCAGCGGTCGGCGGAGTCATCGACCGTGAGCACGATGAGCGGGCTGTGCCGGAGCATCTCCGGCACGTCCGTGCGCCGCCAACGTCTGGCGGCAGCCTCGATGAAGGGCCGGCGCTCGTCAGGGTCCGTGACGACGCGCGCCGTGGCGGGCACGTCGACGACGACCGACTGCTTCAGGTGGACCACGACGTGGGGGTCGGCCTCGATGTTGTGGATCCAGTCGCGCGTCCGGTCGGCCCGGGGCATCCCGGTGATGAAGAGCTGCCCGTTGTCGTGGTGCAGAAAGATCTCGATACGTCGTCGTCGACCGGTGCGCCGGCCTGTCGTCGTGAGGTCGATGAGCTGGCTGTGGCTCAATGCGGCCCGGGTGGCCGCACCCGGTGAGTTCTCGGGGTCCATGGCGCGATCCTCTCGACTGAGCTCGGCGCTCGCAGGTCTGGCGGGTCGGCTCCCGTCAGCTCGTCGCCGGTGCCACGGGGGAGACGGGCGAGACGGTCGGCAGACCGAAGCCGTCGACGAAGACGTTGACCGTGACGCTCCCGGCCTTCTCGAAGCGGAAGGTCACGGGCAGGAGCCGACCGGCGCGCACGTCGAGCTCGAGGTCGACCATCTCGAGGTGGAGGCCGCCGGGGTACTGCAGCGAGACCACCCCGTTGGCGGGGACGTCGACCTTGACGGGGGCCTCGGGCCCGTCGGTGCCCTGGCGCATGATGACCTGCCTGGCGTAGGCGGTGCTCACTGCCACGAGACGGTCCGCCGTGGCGCCGTCGTTGGCGAGCGTCGTGAAGAGTCCCGTGTTCGACCCGGTGAGCAGCTTCCGGTCCTCCGGGGCGTCGATCCTCGTCGCAAGGAGCCGGAGGGAACCGACTTCGGCGTTGACGCTCGTGCCACGCGCCGGGTTGGTGATGCGCGCCTGGACGGGGTCCGGCTGCGAGGTGCACGCAGCGAGCGGGACGACGCTGACCGACAGGAGCGCGGCGACGACGATCGGGCTGGTCCTCATGGCCGCCACGCTAGGCGGGACGCGCATCGGGCGATTCCCCCGTCGAGGGTGATCCTCAGGCGGTGGAGGTGGTCGCCGGGGCGGGCCGACCCGGAGCCGCGGGCTCCGGCTCGTCCCTCAGCACTGCGCGTACGGCGTCGTCGTCGGGCTCGGCGTCGCGGGGGTGCGCGGCGTCCGGGTCGCCGAGCCCGTGCCGCCCGTCGAACCGGGCGTCGTGGACGTCGGCGTCGGTGTCTTCGCGGGCTTCGGCGCGGCGATCCCCTTCCTGACGAGGGCGCGGACCTTCGCGTAGTCGGGGTCCCACGGCTTGATGCCGTCGTCGAGGGTCAGCGTCACGCTGTTGACCTTGGCCTTCTGCACCCGCTCGACGAGGTCGACGAAGGCAGGCAGGCTCCGGGCCGGGATGTCGGTGTAGATGTTGTCGCGCGCGATGCGCGCCAGCTGGGGGTACTGCCCCACCATCTGGGCCGGGTTCACCTGCCCGACGATCGCCTGGACGACGCACCGCTGCCGGGCCTGCCGGAACGTGTCGCTGTCGGCGGCACGCGAGCGGGCGTACCAGAGCGAGTGCCACCCGTCGAGGTGCTGGCGCCCGGGCCTGAACCACGCCTTGACGTCGACGATGCGCTGGTCGGCGGTCACGCGCCCACCGATCGGCAGCGGCCCGCCCGTGCCGGCGTTCTTGACGTTGATGTCGAGCCCGCCCATGGCGTCGATGAGCAGCGAGAATCCCTTGAGGTCGATGACGACGACGTGGTCGATCGTGAGCCCGACGATCTGCTGGACGGTGCCGCGGATCTCCTCCCGGCCCGGCACGACACCCTTGGGGTAGGCGCCCGGGTGGTCGACGGCATACGCCTCCGCCTCGCTGTAGAGGTTGGTGAGCAGGCACTGGCCGGTCACGCCGGGCTCGTTCTGGGCGCAGGACCGCTCGGGCGAGCCGAAGTGGCCGGACGGGTAGCGGGCACGGAGGGGGCTGCCGGGGGCGAGCGGTGCCTTGAGCAGGTTGCGGGGCATCGAGATGAGCGTCGTGCGCCCGGAGTGCGTGTCGATGCTCGCGACGATCATCGAGTCGGTGCGGGTGCCGATGCGGTCGGAGCCCGCGTCGGAGCCGAGCAGCAGGATGTTGACCCGAGCCTGCTCGGCCCACGGGTCGTCGCCCTCGACGACCTTCGCGCCCACGCCCGGTCGCGACGGCGGCGCCGAGAAGACGACCTCGACGGTGTCCTGGGTGATGAGGGCGTAGTCCGCGGCGGTGAAGGCCCCGCCGCCGACGACGAGCACCATGAGTGTCGTGAAGGCGGCGAGCAGGCCGGTGCGGCCGCGGTCGAGCGTGCCCGGTCGCGCCTGGACGGCCGTGAGGACGATCGACGCGCACCAGACGAGTCCCCAGAGCGCGATGACGACGACGGCGCCGCGGAGCAGTTCGGGCCGGGCGACGACCGTGAGAGCAGCACTCGTGACACCCTGGGTCAGCACGGCGTAGGCCGCGCCGGCGCTCGCGGCGAGGGTGATGCCGAGGATGGTCCAGCCGACCCAGCGGCTGCGGGTCTGCGTCAGCCCGGCGCCCGGCAGGACGGTGCCGAGGACGGTGAGACCGAGTGCGCGGCGGAAGCCGGACCCGCGCTCACGGCGCACCTGGCTGCGACCCCGCTCACCCGGCGCACCCGGCCCGGCCGCGGCCGGTTCCGGCGCGTCCTGCGGCCGCGGCTCGTGCGCAGCGCCGTCCGGCTGCATCGTGCTCCTCCCGGCCTGGCCACGTGCGCAGGTCACCGATCTACATCATGTCTCTCGGAGGCGCCGAGCAGAAGCACCACGACGAAAGGACCATCCCGAGGCAGGGACGGGGACGTGCCGGGGGGGGGTCGGCGGGGCGGCGGCCCCGCGGGTCACGACTGATCGATGCGCCCCGTCTCGACGACCTCGAGCGCGAGCACGTGCAGCTTGACGTTGCGCGCCATGCTGGCCCGCCTGAGCTCGTCGAACGCCTGCCCCCGCGTCATGCGACGCAGCGCCATCAGGATGCCGATGGCGGCGCCGATGTCACGGCTGTGGGCGAGGGCGGCCTCGAGGTGGAGGGCGCGCGACTCGGCGGCGTCGAGACGCTCGAGCGCCTCGAGGAGGTAGGTCTCGACCGGGGTCAGCTGCTCGTCGGCGTCGTCGGACGCCCCGAAGACCGTGTCGACCCCGTCTCTGGGCGAGGTGCCCGCCACGACGTGTGGCTCCATGCGAAAACTCCTACTGGTACCCCGCCGGCGGCCTTTGCTCGACCGCGATTGGCGCGCGTCAAGCCTAGGGGACCGGTCCGACGGATGGTGCCGAGCGGGTGGGGCGTCCGGTTCGTCCGGTACGGCGGGACACGAGGCGGGCGACTGACGCGGCTCTCGCTGGGTACTCGTCACCCGGCGCCATCGTCGCCCTTCAACCAGCCAGGGGCGGCGGTGACGTCGCCGGCGGGACCGACGCCGGACAGGCAGCGAGACGGCACCCGCTCGGGGGATCGGGTGCCGCCTCACCCACACCATCGCGGCCCGCGTGCATCCGTTACAACCGTCGGCTCGGCGTATGCCGTCACCTGCGTTCGTGGTGCTCCGCGGGCTCCGTGCCGTGCTGGGCGCCGTAGACCGCGGCCTGGGTGCGGCGCTCGAAGCCGAGCTTGGCGAGCAGGCCGGACACGTAGTTCTTGACGGTCTTCTCGGCGAGGTGCAGGCGGTCGCCGATCTGGCGGTTGGTCAGTCCCTCGGCGATGAGGGTGAGGATCTCCTGCTCCCGGTCGGTCAGGGTCCCGGTGCGCGAGCCCGGTCGCACCGATCCGACCCGCCCCGACGGGTGCTCACCGCCGCCGTCCGCGGTGTCGGCGCCCTGGGGTCGGCGGATCCGCTCGAGCAGGCGCTCGACGAGGGCAGGGTCGATGAGGGAGTGGCCGGCGGCGACGTGCGCGACCGCCTCGGTGAGGGACGTGCCGCGGATCTGCTTGAGCAGGTAGCCCGAGGCCCCGGCCATGACCGCGGCGAAGAGAGCATCGTCGTCGTCGTAGGAGGTGAGGATGAGACAGCGCGTGCCGGGGCTGCTCACCTGGACCTCGCGGCACACGTCGATGCCGCTCCCGTCGGGGAGCCGCGCGTCGAGCAGCGCCACCTGCGGGGCGAGCGTCGGGATGCGTCGCAGGGCCTCGGCGGCGGTGCCGGCCTCCCCGACGACCCGGAAGCCGTCGTGCGACTCGAGCAGGTCGACGAGCCCTCGGCGGACGATCTCGTGGTCGTCGAGCAGGAACACCGTGATCGGCGTCGTCACGGGGTCAGCAGGGCGGTCCATCTCAGCACCGTCTCCCTCTCGTCGGTCGTCAGCGTGCAGTCCCCGCCGCGGTCGTGGGCGCGCTTCGTGAGGTTGGCGAGGCCGCGGTGACGTCGCTCGGGCGGGCGCGTGGTCCGTCCGGCGCCGTCGGTGGCGTCGGTGGCGTCGCGGTCAGCCGGTGTCCCCGAGCTGCCGCGGCGCGTGCCGTCGGCCCCCGAGCCCCGCGCGGCCGGGCCGTCGTCGGTCACCTCGACCGTGACGGCCTCCGCCGTGACGGCGACGCGGACGGAGACGGCGGAGCACCGCGCGTGCTTGACGACGTTGGTCAGCGCCTCGCGGAGGACGGCCGTGACGTCGTGGACCAGCACGGGGTCGATGACCGTCGCGACCGGTCCCTCGAGGCTCAGGGTCGGCTCGACGCCGAGACCTGCGGTCGCTGCGGCGACCACCTCGAGCAGCACGGCGCGGGCGTCGAGCGACGACGGGGGTTCCTGCAGCTCGAAGATCGAGGCCCGGATCCGTCGGATCGTCTCGTCGAGGTCCTCGACCGCTCGGCCCAGGGCCCCGCGGACCGTCGTGTCGGCGGCGCGCTCGGTGACCGCCTCGAGCGACAGGGCCGTGGCGAAGATGCGCTGGATGACGTGGTCGTGCAGGTCGCGGGCGATGCGGTGGCGGTCCTCGAGCACCGCGATGCGCTCCTCGTCGGCGCGACCGTCCGCGAGCTCGAGTGCGAGCGCGGCGTGGGTCGCGAGCTGCTCGGCCATCTCGACGTCGGCGCGGGTGAACGGGTGGCTCCCGGCCCGTCGGGCGACGACGACGGCGCCGCGCACCCCGGCCTCGCCGACGAGCGGACAGGCCATGGCCGGCCCGCCCGACCCGGCCCCGTCGACCGAGAGGAGGGTCGGGTCGGCGGGCCCGGACGCCTCGGCGAGGACCGCCCGGCGCTCGCGCATCGCCGTGCCGGCCAGCGAGGGACCGGATCGGTATGCCGTTCCGACGAGGCCGTCGGCCCCCACCCCGCGCGCGACCCCGACGACGAGGCGGACGGCATACGCCAGTGGTTCGTCGGCGTCGGCGAGGGCGGCGTCCGTCTCGCGGTCGGGGAAGTCGAGGGTGACGACGTCGGCGTCGGCGAGGCGCAGCACCGCGTCGGCGATGCGGACGAGGACCTGCTCGCCGAGGCCGGGCCGGAGCAGGTCGCGGCTGATCTCGGCCGACGCCCGCAGCCACTCCTGGCGTCGTCGCGACTCCTCGTAGAGGCGAGCGTTCTCGATGGCCACACCGGCGCTCGCGGCGAGGGCCACGACGAGGTCCTCGTCGTCGGACGAGAAGTCCGAGCCGTCGACGCGCTCGGCCAGGTAGAGGTTGCCGAAGACCTCGCCCCGGGAGCGCACCGGCACCCCGAGGAAGCCGTGCATCGGAGGGTGCCCGGCGGGGAATCCGACGGACCGCGGGTCGTCGGAGATGGCGTGCAGCCGGATCGGCTCCGGCTCCTCGATGAGGGCGCCGAGCACGCCGCGCCCGGTGGGCAGGTGGCCGATCAGCTCGACCACCTCGGCGTCCATGCCCGAGTGGATGAACTGCTCGAGCCGGCCGTCGATCCCGATGACCCCGAGCGCGGCGTAGCGGGCGCCGGCGACGGCGCGTGCTGCCTCGACGATGCGGCGGAGCACGGCAGGGAGCGCGAGCTCCGAGACGACGGAGCGGTTGGCCGCGAGCAGGCCGCGCAGCCGGTCCTCCGCCGAGCCCGTCGAGCCCGTCGAGCCCGTCGAGGCCGCCACGCCTGCCCTGGGTGCCGAGCCGCGCGGGCCCGGTGTGCCGGCCGGGCGGGGCGACGGGACACGCTCGACCATCAGCGTGTCGTCCGCGCAGGCACGGCGGCCGTCCGCACCCGTCGGCCGGTCGCGCGCGTCGCCGTCATCACCCAAGGCTAGGCCCGCGCGGCTGCGCCGGTGGCTCGTTGTCGCAGGACGGGGCGGGCCGTCAGCGGGCACTGCGTCGCGCGGCGGACGGCACGCGCTGCGATCCGAAGGAACGACCGGTGATCCGCTCGACGCTGATCCCGATGAAGACGTTGCGCACGCCACCGGCCCACGGCTCGGCACCCTCGACCGTCCACAGGTGCGTGAGCAGCGCGGGTGACGCGACGGCCTGGGCGCGACCGCGTGCGATGACGCTCCACCCCGTGTGTGCCATGTCGTCGAGGTCGTCGACCTCGAAGACCACCTGGGTCGGCCGCACGAGCTCCGAGAGCACGCCGAAGGGCGAGGTCCGGAAGACGATGAGGTCGGCCGCGCAGGCATAGCTGACGGGGAAGATCTGGGGGCCGTGGCCGGCATTCCACCCGATGCGCCCGACGTTGCGGGACTCGAGCAGGGCCTGGCACTCGGTCGGGGTCAGGTCGGCGTAGTTGATGCGTCGGCTCGACCGCTGCCCGTGGTCCGCGTGGTCCGCGCTCTCGCCGGTCGGCCGGCCGGTCGTCGTCATGTCAGGACCTCGGCGTCGGCCCGGCCGAGGCCAGGCGCTGGGGGTGGTGGGCGCGGCCGGAGTCACGTCCCACGGGCCGTCCGAGCTCGACGGCGCTGACCGGGCGCGGCTCGGGAGTCACGGCGCGGAGCATCGCTCGGCACCGGTCGAGCTCGGCACGCACCCGGGCCAGCTCGGTGCGCACCTCGAGGAAGTGCACGAGGTGGTCGCCGACGCTGCGCGCCCACGCGTCGACGGCACGCCAGTCGGCGCACCACGTCATCGGGATGGTGGACCGGCCGTCCTCCGGTCCCGCCTCGGCGCCGGGGTCCGGCGGCTCCGTGGGCCGGACGGGGACCGACGGCCGGCCGCTCCAGTGGCTGACGTGCAGGTGGTCGACGGCGACGACGAGGTCGAAGCCCTCCGTCGACGTGATCGCGACGCACGGGCGGCACGTGACGCGGTGCCCGGCGCGCGAGAGCTCATCGGCGATCGACGCGGCGATGGCCTCGTCGATCCCCGCGGTCGTCGCCGCGAACGAGGACGACGAGGGGGGCGTGGCCGGCGCGCCCGTGGCCACTCCGGTCGGGAGCACGCCCGTGGCGTACGACTCGGGCGCCGTCTCCGGCGGCGGTGGTGGGGTCGAGTAGGTGATGAGGACGGTGCACATGGTGCTCTCCCTGGTCGGCGGCGCCGGGCACGGCGCTGCATCGATGGTGCGCGCCGGTGGGCGGGTCATGACACGGCCGAAGGTCGCCAGGTGCCGGGACCAAGGTCCCGGATCGGACAGGACCGATGCATCTGTCGGCAGTGCGGTCCGCGGCAGACGCTGGACCCAGAGGTGAGCACCATGGACGAGACGAGACAGCGCGACCCAGGTCCGGCCCGCCCCGGGGCGGCACGTGTGGCGACACGGCCCGCTGGGGAGCGCGGGGCTGACGCGCCTCGGCCGAGGGGCAGGATCGTCGTGGGGGTGGACGGCTCGAAGCAGAGCCGGGCCGCGCTGCGCTGGGCCTGTGCCGACGCCCACGCCAAGGGGGCCGTGGTCGTCGCGGTCGCGGTGTGGCACCTCTACCCGCTGGCGCCGCCCGAGCGGATCGGTGCGTCGCCGTGGTGGTTCACGGCCGACCCGGAGGAGGCCACTCAGGCCTTCCTCGGGGAAGTCGTGGACGAGGTGGCCGACGACTTCCCGGACGTCGTCATCGAGCAGAAGGTGCTCTCCGGGCATGCTGCCGAGCAGCTGATCAGCCTGTCCGCGGTCGCGGACCTCGTCGTCCTCGGGGCGACCGGGAGCGGTGGCTTCGCCGGCATGTCGCTCGGCTCGACGAGCCGGGCCGTCGTCGAGCACGCCCTCAGCACCGTGGTCCTCGCCCGCTGACGTTCAGCCGGGCGCGTCTCCGGTGACCTGCCACGTGCCGTCGGGGTCGCGCCGGGCGAGCCCCAGGGTGGCGAACGCGTCGAGCCACCCCTCCATCGGCCACCACCCCCACCGGCGGGCGAAGCGGTTGGCGTTGGCGACGACGTCGTGCACGTGCTGGACGGGCGGCGAGCTCGTCGGGTGGTGCTGGTGGTGTGCCACGGCACCGCCGACCCAGAGCAGGCGCCCACCGGAGGCGCCGAGGCGCTGGCCGAAGTCGGTGTCCTCGCCGCCGTAGCCGACGTACGCCTCGTCGAAGCCCCCGACGGCGTTCCACGAGCGCACCGTCAGCGCGAAGGACAGGGACCAGAAGAGCCGCAGGTCCTCCGCAGGACGCACCTCGTCCGAGGCCAGGGTCGGCCGGGCCGGGTGCGGCGAGGCCAGGGCCGCGAGGTCGAGGTCGCGGTAGTCGCGTCCCGCCGGGGCCGGTGGCAGGTAGGCCACCTCTCCGGAGAGGACCAGCGGTGCCACGCCCGGCCCGGGACTGCGCGGGTGCTCGTCGCGCAGCACGGCGGCATACCGCTCGACGAGCCGTGGTGACGGGATGCAGTCGACGTCGAGGAGCACGACCTGCTCGGCGCCGGCGCGGGAGGCGACGGCGACCCCGAGGTTGCGCGCGGCGGCGAGGGGTAGCCTTCCCCGTCGACGCGGCAGGCTCGCGACCCGCACGTCCCACGGCCCCGCCTGCGACCGGGCGAGCGGCTCGACCTCCGGGTCGTCCATCGCGACGACCACCTGCAGGTCCGGCAGTCGGGTCTGGCGACGCAGGCCCCACAGCTGGCGCGCGAGGTGCGTGTGGCGCCCGTGCACGATCGTCACCACGGCCACGCGGGGCGCCCTGCCCGCGGGCGTCCCGGCTGTCGGTGAGAGGGCGCGTGTCACGACGCCGTGCGGATGTCGTCGCCGGTGCGGGCGTGGCGGGCGTGGCGGGCGTGGCGGGCGTGGCGGGCGGCGAGCTCGTCGAGCCTGGCCGCTGCGGAGGCCGCCCCGTGACCGGTGGACCACCGGCGCCAGCCCTCCCCGCCCCGGTCGAGGGCCCGGTCGAGCAGGCCGGGCCAGGCCGTGGCGCGCGGCCAGGCGCGGACGCCGACCGCAGCCCCGAGCCGGTCGACGGCGGCGGCCGTCGCCACCTGCTCGTCGAAGGGGCGCGGCTGGGCCACGACGACGGCGGGACGGCGCGCCGCGGCGACCTCGGCGACCGCGTTCTGGCCGCCGTGCGTGACGACGACGTCGGCGGACTCGAGGTCGGCCCACAGGTCGGGCGACGGCGAGCCCGGGCCGCGCTCGACCCACTCCCAGCCCGGTGTCGCGGCCCGGGCGGCGGCCACCTCCGCGGCGGACGTCGACCGTCCGCCGCCGCCCCAGAGGACGAGGACGCGTCGCGGCGATGCCTCGGCGGGTTCCGGCCCGGCAGAGGCGGGGCCGTCCGCCAGGGCGTCGATGCCGTCCGCGGCCGAGCCGAGGGACGTGCGTCGACGCGACGGGACCCGGTCGTCGAATCGCGAGATGCCCCCGACCGCCCACAGCTTGTCTCGCCACGACCCGGGCCAGGCGGTCGCATGGGCCGCCTCGGGCCACGGGGCGAGCAGGGCATCGGCGAGGTCGTAGGCGAGGACGTGGGCGCGGTCGGTGCGCTCTCCGGGCATGGCAAGCACGACGACCGGTACGCCGCACAGCCGGACGAGCGTCGCCACCTCCACCGACACGTCGACGACGACGAGTGAGGGCCGCGTCCGGGCGATCCACTCGGTCAGTGCAGCGGCACGGTGGGCCAGTCCGGCGTCGTGCCGCGGGACCCAGTGCAGCACGTCGCCGGCCGTGGGGTCGGCGCGGACGACCTCGCCGGCGGGCATCTGGTCGTCGCGGACGAGCTGCAGCCACTCCGACGGCCATCCGTCGGGGGCTGGAAGGGAGCTGATCCCCGTGACGGGCGAGCTGAGGTGCTCGGCGACGGTCTGCAGGCGGGTCAGGTGGCCGAGCCCCTGGTGGTGGACGTACCAGCCGATCATGCGGCACCGGACATCGCGCTGAGGGACTCGTAGATCCCGAGGTAGCTCTCGACCATGCGGTCCACCGAGCAGGCGACGACGGCGTGCGCCCGGCACGCAGCGCGGTCGAGGTCGACGGCTGCGGCCACGGCCTCGGCAGCGGCCGCGTCGTCGCAGTCCCGGGGCAGCAGCAGCCCGACGCCGGGCACGACGAACTCGCGCAGGCCACCGCGGTCCAACGCCACGACCGGCGTGCCGCACGCGAGGGACTCCGCGGCGACGAGGCCGTACGGCTCGTCCCACTCCGGCGTCACGAGCATGGCCGCGCTCGCCCCGACGAGGGCGACGAGGCCGTCGGTACCGAGGTGGCCGACGTACTCGACGTCGTCGCCGAGCTCGCCCGCGACGTGCCGGGTGAAGTAGTCCGCGTCGCCGACCGGGCCCGCGAGGCGGAGCCGGCGGCCTGCCGCCCGGGCCATGGCGATGGCCCGGTGTGGTGCCTTCTCCGGCACGAGCCGGCCCACCCAGACGAGGTCGTCGCCGCCGGGTCCTTCGACCCATCGGTCGACGTCGACGCCGTTGTGGACGACGTGCGCCGGAGTGACGTGCGCCCACGACCGCGCGGTGTGCTCGCTCACGGCGACGAAGTGGCTGTGCCGCAAGGGGTTTCGTGACCGAGCGCCGATCTCGATCGCGGGCTCGAGCCACGGGGTCGGCGGAGTGTGCAGGGTCGTGAGCACGGGTGACGGCAGCGAGCCGGCCATGGCGACGGGCAGGTGGTGGAGGCTGTTGTTGTGCACGACCGCGACATCGGGACGTTGCTGGAGCGCCAGCATGACCTGCAGGTATGCGTGGTGCTCGCGCAGCCACGCCTCCGGCACCATCGACGCGTCGCTCCGGGCGGTGTGGCTCAGGCGCAGGGGCTCGACGTCGAGCGGGGTCGCCCCCAGCGCCGGGTCGCTGCCCGGGCCCGCGAAGAAGGACACGTCGACACCCTGTCGCCGCAGCCCTCGCACGAGGTGCCACGTCAGCGACTCCAGGCCACCGGCGAACGGCTCCGCGATGGGGTGCCTCGCGGCAGCGAGGATCACGACGCGCACGCGACACCCCGCTCCGCAGCGGCAGCCAGCACGTGGGCATACACCTGCTCGTGAGCACGCGAGACGTCGTGGCGCTCGCGTCGGCGTTCCTCCGGCTCGGCCCGCCACGAGGGCCGCTCGTGGTAGGCCCTCAGGAGGGCGTCCCGGAGCGTCGGGGCTCCGTCGTCCGGAAGGGATCCAGACGCGCTGTAGAGGAGGCACGGACGCTGGTCGGCGTAGTGGCCGCAGTCGGGGGCGACGACCGTCGTCCCGAGGTCGTGGCACGCCTCGAGCCAGCCCGAGTGCGTGCCGAAGCGGTAGGGCAGCACCGAGACGTCGAGGGACTGGAGGTAGTCCCACAGCTCGTCGTCGCTGAAGTAGTCGTGGACCCGCAGGTCGACGCCGTCGGTCGCTGCGAGCTCCCGGAGCCGGGGCTCGAGGTCGCTCGCGTGTCGGGGGCCGCCCGGGGTCATGACGTCGGTGTGGGCGTCGACGCGCAGCCGGGCGCCGGGCATCTCCGGCAGGGTGGCGACGATCTGCTCGATGACGGGTAGCGGGTCCATGCCCGCTCGCAGGCTCTTGGCGTGGACCCCGATGACGTAGCCGCGGTGCGGCACTCGGGGCCGGGACAGGCGCGGCTCCTCGACGACGTGCGGGTGGGGCACGACGAGCGCCTCACGCCCCCACCGCTCGGCGATCTCCGCCGCGGCGCCGGGAGTGAGCGTGATGAGGGCGTCCGCCGCCTCGACGAGGACCCCGAGCTGTGCGTCGTGCAGCTCGCGCTCGTGGTGGTGCGGGTTGCGCAGGTCGTGCACCGTCAGCACGAGGGGCTTCCCGTGGCGGCGCAGGCTCGAGGCGACCCGGGCGAGGTCGTCGGGTGACACGGCATCGAAGCCGAAGTGCACGTGCATGACGTCGAAGTCGGCGGCATGGGCGTCGACCCAGCCGGGCTCGAGCATCCGCGGCGGCCACCACTGGGCGTCGGGCACGTCGGCGCGGGGACGGGGATCCGGCAGCCGCGTCACCGTCGTGTCGCCGTCAGGTGGAGCGAGGTGGCGGACGTAGACATGGCCTGCGGGGACGGACGCGATGACGGGACTCAACCGGTTGCCTCTCGGTGCACGCCGCCCGACGCACCGAGGGAGGAAGAGGGGGCGCCGGCGCGGGTTCGGGGGGCCGCTGGGCTGGAGCCTCCAGCAGGCCCATACCCGGGTAGTGGCCCGGCCACACCGATCCGGTGGATCGTGCGCGGTATGGGGTGGTTTCGCCGGACCGGCGGGGGTATGCCGTCAGGCCGGCCCTGCGACCCCGGCGCGCTCCCGCCGGCGCTCGAGGTAACGCATGACGGGGGTGGCGAGGGTGCCGTGGACCATGACCGACAGCAGGATGGTGAAGGCGACCGTCGACCACAGCCACCGCTCGTCGGCGAAGGCGTGCTCGCCGGCCGCGAAGGCGAGGTAGTAGAGCGAGCCGATGCCGCGCACTCCGAAGAACGCCGTCGCGAGCGTCTCGCGGCGGCCGAGCCCGCCCGGGAGGTCGGCCGGGCGGGCGCGCAGCCGCAGGCTCGCCCAGCCGGACAGCGGGCGGACGACGAAGACGAGGGACACGGCGATGACGACGCCGCGCCAGTCGAGCTCGCCGAGGACGCCCTTGGTCATCGCCATCCCGAGCATGAGCAGGATGACGAGGGTCAGCAGGCGCTCGAGGCGCTGGACGACCTCGTGCATCGAGCGGTGGTACCGGTGGTTGCGCTCGGCGGCCCGCAGCGTCATGCCGCACGCGAAGACGGAGAGGAAGCCGTAGCCCCCGACGAGCTGGCTCAGCCCGTAGGTCATGACCAGCGCGGCGAGCGCGAGCAGTGGCTCGCCCTGCTCCGCGAGTCGCAACGACCGGCGCGGCGAGCGGAAGGCGACGGTGGCCAGTCCCCACCCGACGGCCACGCCGACGAGCACGCCGACGACGACCTTGCCGACGAGGTCCCAGGCCAGCCAGTGCAGACCCCACGACGAGAAGCTTCCGGCCGATGCGAGGAGCACCGCGGCCGTGACGAAGGGGAACGCGAGCCCGTCGTTGAGGCCGGCCTCGGACGTCAGGGCGAAGCGGACGTCGTCCTGCTCGTCGACGGGCTCCCCGAGGGCCTCGCCGTCGTCGCCGTCGTCGTCGGCCTCGCCCGCGTGGCCGGTGCCGTCGACCCGGGGACCCTCCACCTGCACGTCGCTGGCGAGCACCGGGTCGGTCGGAGCGAGCGCGGCGCCGAGCAGCAGGGCCGCCGCGGGCGCGACGCCGAGACCCCAGCCGAGCAGGGCCACCGACGCGATCGTCAGGGGCATCGCGACGGCGAGCAGCCGCCACGTCGGTGACCACGCGGCCCAGGCGGCGCGGCTGCGCCAGTCGAACGAGCGGTCGATCGCGAGACCGACGCCCATGAGCGCGACGAGGATCGTGAACTCGGTGACCCGCTCGACCTGCGGCCGGATGACGACCGGGTCGAGGCGCATCCCCTCGGGCAGTGGCAGCAGCCCGATGGCCATGCCGAGGAGCAGGAGCACCATCGCGGCCGACACGGCATACCGGTCGAGGACGGCCGGGAGGACGGCTGCGAGGAACATCGCCAGACCGGCGATGAGGTAGATCAGGTTGATCGACATGACGACATGCGGGAGCTGCTCCTCGGGGTGGGCCTCATGATGACCTACCCGCGACGGTAGCCCTCCGGTCACGGGGACCCGGATGCGTCTCGCGCGGACCGGCAACCGGTGGTCCCTCAGCCATGGGACGCTGTCCTCCTGGCGCCCGCAGGGTGCCCGACGACCAGCAGCAGCACCGACCCGTGGACCCCTCGCCCGCCGCGCACCGGTCCACCGTCGGCACGGACCGAAGGTGGGTGGACCCGTGAGCGTGGACCAGCAGGCCGACGACGTCGTGCGCGAGATCGCCGAGACCTTCGCCAAGCTCGGCTCCGAGCTCGGCTCGATGGGGCCGACCGACACGCTGGACGCCGTCGCCCGCATCGCGGTCGAACGCGTACCCGGCGCCAAGTGGGCGAGCATCACGAGCTACGTGCACGGCCGGTTCCGCACCGTCGCCGCCACCGACGACGTGGCCCGCCGTGCCGACGCGATCCAGTATGCCGTCGGGTCGGGTCCCTGCATCGACGCCATCATCGACGACGCCCTCTACCGCCCGCGGGACCTGCGCCACGACGGCAGGTGGCCGGAGTTCGGCGCGAGGGTCTCGCGGGAGCTCGGGATGCGCAGCATGCTCTCCTACCGACTGGGGCGGGAGGTCGGTGACGGCATCGACGGGCTCAACATCTACTCCGACGAGGTCGGCGGCTTCTCCGAGCAGTCCGAGCTGGTCGGCCTGATGCTGGCCACGCACGGCGCGCTTGCTGCGGCGCTCTCGGCCCACCAGGAGCAGGTCGAGAACCTCCAGCGGGCGCTGCTGTCCAACCGCGAGATCGGCGTCGCGATGGGGGTGCTCATGACCCGACACCACGTGACGCGCGACCAGGCGTTCGGGCTGCTGCGGATGGCGAGCCAGAACTCCAACCGCAAGCTGCACGACGTGGCGCTCGAGGTGACCGAGACCGGTGCGCTGCCGGCGATCACGGGTGACCGACCGCGGCGCGCGCCCACCACGGACTGACGGCGTCAGTGGCCTGCGCTGCCTCCGCCGACTCCGCCGGGTCGCTCAGGAGGCGGTGCCCATCTCGGCGGCGGCCTCGGTGGGCGGGGTGTGTGTGTCCTGCTCGGCAAGGTGGTCATGGAGCCGGACGGTGATGCGCCGCAGGGTCCGAGACACCTGCATCTGGCTCACCCCGCGTGCCTCGCCGATCTCGCGCTGGGTCATGCCCTCGACGTAGCGCATGAGCAGCAGCTCACGCTCGTCGTCGTCGAGCTCGGTCAGCGCGTCGGCGAGGCACACCCGGTCATCCGCTCCGGCGAGGTCGTCGTCGTCCGCGGCGAGGAAGGCCTCGAGGCCGGGGCGCTCCTCGTCCGACGGGCTGCAGTCCAGCGACAGCGGACGGAAGCCGGTGGCTGCCGTGGCCACCTCACGGACCTCCTCGACGGTCGCGCCGACTGCCTGGGCCAGCTCGGCGTCCGTGGGTGTGGCGCCGAGCTCCTGCTCGAGACGCCCCCGGACGGACTGCAGGTTGGCGCGGAGCTCCTGGAGGCGTCGCGGCGGCCGCACGACCCAGCCGCGGTCACGGAACCATCGCTTGAGCTCGCCCGAGATCGTGGGCACGGCGTACGCGGCGAACGAGGGGGCGTGGCCGGGTTCGTAGCGACGGACAGCCTTGACGAGGGCCAGGCGCGCGACCTGGACGAGGTCGTCGTGCTCGACGCCACGCCCGTCGTAACGTCCGGCCATGGAGGCGCAGAGATCGAGGTAGAGGTGGACGATCTCCTCGACGATCGGCTCGGAGTCCTCCGGTGTGCGAGCGGCGGCAAGGCGGCGGAAGAGCTCGGACGTCTCGGCGTCACGCTCGGCGAACGACAGTCGGGGATGCAGAGGGTGCTGCGACATGACTCATCTCCGGATTCCGGTGACGGAGTCGGCGCTGTGATTGGACCGCTCAGACGAATCGACAGTGCCACGCAGGAGCCCCTTCGCGCAACGGTCGCTGCCAACAAACGTCAGGTCCGCGTCCGGTCGGATGCCACAGCCGCTCGTGACGCCGGACGTCCGAGACCGCGTCGCCGGACCCGGCCGTGGGTAGGAGGAAGGCGTAGCGAACCCGAATGGAAGGACCGACCGTGTCCGAGATCGCCGACCGCGCCGAGAGCATGGTGCGCCACGACGACCAGGGCGGCTTTCCCGCCCAGCAGCAGGAACCACCCGGGCTGACGAGCGAGATGCATCCGGTTCCGGACCACGGGGAGGAGACCTACGTCGGGCACGGCCGGCTCGAGGGCAAGCGGGCGCTCATCACCGGTGGGGACTCCGGCATCGGACGAGCCGTCGCGATCGCGTTCGCCCGCGAAGGCGCCGACGTCGCGATCAGCTACCTGCCCGCCGAGCAGTCCGACGCCGAGGACACCCTCGGCTGGATCGAGAAAGCCGGTCGCGCGGGCGTCCTCGTGCCCGGAGACCTCGTCGAGCGCCAAGCCTGCATGCGCGTCGTCGCGGACGCCGTGCGCGGTCTCGGCGGACTCGACATCCTCGTCAACAACGCCGGCTACCACTGGGACCGTGGGCCGGAGGGGCTCGAGGGCCTCCAGCCGGAGCACGTGGAGCGCATCATGCGCACCAATCTCCACGCGGTGCTCTGGCTCTGCCAGGCGGCGCTGCCGCACCTGCAGCCGGGCTCATCGATCATCAACACGACCTCGATCCAGGCCTACGACCCGTCACCGGCGTTGCTCGACTATGCGGCCACCAAGGCTGCCCTCAACAACCTCACCGTCAACCTGGCAGCCTCACTGGGCCCCAGGGGAATCCGTGTGAACGCAGTCGCGCCGGGTCCGATCTGGACGCCATTGCAGCCGGCGACCCGTGACAGCCGGAAGATCGAGACGTTCGGTGCCGACACCCCGCTGGGACGGGCCGGCCAGCCGGGGGAGGTCGCTCCGGCATACGTCTTCCTGGCGTCCCCGACGGAGGCCAGCTACGTGTCGGGCACCGTGCTCGGCGTCACCGGCGGTGGCGCGGTCTTCTGAGCCCCGCGGGGGTGTCAGCCTTCGCGCTCCCAGGGAGCGTCCTCGCCCATCTTCGCGTAGTACTTCGCGAGGTGGCTACGGACGCGGTCGCGGTCCTTCTCGGGCAGGTCGACCCCGCCGCGTGAGCCCTGCATGACGGCGGCGGCCGCCATGACGGCCCGGGGGACGGCCCTGAGACGCCCGTCGACCACGTCGGCGATGAGGAGCTTGTAGGCCGTGAAGTTCGTCTTGCTGTCYGCGTCGTACCAGACGTGCGCGTCGCGGTACTTCTCGTTGGGCCCCTCCTCCGCGCCTGCCCACGCCCGCACCCGCTTCTCGGCAGCGTCGCCGTCCCACTCGCGGTCGCGGTCAGCGAGGGGAAGGTCCTGGAAGCTCGTCACGCTCATGAAGGCATCTCCTTGTCGGGTGGTTGTCTGGACTGTGGTTGGACCGGTGAGCCGTGTCGCTCAGGGACGGAGGACGACCTTGAGGCATTCGTCCTGCTTCTCCTGGAAGACGCGGTAGAGGTCCGGCGCGTCCTCCAGGCTGCCGTGGTGGGTGGCGAGACTCTCGAGCTCCAGGACATCGTCGTCCGTGCGGACGATGTCGAGGAGCTCGTCGCTCCAGCGGCGCACGTGGCACTGGCCCATCCGAACCGTCAGGCCCTTGTCGAAGAGCTCCATCATCGGCATCGGGTCGGCCATGCCCCCGTAGACGCCGCTGATGGACAGGGTGCCGCCCCGGCGCACGGCTGCGACCGCGGTGTGCAGGGCCGCGAGCCGGTCGATCCCGAACGTCTCGACCACCCCTCGAGCGATGGGCTTGGGCAGACGGCTGGCGCCGGCGATGACCTTCTCCGAGAACGGGTTCCCGTGGGCTTCCATGCCGACCGCATCGATGACGGCATCCGGTCCTCGGCCTTCGGTCAGGTCCTTGAGCGCCTGCGCCACGTCGGTGTCGGACGCATCGATGACCTCGGCCCCGCTGACCCGGGCCCGCTCGATCCGGTCGGGCACGAGGTCGACGCCGATGACCCGGCCGACGCCGGGGTGCAGCGCCGAGCGGACGGCGAGCTGACCCACCGGACCGAGCCCCAGCACGGCCAGGGTGTCGCTGCCGTTGACGTCGGCGTACTCCACGGCCTGCCACGCCGTGGGCAGGATGTCGGAGAGGTAGAGGAATCTCTCGTCGGGCATGTCGTCGGGGACGACGATGGGCCCGAAGTCGGCGTGCGGCACCAGGACCCTCTCCGCCTGACCGCCGGGCACCGAACCGTAGAGGCTCGTGTAGCCGAAGAGGCTGGCGCCCTTGCCGGAGTCGGTGTTCTGCGTCGTCTCGCACTGCGCGAACAGGCCGCGCTGGCACATCCAGCAGCGACCGCAGGAGATGTTGAACGGCACGACGACACGATCRCCGACGGCGAGCGTCGCGACACCTGGACCGACCTCCTCGACGATCCCCATGAACTCGTGCCCGAGCACGTCCCCGGGCTTCAGGTACGGCGCCAGCACCCGGTAGAGGTGCAGGTCCGAGCCGCAGATGGCGGTCGAGCTGACGCGCACGACGGCGTCGGTGGTGTGAGCGATGACGGGGTCGGGTACGTCGGTCACACGAACGTCCTCGATGCCGTGCCAGGTCAGAGCCTTCATGTGGCGGACCTACCCATGGTGAGCACAGAGAAACCTGCCGGCGGATGGGGTCACGGTGTGTACGACGCCAGGAGGCGAGCATGAGTTCGACCGAAGAGCCTGTCCGGGACCAGCCGGTGGCCCTCGTCCTGGGGGCCTCCCGCGGGCTGGGCTTCCTCGTCGCGAGGGAGCTGCTGACGCGAGGTCACCGGGTCGTCGTGGCGGCCCGTGACCAGGCGGAGGTCGCGGCTGCCGCCCAGGCCCTGGCCGCGCACGGTCCGGTCACGGCGGAGCACTGCGACGTGCGCGACCGGCACGACGTGGGCGACCTGGTCGGCCGGGTGGAGCACTCGGTCGGACCCATCGAGGTGCTCGTGACGGTGGCAGGCGTCATCCAGACCGCACCGGTCGAGTCGTTGGTCCTGCACGAGTTCGAGGACGCCATGGACACGATGGCCTGGGGGCCGATCCATGCGGCGATGACGGTGCTGCCGCACATGCGTCGGCGCGGCCACGGCCGGATCGGGACGGTGACCTCGATCGGCGGCATGGTCTCACCCCCGCACCTGCTGCCGTACGCGACGGCGAAGTTCGCCGCGGTCGGCTTCTCGGACGGTCTCGCCGCCGCGCTGAGCGGGACCGGCGTCACGGCGACGACGATCGTCCCGGGCCTGATGCGGACGGGCGGTCACGTGCACGCGCGGTTCGGGGGAGACCCTGAGGCCGAGTACGCGTGGTTCGCCCCTGCGGCCTCGCTGCCGCTGCTCTCGATCGACGCCGAGCGTGCAGCTCGGCGCATCGTGGACGCGGTGCTGTCGGGTCGGCCGATGGTCGTGCTGACGCCGTTGGCCTGGGTCGGCATCCGCGTGCGAGGCCTCGCGCCGGCGACGACGACGCGCGTGATGGGGCTCATGGGCCGGCTCCTTCCGAGCGCGCCCGCACGCGGCGGGGCGCACACCGTCGACGGCGCCGAGGCACGGCGGCGGCTCGGGTCGCCCCTCGTCGACCGGCTCGCGACGCTCGGCGACCGAGCGGCCAGACGCAACAAGGGCTGAGCGACGACCCGTCGGCCGTGAGCCGCAAGGGTGGCCGGGCGTCCGACGACGACGACGGGACGAAGGACCGGCTGATGAAGCGCGCCCGCGAGGTGGGCATCGGGGGCCGGTCGGGCATGAACGCGTCGCAGCTCACCCCCGCCCTGCGCCACCACAGAGGCACTCACGCGGATCGTCAGAGGAGCGGGTCGTCGCCCTCGCCAACCACGAGCAGCCAGCGGTAGCCGTACGGCTCGATGTCGACCTCGACAGGCCCCGACGGCGGCACGGTGACGTCGGGACGGTCCCCGAGGACGTCGACGAGCCGGGCGCCGGCGGGCAGATCGGGCACGGTGAAGGGCACGATGGCGCCGTCCTCGCCGAAGTTGTGCAGCGCGACCATCGCCCAGTCACCGGAGCGGCTGACGTGCGCGAGGACTGCCGGCACCGGGTGGTCGAGCACCTCGACGGTCGCCCACCCGCTCTCGGGGAGCTGGCGGTAGCGGCGCGCCAGACGGCGGACGAACCACCACAGCGACTCCGGGTCGCGGCGCTGCTCGGAGACGTTGACGTGCTGCGGTCCCCAGACCCCGGCGGGCATCGGGCGGGTCAGGCGCTTCGGGGTGGCGGAGGAGAAGCCGCCGCTGGGTGTGGGTGTCCACTGCATCGGGGTCCGCACCGCGAGCCGGCCCGGGACGTCGAGGTTCTCACCCATCCCGATCTCCTCGCCGTAGAAGAGCACGGGCGTGCCGGGCAGGGAGAACATGAGGGAGTATGCGAGCCGCACCCTTCTCTGGTCACCGCTCACCATGGGCGGGAGGCGGCGTCTCAGACCCCGGTCGTACAGCTGCATCTCCGGATCAGGTCCGAAGGCGTCGAAGACCTCGCGTCGCTCCCGCGTGGTCAGCTTGTCGAGGGTGAGCTCGTCGTGGTTGCGCACGAAGCTGGCCCACTGGCTCGTCACGTCGAGCGGCGGGCGCTCGCGCAGGGCCTCGGCCAGCGGTCCGGCGTCTCCGCGGGCGAGGGAGAGGTAGAAGCGCTGCATGCCGATGAAGTCGAACTGCATGTTGAGACCGTCGCCGTCGTCACCGCCGAAGAAGCTCCGCTGCTCGGGGTAGGGCAGGTTGACCTCACCGAGGAGCACCGCGTCCCCGACGCGACGGGTGACGAACGACCGGACGTCGCCGAGGTAGCGGTCGGGGTTGAACGCGTCCGCGTCGTCGACGCCCGGCACCCCGTCGCGGGCGAAGAGGAACGGCACGGCGTCCACCCGGAAGCCCGACACGCCGAGCTCGAGCCAGAAGCCAAGCGTCCGGGAGATCTCCTCCTGGACAGCAGGATTCGCGACGTTGAGGTCCGGCTGGTGCTTGTAGAAGTGGTGGAGGTAGTAGTCGCCCGTCTTCTCGTCGCGCTCCCAGATGCTGTCCTCCTGGTCGGGGAAGACGACGTCCTTGGCGCTCGACCGGGGCTTCGTGCGGCTCCACACGTAGTAGTCGCGGTACGGGTCCTCACGGCTGCGCCGGGCGGACTTGAACCACGGATGCTGGTCGGAGGTGTGGTTCATGACGAAGTCGATGATGACCCTGATCCCGTGGGCACGGGCGGTGCGCATCAGCTCGACGAAGTCACCCAGTGTGCCGAGGCGTGGGTCGACGCCGAAGAAGTCGGTGATGTCGTAGCCGTCGTCCTTGCGGGCCGTCGGGTAGAAGGGCATCAGCCAGAGGCACGTCACGCCGAGGTCGGTGAGGTACTCGATGCGGTCGGTCATCCCGCGCAGGTCGCCCACCCCGTCGCCGTCGGAGTCCTGGAACGTCTCGATGTCGGCGCAGTAGAGGACGGCGTTCTTCCACCACACGTCTCCCGTGTCGCTCATCCTCATCGGTCCTCCTCCCGTGCACCCTGAGGTGAGGCGCCTTGCGCCGCTGGGCTGGTCACCGAAAGCTGGGGCAGCACGGAGGTGCCGAACGCCTCGATGAAGGGTGCCTGGTGCTGGCCGACGAAGTGCACGTAGAGCTCGTCCCAGCCCATGTCGGCGTAGTCCTGGAGCCACTGCGCGTGGCGGTCGAGGTCCGCCGAGACGAGCACCGCCTCGCGGACCTGGTCCGGCGAGACCGTCTCGCCGATGAGGTCGAAGGCCTCGACCGTCTCGGTGTCCCACGCGACGGGCGGCCCGATCACGTTGCTGCGCCACTGGTCGTGGGCGACGTGCAGGGCCTCGTCCTCCGTGGGAGCCCAGCTCACGTGCACCTGCAGGCGGGCGGGACCGCGTCCACCGGCGTCGCGGTAGGCCGCCAGGACCGTGCGCAGCGTCTCGGGTGGTTGGTTCACCGTGATGAGGCCGTCGGCCCACCCGGCGTGACGTGCGGCCGTCTCTGCGGTCACCGCCGGCCCGACGAGGTCGGGCACGGGATCCGCGAGGGTCCAGAGCCGCGCCCGGTTGACCGACACGAGCCCGTCGTGGCTCACCTCCTCTCCGGCGAGAAGGCGACGGATGACGTCGACGCACTCGACGAGGCGGGCGTCACGGACCTCCTTTCGGGGCCACATGTCACCGGTCACCCGCTCGTTCGAGGCTTCGCCCGACCCGAGCGCGGCCCAGAAGCGTCCGGGGAACATCTGTCCGAGCGTCGCGATGGCCTGCGCGGTGACGGCGGGGTGGTAGCGCTGCCCCGGCGCGGTGACGACGCCGAACGGGAGGGTCGTGGTCGCCAGGGCCGCACCCAGCCAGCTCCACGCGTACCCGGACTCGCCCTGCCGGCTGCTCCACGGCGAGATGTGGTCGGACGACATGGCCGCCGTGAAGCCGGCGTCCTGCGCCGCGCGGACGTCCCGGAGCAGCTGGGCGGGGTCGATCTGCTCGTGCGAGCAGTGGAAGCCGATGACGGTCATGCCTCCCCACGCAACCGCACCTGAGGGTGCGCCGTCAACGCCCAGCGGTCCGGAGTGCCTGCGGCTGTTGGGATCTCGACTGAATGGGTATGAGGCAAGACCTCGTCCGTCCAGCCCACACTCCAGCCCACTCCGGTCGACCCTCAGGACGCCCCGCGCCAGGCCGCGACCGCCCCCGCCGTGGCGAGCTCGTCCACGACGGCGGTCGAGAGGAGGGTGTGGCCACTCGAGTTCGGGTGGTCACCGTCGTCGAGGAGGTCACCCGTCGGGTCCCGGGTGCCCGACGTGCCCTTGAGCGGGCTGTACGCGTCCACGTAGACCGCGCCCGTCGTCGCGGCCACCTGGTGGACCGTGTCGTTGACCAGGCGGGTGAGCTCGTCGCTGCCGAGGACGAAGTCCTCGCCGAGAGCCCGGCCGACCGAGCCGTCGACCGTGACGTTCCAGTAGCCGAGCAGGGCGATCCGCAGGTCGGGACGGTGGTCGACGCGGTGGATCGCCGTGATGATCCGGGTCAGGCCGTCACGCAGGCCGGCGATCGTGGCGGACCAGCAGCCCGACCCGGCGGCCGGGAAGCAGCCCTGGTCGTCGACCCGGTCGAGATCGAAGTCGTTGGCCCCCACCTCGACGAGGACGAGGTCGGCGTTCGCGAGGTGGCCACGGGTGGACGAGGAGCCGAGGTCGTCCTCGACGTCCGACGTGGTCCAGCCGCCGTTCGCGTCGTTGTGCACCACCCAGCCCCGGTGGGTCAGCGCGCCGAGCCGCTGACCGACCTGCTCGACGTAGCCGGTGCAGCCGCACGTCTCGGCCGACGGCACGGAGTCCCCGAGACCCACGAGCGTCAGCGGTCCGGACGGCGTCGTCTCGGAAGCGGACGGCGTCGCGGGAGCCGGGCCCACCGTCGTGGCAGCCGCTTTCGGTGCCGCGCCGGGGTCTCCCAGGAGGGTCGGCGGTCCGAGTCCGGGCACGACACCGCTCAGCCCCAGGGCGGCGAGGACGGCCAGGCCGAGCAGCGCCGCGAGGAGGTGGCGAGGTCGCGGGCGCACCCCGCGCCCCCGGGGCCGGCCGCGGCTCGAGGGGCCGTCAGGGGCCCGGCCCGGCGGCATACGTCGTCCGGTCTCAGGCACGGAAGCCCGGCAGGGTCTGGRCCAGCCACGCGAGGGCGGCCGGGACGTAGGGGGTGAACACCGAGTCCCGGTGGCCACCGTGTGCGAGGACGGTGCCCGTCACGTCGAGCGGGCTCCGGGCGACGCTGAGGAACTTCGACGTCGTGGGGTAGGACAACGGGTCCTCGCGGGAGGTGAGCACCCACATCGCCACCGGCGGCGGCGCGGTGTGCGCCATGGTCACCAGGTCGTAGCCGCGCTGGGTCGCGGTCGTCAGGGGGTCGTAGGCCGCACTGAAGTCCGGACGGAAGTAGCCGAGGAGCACGACGGCGGCGCCGAAGACGTCGGGGTGGCGCATCGACAGCGACGCTGCGCACCAGGCACCGTAGGAGTAGCCGAGCGTGGCCCACGACGTCCGCGCCAGCGTGACCCGGAAGTGGTGCGCGGTCCACGCGGGGATGTCGTGGGCGAGCCACGTGTCCGTCTGCGGCTGTCCGACCCCGCCGTTGACGCACTCGGTGTCGAGGCTCGCCGGGGTGTCGATGCGCGGGACGACGACGATCGAGGGGGCCAGCCGGTGCTCGGCGGTCAGGGCGTCGACGGAGCTGAGGAAGTCGAGCTTGAGGAAGCCCTTCGGCCCGCTCGGGAAGCCGTGCAGGCCGAGGATGACGGGATAGGTGCGCGAGGACCTCGGGTCGTAGCCGACGGGCAGGTGGACGTAGACCTGGCCCTCGGCGTTCGACCGCGTGTCGACGACCGTGTACGTCTGCAGCCGCGAGCCCGGCTGGGGGAGGGGTGGCAGCACGGCCGGTGTCGTGACGCCGCGGAGACCGGGACCGGCCACGGCGGCCGTGACGACCTCGGGGCTCGTCCCGCCGTGGTGCACCTGGACGGACGTCGAGCGGGAGCCGAAGAGGTCACCCCAGCTGGAGTAGAAGAGGTACTGGTCGTTGAGGGCGGCGCCTGCGAGGGCGAGGACGAGGACGTTGAGCAGCACGACCTGCACGCCTCGGACGACGGCGCGCGAGATGCCGGAGCCCCACCGGGGCAGGCCGGCGACGACCAGTCCGAAGACGACGAGCGCGAGCACGGAGAGCAGGACGATGGGGCCGGGATCGGTCAGCTCCATGCGGGGCTCGTCTCTCGGTCGGCCCGACGCGCGCCCATCGGACGCACGAACGGGAACGTCAGCACCGAGCGGATCGAGCTGTGGGTCAGGAGCATGACGAGCCGGTCGACACCGATCCCGAGACCTCCGCTGGGTGGCATCCCCAGCTCGAGGGCGTGGAGGAAGTCCTCGTCGACCTCCATCGCCTCGGGGTCGCCTGCGGCGGCCTTGAGCGACTGCTCGGTGAGCCGCGCCCGCTGGTCGACGGGGTCGGTCAGCTCGCTGTATGCCGTGCCGACCTCCATCCCGGCCACGACGAGGTCCCAGCGCTCGACGAGCCCGGCCTCCGTCCGGTGCGGCCGGGTCAGGGGCGAGGTCTCGACGGGGAAGTCGATGTAGAAGGTGGGCAGCATCGTGACCGGCTCGACGAGCTCGGCGTAGAGCTCCTCGATGACGGCCCCGGCGCCCATCTCGGGGCGCACCGTGATGCCGTGGACCTCGGCCAGGCCGAGCAGCACGTCGATGTCGGTGTCGACGGTGACCCGCTGTCCGACCGCGTCGGAGACCGCGTCGAGGACCTTCACCACCGGCCACTCCCCGCTGATGTCGACGAGGTCGACCCCCTGCATGCCGTCGCCGTCGAGCGCGTCGAGCCCGTCGAGCGCGTCGCGGCGCGGACCCGGCACGGGCAGCGGGATGACCTCCCGGCCGTGGACGGTGCGTGCCGCGGCGCGGACGAGCCGCTCGGTGAGGTGGCGCATCGTCGTGTAGTCGGCGTGCGGCTGGTAGACCTCGAGCGAGGTGAACTCCGGGTTGTGCGTGGCGTCCGCCCCCTCGTTGCGGAAGTTGCGACCGAGCTCGAAGACGGGACCGAGCCCGGCGACGAGGAGCCGTTTGAGGTGCAGCTCGGGCGCGATGCGCAGCGACAGGTCGACGCCGTAAGCGTTGATGAACGTCCGGAAGGGGCGCGCGCTCGCACCGCCGTGGGTCGTGTGCAGCATCGGGGTCTCCACCTCCAGGAAGCCAGCGTCGCCCAGCGTCCTCCGGATCGACCCGACGACGGCCGAACGGCGCCGCAGCAGCTCGACGTCGCGCGGGTGGACGAGCAGGTCGGTCGAGCGCCGGCGCGCCCGGGTTGCCGGGTCGTCGAAGGCGCGGAACGGGACGGGGTGCAGGCACTTGGCCTCCATCCGCCAGTCGTCGGCGAGCAGGCTCGGGGTGCCGGTCCGGGACCGGCCGGTCGTGCCGTCGACGCGGACGAGGTCGCCGACGTCGACGAACGAGGTGAACCGGTCGAGGCATTCCCGGCCGAGGCGGGCCGCGTCGAAGAGCACCTGCAGGCGCGACTCGCCGTCGACGAGGGTCGCGAAGGCGACGCCGCCGTGGTCGCGCACCTCCCGCACCCGTCCCACGACGGACAGCGTTCGGGGGGCCTGCCACGCGTCCGGGCCGAGGGTGGCGATCGGGATCGTCGTCACCGAGGCCGCGCCGACCGGGTAGGCGTCGACCCCGGCCGCGCGCATCCGGTCCAGGGCGGCGGCGCGGTGGCGGAACTGGTCGGACCGGCGCGGGCCGAGGCCCTCGACGTCGACGGGCGGCGCGCTGATCTCGGCCACCTGGGCGAGGTGCTCGGCGTCGAGCTCGGTACGGCCGGTGCGGACGTTGCGGATCGACGGGTGTCGCACGAAGCCCTCGGCCGCCCCGGCGGCGAGCGCGACCTGTGGGAGGGACACGGCGTCGTCGTAGCAGAGGAAGCGCGGCTGCCACGCCGGCTCGTACTTCTCGTTGGCCCGGTAGAGGCGCTCGAGCTGCCAGACGCGGTCGAAGAGGCCGAGGACCGACGCGCCCACCCGCGTCAGCGACCGGGACCCCAGCCGCTCGGCGTCCTCGAACACCGAGCGGAACATGCAGAAGTTGAGCGAGACCCGTGCCAGGCCGAGCCGGTGGGCGTGGGCGAGCAGCTCGCTCACCATGAGCTCCGTGACGCCGTTGGGGGCGTCGGGGGAGCGCCGCATGACGTCGAGCGAGACGCCTGAGCGGCCCCACGGCACGAGGGAGAGCACCCCGACGAGCGACCCGTCGGCGGCGTGGGCGGTCACGTGGAGGACGTCCCCGTCGGCGGCGTCGCCGCCGCGCCCGAGGGCCATCGAGAAGCCGCGGTCGGTCTCGCCCCCGCGCCACGCCTCGGCGCGGTCGGTGATCTCGGCGACCTCGTCGGCCCGCAGCTCGCGCTGGCGACGCACGCGGACCTCGAGTCCGGCTCGGGCCGCCCGCGCCACGGCGTGCCGGACCGGCGAGAGCGAGGCCCTCCGGAGGTCGAAGCGCGCGGGGTCGAGGATCGCCTCGTCCCCGAGGAGCAGCACGCGCATGCCCCCGGTGGCGGCGTATGCCCGGGCGCCGCGCTCGCTCGCGCCGACGACGGCCGGCACCCAGCCGAACTCGCGTGCCTCGGCCCGCCAGGCCTCGATGGCCGGTTGCCAGCTGTCCGGATGCCCGACCGGGTCGGCGCTCGCCAGGGAGACCCCGGCGACGACGCGGTAGGTGACGGCGGCCCGACCGTCGGGGGAGAAGACCGAGGCCTTGTCACGACGGGTCGCGAAGTAGCCGAGGGAGTCCTCGGACCCGTCGCGGGCGAGGAGGCCGCGCAGGGCCACCTCGCGGTCCGGCGACCAGCGGCTGCGCGGGCGGGCCGAGGCGAGGAAGAGGGTGACGGCCGCGAGGATCGTCAGGCCGGCGCAGACCGCCACGACGTCGACGACCCAGGGTGGGACGAGCGCGAGGGTGCGGCGGCTCACACCCCCGAAGACGGCGAGCACGGTGTCGAGGAGGGGGTCGACCTGGGAGCGGGGAGCGCCGACGGCGCCGAGGAGCAGCCAGGCCACCCCCAGCGTCACGACGGAACCGACGGCGAGCGCAGCGAACGCAAGGCCCCACGAGCCACGCTGGAGCCGGCCGGTGAAGTCGTGCCGGATCCGCCAGAGCCACCACAGGGCCAGGGCTGCGACGAGGGTCGAGACGATGTCGAGTCCGCGCCCGAGCTCGCCGCGACTCACCCACATCTCGGTCCGGGGGAGCCGTGCGGCCGGCACGAGCGCCACGAACCCGACGTAGATGCCGAGGACCTGGAAGACGGCGACGAACCACAGCCCGATCCGCTTGCGGCCCAGCAGTGCCCGAGTGGCCAGGGCGAGGACGACCACCGACACGAAGGTCGGGGCCACCGGCACGTTGAGGAGGCCGAAGATGCCCTCGGCGAGGAACGGGTGCGGTCGGCGTCGGGCCAGCAGGGTCAGCAGCAGAGCGACGAGGGTGGCGAGCGCGTAGAGGCCGGTGAGCAGTCGCGCGGGACGGTGCGAGGCCGGCGCCCGCAAGGTTCGGGTGCCCATGTCGCAGACGATCCACCTGCGCGCTGGACGGTCGCTGGGCGTTG
Organism: Terrabacter sp. RAF57; assembly: GCF_052113925.1. Classification (NCBI taxonomy): domain Bacteria; kingdom Bacillati; phylum Actinomycetota; class Actinomycetes; order Micrococcales; family Intrasporangiaceae; genus Terrabacter; species Terrabacter sp. RAF57. The sequence continues at coordinate 540,396 of NZ_JBFRDT010000002.1, read as the reverse complement.
CCTGCGAACGCCCCCACAGGCCGCGCCCAGCCCGCATCCAGTCTCGTACGGGCCCAACCGGTTCAGGAACCTCTCAGGTATGCGGTTCACCGTCGCGGGTAGGTCTCGGGTGGACGCGAACGTCGGAGTGCTCGTCCCGAACGGGCACCCGGGGCGGACGAGCACGGGTCGCGCAGGCGGCACGTCGGGCGAGGAGGCAGTCGTGGGTCGAAGCAGGTGGGTGGTCGGTGGAGCCGGGGCGGGTGCGGTCGGACTCGCGGCCTGGGACCTCCTCCAGCGCAAGCACACGATCCTGCGGCGCTATCCCGTCGTCGGGCACCTGCGCTACCTCCTCGAGGACATCCGGCCCGAGCTGCAGCAGTACTTCATCGAGCGGGACTGGGACGGCCGCCCGTTCGACCGCGACACCAGGTCGGTCGTCTACGAGCGGGCCAAGGGCATCCACGGCGAGCGCCCGTTCGGGACCGAGCTCGACGTCAACGAGGTCGGCTACGAGTACCTCGTGCACTCTGCTGCTCCGGCTGACCCGCCCGACACTCCGGCCCGCGTCCTCGTCGGCGGTCCTGACTGCACCAAGCCCTACTCCATGGCGCTGCTCAACGTGTCGGCGATGAGCTTCGGTGCCCTGTCCGCCAACGCGATCCGCGCGCTCAACCAGGGCGCGGCGCTCGGTGGGTTCGCGCACGACACCGGTGAGGGTGGCCTGTCGCCCTATCACCTCGAGAACGGGGGCGACATCGTCTGGGAGATCGGCACCGGCTACTTCGGTGCGCGCACCAAGGACGGCGACTTCGACCCGGCAACCTTCTCCGACAAGGCATCCGGCGACTCGGTCAAGTGCGTCTCCCTCAAGCTGAGCCAAGGCGCCAAGCCCGGCATCGGCGGGGTGCTGCCGGGGGCCAAGGTGACGAAGGAGATCGCCGACATCCGCCAGGTGCCGCAGGGGGAGAAGTGCGTCAGCCCGTCGAGCCACCGCGTCTTCCGCACGCCGGTGGAGCTCATCGAGTTCATCGGCCGCATGCGTGAGCTGGCCGGCGGCAAGCCCGCCGGCTTCAAGCTCTGCGTCGGCTCCCGGGTCGACGTCCTCGCCATCTGCAAGGCCATGCTCGAGGTCGGAACGACGCCCGACTTCATCGTCGTCGACGGCTCCGAGGGTGGCACGGGTGCTGCGCCGCTCGAGTTCGAGGACCACGTCGGGATGCCGCTCACCCACGGCCTCATGACCGTGCACAACGCGCTCGTCGGCGTCGGCCTGCGTGACCGCGTGCGCATCGGCGCGAGTGGCAAGGTCGCGGCCGGCAACGACATCGTCAAGCGCATCATCCAGGGGGCGGACTACACCAACTCGGCCCGCGCCATGATGATGGCCGCCGGCTGCATCCAGGCCCAGCGCTGCCACACCGACAAGTGCCCGAGCGGCGTCGCCACCCAGAACCCGCGCCGCGCGCGAGCGCTCGACGTCGGCGACAAGAGCGAGCGCGTCCACCGCTACCAGCAGGCCACGGTCGACGAGGCGATGCGGATCATGGCGGCCATGGGTGTCACGGACCCCTCGCGCCTGACGCCGCACCACCTGCGGCTCAACGTGTCGGCGACCCGCAACCAGTCCTACGCCGAGCTCTACGACTGGCTCGCGCCGGGGCAGCTGCTGGCCGAGCCCCCGCGGGACTGGGCCCATGACTGGGCCGCAGCGAGCGCCGACCACTTCGGCGGGAGCCCGTCATGACCACCGTCGCCGAGCACATCATCACCTCACTGGCGGACGCCGGGGTGACGCAGGTCTGGGGGGTCGTCGGCGACGCCCTCAACCCGCTGACCGACGCCATCCGCACGGAGGACCGCATCGAGTGGGTCGGGGTGCGCCACGAGGAGGTGGCGGCCTTCGCCGTCAGCGCCCAGGCGCAGCTGACCGGCACGCTCGGGGTGTGCATGGGCACGGTGGGACCGGGGTCGATCCACCTGCTCAACGGGCTCTACGACGCGAAGAAGTCGCACGCGCCGGTCCTCGCCATCTGCGGCCAGGTGCCGAGCCCCGAGATCGGGACCGACTTCTTCCAGGAGGTCGACAACAACGCCCTCTTCGCCGACGTCTCGGTGTGGTCCCAGACCCTGACCTCGGCGGGACAGCTGCCCTACCTGCTCGAGCAGGCCGTCAACGCGGCACAGTCGATGCGCGGCGTCGCCGTGCTGACGCTGCCGGGCGACGTCGGCGACCTCGCACTCGACAAGGGCGTGCGTCCCGCGACGTTCGCACCGACCGCGGTGCCGGCGCCCGCACCGGTCGCGCAGGTCGAGGCCGCCGTCGCCGCCCTCGCCGGTGACGCTCCCGTGACGCTCCTCGTCGGGTGCGGTGCGCGCGGGGCCCGCTCGCAGGTGCTCGAGCTGGCCGACGTCCTCGCCGCCCCGATGGTGCTGACGCTCAAGGCGAAGGAGGGACTCGAGCACGACAACCCCTTCGAGGTCGGCCAGTCCGGCCTCATCGGCAACCCCGCCGCCGCCCAGGCCATGGACGACTGCGACGTGCTCGTCCTCGTCGGCACCGACTTCCCCTACCGCGACTGGTACCCGACCGGCAAGACCGTGATCCAGCTCGACGCGCGCGGGGAGCACGTCGGCCGGCGCACCCCCGTGCAGCACGCCCTCGTCGGCGACGCCGCGTCGACGCTGGACCTGCTCGTGCCGCGGCTCCGCCGACGCGAGGACCGCGGGCACCTCGAGAGGGCGCGCACGGCATACGCGACGTGGCACGGGCGTCAGCGCTCGTTGCTCGACCCGGACCACGACCGCACGCTCCTCGGGCGGGCCCGAGCCGTCCTCGACAACCCCGACGAGCGCATCCGGCCGGAGGCGGTGGCGGCTGCCGTCGACCGGCTGGCGCCCGACACGACGATCTTCACGAGCGACACCGGCATGTCCACCGCGTGGCTCGCCCGGTTCGTGACCATGCGTGGCACGCGTCGGCTCGTCGGCTCCTACAACCTCGGCTCGATGGCCAACGCGATGCCGATGGCGCTCGGGGCGCAGGCGCTCGACCGCACGCGTCCGGTCGTGGCCTTCGCCGGCGACGGTGGACTGATGATGCTGCTCGGCGACCTGCGCACCGCGGTGACCTATCGGCTGCCCGTCGTCGTCGTGGTCTTCGACAACGGTCGGCTCGGCATGGTCAAGCTCGAGCAGGAGCAGGGTGGGCTGCCGGAGTTCGGGACCGAGCTCGACAACCCCGACCTCGCTGCGGTCGCTGCGGCCATGGGTCTGACGAGCCGCCGGGTCACCGAGGCCGACCAGCTCGACGACGCCGTGACGTGGGCCCTCGCCACCGACGGCCCGGTGCTGCTCGACGTCGTGACCAACCCCGACGAGGTCGCGATCCCGCCCAAGCCCAAGCTCGCCCAGGGCTGGGGCTTCACCATCGCCAAGTCCAAGGAGGCCGTGGAGAGCAGGTAGCCGTGTGTCGTCTCTTCGGGATGAGTGCCGGTCGCGCGCGGGTGTCCGCGACGTTCTGGCTCCTCGACGCACCGGACAGCCTGAGTCGCCAGTCGCACCGCAACCCCGACGGCACGGGCCTCGGCACCTTCGACGAGGCCGGCCGCCCGGTCGTGGAGAAGCAGGCGCTGGCGGCCTGGGACGACGCGGACTTCGCGAGCGAGGCGAAGGAACGGCGCAGTGCGACCTTCGTGGCGCACGTCCGCCACTCGTCCGGCACCGAGCCGCGCCCCGAGAACACCCACCCCTTCGAGCTCGACGGCCGGCTCTTCGCGCACAACGGTGTGGTCCAGGGGCTGCCCCGTCTCGAGGAGCACCTCGGCGCGGCGATGGCGACGGTGCGCGGCGACACCGACTCCGAGCGCCTCTTCGCGCTCGTGTCCGCCGAGACCGCCGCTGCCGGCGGGGACGTGGCCGTGGGGATGGAGCGTGCCCTCGGCTGGGTGGCCCGGCACCTGCCCGTGTATGCCGTCAACGTCGTCCTGACGACGCCCACCGAGCTGTGGGCGTGCCGCTACCCCGACACCCACGCCCTGTGGCTGCTCGACCGTCGGCAGCCCGGCGAGGTCCTCGACCACCGCAGTGACACCGGCACGCACGTCGTCAGCGACGAGCTGGCCGACGCACCGTGCGTCGTCGTCGCGAGCGAGCGCCTCGACGACGACCCCGCGTGGCGGATGCTCGACCCCGGCGTCCTCGTCCGGGTCGGCCCGGACCTGTCGGTGACCGAGCGGGCCGTCGTCGACCCGGAGCCGCGGCACCGCCTGCAGCCGGCCGACCTCGGCGCGGCCGCGGCCTCGCAGCGACCGACCGGGAGGTGAGGCTCAGCCGGCCTCGACGACGCGACGCACGAGATCGGTCCAGGTGGCGAGGATGCGCTCGCGGGTCACGCCGGCCTCGAGCTGGGGCAGGACGAAGGTCACGTCGAGCGGGGCGAGGAGGGACAGGGCCAGGACCGGCAGGTCCCCGGTCACGTCGAGCTCGGCGAGCAGGTGGCGCACGTGGGCCACGAGGAAGGCGACCGCACCATGAGGTCGCCGCTGACGAGGGTGCGCTCGAGCCGGGACTCGCCGAAGGCGAGGAGCCGGTCGAGCGCGGGCGCGCCGGGTCCGAGGGGTGGTGGACCGGAGATGACCCGGCCCTGCCACCGTGCCTCGCCGTGGTCGAGGAGGGCCGACATGAGGCCGGCGCGGCTGCCGAAGCGACGGAACACCGTGCCCTTGCCGACACCGGCCTCGGCGGCGACGGCATCCATCGTCACCGCGTCGACCCCGTCGCGGTCGACGAGCCGGTGCGCGGCGTCGAGGAGGAGCTCGCGGTTGCGCGCCGCGTCACGCCGCTCGGGGCGGCGGTGCAGGTCGAAGAGCGGTGGCTCGGTGGACACGGTCGTGATCCTAGGTCGGACGACGGAGCGTGCAGGGCGACCGCGATGACCGGTCGCCCTCGGGAATACAAGCGGACCGCGGTCCGTTTGTTCTCCCATGACCACTGCTGCCCCTACCCGCACGCGCGTCGCCGTCCTCGTCGGAAGCCTGCGCACCGAGTCCGTCAACCGTCGCATCGCCGAGTCGCTGCGCGACCAGGCGCCCGAGGGTGTCGAGATCGACATCATCGACGGCCTCGGCGCCCTGCCGTTCTACAACGAGGACATCGACGGCGACGACGTGCCTGCCACGGCTGCCCAGCTGCGCGAGAGCGTCGCGGGCGCCGACCGCGTGCTCGCCGTGACGCCGGAGTACAACGGCACCATGCCTGCCGTGCTCAACAACGCCATCGACTGGCTGTCCCGCCCCTACGGTCAGGGCGCCATCACCGGCAAGCCCTTCGCCGTCGTCGGCGCGACCCCGACCCCCTACGGCGGCAAGTGGGCCCACGACGACACCCGTCGGTCGGCAGGCATCGCCGGTGCCGTCGTGCTCGACGACGTCATCGTGTCGCAGACGACCATCGACACCGACGTGCTCGGCGACCCCGAGGTCTTCGGGCGACTGCAGGATGCGCTCAGCGCCCTCGTCGACCACCGACCCGCGGCCTGACCCGCCTGCCCCACGTCCGACCTCCCGGCTCGCGACGAGCCGACGACCCGCTGGGCCCGGACCGATGTCCGGGCCCCAGCGGCATACCCGGGCCCAGCGGCGTACCCGGGCCCAGCGGCGTACCCGGGCCGTCGCGCCCCGTCGGGTCGCGCTCAGTCGGTCACCGTCGTGGCGGCGATGACCCGGGTCAGTGAGGCGTGCAGCGCCTGGAGGTCCTCGACCCGCACCCCGAGCCGCTCGACGATCTGCGGCGGCACGTCGAGCGCCTGCTCGCGCAGCCGCCGGCCGCGCGGCGTCAGGGTGATGGCGAGGGCACGCTCGTCGTCGGGGTGCCGGTCGCGCGTCACGAGACCTGCGGCCTCGAGCCGCTTGAGCAGGGGCGAGAGCGTGGCCGGCTCGAGGCTGAGGAGCCGGCCGATCTCACGGACGGTGAGGGGTGACCGCTCCCAGRGGGCGAGCATGACGAGGTACTGCGGGTGGGTGAGCCCGAGGGGCTCGAGCACCGGGCGGTAGAGCCCGATGACGTTGCGGGCCGCCACGGCGAGGGCGAAGCAGACCTGCTGGTCGAGCTTGAGCAGGTCGTCGGGGGAGACGGTGGAGCCGGCGGTCTCTCCGAAGCGGGTGGTCGGTCGCGGCGTGGTGCGGGCGGTGGCGCTGCGGGTCATCGAGGCCTCGTCGTCGTGGTGGCTGGATCTGTGTACACTAACAGTTAGTGCACTAACTAACTGGAGGCAGCATCGTGTCGAGATCGACGCCCCGTGACGGACTCTCGATCGGGTACCGCATCGGCTACCGCCTGCGCCTGGTCGCCCTGACCGTCTTCGGCCCGGCGCAGCTGGGCGAGGGCAATGACCCGACGGCCCGGCTCGCGCGCGAGCGCGCGGCGAAGGTCGCCGCGGCCCGGGCCGCCCGCGACGCACACTGACCCCGGCGATCCGAGCAGCTCCGGGCCGCTGCGGGCTGCGCGACCCGCGCGGCATCCGTTCGCGCACAACGGGCCTCACGCGGAGCCGACGGGAGTACCGTCGGGAGTGACGCATCGGACCCTGGAGGTGCCCATGGGTGATCGTGTAGGACTCATCGTCATGCTGGCCGTCGTCGTGATCCTCGTGATCGGCCTCGTCATCGTGGGGCCCCGTCGAGCCGGACGCGACTCCAGCGAGTCGCTCAACAAGCATCGCGACGACACCGAGCAGGCGCGTCGCGACCACCCGGAGGGAGCCGAGCGCTCCCACCTCGTCGGCAACCCGCCCGTCGACACCATCACCGCCGACGGCTGGGGCGTGGCCCGTCCGGGCGAGGGTGCCGAGCCCGAGGAGCTGCCCGAGGACGTCCACCCCGAGCTCCACGAGGACCGCAGCCACCGCCGGCGTCACCAGACCTGACACTGCTGACCTCGCCTCGGCCGCCGCGGGCAGACTGGGGCCATGGCGGAGACGAACTGGGCCGGCAGTCACACCTACCGGTCCCCGATCGAGGGGGTGCGCTCGGTCGAGCACCTGCAAGAGCTCGTCGCGGCGGCCCCGCGCGTGCGCGCCCTCGGGTCGCGGCACAGCTTCACCGACCTGACCGACATCACGGACGCTGACCACGGCGTGCTCGTCTCGCTCCTCGACCTGCCGACCGCCGTGGTCGTCGACCCGACGACCCGCACGGCCCGCGTGACGGGGCACGCGGCATACGGCCAGGTGGCGACCCGGCTGCACGCGGCGGGGTGGGCCCTCGGCAACCTCGCGTCGCTCCCTCACATCTCCGTCGCGGGTGCCGTCGCCACCGGCACGCACGGCTCGGGCGCCGGAAACGGCTCTCTCGCAACGGCCGTCGCCTCCCTCGACCTCGTCGGTCCCGACGGTGAGCTGCGCACCGTCAGCCGTGGGGACGCCGACTTCGAGGGCAGCGTCGTCGCCCTCGGTGCGCTCGGGATCGTCACCTCCGCCGCCCTCGACGTCGAGCCCACCTACGACGTGCGACAGGACGTCTTCACCGGCCTGTCGTGGGACGCGCTCACCTCCGGGCTCGACGCGGTCACGAGCAGCGCCTACAGCGTCAGCCTCTTCACCCGGTGGGGCGAGGCGGGCATCGACCAGGTCTGGCTCAAGAGCCGCGGCGAGCAGGCGCCCTGCGAGCCGTTCGGCGCGGTGCCGGCGACCACGACGATGCACATGCTCGACGGTGCCGACCCGGAGTCGGTGACGGCCCAGGGCGGCGTGCCGGGCCCGTGGCTCGACCGGCTGCCGCACTTCCGGATGGGCTTCACCCCGAGCCGCGGCGAGGAGCTCCAGAGCGAGTACCTCCTGCCCCGCGAGCACGCCCTCACCGCGATCGAGCGCCTCCGCGGCCTCCGGAACCTCATGGCGCCGGTGCTCCAGGTCTCGGAGCTGCGCACCGTCGCCGCCGACGGCCTCTGGCTCAGCGGCTCGCACGGGCACGACGTCGTGGCCGTGCACTTCACGTGGGTCCGCGACGTCGAGCGCGTGTATGCCGTCCTGCCGGCGGTCGAGGCAGCCCTCCTGCCGCTCGGGGCGCGGCCGCACTGGGGCAAGTGCTTCGTCGCGGGCGTCGACGAGCTCGAGCCGCTCTACCCGCGGATGGCCGACTTCCGGTCGCTGCGGGCGAGGGTCGACCCGGAACGCGTCTTCGGCAACGCCTTCCTCGACCGCGTCATCGGCTGAGGCACGACCGGTCTGGACGACGCCGCGCTCAGTGGCGCTTGCGGCGCCCGGGGCTCGACGTGTGCGAGGTGTCGATCCGGGTGGTGACCTCGCGCAGCGAGGCGGCGAGGGTCCCCAGCGTGGCGGCCACGTCGTGCAGGTCGTCCCCGTCGAACGCGTCGAAGGCCTGGGGCAGCCAGTCCCTGACCTCGCGGAGCCGGAGCACGCCCGACTCGGGGATCTCCACCGAGCTGCGCCGCCGGTCGGTCGGGTCGGGGACGCGTCGCACCATCTCGCGCTGCTCAAGGCGGTCGAGGAGCGTCGTCGTCGAGCTCGTCGTCAGGCCGAGGGCGGTCGAGAGCTCGGTCTGGCCCATGGCGCCACGGGCCAGGAGGTAGCTGATGGTCCGACTCTCGTTGACCGAGAGGTCGAGGCGCGCGGCCACCGCGATGCGGTAGCGCTCACCGGCGAGGATCAGCTCTCTCAGGGCGACCGTCGCGTCGTCGCGGGCCTGGGCGCGGGGGCTCATGCGCTCAATCTACTGAGGCCGTCTCGTTCGTTGGTCTGGTCGCTTGATTGTCGAATGAACTGTCCGTACCGTGACAGGTGTCGGGAGCCGGCGACCGTCGCCGCAGGGCGTGCCGGGATCCGGGATCCTTCGGACTCGGGGTTGAGCAGCCAGCCCCGAGTCCGTGACCTCCACTGACGCTGCGATCGCGCGAGGCGGACTGAGATGGACGGAAATGACACAGCGGTCGAGAGGCTGTTGACCCCGGCGGAGGTCGCGACGATCTTCCGCGTCGATCCCAAGACCGTCAGCCGGTGGGCACGGACCGGCCGGCTCCACGCGCTGCGGACGCTGGGCGGACATCGCCGCTACCCGGAGAGCGAGATCTGGGCCCTCGTCGACCGGCAGCAGGACTAGGCGGTCCGAGCCGACTGGAGGTGCCCGTCCCGGAGGGCCCCGGCGAACGACGTGATCTCGCCGAGCGCGCCGACGAGGCACGCCTGGTAGGCGTGGTAGACGTCCGGGCGTCCCTGCCAGACGACGCTCGACGGCGCGAGCTCGGGTGAGAGCTCGTGGCGCCACGACCCCTGCTCGGGGTCGACGAACCACGCGTGGGCGTGCTCCCACCACCGGTCGTACCAGGCGGCATACGTCGGGTCGCCGGTCGCGAGGTGGAGTGTGCGGGCGGCGCCGATGGCCTCGGCGACGACCCAGTGCAGCCGGTCCCGCACGACGGGCCGACCCTCGAAGTCGGTCGTGTAGACGAAGCCCTCGTGCCCGTCGACGTCCCAGCCCTCGTGCACCGCGACGTCGAAGAGCGAGCGCGCCTCGTCGAGCAGCCACGCCGGCGCCTCGGCCCCGAGGGCGTGGCGCAGGTGCAGCGACAGCCTCGACCACTCGAGCAGGTGGCCGGGCGTCACGCCGAACGGGCGGAACTTGTCGGTCGGTCGCTCGCGGTTGTAGTCGGGGCGCGGCTCCCAGGACGAGTCGAAGTGCTCGGGGAGGCGGTAGTTCCACGAGCGGGCGAAGCCGTGCACGACGCGCTCGGTGATCCGGAGCGCGTGACCGAGCCAACGCGGGTCGCGCGTGACGTCCCACGCCGCGAGCAGGGCCTCGAGCGAGTGCATGTTGGCGTTGACGCCGCGGTAGTCCTCGAGGTCGGTCCACGTGCGGTCCCAGACGTCGAGGGCGAGACCGTCGGACTCCCGCCAGAAGCGCTGCTCGTAGGTCTGCAGCGCGCGGTCGAGCAGGTCGTCCGCCCCGGGACGCCGGGCGGCTGACGCGGAGGTCGCGGCGAGCACGACGAACGCGTGCTCGTAGGCCCGCTTGTCGGACACGTCGGGCGTGCCGTCGCCGTGGACCGACGCGAACCAGCCACCGTGCTCGGGATCGTGGAGCAGGCCGCCGGGGGCGAAGGTCGCGACGCCGTGGTCGACGACCGCCTCGAACGACGTGTCGCCCTCGAGCACCGCCAGGGCGGCGACGTGGGTCATCCGTGCCGTGATCCACAGCTCGACGCCGTATGCCGGGTCGAGCCTCCCGTCGTCGCCGAGCCATCCGAACCCTCCGCCGGGCCGCTGCGCGGCGCGCGCGAGCTCGCGCAACGACCGCCGCTGCTGCGCGAGCCGGTCGAGGTGGTCCGGGGGCAGCGGGGTGTCGGGCATGCCCCCCAGTCTGCCGAGGTCGCGCCCCGGCCGCTGCCGGTCCGCGTAACGAACTGGGTCAGAAGTCGCCCGCGTCGCGTCGCAGCCGCGTCAGGACGTCGACGAGCGAGCGGACGTCGGTGGCTCCGAGGTCGGGCTGCTCGAAGACCTCGGCGTTGAGGGCCTTGGTGGCCCGCTCCGCGAGCTCGCGGCCGGTCGGGGTGAGGGCGACGAGCATCGCGCGCCGGTCCTCGGGATGCGTCGAGCGCGTCACGAGCCCGGCGTCCTCAAGGCGGTCGACCGCGTTGGTCACGCTCGTGGGGTGCACCTGCAGGCGGCTGCCGATGACCTTCATCGGGAGGGACCCGCGCCGGCTGAACCACAGGAGCATGAGCACCTCGTAGCGCGCGAAGGTCACCCCGAGCGGCCGGAGCGTCGCCTCGACGCGGGCGAGCACGATCTGGTGCGCGCGCATGAGCGAGGTGATGGCGGCCATCCCGTCGGCGGCCGGGCCCCAGCCCTGCTCGACCCACTGCTCCCGCGCCCGGGCGATCGGGTCGAAGCCGAGGCCGGACCCGGCGGCGACGCCGGCGCTCGCGCCGCCGCCCGCTCCGGCGCTCATGCCGCCCTCGGCGTTGGTCTGCGCACTCATGGCGCCATCGTAGGACGCCGACGCGTTGACGTCCATTAGTAGGAAGTCMTACTATTTTTCCATGTCCGACGCAACGAAGCGCGATCACCACCAGCCGTCCCACCACGTCCGCCTCGTCACGGCGAGCAGCCTCTTCGACGGGCACGACGCGTCGATCAACATCATGCGGCGCATCATGCAGACGCAGGGAGCCGAGGTCATCCACCTCGGGCACAACCGCTCGGTCCAGGAGGTCGTCGACGCGGCGATCGAGGAGGACGTCCAGGGCGTCGCCGTCAGCTCCTACCAGGGCGGGCACGTCGAGTACTTCGAGTACCTCGTGAAGTTGCTCGAGGAGAACGGCGCCGGCCACGTCCGCGTGGTCGGCGGGGGCGGCGGCGTCATCGTCCCCGAGGAGATCGCGCGGCTGCGTGAGTCCGGCGTCACGATCTTCAGCCCCGAGGACGGCCAGCGCCTCGGCCTCGCCGGCATGATCAACACCGTCGTCGCCGACTGCGACTTCGACCCGTGGGAGCTCGGTGCGCCCGCACTCGAGGCCGTGCTCGCCGGCGAGCGGGCCGCCGTGGCGCGCGCCATCACCGGCGCGCAGGAGGGTGACATCGACGACGCCGTGCTCTCGGGCATCCGCGAGGCGGCCGGCCGGCGTCGCGTGCCGGTCCTCGGCATCACCGGCACCGGAGGCTCCGGCAAGTCGAGCCTCACCGACGAGCTGATCCGCCGGCTGCGCCTCGACCAGCAGGACAAGCTGCGGGTCGCCGTGCTCGCCGTCGACCCGACCCGCAGCCGTGGCGGCGGAGCGCTCCTCGGTGACCGCATCCGGATGAGCTCGCTCGACGGCGACCGCGTCTTCTTCCGGAGCCTCGCCACGCGCGGCGGCTCGCAGGTGCCGACGCACCTCGATGACGTCCTCGACGTCGTGCGCGCTGCCGGCTTCGACCTCGTCATCCTCGAGACGCCGGGCATCGGCCAGGGCGACGCCGCCGTCATCGACTACGCCGACGTCTCCCTCTACGTCATGACGCCGGAGTTCGGCGCCAGCAGCCAGCTCGAGAAGATCGACATGCTCGACCGCGCCGACGTCGTGGCCATCAACAAGTTCGAGCGCCGCGGCGCCGAGGACGCCCTGCGCGACGTCGGCCGCCAGATGGTGCGCAACCGCGAGGCCTTCGGCAAGAGTCCGGCCGACATGCCCGTCTACGGCACCTCGGCGGCCACCTTCAACGACGACGGCGTCACCGCGCTCTACCAGCAGCTGCGCGAGTTGCTCTCGGAGAAGGGGATGCCCGTCGACGAGGGCGTGCTGCCGCGCGTCGCCACGAGGCAGTCCACCCGCATCGCGACCATCGTGCCCGCGTCCCGGGTGCGCTACCTCGCCGAGATCAGCGACACGGTCCGCGGCTACCACGAGGCCACCGAGCGGTATGCCGCCGCGGCCAGCAGGGTGCAGCGGCTCGAGTTGGTGCGCGGGGAGCTCGCGGCCGCAGCGGCGGCCGACGACGTCGACAGCGCCGAGAGCGCGGTCGACGCCGTCGAGGCCCTCCTCGACCATGCCCGCACCGACGTGCCGACCGACGTGGCGAGCGCGCTCGCCGACTGGCCCTCCGTCGTCGAGTCCTACTCCGGCGACGAGCAGGTCGTGACGATCCGGGGCAAGGAGATCCGCAACACCCTGACCCGGGAGTCGCTGTCGGGCAACAAGATCCCCCGAGTCTCACTGCCTCGCTACCGCGACCACGGCGAGCTCGTCAGTTTCCTGCGCCGCGAGAACCTCCCCGGCTACTACCCCTTCACCGCCGGAGTCTTCCCGTTCAAGCGCGAGGGGGAGGACCCGGCGCGCATGTTCGCGGGGGAGGGTGACCCGTTCCGCACCAACCGCCGCTTCAAGCTCGTCTCCGAGGGGCAGCCGGCCACCCGCCTGTCCACGGCTTTCGACTCCGTGACGCTCTACGGCCGCGACCCCGACCCGCGCCCCGACGTCTACGGCAAGGTCGGCACCTCGGGCGTCTCCGTCGCCACGCTCGACGACATGAAGGCCCTCTACGACGGCTTCGACCTGGTGTCGCCGACGACGAGCGTCTCCATGACGATCAACGGTCCGGCGCCGACGATCCTCGCCTTCTTCCTCAACACCGCCATCGACCAGCAGGTCGACGCCTTCCGGGCGCGGGAGGGCAGGGAGCCCGGCGACGTCGAGCGCGAGGAGCTCACGGCATACGCCCTCGCCAACGTCCGCGGCACGGTGCAGGCCGACATCCTCAAGGAGGACCAGGGCCAGAACACCTGCATCTTCAGCACCGAGTTCAGCCTCAAGATGATGGCCGACATCCAGGAGTGGTTCATCGAGCGGAAGGTCCGCAACTTCTACTCCGTGTCCATCTCCGGCTACCACATCGCCGAGGCCGGGGCGAACCCCATCAGCCAACTCGCCTTCACCCTCGCCAACGGCTTCACCTACGTCGAGAGCTACCTCGCGCGCGGCATGGCGGTCGACGACTTCGCGCCCAACCTCAGCTTCTTCTTCAGCAACGGCATGGACCCGGAGTACTCCGTGCTCGGACGCGTGGCCCGCCGCATCTGGGCCGTGGCGATGAAGGAGAAGTACAACGCGGGTGAGCGGTCCCAGAAGCTGAAGTACCACGTGCAGACGTCGGGTCGCTCGCTCCACGCGCAGGAGATGGACTTCAACGACATCCGTACGACGCTCCAGGCGCTCATCGCGATCTACGACAACGCGAACTCCTTGCACACCAACGCTTTCGACGAGGCCGTGACGACCCCGTCGGAGGAGTCGGTGCGTCGCGCCCTCGCCATCCAGCTCATCATCAACCGCGAGTGGGGGCTCGCGATGAACGAGAACCCGCTCCAGGGCTCGTTCGTCGTCGACGAGCTGACCGACCTCGTCGAGGCGGCCGTCCTCAAGGAGTTCGACCGCATCACCGAGCGCGGCGGCGTGCTCGGGGCCATGGAGACCGGCTATCAGCGTGGCCGCATCCAGGACGAGTCGATGCTCTACGAGCACCGCAAGCACGACGGCAGCCTGCCGATCATCGGCGTCAACACCTTCCGCAACCCGCACGAGGGTGACGTGCCCCGCACGGTCGTGCTCGCCCGTGGCACCGAGGAGGAGAAGCAGAGCCAGCTCTCGCGCGTCCGGGCGTTCCGCGCAGAGCACGAGGTCGAGGCGGCGGCGGCGCTCGAGGAGCTCAAGGCCGTTGCCATCGAGGGCGGCAACGTCTTCGACGTCCTCATGCGGGCGGCGCGGGTGTGCTCGCTCCAGCAGGTGACCGAGGCCTTCTTCGAGGTCGGTGGCCAGTACCGCCGCAACGTCTGACCCACCCCGCAACCGTCGAAAGGCCACGAACCGTGCCGGTGACACTCGCCGACGACCTGGCGTATGCCGTGTCGTTGCCGACACCGCCGCGCCGGGTCGTGTCGTTGGTGCCGTCGATCACCGAGGCGCTGGCGACGACGTGCCCGGAGCGGCTCGTCGGCGCGACCGACTGGTGCACGCATCCGAAAGGTCTTGCGGTGCAACGGGTTCGGGGCACCAAGAACCCCGACCTCAGGGCCATCGCGGCTCTCGAGCCGGATCTCGTCGTGGTCAACAAGGAGGAGAACCGCGAGCTCGACGTCCGGCGGCTGCGGGCTGACGGCATACCCGTCTGGGTCACCGACATCGAGACGGTGCCGGGGGCGCTCGACTCGCTCGAGCGACTTTTCGTCGAGGTGCTCGAGGTCGGCACGCCCGACTGGCTCGTCGCCGCGCGGGGCGAGTGGGGTGGGCCCGTGCCCGATCCCGTCGTCGACGTGGCCGTGGCGATCTGGCGCGATCCGTGGATGGCGGTCGGGCGCGACACCTTCACCGGTGACCTCGTGTCCCGGCTCGGCTGGCGCAACGTCCTCGCCAACGCCCCGGAGCGCTACCCGCACGTCGAGGTGGCCGACCTCGACCGTGAGGGCGTGACCGTCCTGCTGCCCGACGAGCCGTACGTCTTCTCGGCGGCCGACGGTCCGGAGGCCTTCACGCAGGCCCGCACCGCGCTCGTCAGCGGACGCCTGCTCACCTGGTACGGCCCGAGCCTCGTCGGCGCCCAGGCGATCTTGAGTGCGGCCGGCACCGCCTGAGCCCCGGCACCCACTGACCTCTCGACCATCGCCACCCGACACGACGTGGCCCCTCGACGGATCAACCGTCGAGAGGCCACGTCGTGCCTCAGTCGTCGGCGACGACGAGGAGGCCGGAGAGCATCAGCCGACGAGCCAGCTCGAGCCCGACCATGTCGGCACGCAGCACTCCGCCCGCCACGAGCGCCACGAAGGTGCCGACGTCGTGCGACTCGACCGGGAAGTCGGCGAGGCGGCTGCGCAGCCGAGCCGGGCCGTCGCCCGAGGGCACGAGCCGCGCGGCCACGTGCGGCCGGAGCCGGAGCGTCGTCTCGGGTCGGAGGGCCTCCGCGGCCGCCACCTGGGCGAGCGGGCTGATCGGCGCAGGGCGCTGCGAGCCGCGGGCTCTTGCCTCGAGGGCGTCGACGACCGTGGCCACGTCGATCTCGCCCAGGGCGCGTACAAGCGCTTCCCGCACGAGCTCGACGTCGGGGGCGATGGCCTCGTGGTCGAAGCCCGTCGGCGCGACGTCGAGCGAGGCGCGCACGCCCTCGTCGCGGCTGGCCTCGGCCAGCGCGATCGACACGAGCTCGTCGGCCACGTGACGTCGCGTCCAGACGTGGACGCCGAGAGTGAGGTGCGTGCTGACCCCGCCGAGCGCGGTGGCCGAGTGCACCCAGCCGCGCGGCAGGTAGAGGACGTCACCGGCACGGAGCGTGAACTCGTGGTCAGGTGCTCGACGTCCTGCCTCCTCGACCTCGGCCCGGTGGTCGGTCCACGGCTCGTCGCGCAGCGGTGACTCGTGCACCGGGGGCCGGACGCGCCAGGTCTTCTCCCCGGCCATCTGGAGCACGAAGACGTCGTGCACGTCGTAGTGGTCGCTGAAGCCGGTGTTCTGGCTGGGCGTGACGTAGGCGTTGGCCTGGACCGGGTGCCCCAGCTCCTCCGCGAGCTGCTGGGTGAAGTCGATGAGAGGTCCCCACGTGCGGTGCAGCCCCTGCAGGACGATGGTGGCACCGTCGGCGAAGAGCCCGAGCAGCTTGTCATCGCTCACCTGGTCGGCGACGGATGCACCGACGCCTCCGCTCTGGGTGAACTCCCGGTCACCGAGCGTGCGGCCGTTCTGGGCGACCCGCAGGAAGGGGGCGCGCAGCCCGCGTCGGGAGACGAGCTCGTCGACGGAGCCCTCGCCGAAGAGGTCGAGCAGTCCGCCCGGCAGGTCGGCTGCCCTGGTGACGACCGGCGTGTGCGACCAGTGGTCCCTGGCGAACTCGTCGGCGGCGAAGGGGACGAGACGCCCGAGCGCCGAGCGCCCACGTTCGTGCGTGGGCACCCGGCTCGTCGTGCCAGCGGTCATCAGATCGAGCTGGTCGGGTCCGCTCCGGCCCCGCCGTCGGCGCCGCCGTCGTGGCTGCTCGTGTCGGCTCCGCCGTCAGCGGGGCCCTCGGTGTCGGCGCCACCGTCGGCGCCGCCGTCGTGGCTGCTCGTGTCGGCTCCGCCGTCAGCGGGGCCCTCGGTGTCGGCGCCACCGTCGGCGCCACCGTCGTGGCTGCTCGTGTCGGCTCCGCCGTCAGCGGGGCCCTCGGTCGTCGGGTCGTCGCTCACGGGGTCCAGCGGGTTGTCGCTCATGGCTTCTCCTCCACGGGTGTGGCGCGGCGCCGGACGACGCCGTCGAGGTGCACCTACCCACTGGACGCGTCTCGGGCACGACCTGGCGCCGCGTCCTCACGTCAGGTGGTCGAAGTCTCCCCGCGTCCACGCCGCGTGGCGGTCGGCGGACCGTCGCAGCATGGCCTTGGCCCCTGACGGCACTGCGGTGCCGAAGTTGTTGTAGAGGCGGTCGAAGTGCAGGGCCTCCAGCTGACCGGCAACGCGCTGGACGACGTTGCCCGACAAGGGGATCCGGTTCGGATAGCTGCGCATGAAGCTCATCGACCGACGGTCTGGGTTGGGGAAGACGGCATCGCCCGCCAGCAGCACCCCGCGTCCTTCGGCGCCTGCCGTCCACTCGACAACGGCCTGACCGCGGAAGTGCCCGCCGACGCGGTGCAGCGTCAGACCCGGTGCGACCTGCCGCTGCTCGTCATAGAGCTCGACGAGCGGGTCTCGCCGGCGCACCCACTCGGCGTCGGGCGCGGCCACGAGCACCGGGACGTCGCCGAGCGCCCGGGCCCACTCCGTCTGCACGCCGTACATGTGCGGATGGCTCGAGGCCACCGCGAGCGTGGGCCCGAGCGATCGCACGAGCTCGACGGCGGCGTCGTCGATGTAGCCGACGCAGTCGAAGAGCAACACCCCCTCGGGGACGCGCACGACCATCGTCTGCTGCCCGATGCCGACCTCGGGCTCGGCGCGCAGCCCCCAGAGGTCGTCCTCGACCGCCTCGACGCGGATGCGCGTCCCGGACTCCCGCAGCCGGTCCACCGTCGTCCAGCGCTGCCCCTGCTCGGGCACCCACTGCCGCTCGTCCTCGCAGACGGCGCACGCGTCCGGAGGCTCGGGCAGGTCATCGGTCTCGACGGCGCACGTCGCACAGATCCAGATCACGGCCCCAGCCTGCCCGTCCCGCGCGGGCCGCACCAGCGGGTTTGCGGGAGGATGCAGAGGTGATCCTGCACCTGCGCGCCGCCGTCGAGCAGCTGTATGCCGCCCCGCCCGCTCGCTTCACCCCGCTCCGTTCCGAACTGGTGGCCCAGGCGAGGTCCGCGGGCGAGAAGGACCTCGCCGCCTCGGTGGGTGCCCTGCGCAAGCCGACCCTCGCCGCCTGGGCGGTGAACCACTTCGTGCGCGAGCACGCGGACGAGCTCGAGGAGCTCCGGTCGTTCGCCGAGCTGCTCCGTGAGGCCCAGCGCACCCTCGACGCCGACCAGCTGCGGTTGCTCGGCCGGGAGCGCGCCATCCGCGTCGACGCCCTGGCCGACCGCATCGCAGAGGTCGCGGCCGAGGACGGCCAGAAGCTCGGCGCCGGTGCGGCCCAGGAGGTGCGCGAGACGCTGACCGCGCTCATCGCCGACGAGGACGCCGAGGCCTCGGTCCTCACGGGCGCGCTCGTCAAGGCGCTCAGCTACTCGGGTTTCGGCTCGGTCGACGTGGCCGACGTCGTCGCCATCACGGACCCCGAGGAGCTCGGGTCGTCCGCGCCCGACCGCGCCCGACGGTCGCTCTCGGTTCTGCCCGGCGGGGGAGGAGGGGACGCCGTCGACCTCGAGGAACGACGACGCAGCCGGCGCGCCGCCGAGCGGGCCCGACTCCAGTCGACACTCGAGACCGCACGGGCCGACCTGCGGTCCGCCGACCGACAGGTGGCGGTCCTCACGGCTCGCCAGGAGGAGGTCACGGAGGGCATCGCCGACCTCGAGCGGCGGCTCGCGACGGCGAGGTCCCGGCTCGAGAAGGTCACGGGTGAGCTCGACGAGGCGGGCGGCATACGCAGTCGCCGTGAGGCGGAGGAGGCGACGGCCCAGCAGGCGCTGGACGCCCACGACGCGCACGACGGGGAGTGACAGCGGCCGTCAGGGCCTCGGGTGCGGGCTACGTCTCCGGGCCCGACGTGTCGTGCCGGGAGAACCAGTGGCGCAGCGTCGCGCGCAGACCCGTGGGCTCCGGCACCGCCGCGGGCGTCGGCGGCTCGGGTGCCTTCGCCCGGGCCCCGGGCAGCACCGGGAGGCGGGCCGTGAAGGACGCGTGCTGGTGATCGGCCTTCTGGCGCTCACCGGGCTGCGGCGCGGCGAGCTGGGGGAGCAGCTCGTACTTGCGCGAGTAGATGTCGAAGAGGGCGAGCATCAGCGCGGCCACGGGCACCGCCACGAAGGCCCCCGAGACGCCGAAGAGCGCCGCGCCGAACATCACGGCTGCGAAGGACACCGCGGGATGCACGTCGACGGCGTCGGCCGAGATGCGCGGCTCGATCGTCACGTTCTCGATCTGCTGGTAGACGAGGGCGAAGCCGAGCAGCGCCAGCCCCTGCCACGGCTCCGGTCCGACGAGGCCGACGAAGACCGGCAGCGCGATCGCGATGTAGGTCCCGATGGTCGGCACGAACTGGGCCACGAGCCCGGTCCAGATGCCGAGGGCCAGCCAGTAGTCCATGCCGATGATGAGCATGAACAGGCTTGACAGTCCGCCGCAGATCCCGGCGAGCACGAGCCGGGCCGACACGTAGCCGCCGGTCTTGATCACCGCGAGGTCCCACGCCACCCCGATGACCGCCTGCTGGCGCGGCGGGGCGAGCTGGGCGACCCAGCGACGCAGGCGCAGGCTGTCGGCGGAGAAGTAGAAGGTGAAGAAGAAGAAGGTGATCGACGAGAAGAAGGCGCCGAGCACGGTGGCGACGGCACCGATGAGGCCGCCGGCCACGCTGCCGGCCAGGGTGCTCAGGCCGCCGACGTCGCTCGTGAACTGGGCCAGCAGCTTGTCGGGGCTGAGCTCGACGCCGAAGGTCTCGTTGGCCCACGTCGTCGCACTCTGGACGAGCGAGGGGATCGAGGCGACGAAGGTGGCCAGCTGGTCGGCCAGCAGGTTGCCGAAGGCGAGCATGAAGACGATGCAGAAGACGAGCACGCCGAGCATGACGATCATGGTCGCCATGCCGCGCCGCATCCGGCGCGAGAGCCGTGCGACGGCCGGCTCCATCGCGATCGAGGCGAGCATGGCCATGATGAGGGTGAAGATGACCGAGCCGCCGTCGTCGATGACGAACTTGCCGAGGGCGGCGATCGCGACGATGGCGACCGCGAGCCAGCCCGCGCGCCACACGCTGCGCCGGTCGAAGCGCACCTGGACGTCGACCAGGCGGGTGTCCACGTCACCGACGTCGGTGCCGGGCGGTGGGCCCCCGGACCCGACCGGTGGGTCCGGCGGTTCGGTGGCCGGACCCGGGTCGTGCTGGCCGTCGATGAGACCGCTCATGCCCTGATCCTCCCAGTTGGGACGCCGGCCGTCGGTCATCTGCTCGATTTCGTATCCGCGCCGCCGACCGTGTAGTCTCACCGTCGCACAACAGGTCGTCCTGAAGACGTTCTCGCAACGTTTCTCGGTGTCGGCCGCGCCCCAATAGCTCAGTCGGCAGAGCGTTTCCATGGTAAGGAAAAGGTCTAGGGTTCGATTCCCTATTGGGGCTCTGGTCGGTCGGTTCCCGGCCTCGTCGCTTCTGCGGCGGGCCGGGGGACGACAGCCCATGGCGGGGTAGCTCAGCTGGTTAGAGCGCACGACTCATAATCGTGAGGTCGCGGGATCGAGCCCCGCTCCCGCTACCACTTCCGCGCGCACCCGGTTCGATTTCTCGAATCATCGGGGTGTCGCGTAGCCTTGGACGTCGCGCCTGCGTGTCACCCCGGGATGCCGCCCGGAACGCGTGACGCGCCGCGCGACACCCGTCGCAAGACGACCGAACACCCAAAGTACGTTCCCGAAAGAGCAGGTTGCCGTGGCCAGCAAGAGCAGCGACGTCCGTCCGAAGATCACGATGGCGTGTGTGGACTGCAAGGACCGCAACTACATCACCAAGAAGAACCGTCGGAACAACCCCGACCGTCTCGCCATGAACAAGTTCTGCCCGAAGTGCGGCAAGCACACGGAGCACCGCGAGACCCGCTGAACCATCGCGTTCCTCGACGCTCCCTCGGCCATCGGCCGGGGGAGCGTCGTCGTTCCCGGACGCCCACCGGGCGGCGCGGGCGCCGGTCGGCAGCGGTCGATAGGCTGCCCGTATGCCGGTGAACTCAGACTTCCAGGGCCGGGTCTACCCGCCCACCGAGACCTATCGGGTCAGTGCCGCCAAGATCCGTGAGTTCGCCGAGGCCGTCGGCTCGGCCGACCCGGTGCACGTCGACGCCGAGGTCGCCCGGGCCCGCGGCTACGCCGACGTCATCGCGCCTCCGACGTTCGCGGTCCTCATCGCCCAGCAGTGCGACGGCCAGCTGATCCGCGACCCCGAGGCCGGCATCGACTTCTCCCGCGTCGTGCACGGCGAGCAGCGCTTCGTCCACCACCGCCCCCTGACCGCCGGCGACGCCGTCGTCGGCACGCTCCACGTCGACACCGTCCGCGAGGCCGGCGGCCACGCCATGGTCACGACCCGCACCGAGCTCGCCACCGAGGCGGGTGAGGCCGTCTGCACGGCCACGTCGACCATCGTCATCCGAGGGGGCGAGTGATGAGCACCACTCCGAGCACTCCGAGCACTCCGAGCACGACGCCGGCGGCCGTGCGGTCCTTCTCCGAGGTCTCCGTCGGTGACGCGCTGCCCGCGACGACCGTCCACGTCGACCGGGCGCGCCTGGTCCAGTACGCCGGCGCCTCCCTCGACCGCAACCGCATCCACTGGGACGAGCCCTTCGCCAAGGCGGTCGGGCTGCCCGACGTCATCGCTCACGGCATGTTCACGATGGGCTCGGCGGTCACGCTCGTCACCGCCTGGGTGGGCGACGCCGGCCGCGTCGTCGAGTACGGCGTGCGCTTCACCCGCCCCGTCGTCGTGCCCTACGACGCCGGCGCCGACATCGAGGTCTCGGGCGTCGTCAAGTCCGTCGACCCCGAGACGAAGCGGGTCACCGTCGAGCTGACCGCCACCGCGGCCGGCGAGAAGGTCCTCGGCCGGGCGCTCGCCGTCGCGGTCCTCGACTGAGCCGGCCGGTCCACCGCGTGCAGGAGCAACACGACGTCCTCCTCTCGACCCTCACGACGATGCGGGTCGGTGGCCCGGCCGCGCGCGTCGTCACGGCCACGACCACCGACGAGCTCGTCGACGCGGTCCGTGAGGTCGACGACGCCGACGAGCCGCTGCTCGTCGTCTCGGGCGGCTCCAACCTCCTCGTCTCGGACGACGGCTTCGAGGGCACGGTCGTGCGCGTCGCCACGTCGGGCATCACGCCCGAGTCCGCCGACTACTGCGGCGGAGCCGTCGTCCGGGTGGCCGCCGGCGAGGTGTGGGACGACGTCGTGGCCCACGCCGTCGTGCAGGGATGGGCGGGCGTCGAGGGGCTGAGCGGCATACCCGGCCTCACCGGGGCCACGCCCATCCAGAACGTCGGCGCCTACGGCCAGGACGTCTCGCAGACGGTCGCGCAGGTGCGCACGTGGGACCGGCAGGAGCAGACCGTGCGCACCTTCATGAACGCCGACTGCGCCTTCACCTACCGCCACTCGCGCTTCAAGGGGCACTCGCGCTACGTCGTGCTCGACGTGGTGTTCCAGTTCGAGGTCGCCGACCTCAGCCGCCCGGTGGCGTATGC
Organism: Terrabacter sp. RAF57; assembly: GCF_052113925.1. Lineage (NCBI taxonomy): Bacteria > Bacillati > Actinomycetota > Actinomycetes > Micrococcales > Intrasporangiaceae > Terrabacter > Terrabacter sp. RAF57. The sequence continues at coordinate 518,087 of NZ_JBFRDT010000002.1, read as the reverse complement.
CGCCCTGGCGAAGGGTCTCGGGGTCGAGCTCGGCACGCGCGTGCCCCTCCAGGACGCCCGTGAGGCCGTCCTCGCGCAGCGCCGGTCCCGCGGCATGGTGCTCGACGACGCCGACCCCGACACGTGGTCGTGCGGGTCGTTCTTCACCAACCCGATCCTCAGCCGCCACGAGTTCGACGACCTCGTCGAGCGCGTGGGGGAGCGGCTCGGGTGGGAGGGGCCGACGCCTCCGCGCTTCCCCGAGCCCGACGGCCGGGTCAAGACGAGCGCCGCGTGGCTCATTGACCACGCCGGCTTCGCCAAGGGCTTCGGCCTGCCGGCGCCTGCGGCGCTGTCCACGAAGCACACCTTGGCCGTGACCAACCGGGGCGGTGCCACCACCGCGGACGTCCTCGCCCTCGCCCGGCAGGTACGCGACGGGGTGCGCGACACCTTCGGCGTGACGCTTGTCAACGAGCCGGTCATCGTCGGCGACCAGCTCTGAGAGCAGTTCCGGCGAGCGCTCGATCACCCGGCAAAGGCTCCGGTTCCCTTGGGAACCGGAGCCTTTCGCGTCAGACCGCGGGCCGCGACTACTTCGTCAGGACGACGGAGAAGGTCCTGGCCGGGATGGTCTTGTCCGTCGTGCTGACGGCGTAGGCCGGCCGGTTGAAGGCCAGGCGCAGGGCCGTCGTCGTGCCCTTGTCGACCTTGAAGAAGACCCACCCGCGGTCGCGCTCGTCGCGCTTCGTCGTGAGCAGCGGGTCGGCCTTGTACGCCTTGCCGAACTCGGCCGTGGGCGCGACGTTCTGCTTGGGCTTCGTCGCGATGAGCGTCAGCATCTTCGGGTCGAGCGACGCCGAGTATCGAGAGCCGGCGGCGAACTCGACCTTGACCCCGACGATCTCGAAGGCCTCGGCCCCGACGGGCTGGTTCTTCGGGAACGGCAGGCCGCGCGAGACGCGCATGGCCGTGATCGTGTGGCCCAGCTGAGGGTCCTTGATGACGGCCTTGACGGTGCGCGTCGAGTACTTCGCCGGGGCGGCGGTCGTCGGCGCGGCCGTGGTGGGCGCTGCGGTCGTCGTGGACGTCGTCGAGGTGCTCGTCGCGGCCGGGGTCGTGCCGGCCGGCGCCGTCGGGTCGGCGGTCACGGGCGACTCCCCGCTGCACGCCGCGAGCGCGACGACGGGGGCGACGAGACCGACCACGGCGAGTCGTCGCAGACGGGCGCCGGAGGCGGTCGATGGGCGGGTGGTGGCGGGGGCAGAAGTCTTCATCTCCCGACCAGCATGACCGGGCGCACCGATCCTGAGCAAACCCGGTGGGGATGGGCGAGCAGGCCGGCTCCGTGGTGAGCGGCCCGTTATGACCGGTTACGACCCGGTCCTGCGTGTGGTCGGTGTCACGCCGGCCCGGCGAGCCAGGCGTCAACGTCGGCGAGCGCGGCCTTGCGCAGGCGGTCGGGCATCCGGCTGCCCTCGAGGGAGCCGCGGGCGAGCGCGGCGAGGCCGTCGTCGTCGAAGCCGAGTTCTCGGGCCGCGGCGTACTGCGCGGCCAGGCGGGACCCGAAGAGGAGCGGGTCGTCCGCGCCGAGCGCCACGGGGATGCCGGCCTCGACGATCCGGCGCAACGGGACGTCGCTCGCGTCGGCGTAGACCCCGAGGGCGACGTTGCTGCCCGGGCACACCTCGAGGGTCACGCCGGCCTCGGCGACGGCGTCGAGCACCTGTGGGTCCTCGACGCTGCGCACGCCGTGCCCGATGCGGTCCGGGGCGAGGTGCTCGAGCGTCTCCATGACGGACTGGGCGCCGAGGAGCTCGCCGCCGTGCGGCACGAGGGCCAGACCGGCCCGGCGGGCGATGGCGAAGGCCGGCGCGAAGTCGGCGACGGCTCCGCGCCGCTCGTCGTTGGACAGGCCGAAGCCGACGACGTCGCCGGCCTCCTCGCCCGCGTGGTGGGCGGCGAGGCGAGCGAGCGTGCGGGCCTCGAGGGGGTGGCGCATGCGGCTCGCCGCGACGACGACTCCGACCCCGATGTCCCCCGCGGCCGACACGGCGCGTGCCTCGTCGAGCACGATCTCGAGCGCCGGCGTGATCCCGCCGACGAAGGGGGCGTACGACGTCGGGTCGACCTGGATCTCGAGCCAGCGTGACCCCTCGGCCGCGTCGTCGGCCGCGGCCTCGCGCACGATCCGGCGCATGTCGTCCTCCCCGCGCACACAGGACCGGGCGGCGTCGTAGAGGCGCTGGAAGCGGAACCAGCCGCGCTCGTCGGTGGCTCGGGCGAGTCGAGGCGGCCAGCCCGTCACGAGGGCGTCGGGCAGGCGGATGCCGTGCCGGGCGGCGAGGTCTCGCACCGTGTCGATGCGCATCGAGCCCGTGAAGTGCAGGTGCAGGTGCGCCTTGGGCAGGTCCTGCACCGCACGCGTCATGCGGGTCAGTGTGTCATCCGGTCCCGGGCGGCGCAGAGCGGCCACGGCGCGGCTGGTGCCGGGCCGTGGCCTCTCTGCGGGTCGGGCGGGACTCAGTCCTCGTCGGGCTCGTCAGCGATCTCGTCGACGATGTGCATCGCGGCCTCCTCGGCCGACGCGCCGGCCCCGTCGACGCCGACGTCGCTGGCCCAGGCCTGCTTCTCGTCGTCGTCGTGGGCGCCCTCGTCGTCGGCCACGAGGCGACCGGCGCGGGCGTCGCCCACCTCGTGGTCGCCGAGCCAGTCGTCCTCGGCGTCGATGGCGTCGGGGTCGTCGCCACCGACGCGGTCGCCGTCGAGGCCGCTCTCGTTGTCGGGCGCGCCGTAGGCGGAGTCGGGGTCCGGCACCTCCTGGCGGATGCGCTCGTCGATGGTCTCGTCGACGGACTCCTCGTAGGCGGTCGTGCCGTGGGCGGTGACGCCCTGCGGCCGGTCGTTGGGCGAGTAGCCGCGGTCGAGCACGTCCTCGAGGTCACCGTCGTCGAGGGTGTCCTCGGGCTGGAGCTGGTCCTCGTCGTCGACGCTGTAGGTCGTCAGCTCGTCGTCGATGGTCTCGTTGGGATCCTGGTCGCTCATCGCGAGGCTCCTTCGGTGGCGGTGTGCGAGGGGCTCGTGGCGTCCCCGGCCGACGGCGTCTCGCCGTCGCCCTCTGCCCCTACCCCCGCGGCGCGGTCCTGCGTCAGCTTCTCGGCAGCGGCGAGGGCGACGCACGTCGCGACGCCGGCCATGGCCGTGCGCACCTCGTCGAGCACGGGGAAGGTCGGGGCCAGGCGGATGTTGCGGTCGCGCGGGTCGTGGCCCAGCGGGAAGGACGCGCCCGCCGGCGTCAGCGCGATGCCGGCGTCCTTGGCGAGCGCGACGACCCGGGACGCGGTCCCGTCGAGCACGTCGAGGTTGACGAAGTAGCCCCCGGTCGGGTGGCTCCACTCGGCGACCTCGAGCCCCGCGAGGCCGTTCGTCAGCGCCTCTGCGACCGCCGCGAACTTCGGCGCGATGATCTCGCGGTGCTTGCGCATGTGCGCACGCACGCCGTCGGCGTCGTGGAAGAACTCGACGTGACGCAGGTGGTTGACCTTGTCGGGACCGATGGAGCCCATCGCGAGGTGTCCGAGGTACCAGGTGACGTTGGCCGCGCTCGCGGCGAGGACGGCGACTCCGGCGCCCGCGAAGGTGATCTTCGAGGTCGAGGCGAACATGATCGGCCGGTTCGGGTGCCCGGAGGCGGCGGCGAGGCTGAGGATGTCGGCGCTCTTGGCCTCGTCCTCGGTGAGGTGGTGGAAGGCGTACGCGTTGTCCCAGAAGATCGTGAAGTCGGGCGCCGCTGCAGGCATGGCCGCGAGGCGGGCGGCGATCTCCTGCGAGACGACGGCACCGGACGGGTTGGCGTAGGTCGGGACGATCCAGATGCCCTTGACGCTCGGGTCGTCCTTGACGAGCGCCTCGACGGCGGCGATGTCGGGGCCGTCCGCGTGCATGTCGACGGTGACCATCTCGATGCCGAACGACGCGAGCATCGAGAAGTGGCGGTCGTAGCCGGGGACGGGGCAGATGAAGCGGACCTTCTCCTCCTGCGACCAGGGCCGCGGCGAGTCGACGCCGCCGAAGAGGAGGAAGTCGACGATCGTGCTGTACATCATCGTCAGGCTCGAGTTGCCGCCGGCGACGACCTGGCTGGGCTCGACCCAGAGCAGCTCGGCGAAGAGATCGCGCAGCTCGGCGAGGCCCTCGAGTCCGCCGTAGTTGCGCACGTCGACCCCGGCGCGGTCCTTCGTCGTGGTCGGCAGGCGCAGGAGGTCGTCGGAGAGGTCGAGCTGCGCGGCGGACGGCTTGCCCCGCGTCAGGTCGAGCCTGAGACCGCGCGACTGCAGGGCCGCGTAGGCTTCACGCTGCTCGGCGAGGAAGCCGGCCAGGTCGTCGTCGGACAGGGACGCGAGGGGGGTGCGCGGGTTCGTCACCTCTCGATCCTGCCACTGCGGCGGCCGGGTGGGGCGGCCGAGTCCGTATGCCGGGTCGCGCGGTTCCCCCCGCGGGCGCGGCAGGTGCCCGAAGGCTTCCCGAAGGGTCACGTGCCGGCGACGGGGGAGGGCCCGCGGAGGGGTTTCGGGTCGGTTCGCGTTGGGGCGCATCCGTCCCGTATGATCGTCCCTCGGACGGCTTCGCTGGCCATGCTGACGCATGCCGTCCCGCCGTGGACACCCAACGTCCCCGGCGAAGGGCAATAGCTCAATTGGTAGAGCACTGGTCTCCAAAACCAGCGGTTGGGGGTTCGAGTCCCTCTTGCCCTGCGCATCCCAGTGATGTGGTCGTCGTGCAAGGCGGCACGCGGCTTCTGCCCTGACGTGGGACTCCACGGTCCGGGTGTGGCGCCCGCGGGCCGACACCCAGGCAGAAAGAAGGAATCGTGACGGAGACGAGCGCCAAGCGCGGGTCCGGCCGTGCCGACAAGGCTCGCGGCGGCAACCCCGTATCGCGCCTCTTCGGCGCGATCAGCCTCTTCGTGCGCCAGATCCTCGACGAACTGCGCAAGGTCGTGCGGCCGACGGGTCCTGAACTCGTGCGCTACACGACCGTCGTGGTCGTGTTCGTCGTGATCATGATGGCGCTCGTGTCAACGCTCGACTTCGGTCTGAGCCGACTGGTCTCCTGGGTCTTCACCGGCTCGGCCACCTGAGGCACGAGCCACCGGCACCCGACCGGGATGTCACTTCCGGCCGTCACGGCCGGTCCACGAGCAAGGAAGTAGGTCAGAGCGTGTCCGAGCAGTTCGCCCACGAGGGCGCCCCGAACGGCGAGAGCACCGAGAGCGACGTCGTCGACCCCGCGGTCGAGACCGACGACCTCTCGGCCTCCGACGTCGAGTCGGGTGCTGAGGACGACGCCACCGACTCCGACCTCGACACCGTCGAAGCGGAGACCGACGACGAGTCTGGCGACGACGTCGATGCCGCCGTTGACTCCGAGACGTCCGAGACCTCCGGTGACGACGAGCCGGTGGCCCAGGGCAGCGGCGACCCCGTCGCCGACTTCAAGGCCGACCTGCGCACGCGCTTCGGTGACTGGTACGTCATCCACTCCTACGCCGGCTACGAGAACCGCGTGAAGGCCAACCTCGAGACGCGCATCCAGACCCTCAACATGGAGGACTTCATCTTCGAGATCGAGGTCCCCATGGAGGAGGTCACCGAGATCAAGAACGGCCAGAAGAAGCAGGTCCGTCGCGTCCGGATGCCCGGCTACGTCCTCGTCCGCATGGAGCTCACCGACGAGAGCTGGGGCGCCGTGCGCCACACGCCCGGCGTCACCGGGTTCGTCGGCAACGCCCACCAGCCGGTGCCGCTGTCGATCGACGAGGTCTTCACGATGCTCGCCCCGAACTTCGAGGCCGCTGCGGCCGCCGACGGCTCCGGCGCGTCGTCGAGCTCGAGCGCCGGCAAGGACGTGCGGGTCGTCGACTTCGAGGTCGGCGAGTCCGTCACCGTCATGGAGGGCCCGTTCGAGACCCTTCCCGCGACGATCTCCGAGATCAACCCCGACACCCAGAAGCTCAAGGTGCTCGTCTCCATCTTCGGCCGGGAGACCCCGGTCGAGCTCTCCTTCGCCCAGGTCGCCAAGATCTGATCGAGGGTCGTACGACCTCGTGCGGCTGACCGCACGAGGACATGCAACCGGGTCATCGCCCAAGGCGTCGGCCCAGCAACACAGAAGGTAGGCATCCATGCCCCCCAAGAAGAAGGTCTCCGGCTTCATCAAGCTGCAGATCCAGGCCGGTCAGGCCACCCCCGCCCCGCCCGTCGGCCCCGCCCTCGGTCAGCACGGCGTCAACATCATGGAGTTCGTCAAGGCGTACAACGCCGCGACGGAGTCCCAGCGCGGCAACGTCATCCCGGTCGAGATCACGGTCTACGAGGACCGCTCGTTCACCTTCGTGACGAAGACCCCGCCGGCCGCCGAGCTCATCAAGAAGGCCGCCGGCGTCGCCAAGGGCTCGGGCGAGCCGCACAAGACCAAGGTCGCCAAGCTCTCGCGCGACCAGGTCCTCGAGATCGCCCGTCAGAAGATGGAAGACCTCAACGCCCACGACGAGGAGATGGCGGCGCGCATCATCGCCGGCACCGCCCGCTCGATGGGCATCGACACCGAGCTCTGACGAGCTCGCGTCACCAGACGCCGGGACGCCCGCCCTCCGCGTGAGGGCGGGTACCCCCGGACCGGGCCACACGGCATACGGCCGTGAGGTCCCGTGGGAGACCAGCGCACGGTCGCACCACGACTCCACGAAGAAAGCAGGAGCAGTCATGAAGCGCAGCAAGAACTACCGCGCAGCCGCCGAGCTCGTCACGCCCGGCAAGGTCTACGCCCCGCTCGAGGCCGTCCGCGTCGCCAAGCAGACCGCCAAGGCCAAGTACGACGAGACCGTCGAGGTCGCCATGCGCCTCGGTGTCGACCCCCGCAAGGCCGACCAGGCCGTCCGCGGCACGGTCAACCTGCCGCACGGAACGGGCAAGACCGCCCGCGTCCTCGTCTTCGCCAACGGCGACAAGGCCGAGGCCGCCCGTGAGGCCGGCGCCGACCACGTCGGCTCCGACGACCTGCTCGAGAAGGTCCAGGGCGGCTGGCTCGACTTCGACGCGGTCGTCGCCACGCCTGACCTCATGGGCAAGGTCGGTCGTCTCGGCAAGGTCCTCGGCCCGCGTGGTCTCATGCCGAACCCGAAGACCGGCACCGTGACGATGGACGTCGCCAAGGCCGTCGCCGACATCAAGGGCGGCAAGATCGAGTTCCGCGTCGACAAGCACGCGAACCTCCACTTCATCATCGGCAAGGCCTCCTTCGACGAGACGAAGCTCGTCGAGAACTACGCCGCTGCCCTCGAGGAGATCCTGCGTCTGAAGCCGGCCAGCTCCAAGGGCCGCTACATCGAGAAGGCCACCGTCTCCACGACGATGGGCCCGGGCATCCCGCTCGACTTCTCCAAGACGCGCAACCTCCTCGCCGAGGAGGACCAGGCCTGACCGCCTGACGCACCCGACGCAGAGCCCGTCACCCTTCCGGGGGTGGCGGGCTCTCGTGCGTCTCCGACCGTCCTGGCTGGGGGCGCTCCGGGCGCCGACGCCATTCGCTCACTCGAGTGAGCGCCCCGTCCCAGTCGAGTGACCTCGTGGTCACACCTGTCCCAGACCTCGGATCGGCGGGGTTCTCGGGGCGATCTGCGGCGTTTGCGCGGGTACGGTCGAAAGATGAGTCGTCACAGCATATGCACCACGACACGTTCCCGATGGGTCCTCGGCGCTCTCGTCGTCGGGCTCCCTCTCTCCCTGTTGCCGGCCACGGCCGGCGCGCAGCCGGCGGTCGCGCCCGCCGCCGCAGCGGCCGACCGCGGCTGGCACGGCCAGCCCACCCCGCTACCGAAGGTCCCCGTCATGACGGGCTCCGGGGGTGCCGTCGGCTCGGTCGACCGCGACGCCTCGCAGGTCGGCATCGACGTCCTGGCCCGCGGGGGCAACGCAGCTGACGCTGCGGTCGCGACCGCAGCGGCGCTCGGCGTCACGGAGCCCTACAGCGCCGGCATCGGCGGCGGTGGCTTCCTCGTCTACTACGACGCGCGCAGCAGGAAGCTCTCGACCATCGACGGCCGCGAGACGGCTCCGGCGACGTTCACCGGCAAGACCTTCACCGACCCGGCCACGGGCAAGGCGATGGACTTCAACACCGTGGTGAACTCGGGGCTGTCGATCGGCGTGCCCGGCACGCCCGCCCTGTGGGCCAAGGCGTTGCGCGACCACGGCACGCTGTCGCTGAACGCGGCGCTCAAGCCGGCCGAGCGCCTCGCCGCCACGGGCTTCGTCGTCGACCAGACGTTCGCCGACCAGACGGCAGCCAATGCCGCACGCTTCTCCGTGTTCCCCGAGACGGCGAAGGTCTTCCTGCGGGGCGGCCAGGCTCCGGCCGTGGGCTCGGTCTTCACCAACCCCGACATGGCCAGGGCGTACCGGACGCTGCGCACCCAGGGCACGGAGGCGCTGTATGCCGGCGCGCTCGGACGGGCGATCGTCGCCGAGTCCCGGGCGCCGCACACCAAGGCGGGTTCCTCGGTCATGGGCGGAAAGATGACGACGGCCGACCTGCGCGCCTACCGCGCCCTGACCAAGGCCCCGATCCACTCGCAGTACAAGGGCTACGACGTCTACGGCATGCCGGTCCCGAGCTCGGGCGGCATCGCGGTGGCCGAGATCCTCAACCTCGTCCAAGCCTACGAGGACCGCACGGGCGTCTCGACGTCCGACCTGTCGGACGTCGACTACCTGCACCGGTTCTCGGAGGCGTCGGCGACGGCCTTCGCCGACCGCAACCGCTGGGTGGGTGACGTCCCCGACGTGCCGGTCAAGGAGCTGACCGATCCTGCCTTCGCCGCAGAGCGCGCCTGCCTCTTCGACCCGATGAAGGCCCAGGCCCGTCCGATCCCGTTCGGCTCGCCGGACGGTGCCTACACCGCCTGCACGCCCGGCACGGTCGCGCAGAGCGAGCCCTACGAGGGGCAGTCGACGACGCACCTGACGGCCACCGACCGCTGGGGCAACGTCGCGTCGTACACCCTGACCATCGAGCAGACCGGTGGCTCGGGCATCACGGTCCCCGGGTACGGGTTCCTGCTCAACAACGAGCTCACCGACTTCAACTTCACGCCGCTGACCCCGGGCGTCCCGGACCCGAACCTGCCCGGCCCCGGCAAGCGTCCGCGGTCGTCGATGAGCCCGACGATCCTGCTCGACGACGGCAAGCCCTTCCTCGCGGTGGGTTCGCCGGGCGGTGCCACGATCATCACGTCGGTGTCGCAGACGATCCTCGGCTACCTCGACCGCGACCTGTCGCTCGTCGACGCGATCGCGGTGCCGCGCCTCAGCTCACGCAACGGCTCGAGCGAGGGCGCCGAGCCCGCGATCCTCAGCGGTCCGACCGGTGCGGCGCTGACGGCGATGGGCCACAAGCTGGCATCGGCGGGCACGCCGAACGAGATCGGTGCCGTGACGGCGATCCGCAGCCTGCGCGGGGGCCTGTTCGAGGCTGCCGCGGAGACGACGCGTCGTGGCGGCGGCTCGGCCATGGTCGTGCACCCCCGCTGACCTGACGACGAGACCCACGCGACGGGTGAGGCCGGTCCCGACGGGGCCGGCCTCACCTGTGTGCCAGGGCTCCGGCAGGTGCTTGAAATCGCAATCAGCGCGTTACCACACCAACCTTGTGATTGACGCATCCAGCCCATAACACGCCGAGAGTCCGTGTCGTTGACATGAGTACATCGGTCAGGGGATCGATGAGCAGGGCATCGATGACAGGAGCACGACCATGAACAGGAAACTCACGGCGATCCTCGCAGCAGCGGCCATCTCCACGATGGCCGCGCCCCTCGGTGCCGCACCGGCATCCGCAGCACCGCCGGCGACCGGAGTCTCGGCCCTCGCCTACGGCACCTACGTCGTGGTCGGGGGCCTCGTGCGTTCCGGGCCCACGGCTCTCGCCTCGATCGGCTGCACGACTGCCTTCGGCCACACGGCCACGGGATCCACGGCGGCAGTCACCGTCCCGACGGCCGGGTCGGTGGGGGCGACGCGCACCTCGGCCGCGACCTCGACGACGACGACCTACAAGATCAGCCGTGCCACGGCGACCACGGGGGCGGTCAACCTCCTCGGCGGGCTCGTCCGAGCCGATGCCGTCACCGGGGCCAGCACGGCGACGTTGAGCACGTCAGGCGTCTACAGCGGCGGCAACCGCGCCGAGCTGATCGGCCTCAAGATCGGCGGGCGTGCCCTCAATGCGAACCCGGCTCCGAACTCGGCGATCCCGCTGCGGACCTCGGCCGGGGCCGCTCTCGCCACGGTCTACCTCAACACGCAGACGAAGGCGTTCTCCGGCAACGACTGGCGAGTCAGCACGACGGCCCTGCGGGTCGTCATCACCGCACAGAACTCCCTCGGCCTGCCGGTCGGGTCACGCATCGACGTCGGGGTCGCCAATACCTCCTTGTCGCGACCGGTGGTCGGGCTCGTCTCCGGCATGGGCTACGCCACGTCGGCCAACCTCGCCGACGGCGCCGTGTCCTCGAGCCGGACCGCTCTCGCGTACCCCCCGTGCACCGGAGGCTCGGGACGTGCGACGGTGGCCACGGCAGGGGTGCCGGGGGTCGTGTCGACCGGCACGACGACGACAGACGTCATCTCCACCATCACGGCCACGTCCCGTCGCAGCCAGGTGAAGAGCACCATCGGTGCGCCCCGCGTGCTGAACGGCCTCATCAGCGCCGACACGATCGTCGCCGAGACCTCGGCGGCCCAGTCGAGCGCGGGCGCCACCCCGGTGACCACCGACGCCTCGCGGTTCGTCGGGCTGCGCATCACCGGTCTGCCCTCCATCACCTCGACGGTCAAGCCCAACACGGTCGTGACCGTGCAGGGGCTCGGCCGGGTCACCCTGCACAAGGTGACCCGCACCGCGACGTCGGTCGAGGTCGTCATGATCGAGGTCGTCACCGACCGCGTGCTGGGCTCGCTGCCGACGGGCTCCGTCGTCCGGGTCGGCTACTCCGCGAGCTCGCTGCTCTGAGGCGGCACCCATCGTGACGAGGCCGCGGTCGGCATCACCGACCGCGGCCCGTCATTTGGGGGAGAGAGGGCATATGCCGGCCGCGACGTGGGAGGTCAGGCCGGCTTGGGGGTCGGCCAGGGCCACGCCGTGCAGCCCTTGAGGCCGTAGGTCTGCTGCATCATGACCGGGGCCACCTTGCCCGAGCCGCCGCAGTAGGCGTGCGCGTGCCCGATGCCGTGGCCGACCTCGTGGTTGACGAGGTAGGTGCGGTAGCCGGCGATGTCGGTGCCGTAGGCCTCCGCGCCGAGGACCCACCGTCGCAGGTTGAGCACCACCCGCCCGGAGTTGTGGCAGCTGACCTGGCCGCGGGTCTGCAGCGGCGCGCAGAGCCGGTCGGTCGTGTCGGGGCTCGCGAGCGAGATGCGCAGGTCGACCGCGGCACCCTTGGCGGCTGCGGCGGGGGAGACGTTGACGAAGCGGACGCCGTCCTTCGCCTGCCAGCCCCGCGGATCGGTCAGCACGCTCCCCACCGTGGTGGCCAGGTCCGCGGCCTTGATGTCGAGACCACCTTCGAGCTCCACGGTGTAGCGCACCGTGCGGCCGCTCGGGGGGGTCGGGCGCAGGGCGGCCGCGGGCATGGCCACGACCGTGAACCTCCCGGACCCAGCCTGGACGACCGCGCCCTTGTCGTCTTTGCCGTCGTCCTTGCCGTCGTTCTTCCCGGCGGCCACCGCGTCGTCCGACGACGTCGAGCCCGTGGTGCCTGCCGCACCGGTCGCACCCGTCGAGGCGGAGCCGTCGACCTGCGAGTCCGTCGCGGCCTCGGGCACTCGCTCGACCTGGTCGATGGGGACCGCGGGTGCCGTGCCGGCCGTCAGGGAGACCCGCGCGGCACGTGAGACCGCGCCCTCGGGGACCGGCTCGTCGGCGCCGGCCGACGTCACGACCCAGAGGTCGGCAGCCACGCACAGCACGACGGCCAGACCCGCCCACGTCCGGCGGCGGCGGATCGCCTGCCGCCGTGACGGGGTCGGGCGGCGGACTGCGCTGCCACTCGCCATGGGGGTCACGCTAGGTCACGTACCCGGTGTGGTGGGGGATCGTGCGTCGGACCCGCCGACAGGGCCCGGGCTCGATTTGGTCCGCAGCGGTCCAGCCCGTACTGTGGTCCACGACCAATGACCGCCGGTTGGAGGGCGTGGGCAACCACGATCTCCCGAAGGTTCCGCACGATGCGGGCAACCAGCGCAGGACACTCAGCCTCACGGCATACCTCGAGTATGTCGCTGCGAGCCCCGAGCGCCCTGCGCCGGGGCTGTTTTCGTGCAGGCCCTCCGGGCCCCTTCGACAGGCGGCACCACGCAAGGGAAGGAGGCCCAGATGGCGAACTCCGAGAAGACGGCTGCCATTGCCGAGATCGCGGACAAGTTCCGTGAGTCCGGTGCGGCCGTTCTCACCGAGTACCGCGGTCTGACCGTGGCCCAGCTCTCGCAGCTGCGCACCTCGATCCGGGAACACGCCACCTACGCCGTGGTCAAGAACACGCTCACGGAGCGCGCCGCCAAGGAGGCCGGTATCACGGCCTTCGACGGTCACCTCCAGGGCCCCTCGGCCATCGCCTTCATCACCGGTGACCCGGTCGAGGCGGCCAAGGGTCTGCGTGACTTCGCCAAGGCACACCCCCTCCTCGTGATCAAGGCTGGCGTCCTCGACGGCAAGACCTTGTCTCCCGAGGAGATCACGAAGCTCGCGGACCTCGAGTCCCGCGAGGTTCTCCTGGCCAAGCTTGCGGGCGCCATGAAGGGCTCCCTCAACAAGGCCGCCTACCTCTTCGTCGCTCCTCTGTCGCAGACGGCCCGCGTGGTCGACGCCCTGCGCCAGAAGGTCGAGGCGCAGGGTCCCGCCACGGAGGCCGCTCCGGCCGCCGAGGCAACCACCGACGTCGCCGAGGGTGGCGACGAGAGCTGATTGCGCTCCTGCGCACCAGCTCGATTCAACAACACGCCACTCACGGCAATATCTAGGAAGGAAGCCACCATGGCGAAGCTCAGCACCGACGAGCTCCTTGACGCTTTCAAGGAGATGACCCTCATCGAGCTCTCCGAGTTCGTGAAGCAGTTCGAGGAGACCTTCGAGGTCACCGCTGCTGCCCCCGTTGCCGCGGTTGCCGCCGCTGCCGGTGGCGGCGCTGCCGCCGTCGAGGAGGAGGAGAAGGACTCGTTCGACGTCGTTCTCACCGCCGCGGGCGAGAAGAAGATCCAGGTCATCAAGGAGGTCCGCGCGCTCACGAGCCTCGGCCTCAAGGAGGCCAAGGACCTCGTTGACGGCGCCCCCAAGCCCGTCCTCGAGGGTGTCGACAAGGCTGCGGCCGAGAAGGCCAAGGAGCAGCTCGAGGGCGCCGGCGCGTCCGTCGAGCTCAAGTGATCTGACCCGGCTCTGCCGGGATCACTGCTCTACCGCGAAGGCGGGTCCGACCACACGGTCGGGCCCGCCTTTCGCTGTCCCGGTTTGCGGGGGTTGCTGGTTGGGCGGTCGTGCGGCGCGACGGCGCTCGCGGCGTGGAGCGTCGGCGGGGCGTATGCCGGCACGCTCGCTCCCAGCGTCAGCGCCCGCCGTCGATGCCGCGACCACCGCCACGCCCCGCGCCCCTCGAACGGGGGGCTGCGTCAGGCGGCGTGGGCCATGGCGTCCTTCAGGGCGGCGAGGACGAGGGCGACGCGGTCGGGGCGCGCGTTGTGGCCCATCAGGCCGATGCGCCAGACGGTGGAAGCGAACTCGCCCACGCCGGCGCCGATCTCGAGGTTGTGGCGCTCGAGCAGGTAGGCGCGGACGGCGGCTGAGTCGACCCCGTCGGGCACGCGGACCGTCGTCAGCTCGGGCAGGCGGGAGCCCTCGGCGGCGAAGAGGGCGAGGCCCATCTCCTCGAGGCCGTACTGGAGGAGGCGGCCGGCCTCGGCGTGGCGGTCCCAGACCTTCTCGAGGCCCTCGTCGGCGATGCGCTGGAGGCCTGCATGGAGGCTCGCGACCATCGCGGTCGGCGCCGTGTGGTGGTAGGTGCGCTTGCCCGAGCCAGAGGCCTCACCGACGTAGCCGCCGAGCAGGCCGAGGTCGAGGTACCAGGACGACGGCTTCTCGACGCGGCGCTCGAAGGCGCGGTCGCTGATGGTGAAGGGAGCGAGGCCGGGCGCGACGCCCAGGCACTTCTGGGTGCCGGCGTAGCCGATGTCGATGCCCCAGTCGTCGGCGCGCAGCTCGATCCCGCCGATGCTGGTGACCGCGTCGACGAGCAGCAGGGCGTCGCCCTTGACCGCGCCGAGGGCGGCGACGTCGGAGCGGACGCCGGTGGACGTCTCGGCATGGACTGCGGCGATGATCTTCGGTGCGGGGTGGGCGGCGGCGACCCTCTCGGCATCGACGGGTGTGCCCCACTCGTGGTCGACGCGGACCACCTCGGCGCCGTGACGGCCCGCGACGTCGACCATGCGCTCACCGAAGAGCCCGTTGACCGCCACGACGACGACGTCGCCGGGGGAGACGGTGTTGACGAAGGCGGCCTCCATGCCCGCTGACCCGGTGGCCGAGAGTGGGAGGGTGCGGCGGTTGTCGGTGCCCCAGGCGTACCGGAGCAGGTCGCACGTCTCGTCCATGATCGCGAGGAAGTCGGGGTCGAGGTGTCCGAGCAGAGGTGCTGCGAGGGCGAGGGTCGCCTCGGGGTAGGGGTTGCACGGACCGGGACCGAAGAGGTGCCGGTCGGCGATCGGGCGGCGGGTCGTGACGGGCGGGGTCGCGGTCATCAGAATCCTGCTCCGGGGTTGAGGATGCCCTGCGGGTCGAGGGCGTTCTTGATGCGGTGGGTGAGGGCCATGACGTCGGGCCCGAGCTGCTCGGGCAGGGCCGCGCGCTTGAGCCGGCCGACGCCGTGCTCGCCGGTGATGGTGCCGCCGAGCCCGATCGCGAGGCTCATGACCTCCGAGAAGGCCTGTGCCGCACGGGAACCGGCGTCCGTGTCGCCCGGCGGATAGACGATGACGGGGTGCGTGTTGCCGTCGCCGGCGTGGGCCACGACGGGGATCTCGAGGTCGTATCTGCGTGAGATGTCGGCGATGCCGGTCAGCAGGTCGGGGAGGCGCGGCACCGGCACGCCGACGTCCTCGAGCATGATCGCACCTCGCCGCTCGATGGCGACGATGGCGGCTCTGCGGGCCGCGACGAACATCTCGCCCTCGGCGGCATCCGTCGTCGTGAAGCACTCGCGCGCGCCGCCATCCCTGCACAGCCGCTCCATCACGGCGATCTCCTCGCCGCGGGCCGCGCCGGGGGCGTCGGACTGCGCGAGCAGCATGGCACCGGCCTCGCGGTCGAGCCCCATGCTGCGGTGGTCCTCGACGGCGTTGACCGACGCCCGGTCCATGAGTTCCATCATCGACGCGCGGAGGGTGTTGCCGATGGCGACGACCACCCGCGCGGCGTCCTCGACGGTGTCGAAGGTGGCCACGAGGGTGGCGGGCGGCGCCTGCGCGGGGACGAGACGTAGCGTCGCCCGGGTCACGACGCCCAGAGTCCCCTCGCTGCCCACGAAGAGCTTGACGAGCGAGAGGCCTGCGGTGTCCTTGACGCGCTGGCCGCCGAGGTGCACGAGCGTCCCGTCCGCGAGGACGACGTCGAGGCCGAGCACGTAGTCGGTCGTCACGCCGTACTTGACGCAGCACAGGCCGCCCGCGTTCGTCGCGACGTTGCCGCCGATCGAGCAGATCTCGAAGGACGACGGGTCGGGCGGGTACCAGAGCCCGTGCTCGGCGGCCGCCTGCTTGACCTCGGCGTTGAGGGCTCCGGCCTCGACGACCGCCGTGCGCGTGGTCGGGTCGATCTCGACGGTCCGCATCCGCTCGAGACTCAGCACGATGCAGCCGTCGACGGCGTTCGAGCCCCCTGAGAGCCCGCTGCCGGCACCGCGGGGCACGACGGGGACCTCGTGCTCCCCGGCCCAGCGCACGGKGGCCTGCACGTCGGCGGCGCTCGTCGCGCGGACCACCGCGAGCGGCACACCGGCTCCGGCGTCAGCCGTGTAGTCGAAGCGGTAGGCCGCCACGCTGTCGGGGTCGGTCAGCAACGCGCCGGGCGTCAGGGACTCGGCGAGCCCCTCGAGGGCGCGCAGGTCGGGAGCGTCCTTGCTCACTGTCGTCACCGGTCCACCGTAACCACGACCGGTGGGCGCGGGCGTCCCGGTCGAGGAGATGGCGTACGCCGTCCCGCGATCCGCCGATGGGCCCCGGTAGGTTTGCCCGCATGGGATGGCTGTCGCGCACCTTCAGGCCCGCTGCTGACGACGGTGCGGACACCGCCGCCGAGCAGGCGCCCCCCGTTGACCCCGACGCGCCCGAGGTGGCAGCGGCGCCGACGGTGCCCGCCCAAGCGCACAGCCCGGCCGCCGCGCCCGGCCCTGCTGCGGCAACCAGCCCTCTCGGGGCACTGACCGCCTCGATCCGCACGGCGCCTCCGACCCCGACGGCGGGCCCGATGGCCGACGCCTCGAGACCGACGACCGACGCCTCGAGTCCGACAGGACGCTACGGGCCCCTGGTGTACGTGACGCGCTTCGACAGCGCGCCGCCCGAGCTGGAGTGGCAGCTGCCGCTCAACGGCGAGCTGTACCGGCTCATGCCGGGCTCTGACCGGCCGGACTACTCGCTGCTCGTCCTCGAACGCCCGCTGCACTTCTACCCCCGCGACGGGTTCGACCTGCGTCGCGTTGAGCCAGAGCAGCAGGTGCAGGACCGCAAGGGCCGGACCATGGTGCGTGTGCACGCGCTGCTGCTGTGTGCGCGCTTCGTCGGCCAGCAGCTGCACCCGGGCATGGCCGACCTCGCCGTCAACCTCGCCTACGTCATCGACAACTCGCTGGCCCGCGACGCCGAGGTCGACTTCGCCAAGATCCAGTTCGCCGCGATCGGCTTCCTCAGCGAGGGCCACGCCCCGCGAGCCACGGCAGAGCCGGCCACCGAGGCCCCCGCGACGCCCGTCACCGATCCCATGGACGAGCCGGTCACCGACCCCGCCACGGAGCCGACCCCGCCGACCCCGCCGACCCCGTCGACCCCGTCGGTCACGTCGGACGCAGCGGCGGGCGGACGGCATACGCCCCCCACGCGGCTCGACGGGCTGCTCGACGAGCTGGCGACGACCCTGCGCCGCGGCGTCGAGGAGCAGCGGGGCGCGCCGGTCCAGCGGATGACCGCAGCCCTGACGATGGACGCCGACCACCGACTGACGGGGCTGTCGGGCAACGCCGACGGCCGGGCACCCGTGCCCAGCCCCGAGACCTTCGGCCGGATCGCCGACCTGCTCGCCCGCCTCGCGGACCTCGAGGGGGCCGACCGCGTCGCTGCGGTCACCCTGCGCGTCGACGGGGACGTCGTGACCCACGAGGTCACGGCCACGCACGACGGAGGTCAGTCGCCGGCGACCTCGCGGTAGCCGCGCACGCGTGCCGGGTCGGCGAGTCGACCGACACTGATCTCCCACATGCCGCCGTCGAAGCTCTCGTAGACGAGGACGGCATCGGATGAGTCCGTCGCGACGAACTCGACGAAATCGCACGTGCCCCGGACGCCGAGACCCGTGTCACCCTCGGCCGTGTAGGTGAGCGACCCGGCCTCGAGCAGCGTCCAGTCGCGGCCGTCGAGACTCATGGCCCCGTGCTTCGGGTCGCCGAAGAGGTCATCCCGAGTCCGCCAGTGGATGACGCACCCGGCGCCGCGCGGCTGCAGCGAGAGCCACTCCCGCGGCCCCGACGAGGTGATGCAGTGCTCGCCCCACCGAGTGCCGCCGAGGTCGAACCGGACGGTCCCGACGACGCGGTACGTGCTGCCCTCGACCTCGAGCAGAGCCCCCGGTGCGACCTGTGACGGCCGCAGTTCTGCGCGCATGCATCCTCCTGGCTCCACATGACTCGCACAGGTTAACCGTGGGGGAGCCGCCTGGCCGGGAGAACCCGACTGGCGCGTAACTTCCGCCCGGCGCCCTCGTTTCCCCCGTAGCCGAGTCGAGACGGCCAGGAAGACATAGGTGGATGCCACATGGGTGTGGAGATCGCGGTGCAAGGTCTGACCAAGACCTTCGGTTCGCAGACGATCTGGCGGGACGTGACCCTCACGCTTCCCGCGGGAGAGATCTCGGTCATGCTCGGGCCCTCGGGCACCGGCAAGTCCGTGTTCCTCAAGACGCTCGTCGGCCTGCTCAAGCCCGATGCCGGGTCGATCGTCATCAACGGACGTGACCTGACCCGCCTGCGCGAGGCCGACCTCTACGAGGTGCGCAAGCTCTTCGGCGTCCTCTTCCAGGACGGCGCCCTGTTCGGGTCGATGACCCTCTACGACAACGTCGCCTTCCCGCTGCGCGAGCACACGAAGAAGACCGAGGCCGAGATCAAGCGCATCGTGACCGAGAAGATGGACCTCGTCGGTCTGTCCGGTGCCGAGGGCAAGCTCCCGGGAGAGATCTCAGGCGGCATGCGCAAGCGCGCCGGACTGGCCCGGGCGCTCGTTCTGGACCCCGAGATCCTCCTCATCGACGAGCCGGACTCCGGTCTCGACCCGGTGCGCACGAGCTACATCAACCAGCTCTTCGTCGACCTCAACGCGCAGATCGACGCGACGTTCCTCATCGTCACGCACGACATCAACACGGCCCGGACGGTGCCCGACAACATCGGCCTGCTCTACCACAAGCACCTCGCGATGTTCGGGCCGCGCGAGATGTTGCTCAGCTCGGAGGAGCCCGTCGTGCGGCAGTTCCTCAACGCACAGACGATCGGCCCGATCGGCATGTCGGAGGAGAAGGACGCCGACGAGCTGGCCGCCGAGTCCGGTCAGGAGCTGCCGCCCCTGCCGCCGATCGCCCTCCAGCTCCCGACGAGCGACGGCAAGCCGCGTCGCGCGGAGCGGCCCGCCGGCGGCTGGTGCCGCGACAACGGCATCACCCCGCCCCCCGGCTCCTTCGAGTCGCGCAACGCCGGCATCCCCGGTGTCCGGGCGGGGGTGAGCTGACGTGGCCGCACCCCTCACGGGCGCCCTGCGCCAGTCCGGCTCGCTCTTCGCGCTCGCCCTCGACGTGTTCCGGGCCCTGCCCAAGCGCCCGTTCCAGGTCAAGGAGTTCATCCAGCAGGCGTGGTTCATCGCGAGCGTGACGATCCTGCCGACCGCCCTCGTCTCCATCCCGTTCGGCGCGGTCATCGCCCTCCAGCTCGGCACCCTGACCCGTCAGCTCGGCGCCCAGTCCTACACCGGCGCGGCTAGCGTCCTCGCCGTGCTGCGCGAGGCCAGCCCCATCGTCACAGCGCTGCTCATCGCCGGCGCGGGTGGCTCGGCCATCTGCGCCGACCTCGGCTCGCGCAAGATCCGCGAGGAGATCGATGCGATGGAGGTGCTCGGTATCAGCCCGATCCAGCGCCTCGTCGTGCCGCGCGTGCTCGCCTCGATGCTCGTCGCGGTCCTGCTCAACGGGCTCGTGTCGGTCGTCGGCGTCGTCGGCGGCTACGTCTTCAACGTCATCGTCCAGGGCGGCACACCGGGCGCGTACATCGCGAGCTTCACCGCGCTGGCCCAGCTGCCCGACCTCTGGACCGCCGAGATCAAGGCCCTGATCTTCGGTGCCATCGCGGCCGTCGTCGCGGCCTACAAGGGGCTCAACGCGGGCGGTGGTCCCAAGGGCGTCGGCGACGCGGTGAACCAGAGCGTCGTCATCACCTTCATGCTGCTCTTCGTCGTCAACTTCGTCATCACGGCCGTGTACTTCCAAGTCGTCCCGCAGAAGATCTGAGGAGAGGGCGATGGCGACCAGGACCCAGAACCGGACTCGACCGGGTTCGGAGCGGCTGCTCCACCTCGCGAGCCGGCCCTCCCGCGCGCTCGACTCGCTGGGCGAGCAGATGCGCTTCTACGTGCGCTCCCTCGCGTGGAGCGGACGCACGATCCGCCGGTACAAGAAGGAGGTGATCCGGCTGCTCGCCGAGGTCTCCCTCGGCACCGGTGCGCTCTCGGTCATCGGCGGCACGGTGGGCGTCATCGCCTTCCTCGCCTTCTTCACCGGCACCGAGGTCGGCCTGCAGGGCTACTCCTCGCTCGAGCAGCTCGGCACCGGGGCCTTCACGGGCTTCTTCTCGGCCTACCTCAACACCCGGGAGATCGCCCCGCTCGTCGCGGGACTGGCGCTCGCGGCCACGGTCGGCTGCGGCTTCACCGCCCAGCTCGGCGCCATGCGCATCTCGGAGGAGGTCGACGCGCTTGAGGTCATGGGCATCCCGTCGCTGCCGTTCCTCGTCACGACCCGCATGATCGCCGGCTTCATCGCCGTCATCCCGCTCTACGTCCTCGGGCTGCTCAGCTCGTATGCCGCCACGCGCTTCATCTCGACGGCGTACTTCGGGCAGTCGGAGGGCACCTACGACCACTACTTCCACCTGTTCCTGCCACCGGGTGACGTCTTCTGGTCGTTCTCGAAGGTCATGGTCTTCGCGGTCGTCATCATCCTCATCCACTGCTACTACGGCTACACGGCGTCGGGCGGCCCGGCCGGGGTCGGCGTCGCCGTCGGCACCGCGGTGCGCACGTCGATCGTCGCCATCAACATCGTCGACTTCTTCCTCTCCCTGGCCATCTGGGGCGCGACGACGAGCGTGAGGATCGCCGGATGAGCGACACCAGTCCAGGCCCGCTCACCCAGCTGACGCGGTGGCGCATCGGCGTGAAGGCCTACGGCATCGTCTTCCTCCTCGTGCTGGCGCTGCTCGTGGGCCTGGCCATCGCGTCCTTCCAGAAGCGCTTCACGCCCGTCGTCATGGTCACGCTCGAGACCGACCGCCTCGGCAGCCAGCTGCAGGAGAGCTCCGACGTCAAGCTGCGCGGCCTGCTCGTCGGCGAGGTGCGCCACGTCGAGGCCACCCCCACGGGAGCGCGTCTGGAGCTGGCCCTTCAGCCCGACGAGGTCGCCAAGATCCCGTCCAACGTCAGTGCACGGCTGCTGCCCAAGACGCTCTTCGGCGAGCGCTACGTCGACCTCGTGACGGCCACGTCGAACGCCCGGCCCATCGAGGCGGGGGACACCATCCCGCAGGACCGCAGCCGGGTGTCCATCGAGCTCGAGACGGTCCTCGACAACCTCTACCCGCTGCTGCGCACGGTGCAGCCGGCCAAGCTCGCGACCACCCTCAACGCGCTGTCGACCACGCTCGACGGCCGCGGCGACCAGATCGGCCGCAACCTCGTGCTCGTCGACCGCTACCTCAAGGCGCTCAACCCCAGCATGCCCACGATCCGACAAGACATCTCGCTGCTCGCCGACACCGCCGACCTCTACGCCGGCGTCGCGCCCGACTTCTTCCGTCTGACCGAGTCGCTGCGCGTCACGAACAAGACCATCGTCGAGAAGGACCAGCAGCTCGCGGCCTTCCTCGTCGGCACCGCAGGGTTCGCCAACGAGGCGGCCGGCTTCCTGCGCGACAACGAGCAGCGCATCATCCAGGTCGGCCAGGTCAGCAAGCCGACGCTCCAGCTGCTCGCCGAGTACTCTCCGATCTACCCCTGCGTGGCCTCGGGCCTGGTCAACTGGCTGCCGCGCGCCAACGCGGCCTTCGCCGGCGGAACCTTCCACATCACCCTCGAGGTCGTGCCTCCCCGACAGCCGTACAGGCCGGGTGAGGAGCCCCGTTGGGACGACAAGCGCGGGCCCCACTGCTACGGCCTGCCCACGCCCGACGGTTCACAGGCGAACCCCTTCGCGGGCAACCACTTCGACGACGGCACCCAGTCCGCGAGCGACGCGACGCCCTTCTCGTCCGTGCCCCAGGCACTGCTCGGCGACGCCTCCGCGGCCGACTCCGGCAGCGCCGGCACGGTCGACGAGCAGCGCGTCGTCGGGGCGCTGCTGGCCCACGGCGGACAGCCGTCCGACGGCGGCGAGAGCGGCATCCAGACCCTGCTCGCGGGGCCGATGATGCGCGGCACGGTGGTGAGCACCCGATGAAGGTCAAGGGCTCACTCATCAAGCTCATCGTCTTCGCGGCGGTCACGCTCTTCGCGACGAGCGTTCTCGCGCTGACGATCGCCAACATCCAGCTCGGCTCCAAGGCGACCTACACGGCTGTCGTCACCGACGCGACGGGTGTCATCGCCGGGCAGGACGTCCGCATCGCCGGTGTCAGGGTCGGCGAGGTCACCGACGTCCGCGTCGCCCACGACGCGACGTCCGAGGGCGCCACCGCCGAGATCGACTTCTCGGTGCTCAAGAGCTCGGTGCTGACGCAGGGCACCGAGGTGACGGTCAAGTACCGCAACCTCGTCGGCCAGCGCTACCTCGCGCTGAGCCAGGGCACCGGCGCCCCCGCCCCGCTCGCCGACGGCTCGACGATCCCGCTCTCGCGCACCCACCCCGCGCTCGACCTCACCGTCCTCTTCAACGGCTTCAAGCCGCTCTTCGCCGCGCTGTCGCCGAGCGACGTCAACGAGCTCTCGGGCCTGCTCATCCAGACGTTGCAGGGGGAGGGCGGCGACGTCAACACCCTGCTCGCCAAGACGGCCAGCCTCACGTCCGCCATCGCCGACCGCGACGCCGTCATCGGCCGCACCATCGACAACCTCAACACCGTGCTCGGCACCGTCGATGCCCACGACCAGCAGCTGCTCTCGCTCATCGACCAGCTCCAGCGCTTCACGAGCGGGCTCGCGGCCGACCGCGAGACGATCGGCCGTTCGCTGTCCGGGATCAACACCCTCTCGGCCGAGACCGCCGACCTGCTCGTCTCGACGCGCCCGCTCATCAAGGACGACGTCTCCCAGCTGCGCACGCTGGCCACGACGCTCAACAAGCCGGCCAACGTCAAGGAGTTCGAGGACTTCATCACCGGCGCGCCGGGGCGCATCGCCACGCTGACGCGCACGGCGACCTACGGGTCCTGGTTCAACTTCTACCTCTGCAAGTTCGACGCCTCGAGCCCGATCCTCCCGGGCGTGAGCCCCTCCTACGACGTCTCGTCAGCGAGGTGCGAGTCATGAGCATCCCCTTCCGAGAGCGCAACCCGGTCCCGATCGGTGCGATCGGCCTGCTCGTCATCGCGGTGGTGCTCTACCTGGCGTTCAACGCCTCCAGCCTTCCGCTCATCGGCGGCGGGACGGCATACAGCGCGGCCTTCTCGGAGGCCGGCGGCATCAAGCCCGACGACGACGTGCGCATCGCCGGGGTCAAGGTCGGCAAGGTGACCGGCGTCGACCTCGAGGACGGCCACGTCCGCGTCGACTTCACCATCACCGAGGACGCGAGCTTCGGCCCGCAGACCGGTGCCTCGATCCGGATGAAGACGATCCTCGGGGAGAAGTACGTCGCGCTCGACCCCAAGGGGCAGGGCCAGCTCGACGCCGACGCGCAGATCCCGGTCTCGCGCACCGTCAGCTCCTACGACGTCATCAACGCCTTCCAGGACCTCACGACGACGACCGAGCGCATCGACACCGACCAGCTCGCGAAGTCCCTGACGGTCATCGCCACGGAGTTCAAGGACAGCCCGCAGTACGTCAAGGCCACGCTCGACGGCCTCTCACGCCTCTCCCGCACGGTGGCGAGCCGCGACGCCGAGCTCGGCTCGCTGCTCCAGCGGGCCAACAGCGTCACCGGCCTCGTCCGCAGCCGCAACGAGCAGGTCAGCACGCTCATCCGTGACGCCGACCTGCTCATGGTCGAGCTCGTCAAGCGTCGCGACGACATCCGCACGCTCTTCCGCAACACCTCGGCGCTCGCCAAGCAGCTGACCGGCCTCGCGCGCGACAACCGGGCACAGCTGAAGCCGGCCCTCGCCCAGCTCGACACGACGCTCGCCATGCTCCAGAAGCACGACGCCGACCTCCAGAAGACGATCCAGGCGATGGCGCCCTTCACGCGGGTCTACGCCAACACCCTGGGCACCGGACGCTGGTTCGACACGTGGGTCTCCAACCTCGTCGTGCCGGTCGGCACGCCCGGGCTCGCCCTGCCCGGCACGAAGCTGCCCGACCTGCTCCTTCCCGGCACCTCCGGAGGTGGTCGCTGATGCCTGCGCGCCAAGGATCCCGTATGCCGTTCGGCCGGCTGCACGGCCCCGCCACCGTGCTCGGCAAGGTCGTCAGCGGCCTCGTCGTCGTCGCGCTCGTCGCGGCCGGCATCGTCTTCTGGCCCCGCCAGGGCCAGACGTCGGTCAGCGCCGACTTCACGCGCGCCGTCGGTCTCTACCCCGGGTCCGACGTGCGCATCCTCGGGGTCAAGGTCGGCCAGGTCGACACCGTGACGCCCGAGGGCGACCACGTGCACGTCACCTTCAGCTACGACGACAAGTACCGCGTTCCCGCCTCGGCCAAGGCCGCGATCGTCGCGCCGTCGCTCGTCTCGGACCGCTACGTCCAGCTGCTCCCCGTCTACGAGGCGGGCCCGGCCCTGGCTGCCGGGACGCGAATCCCCTTGGAACGCACGGCCGTTCCGGTCGAGCTCGACCGTGTGTCGCAGAGCCTCGACGACCTCATGGTGGCGCTCGGTCCCGACGGGGCCAACAAGGACGGTGCTCTCAACGAGCTGCTGCGCACCTCTGCCGCCAACCTCGACGGCAACGGCGACAAGATCAACGGCACGGTGCACGACCTCTCGACCGCGCTCTCGACCCTGTCCGGCAGCCGCGACGACCTCTTCGGCACCGTGAAGAACCTCCAGTCCTTCACCTCGATGCTCGCGACGAACAACGCGCAGGTGCGGCGGCTCAACACCGACCTCGCGACCGTGGCGACCCAGCTGAGCGAGGAGCGCGAGAACCTCAAGGCGACGCTCGAGAGCCTCGGGGTCGCGGTCGACGAGGTGTCGGGCTTCGTCTCCGACAACCGGGCGCTGCTCAAGAGCAACCTCGACCGGGCGGTCACCGTCACCAACGCCTTCGCGAAGAACCGTCAGGCCCTGGCCCAGCTCCTCGAGAACGCCCCGGTCGCGCTGTCGAACCTCCAGAACGCCTACCACCCCGAGACCGGCACCCTCGACACCCGCAACAACGCCAAGGGCCTCGACGACCCGCTGCTGCTCGTGTGCTCGATCCTCACCGGCCCGACGCACACCGGCAACACCAAGCTGTGCGACTCCCTCAAGAAGGCGTTGCTGCCGAAGCTGCCCACCCTGCCGTCGCTGCCGAGCGGCACTGCGCTGCAGGGCACTCCGCAGTCGAGCGGCCTCGTCAACCTGCGTGGCGCCGACCCCACCCTCGGCGGACTGCTCGGAGGCTCCCGATGACGTATGCCGTCCGCTCCCGTTCCCGACGCCGGTCCGCCGTCGTCGTGCTGGCCTCCCTCGCTCTCGGGGGCTGCAGCGCCTACGACCTCCCGCTCCCGGGTGGCGCCGGTACCGGCGACGACTCCTACACGGTCACCGCCGAGTTCGCCGACGTGCTCGACCTCGTGCCGCAGTCGTCGGTGAAGGTCAACCAGGTGACCGTCGGGTCCGTCGAGGACATCCAGGTGACCGGGTGGACCGCGACGGTCCGGCTGCGGCTCCCCGGCAACGTCGTGCTGCCCGACAACGCCACGGCCGAGCTCAAGCAGACCTCGCTGCTCGGCGAGAAGTACGTCGCGCTGGCGGCCCCCACCGACGTGCCGGCCGAGGGCCGCCTCGGGCAGGGTGACCGCATCCCGCTGTCGCGCACGAGCCGCAACCCCGAGGTCGAGGAGGTCCTCGGCGCGATGTCGTTGCTGCTCAACGGTGGTGGTGTCGCACAGCTGAAGACCATCGAGGCCGAGCTCAACAACGCCCTCCGCGGTCGCACCGGCGACGTCAAGGACCTCGTCACGCAGCTGAACACGTTCGTCGGGGGACTCGACGCCCAGAAGGGCGAGATCGTCCGGGCCATCGACAGCATCGACCGGCTCTCGTCGACCCTGGCCCGGAACCAGGCCAAGATCGCTGCGGCTCTGGACGAGCTGCCCAAGGGCCTGAAGATCCTCGCCGACCAGCGTCGGCAGCTGACGGCGATGCTGACGGCGCTGCGCGACCTCGGCGAGGTCGGCACCCGGGTGATCCGAGGGTCGCGCGCCGACCTCGAGGCCAACCTCCGGGCCGTGAGCCCGATCCTGCGCCAGCTCAACAAGGCCGGTGACGACCTGCCGAAGAGCTACCAGCTGCTCCTGACCTACCCCTTCCCCAACAACGCCCAGAACACGATCAAGGGTGACTTCACGAACCTCTGGGCCACCCTCGACACCAACCTCGACACCATCGCCGGCAACCTCGGCGTCGGGAAGCTCCCGAACCTCCCGGGCATCCCGGGGGTGCCGCTGCCCTCCGTGCCACTGCCGTCGGTGCCGCTGCCCTCGGTCCCGCTGCCCTCGGTCCCGCTGCCGAGCGTCACCGTGCCCTCGGTGCCCGGGGTGCCCCTGCCGACGACGCTGCCGGGCGGCCTGCTCGGCTCAAGCCGGCCCGGCTCGGGAGCCGGCACCGCCGACGCGGCGTCGTGGTCCACGCTCTTCCCCACGGGAGGCGCCCGATGATCACCCGCACCGTCCGACTCCAGCTGGCCGCCTTCGCCCTGCTGTCCATCACCCTCGTCGCGATCCTGTCGGCCAACTACGTCGGTCTCACCGACAAGATCGCCGGCGGCAGCTACGTCGTGTCCGCCGACCTCGCCCAGTCGGGTGGCATCTTCGTCGGCGCCGAGGTCACCTACCGAGGCGTCACGGTCGGGAAGGTCGACGGGATGCGCCTGGCGGGCGACGGCGTCGTCGTCGACGCGCGCCTCGACCGCGGCACGGAGGTCCCCAAGGACACCAGGGCCGTCGTCGAGAACCGCTCGGCGGTGGGGGAGCAGTACCTCGACCTCCAGCCCCGCACGCCTCGGGCGCCCTACCTCGCCGCCGGTGACGTCATCCCGCGCGACCGGACCGCGTTCCCGCTCCGTATCGACCAGCTGCTCCAGCACGTCGACGACACGGTGTCGTCGGTGCCGCGCGACGCCCTCGTGACGACGGTCGACGAGCTGGCCGAGGCGTTCAAGGGTGGTGGCTCCGACCTGCAGCGGCTCATCGACTCGGGTGACGCCCTGACCGCGGCCGCCTCCGAGGCGCTCCCCGAGACGACCCGTCTCATCGACGACGGACGGATCGTCCTCGACACGCAGGTCAAGAGCGGCGACGACATCCGCACCAGCGTGTCCGGCTTCGCGAACGTCGCCGACGCGCTCCGTCAGGCCGACCCCGACCTGCGCGTCGTCCTCGACCGAGGGTCCGTCGCGGTCGAACAGCTCGATGCCCTCATCTCGGAGAACAAGCAGAGCCTGGCTGCGCTCCTCGCCAACTTCATCACCATCGGCAACGTGACGACGGCCCGGCTCGACGGCATCGAGCAGCTCCTCGTCACCTACCCCGACGTCGTGACGGGTGGCTTCAGCGTCGTGCCCGGCGACGGCACCGCGCACTTCGGGCTCGTGCTCAACGTCGACGACCCCAAGGCGTGCGAGGCCGGCTACGAGGGCACGACGAAGGTCGACCCGCACCGCACGACGGGCCTGCCGCCCGTCAACCTCGACGCGCACTGCGCGGCTTCTCGCGGCTCGGGCGTCAACGTGCGCGGGGCCCAGAACGCCCCCAAACCCACCCGAGGGGGGCAGAGCGGGCAGAGCTACCCGATGTCCTTCGGGGCGACCCCGGTCGCCCTCGGCAACCGGGCCGTGACCTCCGGCAGCCCTGAGTCGTTGTCAGTCCAGTCGCCGGTCGCTCCGGCCGGTGGCGACGAACGGACCGACAACGGCACGAGCTGGCTCTGGATGATGCAGGAGGCGCTCCGCTAGCCGGTGACGGAAGGAATCCCCTCGATGACGATGGTCACCACCCGCTCGGAGACCGAGCGACCGCCGCGATCGCAGCGGTCGCCCGAGAGCTCCACCGACCGCGAGCCCGATGAGCTCGACGAGCGCCACGAGCCTCACGACCCCGCTGAGGCCGCGGTTGGCTCCGGTCCCCCCGACGCGCCACGTGCGGGCCTTAGGGGTGTCCGCACGTGGCGCCCCACCCCGCGCCTGCTGTGGATCGTCACGGCCGTGCTGCTGCTCGCGGCGGTCGCCGTCACGGCGACGTTGGGGCGCACCGCGTGGCAGCAGCAGCGCGAGGCCGACAACCGCGCCGCTGCCCTCGCCGCCGGGCGGCAGATCGCCGTCAACTTCGTGACGATGAACGCCACGACGTTCGACGCCGACACCCAGCGCGTCCTCGACGACTCGACCGGGGCCTTCCGCAAGGAGTACGCCTCCACGCTGGCCCAGCTCAAGCCCGTCGTCACCGCCAACAAGACCGTCTCGACCGTCGAGCGGGCCGAGGCCTCGCTCGTGTCGGGCGACGACGACTCGGCCAAGGTCATCGTCGGGGTCGTCGCGCCGACCTCGAACGCCTCGACCCCCAAGGCCGAGAAGAAGACGTACCGGCTCCGGCTCGACCTCGTGAAGGTCGGCGACGCCTGGAAGGTGAGCACCCTTGACTTCGTCAGCTGATCCCCGCCGTCCCCTCGCAGCGTCGGCCTCGTCCGCCGCGAGCTCGCGCAGGCGCGTGGCAGGTGCCCGCCGCCGGTCCTCCGGCGCCGGAGCCCCTGCGACCTCGACGATCGTCCTCGACCGGGGCTCGTCCACCACCGACGAGAGCCGTGGTGGTCCCTCCGCAGGTGACACCGCCGGCACGACCACCACCACCAGCACCGGCGACCGCGAGGCAGTGGTCGTCGAGCGCCAGGTAGGCCCGACCGGCGCACAGGAAGTGGACGCAGACGACGCGCAGACAGAGGACGCCTCGCGCTCGCGCGGCACTGCCGGACTCTGGGCGTCCGCCATCGGCGCCACCCTGGCGCTCGCCCTGCTCGCGGCCTCGCTCGTCTACGGCCTGCGCCCCGGGGTGTCCGACACCGACCGGACGGCCGCGGTGGGTTCGGCGCGGACCACTCTGGAGAGCCTGCTCAGCTACAGCGGCTCCGCGTTCGACAAGCACATCGGGGAGGTCACCCCGCAGCTGACCGCCCCCTTCAAGGACCAGTTCACCAAAGTCGCCGCCACCGACATCAAGCCGATGGCCGTCAAGAACGACGCCACCGTCCAGGCCAAGGTCTACGACGCAGGCGTCATGGACGCCGACGGCGACGGCGGCGAGGGGACGACCGTGCGGGTCATGGCGTTCGTCAACCAGGCCACGACCACCAAGGCCCAGCAGGCACCGGCGATCGACCAGAACCGGGTCATCGCCACGATGCGGAAGGTGGGCGACCGCTGGCTCGTCAGCGAGCTGTCCGCCTTCTGACGGGGGAACGAGGGGGGAAGGTCCCGGGCGCCCGAGAGGTCGCCCGGGACCGAGCGGCCCACGGCGGCGCGCCGGACGCTGCACCCCGGGCGGTGACGCTGACGGGCGCCGTGAGTCGTGGCCCGGACCGCCCGCTGGGCGCTGCGGCATACTGCACGCTGTGAAGCTCATCCAGGCCAATGGCGTCCCAGAGTCCCTCGCCCGCGTCGACCAGCCGGAGGCCACGCCCGTGCGCGTCGGCGTCGTGCAGCACGAGTGGGTCGACGACCCCGCGGCCCTCGTCGAGACCCTCCGCGACGGCATCCGTACGGCCGCCGAGGCCGGCGCCACCATCGTGTTCCTGCCCGAGCTGACCTTGTCGCGCTACCCGGCCGACACCCTGCCCGAGGGCACCCCGTCCGCGACGGCCGAGGACCTCGAGACGGGCCCCACGGTGACCTTCGCCCGCGACGCGGCCCGTGACTTCGACGTCCACGTCCACGCCTCTCTCTACGAGCGCGCCGACGAGGGCGACGGGCTCGGCTTCAACACCGCGGTCGTCGTGGCCCCGAGCGGGGAGGTCGTGGCCCGCACCCGCAAGACCCACATCCCCGTCACGGCCGGCTACTACGAGGACAAGTACTTCCGTCCGGGCCCGTCCGAGGATGCGTATCCGGTTGTGGCACTGGGCGACCCGTCGCTCAAGCTCGGCCTGCCGACCTGCTGGGACGAGTGGTTCCCCGAGGTCGCCCGTCTCTACTCGCTCGGCGGCGCCGAGGTGCTCTGCTACCCCACGGCGATCGGCTCCGAGCCCGACCACCCGGACTTCGACACCCAGCCGCTGTGGCAGCAGGTCATCGTCGGCAACGGCATCGCCAACGGCCTCTTCATGGTCGTGCCCAACCGTTTCGGCACGGAGGGGCTCATCACCTTCTACGGCAGCTCGTTCATCTCCGACCCGTACGGCCGCGTCCTCGTCCAGGCCCCCCGCGACGAGGCCGCCGTCCTCGTCGCCGACCTCGACCTGGCGCAGCGTCGCGACTGGCTCGAGCTCTTCCCCTTCCTCGCCACCCGTCGTCCCGACTCGTATGCCGCCCTGACCGCCCCCGTGCGCGAGGAGCACCGTCGCGAGGTGACGCCGTGACCGACACCGCCGTGACCGACGCTTCTGCGGCGGAGGCCGGTGGGGCAGCGCCCGGCTGGATGATGCCGTCCGAGACGGCCCGGCACGACCGCACGTGGATGGCGTGGCCGAGCCAGGGCTACACGCTCGGCGAGACCACCGAGGAGGTGGCCGCGGCGCGTCGCACGTGGGCCGCGGTCGCCAACGCGGTCGTCGAGTTCGAGCCCGTGCGCATGGTCGTCGTCCCCGCCGACCTCGAGGTGGCCGCCGGCCACCTGCACCCCGACGTCGAGCTCGTCCCGGCCGCCCTCGACGACGCGTGGATGCGCGACATCGGCCCGACCTTCGTCCGCTCGGCCGACGGCTCGCGGCTCGGGGCGGTCGACTGGGTCTTCAACGGCTGGGGCGCGCAGTCCTGGGCCACGTGGGAGCACGACGCCCGGATCGGTGCCTTCGTCGGCGGCCTGTCCGGGGCCGAGGTCGTCGGCTCGTCCCTCGTCAACGAGGGCGGGGGCATCCACGTCGACGGGCTGGGCACGGTGCTGCTCACCGAGACCGTCCAGCTCGACCCGGGCCGCAACCCGGGGCTGGCGCGCAGCGACGTGGAGGCGGAGCTCGCCCGCACCATCGGCGCCACGACATGCATCTGGCTGCCGCAGGGCCTGACCCGCGACTACGACGAGTTCGGCACCCGGGGCCACGTCGACATCGTGGCCACCATCGCGAGCCCGGGCGTCGTGCTGCTCCACGAGCAGCGGGACCCCTCCCACCCCGACCACGCGGTGTCGCGCACCCTGCGCGAGCTCCTCGAGGAGGCGCGGGACGCTCGTGGCGAGCGTTTCGAGGTCGTCGGCGTGCCGGCTCCGCGCACCCTGGCCGACGCCGAGGGGCCCGTCGACTGGTCCTACATCAACCACCTCGTCGTCAACGACGGCGTCATCGCCTGCACCTTCGGGGACGAGCAGGACGACGCGTCCCTCGGTGTCCTCGCCGACGCGTACCCGGGCCGACGGGTGGTCGGCGTCGACGCGCGGCCGCTCTTCGACCGTGGCGGCGGCATCCACTGCATCACCCAGCAGCAGCCCTCCCTCTGAGGCGGGCGCACACTCCCGTCCGACGGGAGCCCCGGAACGCCGAGTGGGCACGTCCCCCACAGGGACGTGCCCACTCGACGTGGTGGTACGGGCGTCGCCCGGGCGGTCAGGCCTGGGGGAGGCGCTTGTGGATGTCCTCGCTCATCCGGACGACCGACAGGTAGAACTCGAGGGTCATGCGGATGACGGCGAGGTAGATGATCACGAAGATCGGACCGAGGATGAGCGCGGCGAGACCGGTCCCGACGCTGTTGGCGAAGCCGGCGAAGACGAAGATGAGCCAGCTCGCGACGAGCGCGACGGTCGCCAGCAGGTAGACGAAGCGCACGAGGATCGGCGTGACGAAGTTCGTGAAGCTGAAGTCGAAGAGAGCCGTGAAGAAGCCGGCCCCTTCCCGCGTGGGGTCGGGGATGCTCGACATCCCGCTCGGTCCACCCGTCGGAGCCACGGGCGGCGGCGGGGGAGGCGTGCTGCCGCCCACAGGTGCGCCGGCGGCGCCGGGTGCGCCAGGTGCCCCCGGTCCGGGCGAGGCGGGCTGGCTGCTCGGGATCGGCGTGGTGGGGTCGCTCCCGGCGGGCTGGTTGAAGGACGGTTGCTCGGGCGGGTTCGGATCGGACATGGCTTCCCTCTCGGAAGGAGACGTCAACGGATCTCTGGCGTGCTCCATGCTAGGGCGGGGGCCGTCCCGACGGTCCTCAACGAGGCCCGCCGCCGCCGTGTTCGTGCAGGTCAGCGGGGTTCCGGGCGGTCCTCGGCGGCGTGTCGCGACGCGCCTGCGAGGGCGAGGGTCTTGACGTCCGGCCCGCGGAGGGCCATATTCGTCGCGTTCGCATCGCGAGCTCCCGGTCCGGGGGGCGTGGCAGGTCACGTCGAGGGCGCCCGGTCGTTCGAGACCGGGTGGGCACCTCGGGAGACGATCTCCGTCCCTTGACCCGGCTGGACACTCCTGCCCTTTACCGGTAGGCTAGGCCTTTGCGCTGCCCATGCCCACCCTTCGCGACCTCGGTCAGGCCCAACACCATGCCATCCGGCATCCGGTATGACCTCGGGACCCGCGAGCGGAGCCATGCGGCAACGCGGATCTGAAGATTCGAAAAAGGCCCGTGGAAGGACCCTCCTTGGCTGCCTCGCGTACTGCGACGAACATGTCCACCGCACAGACCCCTTCGGGGCGTCTGTCCTTCGCGAAGATTCGCGAACCACTCGAGGTCCCCGACCTCCTGGCGCTTCAGACGGAGAGCTTCGACTGGCTGCTCGGCAACGAGCGCTGGCAGGCTCGCGTCGCCGCGGCCAAGGCCGAGGGACGCACCGACGTCCCGGACCGGTCCGGGCTCGAGGAGATCTTCGAGGAGATCTCCCCGATCGAGGACTTCAGCGGCTCGATGTCGCTGTCGTTCCGCGACCACCGCTTCGAGGAGACCCGCAAGACGATCGAGTCGTGCAAGGAGCGCGACCAGACGTACGACGCACCGCTCTTCGTCACCGCCGAGTTCATGAACGCCCAGACGGGTGAGATCAAGAGCCAGACGGTCTTCATGGGCGACTTCCCGCTCATGACCGAGCGCGGCACCTTCATCATCAACGGCACCGAGCGTGTCGTCGTCTCGCAGCTCGTCCGCAGCCCGGGCGTCTACTTCGAGCGCACGCCCGACAAGACGTCCGACAAGGACATCTACACGGCCAAGATCATCCCGAGCCGCGGCGCCTGGCTCGAGTTCGAGATCGACAAGCGCGACATGGTCGGCGTCCGCGTCGACCGCAAGCGCAAGCAGTCGGTCACCGTCCTCCTCAAGGCCCTCGGCTGGACCGAGGCCCAGATCCTCGAGGAGTTCGGCGAGTTCGAGTCGATGCGCCTCACCCTGGAGAAGGACCACACCCAGGGCCAGGACGACGCGCTGCTCGACATCTACCGTAAGCTGCGCCCGGGCGAGCCGCCGACCAAGGAGGCCGCGCAGACCCTGCTCGACAACCTCTACTTCAACGGCAAGCGCTACGACCTCGCCAAGGTCGGCCGCTACAAGGTGAACAAGAAGCTCGGTCTCGACGCCTCGATCAACGACTCGACCCTGTCGATCGACGACATCGTCAAGACGATCAAGTTCATCGTCACGCTGCACGACGGCCAGGACTCGATGAAGGGCGTCAAGAACGCCGAGGAGATCGACGTCCGCGTCGAGGTCGACGACATCGACCACTTCGGCAACCGTCGCCTCCGCTCCGTCGGCGAGCTCATCCAGAACCAGGTCCGCACGGGCCTGTCGCGCATGGAGCGTGTCGTCCGCGAGCGCATGACGACGCAGGACGTCGAGGCGATCACCCCGCAGACCCTGATCAACATCCGCCCCGTGGTGGCCTCGATCAAGGAGTTCTTCGGCACGTCGCAGCTCTCGCAGTTCATGGACCAGAACAACCCGCTCGCGGGTCTGACGCACAAGCGTCGTCTGTCCGCGCTCGGCCCGGGTGGTATCTCCCGTGACCGCGCCCAGATGGAGGTCCGTGACGTCCACCCGTCGCACTACGGCCGCATGTGCCCGATCGAGACGCCGGAAGGCCCGAACATCGGCCTCATCGGCTCGCTCGCGTCCTACGGTCGCATCAACGCGTTCGGCTTCATCGAGACGCCGTACCGCAAGGTCACCGGCGGTCACGTGACCGACGACGTCGACTACCTGTCCGCCGACGAGGAGGACCGCTACGTCGTCGCCCAGGCCAACGCGCCGCTCGACAAGCAGAACAACTTCACCGAGGACCGCGTGCTCGTGCGCACCAAGGGTGGAGAGGTCGAGCTCGTCCCCGGCGACGAGGTCGACTACATGGACGTCTCACCGCGCCAGATGGTCTCGGCCGCGACCGCGATGATCCCGTTCCTCGAGCACGACGACGCCAACCGTGCCCTCATGGGCGCCAACATGCAGCGTCAGGCCGTCCCGCTCGTCAAGAGCGAGGCGCCCATCGTCGGTACCGGCATGGAGTTCCGCGCCGCCCTCGACTCGGGCGACGTCGTCCGTGCCGAGAAGGCCGGTGTCGTCCAGGAGGTGTCGGCCGACCTCGTCACCGTCGCCAACGACGACGGCACGTACCAGACGTACCGCATCGCCAAGTTCGCGCGCTCCAACCAGGGCACGAGCTACAACCAGGTCGTCGTCGTCAACGAGGGCGACCGTCTCGAGGCCGGTGGCGTCATCGCCGACGGTCCCGCGACCGAGGGTGGCGAGATGGCGCTCGGGCGCAACCTGCTCGTGGCGTTCATGTCGTGGGAGGGCCACAACTACGAGGACGCGATCATCCTCAGCCAGCGTCTCGTCCAGGACGACGTCCTCTCCTCGATCCACATCGAGGAGCACGAGGTCGACGCCCGCGACACGAAGCTCGGCCCCGAGGAGATCACCCGGGACATCCCGAACGTCTCCGAGGAGGTCCTCGCCGACCTCGACGAGCGCGGCATCATCCGCGTCGGCGCCGAGGTCCGTGACGGCGACCTGCTCGTCGGCAAGGTCACGCCCAAGGGCGAGACCGAGCTGACGCCGGAGGAGCGCCTGCTGCGCGCCATCTTCGGTGAGAAGGCCCGCGAGGTCCGCGACACGTCGCTCAAGGTGCCCCACGGCGAGACCGGCACGGTCATCGGCGTCAAGGAGTTCCGTGCCGACCTGGGCGACGACCTGCCGCCCGGCGTCAACCAGCTCGTCCGCGTCTACGTGGCCAACAAGCGCAAGATCACCGACGGTGACAAGCTCGCCGGCCGCCACGGCAACAAGGGCGTCATCTCCAAGATCCTCCCGGTCGAGGACATGCCCTTCCTCGAGGACGGCACGCCGGTCGACGTCGTGCTCAACCCGCACGGTGTTCCCCGTCGTATGAACCTCGGCCAGATCCTCGAGCTGCACCTCGGCTGGGCCGCCTCGCGCGGCTGGAAGATCGAGGGCAGCCCGGAGTGGGCCAAGGAGATCGCGCCCGACGCGCACGAGGCCCCTGCGGGCACGCGCGTGGCGACGCCGGTCTTCGACGGTGCCTCCGAGGACGTCGTCACGGGTCTGCTCGACTCGACGCTCAAGACGCGCGACGGGGTCCGCCTCATCGATGCCTCGGGCAAGACGCGCCTCTTCGACGGCCGCTCCGGCGAGCCGTTCCCGGAGCCCGTCGCGGTCGGCTACATGTACATCCTCAAGCTCCACCACCTCGTCGACGACAAGATCCACGCTCGTTCGACGGGTCCCTACTCGATGATCACCCAGCAGCCGCTCGGCGGTAAGGCCCAGTTCGGTGGCCAGCGCTTCGGTGAGATGGAGGTCTGGGCCCTCGAGGCGTACGGCGCCGCCTACACGCTCCAGGAGCTGCTGACGATCAAGTCGGACGACGTTCCCGGCCGCGTGAAGGTCTACGAGGCCATCGTCAAGGGCGAGAACATCCCCGACTCGGGCATCCCGGAGTCGTTCAAGGTCCTCCTCAAGGAGATGCAGTCCCTGTGTCTCAACGTCGAGGTCCTGAGCAGCGACGGGACGACGATCGAGATGAAGGAGTCCGACGAGGAGGTCTTCCGCGCGGCGGAGGAGCTCGGCATCGACCTGAGCCGGCGTGAGCCGTCCAGCGTCGAAGAGGTCTGAGAAGGCCCCCTAACGACAAGCGGTGCGTATGCCGCTGGGCCCGCTCAGCGGCATACGCCCCCTCGTCAACGAACACCACTCAGACCAAAGACTTAACGAGAGTTACGAGAGAAGGAACCACGTGCTCGACGTCAACTTCTTCGACGAGCTGCGCATCGGCCTCGCCACCGCGGAATCCATCCGCCAGTGGAGCCACGGCGAGGTCAAGAAGCCGGAGACCATCAACTACCGCACGCTCAAGCCCGAGAAGGAGGGCCTGTTCTGCGAGCGCATCTTCGGCCCCACCCGGGACTGGGAGTGCAACTGCGGCAAGTACAAGCGTGTCCGCTTCAAGGGCATCATCTGTGAGCGCTGTGGCGTCGAGGTCACGCGCGCCAAGGTGCGGCGTGAGCGGATGGGCCACATCGAGCTCGCCGCCCCCGTCACCCACATCTGGTACTTCAAGGGTGTCCCGAGCCGCCTCGGCTACCTGCTCGACCTCGCCCCGAAGGACCTCGAGAAGGTCATCTACTTCGCGGCCTACATGATCACGTCCGTCGACGAGGACCAGCGTCACGCTGACCTGCCGTCGCTCGAGGCGCAGATCCAGGTCGAGAAGAAGGAGATCGAGAACCGCCGCGACGCCGACGTCGAGTCGCGCGCGCAGCTGCTCGAGCGCAACGTCGCCGAGCTCGAGGCCGAGGGTGCCAAGGCCGACGCGAAGCGCAAGGTCCGCGACCAGGCCGAGCGCGAGATGAACAACATCCGCAAGCGTGCCGACCAGCAGGTCGAGCGCCTCGAGCAGGTCTGGGACCGCTTCAAGAACCTCAAGGTCCAGGACCTCGAGGGCGACGAGATCCTCTACCGCGAGATGCGTGACCGCTTCGGTCTGTACTTCGAGGGCGGCATGGGCGCCGCGGCGATCCAGAAGCGCCTCGAGTCCTTCGACCTCGACGCCGAGGCGGACCTCCTCCAGGAGATCATCGCCACCGGCAAGGGCCAGAAGAAGACCCGTGCGATCAAGCGCCTCAAGGTCGTCAACGCCTTCCAGATGACGACGAACCACCCGTCGGGCATGGTCCTCGACGCGATCCCGGTCATCCCCCCGGACCTGCGCCCCATGGTGCAGCTCGACGGTGGCCGCTTCGCGACCTCGGACCTCAACGACCTCTACCGTCGCGTCATCAACCGCAACAACCGCCTGAAGCGCCTGCTCGACCTCGGTGCCCCCGAGATCATCGTCAACAACGAGAAGCGCATGCTCCAGGAGGCCGTCGACAGCCTCTTCGACAACGGCCGTCGTGGTCGCCCGGTCACGGGCCCCGGCAACCGGCCGCTCAAGTCGCTGTCCGACATGCTCAAGGGCAAGCAGGGTCGTTTCCGCCAGAACCTGCTCGGCAAGCGCGTCGACTACTCCGGCCGTTCGGTCATCGTCGTCGGCCCGCAGCTGAAGCTGCACCAGTGCGGTCTGCCCAAGCAGATGGCGCTCGAGCTCTTCAAGCCGTTCGTGATGAAGCGTCTGGTCGACCTCGACCACGCGCAGAACATCAAGTCGGCCAAGCGCATGGTCGAGCGTGCTCGCCCGGTCGTGTGGGACGTCCTCGAAGAGGTCATCACGGAGCACCCGGTGCTGCTCAACCGCGCACCCACGCTGCACCGTCTCGGCATCCAGGCGTTCGAGCCGCAGCTCGTCGAGGGCAAGGCCATCCAGATCCACCCGCTCGTCTGCTCGGCCTTCAACGCCGACTTCGACGGTGACCAGATGGCCGTCCACGTGCCGCTGTCGGCAGAGGCGCAGGCCGAGGCCCGCATCCTCATGCTGTCGAGCAACAACATCCTCAAGCCGGCTGACGGTCGCCCCGTGACCATGCCGACCCAGGACATGATCACCGGCATCTACCACCTGACCGACGCGGTCGACGGTGGCGGCATCGGTGCAGGTCGCGCGTTCTCGTCCCCCTCGGAGGCCCGCATGGCCTTCGACCGTGGCGAGATCCTGCTCGGTTCGGCGATCAAGCTGCGCCTGACGGACGCGGTGCCCCCGGCCGGCTTCGAGCTGCCCGAGGGTGTCGAGGCCGGCGAGGACGGCATCGTCAAGAGCATCACGCTCGAGACGACGCTCGGCCGCGCGATCTTCAACGACACGCTGCCGCTCGACTACCCGTTCGAGAACCGCCCGGTCGACCGCAAGCGCCTCTCGGCGATCGTCAACGACCTCGCGGAGCGCTACTCCAAGGTCCAGGTCGCCGCGTCCCTCGACGCCCTGAAGGAGGCCGGTTTCCACTGGTCCACCCGCTCGGGCTGCACCGTCGCCATCTCCGACGTCACGACGCCGGACAACAAGACGGCGATCCTCGAGGGCTACGAGACGAAGGCCGCCAAGGTCCAGACGCAGTACGAGCGCGGTCTCATCACCGACGACGAGCGTCGTCAGGAGCTCGTCGAGATCTGGACGCAGGCGTCCAACCAGGTCGCCAAGGAGATGGAGACCAACTTCCCGCGCACGAACCCCATCTACCGGATGGTGTCCTCGGGTGCTGGTGGTAACTGGTTCCAGATCCGTCAGATCGCCGGCATGCGTGGCCTCATGGCCAACCCGAAGGGCGAGATCATCCCGCGCCCGATCAAGGCGAACTTCCGTGAGGGCCTCACGGTGCTCGAGTTCTTCATCTCGACGCACGGTGCCCGTAAGGGTCTGGCCGACACGGCTCTTCGTACCGCCGACTCGGGCTACCTCACGCGTCGTCTCGTCGACGTGTCGCAGGACGTCATCATCCGTGAGGACGACTGTGGCACCGAGCGCGGCCTCAAGCTGCCGATCGCCCAGGTCAACGAGACCACGGGCACCCGGTCGCCGAGCGAGGTCGTCGAGGCCTCGGTCTACGCCCGCACGCTGGCCGAGGACGTGGTCGTCGACGGCGAGACGCTCGCCGTGGCCGGCATCGACCTCGGTGACGTCGTCATCGACGCGCTCTACGCGGCGGGTGTCGACGAGGTCCGGATCCGTTCGGTCCTCACCTGCGACAGCAAGGTCGGCACGTGTGCGGCCTGCTACGGCCGGTCGCTCGCGACGGGCAAGCTCGTCGACATCGGCGAGGCCGTCGGCATCATCGCGGCCCAGTCGATCGGTGAGCCCGGCACGCAGCTGACGATGCGTACCTTCCACACCGGTGGTGCGGCCGCGGCCGACGACATCACCCAGGGTCTGCCGCGTGTCGTCGAGCTCTTCGAGGCGCGGACGCCCAAGGGTGTCGCCCCGATTGCCGAGGCCACCGGCCGCGTCGAGATCGAGGACACCGACAAGGCGCGTCGCGTCCTGCTCACGCCGGACGACGGCTCCGAGCAGCACGCCTACCCGGTGAGCAAGCGTTCGCGCCTGCTCGTCGGCGACGGTGACCACGTGACCGTGGGTGACAAGCTCGTCCAGGGCGCGATCGACCCGAAGCAGGTCCTTCGCATCCTCGGCCCGCGTGCCGCCCAGAAGCACCTCGTCGACGAGGTGCAGCGGGTCTACCGTCAGCAGGGTGTGTCGATCCACGACAAGCACATCGAGGTCATCGTCCGACAGATGCTGCGTCGCGTGACGATCATCGAGGCCGGCGACGCCGACCTACTGCCCGGCGAGCTCGCCGAGCGTGGTCGCTTCGAGGAGGAGAACCGCAAGGTCATGGCCGAGGGTGGGCGTCCGGCCGCCGGTCGTCCCGAGCTCATGGGCATCACCAAGGCCTCGCTCGCGACCGAGTCGTGGCTGTCGGCCGCGTCCTTCCAGGAGACGACCCGCGTGCTCACGCAGGCCGCCATGGAGGCCAAGTCCGACCCGCTGCTCGGCCTCAAGGAGAACGTCATCCTCGGAAAGCTCATCCCTGCCGGCACGGGTCTGCCCCGCTACCGGAACGTCAAGGTCGAGCCCACCGAGGAAGCCAAGGCCGCGATGTACTCGCTGCCGAACTACGACGCCTACGACTACGCAGGCTTCGGTTCGGGCACCGGCGAGGCCATCCGTCTCGACGACGAGGCTCTCGGTCTCGACCAGTTCTGACCGGTCTCGTCCGCCCCGCGAGCGGCGGACGACGACCACCACGTATGCCGCTGGGCCGGCTCCCTGACAGGGGAGCCGGCCCTCGGCGTATCCGGGACGGGCGGGTTCCGGCGCCACCGTCTACTCCGCGCGCGACGCCGCCCTGCGCCGCGCGGTGGGCCGGCTCATGACCGACCCGAGCGTGACGGCCTCGACGGCGCACGTCGAGCGCACTGAGGGCCAAGGGGATCACGCGGGTCACGGGTGACGTCGTCGGCGACGCGTCCGCCTTCGACGAGGTGCGTTACAACCCCTACTGGCCGACGTCGTACGCGTCGAGCTACTACGCCGCGCAGGTGTCGGCCCTGACGCTGGCCCCGGACACCGACTACGACGCCGGCGCCGTCATCGTCACCGCGACGCCCGGCACGAGCACCGCCAGCGCGCCGCGGCTCACCGTGACGCCGGCGTCCGCGGCCTCGCACGTGCGCCTGGTCTACAGGTCGCCTACCTCCGCCA
This sequence comes from Terrabacter sp. RAF57, assembly GCF_052113925.1. NCBI lineage: Bacteria > Bacillati > Actinomycetota > Actinomycetes > Micrococcales > Intrasporangiaceae > Terrabacter > Terrabacter sp. RAF57. The sequence continues at coordinate 477,420 of NZ_JBFRDT010000002.1, read as the reverse complement.
CCGGGTCGGCGACCACGATCTCGGTCGCCCGAACGGTCGGCACCAACACGCTGACGGTCTCCGGTCAGGTGCCGCTCGAGCACTCGGCCGCCAAGAAGTGGGTCACCGTCGACGACCCCGCCCTCATGACCGCGCGTGCGCTGCGCGCGCGGCTCGTGGCCGCTGGCATCCAGGTCGACGGGACCGTCGTGCGCGGCAGGACGCCGGCCGGTCAGGCGCTGCTGGCGCGGCACACGTCGATGACCCTGGGGCAGCTGCTCGTGCCGTTCCTCAAGCTGAGCAACAACGGCCACGCTGAGGCCATCACGAAGACCCTCGCGGCCCGGTCGGGGCGTCCGGGCAGCTGGGCGGACGGCACGAAGGTACTGCGCGACTACGCGTCTCGCATCGGTTCCCCACCGCGGGACTGCGGTTCGTCGACGGCTCGGGACTCGCCCGGGCCGACCGCCTGACCCCCCAGCTCGCGAGCCTCCTCGACAAGGTCCAGCGCACGTCGTGGTGGCCCATCTTCCGTGCCGCGCTGCCGGTCGCGGGGGCCGACCCGGCCCGGTGGACCGGCGGGACCCTGGCGAGCCGCATGCGGGGCACCGCGGCTGCGGGCAACCTGCGCGCCAAGAACGGGAGCCTGACCCGCGTCACGTCTCTCGCTGGCCATGTCACGGGCTCGGACGGCCGCCGCTACGTCTTCGTCATGATGAGCAGCTACTCCGTCACCTCGCCGCGGCCGGTCGAGGACCGTCTCGGCGTGCTGCTCGCGCGCTGGCGCATGACCAACCGCTGAGCCGTGAGACCTGCTGCCTCGGTAGGGTGGTCGCATGACCGAGCCCACGGCCGACGTGCCGAACGCGCCCGAGACCGCCGAGCCCGCGGCGACCGAGCCCACCACCGACGCGCCTGGTGTCGAGTCTGCCGCGGAGCCCGCTGCCGGGCCGGCCGACCGTCGCACGGACGAGAGCGACAGCGGTCCCGCACCGACGATCATCGTGCTCACCGAGGAGGCGCTCAAGCCCGTCGACGTCGACAAGATCATCGGGCTGCACGAGGACGAGGCGCCGACCTACCGGGTCCTCGTCCCCGCCGACACGGAGCGCAACCTGCTCAGCTCCTTCCTCAACCACCTCAGCCTCTTCGAGATGCGAGAGGCGCTCGAGTCGCTGCGCCCGGTGGACCGGAGCGAGGCCCACACCGATGCCGACGCCGCGTTGTCGACGACGCTGGCTGAGTTCGGGGGCCACGACGTCGTGGCGACCGGCGAGATCACCGCCGACGACCCCATGCCGACGCTCGTCGAGGAGGTGGCCCGCCTCGGCGCCCTCGAGGTCGTCGTCGTCACCGAGCCGCACGCCGTCGAGGACACCTTCCACACCGACTGGGCCTCCCGGGCCCGGGAGGCCCTCGGCGTGCCCGTGCTGCACATGTACGCCGGTGACTGGCGTCTGGGCTGACCGGGCGCGTCGGTGCCGTGGCGGGGTGCGCGCCGGACGGCATACCGCATCGGCCCCGTAGGGGCCGGTCTAACCGATTTGGTCGGCGTGCCGCGCCCCGGTACGCTTGAACACTGTGTCTGAGGCACGTAATCAGGCATGCGCGATGACGGCCTCGGTGCCCTGTCCGCCCGCTCACCGCGGGACGTGACATCACTGCGGTCCAGAGCACACCTTTCGCCGGGCAACCCTTCCCACCGACGGCCTCCCGGCCGTCGTGAAGCAGGGGAGTGCAGGGGGAAGTACCGGTTCCGACACACCCGACCTCGGGGGTCGAGGGGCCGAACAGTCAAGGAGTCGCCCGCCAGGGCGACTGACCACGAGCAACGTTATGGAGTAACCAGGTTGCCTACCATCAACCAGCTGGTCCGCAAGGGCCGCCAGGACAAGGCCAGCAAGGCCAAGACCCCGGCGCTCAAGGGTTCGCCCCAGCGCCGCGGTGTCTGCACCCGCGTGTACACCACCACCCCCAAGAAGCCGAACTCTGCCCTCCGCAAGGTCGCCCGCGTGCGCCTCAGCTCGGGCATCGAGGTCACGGCCTACATCCCCGGCGTCGGCCACAACCTGCAGGAGCACTCGATCGTGCTCGTGCGTGGTGGTCGTGTGAAGGACCTCCCGGGTGTGCGTTACAAGATCGTCCGCGGCACGCTCGACACCCAGGGTGTCAAGAACCGCAAGCAGGCTCGTAGCCGTTACGGCGCGAAGAAGGAGAAGAGCTGATGCCTCGTAAGGGACCCGCTCCGAAGCGCCCGCTCGTCGTCGACCCGGTCTACCAGAGCCCGCTCGTCACGCAGCTCGTCAACAAGATCCTCCTCGACGGCAAGAAGTCGATCGCTGAGATGATCGTCTACGGCGCCCTCGAGGGTGCTCGCCAGAAGACCGGCACCGACCCCGTCGCCACGCTCAAGCGTGCGCTCGACAACGTCAAGCCGGCCATGGAGGTCAAGAGCCGTCGCGTCGGTGGCGCGACCTACCAGGTGCCGATCGAGGTCAAGCCGAACCGCTCGACCACGCTCGCCCTGCGCTGGCTCGTCGGCTACTCGCGGCAGCGTCGCGAGAAGACGATGACCGAGCGCCTCATGAACGAGATCCTCGACGCGAGCAACGGCCTCGGTGCCGCTGTCAAGCGCCGCGAGGACACGCACAAGATGGCCGAGTCCAACAAGGCCTTCGCGCACTACCGCTGGTGACCCAGCGGTCCGGTCGGTATGCCGGGGAGCTCGCTCCACGGCATACCGCCGGGCACGCGCCCGCCCGTCACATGACGTGGCCCACGGCGCCCACGATTTTCACCCCACGACGAATGAGACGAGAAACCTGACGTGGCACTCGACGTCCTGACGGACCTCAACAAGGTCCGCAACATCGGCATCATGGCGCACATCGACGCTGGCAAGACCACGGTGACGGAGCGCATCCTCTTCTACACCGGTGTCAACCACAAGATCGGTGAGACCCACGACGGTGCGTCGACGACCGACTGGATGGAGCAGGAGAAGGAGCGCGGCATCACGATCACGTCTGCCGCCGTGACCTCCTTCTGGGAGGGCACCCAGATCAACATCATCGACACCCCCGGACACGTGGACTTCACGGTCGAGGTCGAGCGCTCGCTGCGCGTCCTCGACGGTGCCGTCGCGGTGTTCGACGGCAAGGAGGGTGTCGAGCCGCAGTCCGAGACGGTGTGGCGTCAGGCCGACAAGTACGACGTGCCGCGCATCTGCTTCGTCAACAAGATGGACAAGCTCGGCGCCGACTTCTACTTCACCGTGGCGACCATCAAGGACCGCCTCGGTGCGGAGCCGCTCGTCATGCAGCTGCCGATCGGTGCCGAGAACGACTTCCTCGGTGTCATCGACCTCGTCTACATGCGTGCCCTCGTGTGGCCCGGCGACGCCAAGGGCGACGTGACCATGGGTGCCAAGTACGAGATCGCCGAGATCCCTGCCGACCTCCAGGCGAAGGCCGAGGAGTACCGCATGGCCCTCGTCGAGCGCGTCGCCGAGTCCGACGACGAGCTCATGGAGAAGTACCTCGGTGGCGAGGAGCTGACCCCCGAGGAGCTCAAGGCCGGCATCCGCAAGCTCACGGTCAACTCCGAGCTCTACCCGGTCTTCTGTGGCTCCGCGTTCAAGAACCGCGGCGTCCAGCCGATGCTCGACGCCGTCGTCGACTACCTCCCGTCGCCGCTCGACGTGCCGCCGATGATCGGTCACAAGCCGGGCGACGAGGCCGTCGAGCTGACCCGTGCGCCGTCCACCGAGGAGCCCTTCTCCGCGCTGGCGTTCAAGGTCGCGACGCACCCGTTCTTCGGCACGCTGACCTTCATCCGCGTCTACTCGGGCCACATCAGCTCGGGCACGAGCGTCATCAACTCGACCAAGGGCCGCAAGGAGCGCATCGGGAAGCTCTTCCAGATGCACGCCAACAAGGAGAACCCCGTGGAGGAGGCCCTCGCCGGCCACATCTACGCGGCCATCGGCCTCAAGGACACGACGACCGGCGACACGCTGTCGGACATCAACGAGCAGATCGTGCTCGAGTCGATGACCTTCCCGGACCCCGTCATCCAGGTCGCCATCGAGCCCAAGACCAAGGGCGACCAGGAGAAGCTCGGCACGGCCATCCAGAAGCTCTCGGCCGAGGACCCGACCTTCCAGGTCCACCACGACGAGGACACCGGCCAGACGATCATCGCCGGCATGGGCGAGCTGCACCTCGACATCCTCGTGGACCGCATGAAGCGCGAGTTCAAGGTCGAGGCCAACGTCGGCAAGCCGCAGGTGGCCTACCGCGAGACGATCCGCCGCGCCGTGCTCAAGTACGACTACACGCACAAGAAGCAGACCGGTGGCTCGGGTCAGTTCGCCAAGGTCCAGGTCAGCTTCGAGCCCCTGGGCGAGACCGAGGACGGCTCGATGTACGAGTTCGTCAACGGTGTCACCGGTGGTCGCGTCCCGCGTGAGTACATCCCGTCGGTCGACGCCGGTATCCAGGACGCCATGCAGTACGGCGTGCTCGCCGGGTACCCCCTCGTGGGCATCAAGGCGACCCTGAACGACGGCGCCTACCACGACGTCGACTCCTCGGAGATGGCGTTCAAGATCGCCGGCTCGATGGTCCTCAAGGAGGCCATCAGGCAGGCGGACCCCGTCCTGCTCGAGCCGATGATGGCCGTCGAGGTCCGTACGCCCGAGGACTACATGGGCGACGTCATCGGTGACATCAACTCCCGCCGTGGCCAGATCCAGGGCATGGAGGACATCAGCGGTGCCAAGGTCGTCAAGGGCCTCGTCCCGCTGTCCGAGATGTTCGGCTACGTCGGCGACCTGCGCTCCAAGACGCAGGGTCGCGCGAGCTTCTCCATGGAGTTCGACTCCTACGCAGAGGTCCCCAAGGCCGTTGCCGAGGAGATCATCAAGAAGACCCGCGGGGAGTGACTGCGGGACATCCCGTAGTCTCTTCCATCGGAAACCACCCCAACAGCGCCACGTCCTGCCCTGGTCGTACGGCGTAACACGAGATAGTCCTGAGGAGGACCACAGTGGCGAAGGCAAAGTTCGAGCGGACCAAGCCGCACGTCAACATCGGCACCATCGGTCACATTGACCACGGCAAGACGACGCTGACGGCTGCGATTTCCAAGGTTCTGCACGACAAGTACCCCGACCTGAACCCCCAGTTCGCGTTCGAGGACATCGACAAGGCTCCCGAGGAGCGCCAGCGCGGTATCACGATCTCGATCGCGCACATCGAGTACCAGACGGAGGGTCGTCACTACGCCCACGTCGACTGCCCGGGCCACGCTGACTACGTGAAGAACATGATCACGGGTGCGGCTCAGATGGACGGCGCGATCCTCGTGGTCGCCGCCACCGACGGCCCCATGCCGCAGACGAAGGAGCACGTCCTCCTGGCCCGCCAGGTCGGCGTCCCCTACATCGTCGTGGCGCTCAACAAGGCCGACATGGTCGACGACGAGGAGATCCTCGAGCTCGTCGAGATGGAGGTCCGTGAGCTCCTGTCGCAGTACGAGTTCCCGGGCGACGACCTCCCGGTCGTGCAGGTCTCGGCGCTCAAGGCGCTCGAGGGCGACGAGAAGTGGGGCCAGTCGGTCCTCGACCTCATGGACGCCGTCGACAACTCCATCCCCGAGCCCGAGCGCGACGTCGACAAGCCGTTCCTCATGCCCGTCGAGGACGTCTTCACGATCACCGGTCGTGGCACCGTCGTCACCGGTCGTATCGAGCGCGGCATCCTCAAGGTCAACGAGGAGATCGAGATCGTCGGCATCCACACCGGTCCGCCGGCCAAGACGACCGTCACGGGCGTCGAGATGTTCCGCAAGCTCCTCGACGAGGGTCGCGCCGGTGAGAACGTCGGTCTGCTCCTTCGTGGCACGAAGCGCGAGGACGTCGAGCGCGGGCAGGTCATCTGCAAGCCGGGCTCGATCACCCCGCACACGGACTTCGAGGCTCAGGTCTACATCCTCTCGAAGGACGAGGGCGGCCGTCACACGCCGTTCTACGACAACTACCGTCCGCAGTTCTACTTCCGTACGACGGACGTGACGGGTGTCGTGCACCTGCCCGAGGGCACCGAGATGGTCATGCCCGGCGACAACACCGACATGACGGTCGAGCTCATCCAGCCGATCGCCATGGAGGACGGCCTCAAGTTCGCCATCCGCGAGGGTGGCCGCACGGTCGGCGCCGGTCGCGTCACCAAGATCATCAAGTGATCTGACGCTGCACCTGCAGCAACTGCTTCACCGGTAGGGCCCGTTCCGCTTCGGCGGAGCGGGCCCTTCCGCCGTCCGGGCGGCGCGAGGCGCCCGACGGCCCGAGCGGCGTCAACCGTCGAGAGGCCAAAGTTCGCCCCCCGGAACCGTCGAAGGGCCAAAGTTCGCCCCCTCCAAACCGTCGAGTGGCCAACGTTCGCCGTCCTTCTGCCGCGCGTCAGGTCAGGGTCTGGTGGCGGTGGTGTAGCGGACCTGCTGGGTGAGGTGGAGCCGGCCGTCCTCGCCCCGGTCGGGCTCGAGGGCTGACTCGATGCGGGTGAGGACGGCAGGGAGCTCGGGGTCGGGGACGGAGGCCCAGAACTGGCGCATGCCGAGCGTCATCGTCCAGGCGCGCCAGGCGGCTGCGTCCGGGAAGGTGACGTCGAGCGGCTCGTCGTGGCTGTCGACGTCGGTGGCCCCTGCGGACTCGAGGAGCGCGGTCACCGAGTCCGTGGTGGCGAAGGGGCCGGTCCGACCGGTGGTGCGGGCGTCGAGGACCTGGGGCGGCGCATACGCCATGAGCACGGCCTCGGCGGCCGTCCAGGCAGGGTCGGTGGGACCGAAGGTCGACAGGCCGAGGCGACCGCCGGGGCGCAGGAGGGCGATCCAGCAGCCGAGAGTCTCGGCGGGCTGGGGGTCGAAGAAGAGCACGAGAGACGCGGTGACGACGTCGAAGGTGTCGGGCGGCATCGTGTCCGGGGTGGCCTCACCCGTCCGGGTGTCGAGGGTGCTGACCGCTCGGGTCTCGGCCTCGGTGCGCAGCTGGTCGAGCATGGCGGAGGAGAGGTCGACCGCGGTGACGTGGCCGGTGGGGCCGACGGCGTCGACGAGCGGGAAGGTCGCGGCTCCGCGGCCTGCGCCGACGTCGAGGGCGCGGTCACCGGGTCGGGGCGAGGTCAGCTCGACGAGGCGGGCGCCGATGGGTCCGAACCACGGCACGTTGCTGCGGTCGTAGCCGGGAGCGAGCTGGTCGAAGAGCGCGGCGACGCCGGCGCGGCGTTCGGAGGGGTCCATGGCCCGATGGTCCTCCTGGCGGGGGCCGGCCGGCGGGTTGCACGGCCGCCGATCCGGTGCGGCTACTGGCCGAGGGCGACGAGGACGACGGTGTCGGAGTCGGCGGCGAGGTAGGCCTTGGCGCGGAAGGATCCCTGGGCGAAGAGCGCGTCGAGCGAGGTAGAGCGGAGCAGCTGACCCGACGGCAGAGCGGAGCGGACGCCGTCCTCGACGTCGGGGGTCTCGGTGGTGGGCTCCGGTGAGGCTGCGCGGAGGGTGGCCGCGGTCTCGGGAGTGACCTCGACGACGGCGTCGATCCAGTACGTCGACGGTCCCGGTGCGTCGCCGCCGAGGGTCCCCGACATCCACGTCGCGGAAACCGGCGTGCCGAGCGCGCTGAAGCGCTTGGTCAGCGGCTCCAGGTCGGTGCGCACGTCGCCGGTGCCGGTCTTGGTCGCGCTGCTCACGGTGCTCCTCGTGCGGTCGTTGGCGGGGGTGGGTTCGGTGCTGCACCCCGCGGTGACGGTGACGGTCAGGGCGGCCGCGAGCGCGGCCAGGGCGGGGCGGGTCCTCATCGGCTGCTCCCTCGTTCGTCGGCTCGGTCCTCCCGACCCAGGCCCGGGGTGCGCTCGACATCCCCCGGTCCCACGTCGATGCTCGGCGGCGGCGAGCCGACCGGCCACGTGATCGTACGCGTGACGTCGCCGCTCGACGGGAAGGGCTTGGCCCAGCCGATCTCGGTGAAGCGCCCGTTCTCGTTGTCGCCGGCGCCGCTCGCGATGTCGGACTGGTCGGGGTTGAAGTTGTAGTAGTCCTCGGCGTGCACGGTGACCTGCATCGAGACCTTGCCGTTCAGGGCGGTGACGTCGGCGCTGCTCCACTGCTGGTAGCCGCCGATCGTCTTCTGCCAGTTCTCGGTCGTCGGGTAGGCGGTCGCCGGGTGAGCGTCCCCGGTCATGCTGAAGTGCGAGTTGCCGTTGCGGACCATCTCGTCGACGGCCGCGGCGGTGCGGGCGACCTCGGAGTTGACGTTCGCCGCGATCGACGGGTCCTCCTGGTAGCCCTCCTCGTAGTCGAAGCGCATCGGCTCGCCGTTGTTGTCCCAGTAGTGGGCATACATCGCCGTCGCGTCATCGAGGTCCGACTTGACGATGCGGCCACCCTCGAGCTTCGCCATCCACTCGAGCTTGGCGATGTGGTCGTGCCAGTTCGAGTCCTTGGAGTCGTACTCGAACCCCTCGTCCCACTCGATGTGGGGCTTCGTCGGCTCACCGAAGTCGTAGCCGTCGACGGGACCACCGGTGCCCGTCGTGGCAGGCGGCGGAGGGGAGGACGGGGTGGGCGCGGGTCCCGGCGACGGTGACGGAGTGGGGCCGAACGACATCGGGACGCCGGCGCCGAAGGGAACTCCAGCTGCGGTGCCACCGGATCCGCTTGTCCCACCGGCGTTTCCGCTGGCACCGCGCTGCTTCGCGGCGTTCTCGCGCAGCTTCGCGCCGAGGCCGTGCAGGGCGCGCTCCAGTGCGTCGATGCTGGGGGCGGACGACCGCCAGTCGCCACGGAAGGAGTCGAAGTCCCTTCCGCCCCAAGCGGTTCCGAGCGCGCCGAACGCGTGGTCGACGGCGTTGCGTACCGCCCGGCACTCGCCCGCGAAGCGGTCGAGCTCGCTGGCGCTGCGATCGAGGACGTCAGGATCGGCGCCCTTCTTGTACACGACCACGGCTGATGCCCTCCCCGAGCTGTCGGCGTCCGTGGCGACCGAGGCGTGGCCGCTCCCCAAACCCTAGGCAGGGTGGGCCGGCTCGGCCAATGGGGAGCTCTCCCCGTCTTGGGCGGTCCGCGGCCGCCAGAACCACGGCGTCACATCGGCCAGGAGCGAGGCGATCTCGCGTCGGACCGGCTCCCCGTGCGGCACGGCGACCGGCTCACCGTCCCGGAGCACCTGCTCGTCGAGGGCCACGTGCAGCGAGCGCAGCGTCCGCATCGTGTTGCTCGCCTCGGCGGGCACCGGACCCGGAGATCCCGCCGCGAACATCGCGCGGGAGTGACCGAGCCACCCGATGGCCGTGGCCTCGTCGACGTCGTCGCGGGTCAGCACGAGGGCGATCGCGTAGGCGAGCCGATCGTCCTCCTGGTCGCGCCACACGGACGTCGTCGGTGCGACGAGCCGAAGACCCAGGGCGTCGAGCAGGGCCGCGGGGTCGCCGACACCGGCGGCGCCACACGCCCCGAAGAAGTCGGCGCCGTGCGCGACGGCGTGCACCCACCCGAGGACGGGGTCGTGCCCCCGGAGGTCCGGCTCGGCGACGTACCACCGGGTGCCGTCCTCGACCCAGCCCGGCTCGAAGTCGCCGGCGGAGACGAGTGCGGCGAGGACGAGCGGCGCGAAGGCCCGCGCCTCCACCCGTGAGTGGTCGAGCCGCTCGAGCATCTCCACGGCGAGCCACGAGCGGTCGTCCGCGCCGAGGGCACCCTCCCGCACGAGGCGCGCCAGGGCGGCATACGCCCTGTCGTCCCGCACCGCGGGGTCGGGGGAGGCCAGGTCGTCGACGAGGGAACGCAGCATGGTCTCGGGCATGCGGGGGATCCTGCCACTCGCCCCCACGGCGTGGCCGCGGCGACGTTCGTTGCCGCCGGTGCCCGGATGCCGTATGACTGGCCGCATGGTCTCGACAGGGGAGAGGGTGTCGGCGCGGCGCCCGGCAGGTGGCAGGGGACCCGGCCGTGGGAGAGGGAGCCGGTGGGCCTCGGTGCTCGGCGTCGTGCTGGTGCTCTCCGTGTCCGGGTGCGCCAAGGACGGCGGCTCCGCCTTCTCCCTTCCCCGGGCGGGATCGCAGGCGGGTCCGGCCGCCGCTGACCCGACGTCCCGGGCACCGACCGACCCGGTCCCGACCACCCCCTCGCCCGCCACGCCGGCCTCGACCGTGGCCACGGCGACGTCGGACCCTGCCGCGCCGGTGGTCGTCGCGGGCCGCGTCACGGCCCGGAGGGCGGGCCTGTCCTTCGAGGTGCCGGACGGGTGGCAGGCCATCGACCCGTCGTCCGCTACTCGCGCCGGCGCCTCCGTGCTGCCGGACTCGTTCCGGACGCTCGCCGAGCAGTGAGGCCCTCGTCGCGAGGTCGCGGGTGCCCCTCGCGACGATGATCGTCGCGAGCCGGTCCCTCGCCGTCCAGTTGGACGGGCACGTCACCTACATCACCGTCTCGGCCTCCGACTGGGACACCGCCGACGCCATCGCCGACGGCATCCTGCGGACCCTGCGCCGCGTCTGACCCCGCGCGTCGCCTCCGGCCCGGCCCGACCCGAGGCGCCGGCCGACCGGCGGATAGGGTCGGGAGCCATGGCGCACTCGTTCGACACGGATACCGAAGCCCAGGGCCTCATCGACTACGTCGACGCCTCACCGACGCCGTTCCACGCGTGCGAGCAGGCGGCGGCGCGGCTCGTCGCAGAGGGCTTCACCGAGGTCGTCGAGACCGAGCCGTGGCCCACCGAGCCGGGCCGGCGCTACCTCGTGCGGGGCGGGTCGCTCATCGCCTGGGACACCACCGGCGCGCACGGGGCCGGGGCCGGTCCCGCGGCGGGCTTCCGCGTCGTCGGGGCCCACACCGACAGCCCCAACCTGCGCGTCAAGCCCAACCCCGACCACGCGCGCGCCGGCTGGCAGATGCTCGGCATCGAGCCCTACGGCGGCCTCATCCTCAGCTCGTGGCTCGACCGCGACCTCGGTCTCGCCGGCCGGGTCGCCGTGCGCGGCGCCGACGGCGTCGAGTCGCGGACGTTCCACGGGCGGGACGCGCTGCTGCGCGTCGCGCAGCTCGCCATCCACCTCGACCGCACCCAGAACGAGGCGCTCACCCTCAACAAGCAGGCCCACATGGAGCCGCTCTGGGGCGTAGGCGACGAGCCCGGCGACTTCGTCGGCTACCTCGCCGAGCAGGTCGGAGTCGACCGCGAGGACGTGCTGTCCTGGGACGTCATGACCCACCCGGTCCAGCCGTCCACCCGCCTCGGTCGGGCGCGGGAGCTCATCGCGGCCCCGCGCCTCGACAACCTCGCGACGTCGTATGCCGGTGTGCGGGCGCTGCTCGACGCCGTGGCCACCGAGCCCGCCCACGTGCCGGTCCTCGTGCTCTTCGACCACGAGGAGATCGGCAGCACGTCCGAGCGCGGCGCCACCTCGACCCTGCTGCCCTCGGTGCTCGAGCGCATCGTCACGGCCGGCGGCGGCACCCGCGACGACTACTGGCGCGCCCTGGCAGCGACGGTCATCGCGTCCGGCGACATGGGTCACGCCACCCACCCCAACTACGCCGACCGCCACGAGCCGATGCACCAGATCCGCGTCAACGGCGGACCCGTGCTCAAGGTCAACACCAACCTGCGCTACGCGACCGACTCGGTCGGTGCGGCGGCGTTCCGCCTCGCCTGCGAGCAGGCCGGCGTCCCCATGCAGACCTTCGTGACCCGCAGCGACCTGCCGTGCGGGTCGACGGTCGGGCCGGTGACGTCGTCCCTGACGGGCGCGACGACCGTCGACTTCGGGGCGGCGGCCCTGTCGATGCACAGCACGCGCGAGCTCATGGGGGCCGAGGACCCGGCCATGTATGCCGGAGCGCTGAGCGCGTTCCTCGCCCCCGCCTGAGCACGCGGCGGGGGAGTCGCAGCACGCTCCCGCGGGACGGTCCGTGGCCACCCGGGCGCGACGGCATACGTCCGCGGCCGAGGTGGCTCCGTGCGGACCTGCTGCTGCGGGGTGCGATGATCACGGCGTGGAGACCACGCTCGTCGTGCCGGACCGGCCGACCCTCGTCTACGACGCCGACTGCGGGTTCTGCACGCGCAGTGTGCGGTTCATCGAGCGATGGGTAGACCGGCGCCAGCGCTACGACGTGCGTCCCTGGCAGTCGCTCGACCTCGCCGCCGTGGGACTCACCGCGCAGGACTGTGACGAGGCGGCCCAGTTCATCACCGCCGACGGCCGCGTCCTGTCGGGTCACCCCGCGATCGCGAGCGCCGCGACCCACGGCGCCCCGGTCTGGCGACCGGCCGGCCACCTCCTCATGGCGCCGGGGATCTCGTGGGTGGCCGCCAAGGCCTACCGCTGGGTGGCCGCGCACCGGCACCAGCTGCCGGGTGGCACCGCCGYGTGCGCCCGCCCTGCCGCCTGACGACGCGCCACGTGCACGGCCCTGCAGTGACGGCCCGGCTCGATTTGATAGTGCGGTGCGCGCTCTGGCACACTGTTCAGGTTGCTTGACGCGCGTCGCTGACCCATGTCGGTGCCGCCGCCCCTTGAGAGCCTCCTGACGGGGACTCGCCCGGACTCCTCTCGGAGGCCCGAGGGAAGCGCAAGTTACCCGGTTCGGCCGGGCAATCCACACGAAAGTGGCACTCAGGTGCGCACCTTTCACCGCGAAGCGGGCGCGACACGCCCGACCTCGGGGGTCGGATGGCCAAGGGAACCGGTAGTCAGAAGCGAGAGAGAGACGTTCATCAGATGGCGGGACAGAAGATCCGCATCCGGCTGAAGTCGTACGACCACGAGGTCATCGACAACTCGGCGCGGAAGATCGTTGACACAGTGACGCGCGCCGGCGCGACCGTGGTGGGACCCGTCCCGCTGCCGACGGAGAAGAACGTCTTCGTCGTCATCCGGTCGCCGCACAAGTACAAGGACAGCCGCGAGCACTTCGAGATGCGCACGCACAAGCGCCTCATCGACATCATCGACCCGACGCCCAAGGCCGTCGACTCGCTGATGCGTCTCGACCTGCCGGCGGACGTCAACATCGAGATCAAGCTCTGAGGCGGTTGTRGAGATGACTGTTGCTCAGAAGAACGTCAAGGGCGTGCTCGGCGAGAAGCTCGGCATGACCCAGGTGTGGGACGCAGACAACAAGCTCGTCCCCGTGACCGTGGTCAAGGCCGGCCCCTGCGTCGTGACGCAGGTGCGTGCCGACGAGACCGACGGCTACTCCGCGGTCCAGATCGCCTTCGGTGCGATCGACCCGCGCAAGGTGAACAAGCCCATGAGCGGCCACTTCGAGAAGGCCGGCGTGACGCCGCGCCGTCACCTCGTCGAGCTCCGCACGGCCGACGCCGCCGCCTACGAGCTCGGCCAGGAGATCACGGCCGAGTCCTTCGAGGCCGGCCAGCGCGTCGACGCGACGGGCACGACCAAGGGCAAGGGCTTCGCCGGTGTCATGAAGCGTCACGGCTTCCACGGCGTCAGCTCCTCCCACGGTGCGCACCGCAACCACCGCAAGCCGGGCTCCATCGGCGGCTGCTCGACCCCGGGCCGTGTCTTCAAGGGCATGCGCATGGCTGGTCGCATGGGTGGCGTTCGCCAGACGACCCAGAACCTCCAGATCCACGCCGTTGACGCCGAGAAGGGCCTCCTGCTCATCAAGGGTGCCGTTCCCGGCCCCCGCGGTGGCATCGTCCTGATCCGCACGGCTGCGAAGGGTGCATGATCCACATGGCCACGAAGACCCCCACGCTTCCCGCTGACATCTTCGACGTCCAGACCAACGTCCCGCTGATCCACCAGGTCGTGGTGGCACAGCTCGCGGCCGCTCGTCAGGGCACGCACTCGACGAAGACCCGCGGCGAGGTCCGCGGCGGTGGGCGCAAGCCCTACCGCCAGAAGGGCACCGGTCGCGCCCGTCAGGGCTCGACCCGCGCCCCGCAGTTCGCCGGCGGTGGCGTCGTCCACGGCCCGCAGCCGCGTGACTACTCGCAGCGCACCCCCAAGAAGATGAAGGCCGCCGCCCTGCGCGGTGCCCTCTCCGACCGGGCCCGCTTCGACCGCATCCACGTCGTCGACTCCATCGTCTCGGGCGACCTGCCCTCGGCGAAGGACGCCGCCGCGCTGCTCGCCGGTCTCACCGAGCGCCCCAACCTGCTCGTCGTGCTCGAGCGCGGTGACGAGGTGGCGTTCAAGTCGGTCCGCAACCTGCAGAACGTCCACGTGCTGGTCGCCGACCAGCTCAACACKTACGACGTCCTGTGCGCCGACGACATCGTCTTCACCCAGGCCGCCCTCGACGCGTTCGTCGCCGGTCCCGTGAAGGCTGACAAGGCCGACAAGGAGGCCACCAAGTGAGCATCCACACCAAGGACCCCCGCGACATCCTGATCGCGCCGGTCGTCTCCGAGAAGTCGTACGGTCTGCTCGACGAGGGCAAGTACACCTTCATCGTCGACCCCCGTGCGAACAAGACGGAGATCAAGATCGCCATCGAGCAGATCTTCAACGTCAAGGTCGACAAGGTCCACACCCTGAACCGTCAGGGCAAGACCCGTCGCACCCGTTTCGGCCTCGGCAAGCGCAAGGACACCAAGCGTGCGATCGTCTCCCTCCGCGAGGGAACGATCGACATCTTCGGTGCGGGCGCCTGAGATCGACGAAGAATAAGGACACACGAACATGGGTATCCGTAAGTACAAGCCGACCACGCCGGGCCGTCGTGGCTCGTCGGTCGCCGACTTCGTCGAGATCACGCGTTCCACCCCGGAGAAGTCGCTCGTCCGCCCCCTGTCGAAGACGGGTGGCCGCAACAACGCGGGCCGCATCACCACGCGTCACATCGGTGGCGGCCACAAGCGTGCCTACCGCGTCATCGACTTCCGTCGCCATGACAAGGACGGCGTGCCGGCCAAGGTCGCTCACATCGAGTACGACCCCAACCGCACCGCGCGCATCGCGCTCGTCCAGTACTCCGACGGCGAGAAGCGCTACATCCTGGCTCCGAACAAGCTGAAGCAGGGCGACCCGATCGAGAACGGCCCCGCGGCCGACATCAAGCCGGGCAACTCGCTTCCGCTGCGCAACATCCCGGTGGGTACGGTCGTCCACGCGATCGAGCTCAAGCCCGGTGGTGGCGCGAAGATCGCCCGCTCCGCGGGTGCTCGCGTGCAGCTCGTCGCCAAGGACGGCCCCTACGCCCAGCTGCGTATGCCGTCCGGTGAGATCCGCAACGTCGACGCGCGCTGCCGCGCGACCGTCGGCGAGGTGGGCAACGCCGAGCAGAGCAACATCAACTGGGGCAAGGCCGGCCGCATGCGCTGGAAGGGCAAGCGCCCGACCGTCCGTGGTGTCGCCATGAACCCGGTCGACCACCCGCACGGTGGTGGTGAGGGCAAGACGTCCGGTGGACGTCACCCCGTCAGCCCGTGGGGTCAGGCCGAGGGCCGGACCCGCAAGGGACACAAGGAAAGCGACAAGCTCATCGTTCGTCGCCGCCGTACTGGCAAGAAGCGCTGATAAGGAGCCTTTGGAATGCCTCGTAGCCTGAAGAAGGGCCCCTTCATCGACGACCACCTTCAGAAGAAGGTGGACGCCCAGAACGAAGCGGGCACCAAGAACGTCATCAAGACCTGGTCGCGTCGTTCGGTCATCAGCCCGGACATGCTGAGCCACACCTTCGCCGTCCACGACGGCCGCAAGCACGTCCCGGTGTTCGTCACCGAGTCGATGGTCGGCCACAAGCTCGGCGAGTTCGCACCGACCCGCACGTTCAAGGGTCACGTGAAGGACGACAAGAAGGGTCGTCGTCGCTGATGGCCACCGAATCCAAGGAAGAAGTCATGGAAGCCAAGGCTTCGGCGCGGCACGTCCGTGTCAGCCCGCAGAAGGCTCGCCGTGTCGTGGACCTGATCCGCGGCAAGGCCGCCACCGACGCCGTCACGGTGCTCACCTTCGCCCCGCAGTCGGCCTCCGAGCCGGTCAAGAAGGTGCTCGAGAGCGCCATCGCCAACGCCCGGGTCAAGGCTGACCGCGAGTCGGTCGCCTTCGACGAGCGCAACCTCGTCATCACGGCCGCGTTCGTGGACGAGGGCCCGACGATGAAGCGATTCCGGCCGCGCGCCCAGGGCCGCGCCGGTCGCATCAACAAGCGCACGAGCCACATCACCGTGGTCGTCACGCAGCCGGAGAACACGAAGGGAGCCCGCTGATGGGTCAGAAGGTCAACCCGCACGGCTTCCGTCTGGGCATCACCACCGACCACAAGAGCCGCTGGTTCGCAGACTCGACGAAGTCGGGTCAGCGCTACCGCGACTACGTCAAGGAAGATGTCTCGATCCGTCGCCTGATGGAGAAGGGCATGGAGCGCGCCGGCATCGCATCGGTCGAGATCGAGCGCACCCGTGACCGCGTCCGCGTGGACATCCACACCGCCCGCCCCGGCATCGTCATCGGTCGCCGCGGCGCCGAGGCCGACCGCATCCGCGGCGAGCTCGAGAAGCTCACGGGCAAGCAGGTCCAGCTCAACATCCTCGAGGTCAAGAACCCCGAGATCGTGTCGCAGCTGGTCGCCCAGGGCATCGCCGAGCAGCTCTCGGCCCGTGTCGCGTTCCGTCGCGCCATGCGCAAGGGCATGCAGTCCGCCCAGCGCGCCGGCGCCAAGGGCATCCGCGTGCAGGTCTCCGGCCGTCTCAACGGCGCCGAGATGAGCCGCACCGAGTTCTACCGCGAGGGCCGCGTCCCGCTGCACACCCTGCGTGCGCAGATCGACTACGGCTTCTACGAGGCCCGCACCACGTTCGGCCGCATCGGCGTCAAGGTGTGGATCTACAAGGGCGACATGACGGCCAAGGAGCTCGCTGCCCAGCAGGCCGCCGCTCCGCGCCCGTCGCGTGGTCCGCGTCGTGACGGCGGTGACCGTCCGAACCGCGCCCGTCGTGGTGACCGCAACGAGACCGCCGCTGCTCCGGCAGTGAACGAGACCGCTGCTGCCGAGGCCCCCGCCGCGGCCAGCACCGAGAATGAGCAGGCCTGACCATGTTGATTCCCCGTCGAGTCAAGCACCGCAAGCAGCACCACCCGAACCGCCACGGCGCGGCCAAGGGTGGCACGACGATCGCCTTCGGTGACTACGGCATCCAGGCTCTCGAGCCGGCCTACGTGACCAACCGTCAGATCGAGTCCGCTCGTATCGCGATGACCCGCTACATGAAGCGTGGCGGCAAGGTGTGGATCAACATCTACCCCGACCGTCCGCTCACCAAGAAGCCCGCCGAGACCCGCATGGGTTCCGGTAAGGGTTCGCCGGAGTGGTGGATCGCCAACGTCAAGCCGGGTCGCGTCATGTTCGAGATCTCGGGCGTGGCGGAGCCGGTGGCGCGTGAGGCCATGCGCCTCGCGATGCACAAGCTCCCCATGAAGTGCCGCTTCGTTCAGCGTGAGGGTGGTGACATCTGATGGCAGTCGGAACCAAGGACCTGGCTCCCGAGCAGCTGCGTGGTCTGGACGACACGAAGCTGGCGGACGAGCTGAAGAAGGCCAAGGAAGAACTGTTCAACCTGCGTTTCCAGTCGGCCACCGGCCAGCTGGACAACCACGGCCGTCTGCGCGCCGTCAAGAAGGACATCGCGCGCATCTACACCGAGATGCGTGAGCGCGAGCTCGGCATCGGCTCGGCCCCCGCCGCCCCCAAGGCGCCGGAGAAGGCCGAGAAGGTCGAGAAGAAGGCTGCCAAGGCCGACAAGAAGGCCGACAAGGCCGAGAAGGCTGACAAGGCCGAGAAGGCTGACAAGGCCGAGAAGAAGGCCAAGAAGGCTGACAAGGCGCAGGAGGCTGACGCATGAGCGAGCAGGAGAAGGTCGTGAGCGACCAGGCGAGTGAGCGCAACTACCGCAAGACCCGTCAGGGCTACGTGGTGAGCGACAAGATGGACAAGACCGTCGTCGTCGAGGTCGAGGACCGCGTCAAGCACGCGCTCTACAGCAAGGTCATCCGCCGCACCAGCAAGGTCAAGGCGCACGACGAGCAGAACGAGGCCGGCGTGGGCGACCGCGTGCTCATCATGGAGACGCGTCCGCTCTCCGCGACGAAGCACTGGCGCATTGTCGAGATCCTCGAGAAGGCCAAGTAAGCCACCCCCCATTTCCGTTCGGCAAGGCTCATCCGGGCAACCGGTGAGAACCAGCACGACGACAGGAGTTAGACAGTGATTCAGCAGGAGTCGCGGCTGCGCGTCGCCGACAACACCGGTGCCAAGGAAATCCTTTGCATCCGTGTTCTCGGCGGCTCGGGCCGTCGCTACGCCGGCATCGGCGACACCATCGTCGCCACCGTCAAGGACGCGATCCCTGGCGGCAACGTGAAGAAGGGTGACGTCGTCAAGGCCGTCATCGTCCGCACCGTCAAGGAGCGTCGCCGCGCCGACGGTTCCTACATCAAGTTCGACGAGAACGCTGCGGTGATCCTCAAGGCCGACGGTGACCCTCGTGGTACCCGCATCTTCGGCCCGGTGGGCCGTGAGCTGCGCGAGAAGAAGTTCATGAAGATCATCTCGCTCGCGCCGGAGGTGCTGTGAACATGGCGAAGACCACCATCAGCAAGATGAAGATCAAGAAGGGCGACCTCGTCCAGGTCATCTCCGGCCGCAGCCAGAAGAACGGCGGCGACCGGGGCAAGCAGGGCAAGGTCATCGCGGTCTACCCCGAGACCCAGCGTGTGCTGGTCGAGGGCATCAACCGCGTCACCAAGCACGTCAAGGCCGGCGCGACCGCCCGTGGCACCCGCACCGGTGGCCTGACGCACACCGAGGCCGCGATCCACGTGAGCAACGTGGCGATCGTCGACCCCGAGTCGAAGAAGCCGACCCGCGTCAAGACGCGTGTCGAGACCGTCGAGCGCAATGGCCGTCAGAAGGCGTCCCGCGTCCGTGTCGCGGTCAAGTCGGACAAGGACCTCTGAGAATGACTGACACCAGCACCAAGCCGCGCCTTCAGCAGCGCTACCAGGACGAGATCAAGAGCTCGATGCTCGAGCAGTTCGGCTACGCCAACGTCATGCAGGTTCCCGGCGTCGTCAAGGTCGTCGTCAACATGGGTGTCGGCGACGCGGCCAAGGACAGCAAGCTCATCGAGGGTGCCGTCCGCGACCTCACCGCCATCACCGGTCAGAAGCCGGTCGTGACGAAGGCTCGCAAGTCGATCGCCCAGTTCAAGCTGCGTGAGGGCATGCCCATCGGCGCCCACACGACGCTGCGCGGTGACCGCATGTGGGAGTTCCTCGACCGTCTCGTGACGATCGCCCTCCCGCGCATCCGTGACTTCCGTGGCCTCTCGCCGAAGCAGTTCGACGGCAACGGCAACTACACGTTCGGCCTGACCGAGCAGTCGATGTTCCACGAGATCGACCAGGACCGGATCGACCGCGTGCGAGGCATGGACATCACCGTGGTCACCACGGCGACCAACGATGACGAGGGTCGCGCGCTGCTCAAGCAGCTCGGCTTCCCCTTCAAGGAGAACTGACATGGCCAAGACCGCGCTCGTTAACAAGGCGAACCGGAAGCCGAAGTTCAAGGTCCGCGCGTACACCCGTTGCCAGAAGTGCGGTCGCCCGCACTCGGTGTACCGCAAGTTCGGCCTCTGCCGCATCTGCCTTCGCGAGATGGCTCACGCGGGCGAGCTGCCGGGCGTGACCAAGAGCTCCTGGTAATCGGCTCCCCGAGCCCAGAGCAACCCCAAGACCAACACACCTCTGACACCGTAGGTCGGCCACACGACGGCCCAGCCGTCGCCGGGCAGATAGCCCCGGTCGAAACCCCGGTGAGGAAGGGCGGAGAGCCCACATGACCATGACTGACCCGATTGCGGACATGCTGACCCGCGTCCGGAACGCCAACTCGGCGCACCACGACGTCGTCTCCATGCCGTACTCGAAGCTGAAGAAGAACATCGCCGAGATCCTCCAGAGCGAGGGCTACATCGCCTCGTGGAAGATCGAGGAGGCCGAGGTCGGCCAGACGCTGACCATCGACCTCAAGTACGGCCCGAACCGCGAGCGCTCCATCGCCGGCGTGCGTCGCGTGAGCAAGCCCGGTCTGCGCGTCTACGCCAAGTCGACGAACCTGCCCAAGGTTCTCGGTGGCCTCGGCGTCGCGATCCTGTCGACGTCGAACGGTCTGCTGACCGACCGCCAGGCACACGAGAAGGGCGTGGGTGGGGAAGTCCTCGCCTACGTCTGGTAAGGAGACACTGACATGTCGCGAATCGGACGACTTCCGGTCTCCATCCCCTCGGGTGTGGACGTCAAGGTCGAGGGCCAGGACGTCATCGTCAAGGGCCCCAAGGGTGAGCTCTCCCTGACCGTCGTGCAGCCGATCACGGTCGAGCTGGGCGAGGGCAACCTCGAGGTCAAGCGCCCCAACGACGAGCGCGACTCGCGCTCGCGCCACGGCCTGACCCGGTCGCTCATCAACAACATGGTCCTCGGTGTCACCGAGGGCTACGAGAAGAAGATGGAGATCCACGGCACGGGTTACCGTGTCGCCGCGAAGGGCTCGGACCTCGAGTTCTCGCTCGGATACTCGCACCCGATCCTCATCCAGGCTCCCGCCGGCATCAGCTTCGCCGTCGAGAACCCGACCCGCTTCTCGGTGCAGGGCATCGACAAGCAGCTCGTCGGTGAGGTCGCGGCGAACATCCGCAAGCTGCGCAAGCCCGACCCGTACAAGGGCAAGGGCGTTCGCTACGCGGGCGAGCAGATCCGTCGCAAGGTCGGAAAGGCCGGTAAGTAAGCCATGGCAATGATCATCAAGCGCGGTAAGTCCAAGGCTGCCGCCCGCATCCGTCGCCAGGTTCGCGGTCGCAAGAAGATCGCCGGCACCGCGGCGCGCCCCCGCCTCGTCGTGTCGCGCTCGAGCCGTCACCTCTTCGTCCAGGTCGTCGACGACACCGTCGGCAAGACCGTGGCCTCGGCCTCGACGATGGAGGCCGACCTGCGCTCCTTCGACGGTGACAAGACGGCCAAGGCCAAGAAGGTCGGCGAGCTCGTGGCCGCCCGTGCCAAGGACGCCGGTATCGAGGCCGTCGTGTTCGACCGTGGTGGCAACAAGTACCACGGCCGTGTCGCGGCGATCGCCGAGGGCGCCCGCGAAGGCGGTCTGTCCCTGTGAGCAACTTCGTGAACGCAATTGTTGAGATGAGGAACATCTGATGCCCGGACAGCAGCGTCGAGGCACCGGCCCCGCCGGTGGCGGCGAGCGCACCGAGCGCGGAGACCGCCGTGACAACCGCGGCGGCCGCGACAACCGCGACAGCCGTGACGACAAGAACCAGTACGTCGAGCGCGTCGTGACCATCAACCGTGTCGCCAAGGTCGTCAAGGGTGGTCGTCGCTTCAGCTTCACCGCCCTCGTCGTCGTCGGTGACGGTGACGGCACGGTGGGCGTCGGCTACGGCAAGGCCAAGGAAGTTCCCGCGGCCATCGCCAAGGGTGTCGAGGAGGCCAAGAAGAACTTCTTCAAGGTCCCCCGCATCCAGGGCACCATCCCGCACCCCGTCCAGGGTGAGGCCGCCGCTGGTGTCGTCATGCTCCGCCCCGCCGCCCCCGGTACCGGTGTCATCGCCGGTGGCCCGGTGCGTGCGGTGCTCGAGTGCGCCGGCGTCCACGACGTCCTCAGCAAGTCGCTGGGCTCCGACAACGCCATCAACATCGTGCACGCGACGGCCCAGGCCCTGCGCGAGCTCGAGCGCCCCGAGTCGGTCGCTGCCCGTCGTGGCAAGACCCTCGAGGAGGTCGCTCCGGCGGCCATGCTCAAGGCCCGTGCCGCCGGTATGGCCGAGGCCCAGGCTGCGAAGGCTGGTGCGTGATGGCTCGTCTCAAGGTGACCCAGACCCGTTCCGAGATCGGTGGCAAGCAGAACCAGCGTGACACGCTGCGCAGCCTCGGTCTGAAGCGCATTGGCGACGTCGTCGTCAAGGAGGACCGTCCCGAGATCCGCGGGATGGTCAAGACGGTCACGCACCTCGTGTCCGTCGAGGAGGTTGACTGACCATGGCCGACAACGCCAAGAAGTCGGGCGAGTCCGCCCTCAAGGTCCACCACCTGCGTCCGGCCCCCGGAGCCAAGACCGCCAAGACCCGCGTCGGTCGTGGTGAGGGCTCCAAGGGCAAGACCGCTGGTCGTGGTACCAAGGGTACGAAGGCCCGTTACCAGGTCCCGGAGCGTTTCGAGGGCGGCTCGATGCCGATGCACATGCGCCTCCCGAAGCTCCGCGGATTCAAGAACCCGTTCCGCACGGAGTACCAGGTCGTGAACCTGGACCGCCTGCAGCTGCTCTTCCCGGAGGGTGGTCAGGTGTCCGTCGCCGACCTCGTCGCCAAGGGTGCCGTCCGTGACGGCTTCCCGGTGAAGGTCCTCGGCACGGGCGAGATCTCCGTCAAGGTCGAGGTCGAGGCACACAAGTTCTCGGCCTCCGCCAAGGAGAAGATCGAGGCCGCCGGCGGCACGGTCACGGCCCTCGCCGGCTGAGACCAGGCTTCAGTGAACACCACACATCTCGTGTGAGCAGCGCCCCGGGCGCCCGACCCGCGAGCCGACGTGACGTCGGCCACCGCGGTGGGAGCCCGGGGCGCTGCGCCTTTGCGTTAACCTTCCACGGATTGCATGAATTACGCCGCGCCACCCCGCGGCCCCCCAGGAGGACCCAGTGCTCGCCGCCTTCGCACGCGCGTTCCGTACCCCGGACCTGCGCAAGAAGCTGCTCTTCACGCTCGGCATCATCGTGCTGTTCCGGCTCGGATCACACGTGCCGACGCCGGGCATCAGCTACAGCCTCGTGCAGGACTGCCTGCAGGCCAGCAAGGGTCAGAGCGGCGACCAGAGCGGCTTCCTGAACCTGGCCAACCTCTTCAGCGGCGGTGCGCTGCTGCAGCTGTCCGTGTTCGCGCTCGGGATCATGCCGTACATCACGGCCAGCATCATCATCCAGCTGCTCACGGTCGTCATCCCGCGCTTCGAGGCGCTCAAGGAGGAGGGCCAGTCAGGGCAGAGCAAGCTGACGCAGTACACCCGCTACCTGACGATCGGTCTCGCGATCCTCCAGTCGGCGACCCTCGTCACCTTCGCGCGCAACCCGTCCAGCCTCTTCGGCGGCTCCTGCGACTCGATCATGACCGACCAGTCGATGGTCACGATCCTCATCATGGTCCTGACGATGACGGCCGGCACCGGCCTCATCATGTGGTTCGGCGAGCTCATCACCGACAAGGGCGTCGGCAACGGCATGTCCCTCATGATCTTCACCTCGATCGCCGCCGGCTTCCCCGCCTCGCTCTGGGCCATCAAGGAGAACAAGGGCTGGGGCACCTTCCTCGGCATCCTCATCCTCGGTGTCTTCGTCATCGCCGCGGTCGTCTTCGTCGAGCAGTCCCAGCGCCGCATCCCGGTGCAGTACGCCAAGCGGATGGTCGGACGCCGGATGTACGGCGGCACGTCCACGTACATCCCGCTCAAGGTCAACATGGCCGGCGTCATCCCGGTCATCTTCGCCAGCTCCCTGCTCGCCCTGCCGGGCCTCGTCGCGCAGTTCAACACCCGCGCCGACGGCAACAACCCGGGCTGGGTCTCGTGGGTGCAGGAGAACCTCGTCAAGGGTGACCACCCCTTCTACATGGCGACCTACGTCGCGCTCATCCTCTTCTTCACGTTCTTCTACGTGTCCATCACGTTCAACCCGACCGAGGTCGCGGACAACATGAAGAAGTACGGCGGCTTCATCCCGGGTATCCGGGCCGGGCGACCCACGGCCGAGTACCTCAACTACGTCCTGACCCGAATCACCGTGCCGGGTGCCATCTACCTCGCGATCGTCTCGCTCATCCCGCTCGTGGCCCTCGTGCTCGTGGGCGCCAACCAGAACTTCCCGTTCGGTGGCACCTCGATCCTCATCGTCGTCGGTGTGGGCCTGGAGACGGTGAAGCAGATCGAGGCGCAGCTGCAGCAGCGTCACTACGAAGGGTTCCTCCGTTAATGCGACTGATCATCCTCGGCCCGCCCGGCGCCGGTAAGGGCACGCAGGCCGCCCGGATCGCCGAGCGCCTCGGCGTCCCGGCCATCTCGACCGGCGACATCTTCCGCGCCAACATCAAGGACCAGACCCCGCTCGGCGTCAAGGTCCACGAGATCATCACGTCCGGCGGCTACGTCTCCGACGACATCACCAACGAGATCGTCGAGGACCGGCTCACCTGGGACGACGCCGCCCACGGCTTCCTCCTCGACGGCTACCCACGCACTGCGGGGCAGGTCGACGCGCTCGACGAGATGCTGTCGCGGCGCGGGCACGCGCTCGACGCGGTCCTCGAGCTCGAGGTCGACGAGGACGCCATCGTCGAGCGACTGCTCAAGCGCGCCGAGACCGAGGGTCGCGCCGACGACACCGAGGACGTCATCCGCGAGCGCCAGGCGATCTACCGCAAGGAGACCGCACCCCTCGCGGAGCACTACGAGGTCGCCGGCCTGCTCGTCAAGGTCGACGGCATGGGTGCCGTCGACGACGTCACCGACCGTGTCATCGCGGCTCTGCCGCAGCACGCCTGAGCACACCGCCGCGACGTCGCCGTCAGGCGTCGTCAGGTGTCGTCACCGAGAAGGACCACCGATGTTCGGACGCCGGAACCGGCTCCAGGGCCGCACCGACGAGCAGCTCCGCCTCATGCGTGAGGCGGGGCTGCTCGTCGGGCGCACGCTGGAGCTGCTCGCGAGCGAGCTGCGTCCGGGCCTGACGACGCTCGAGCTGGACCGCCTCGCGGAGGACTTCATCCGCAGCAACGGCGGCATCCCCAACTTCCAGCTCGTCCCCGGCTACAGCCACACGCTGTGCACGAGCGTCAACGACGAGGTCGTCCACGGCATCCCGGGTCCGCGCGTCCTCGAGGCCGGCGACATCGTCTCGGTCGACTGCGGCGCCGAGGTCAAGGGCTGGAACGGCGACGCGGCCTTCACCGCCGTCGTCGGCGGTCGCGAGGCGGGTCGTCCCGAGGACCTCGCCCTCATCGACGCCACCGAGGCCAGCCTCTACGCCGGGATCGCCGCGATGCTGGTCGGCGGTCGTCTCTACGCCGTCGGTGACGCCGTCGAGGCGAGCATCGAGGCTGCCGCCGCGCGCGACGGTCGCACCTACGGCGTCATCGACGAGTACGTCGGCCACGGCATCGGCACCCAGATGCACATGGACCCCCAGATCCCGAACTACGCGGTGCGCGAGACGGGGCCCAAGCTCGTCGACGGCTTCACCGGTGCCATCGAGCCGATGGTCACCCTCGGCGGCATCGACACCAAGGTGCTCGCCGACGACTGGACCGTGGTGACGCTCGACGGCACGCGGGCCGCGCACTGGGAGCACTCGGTCGCGGTCCGCGAGGACGGCCTGTGGATCCTCACGGCCGTCGACGGTGGCCAGGCTGCCCTCGCTGCTGCCGGGGCGGCATACGCCCCCCTCGACGTCACCGCCTGACCGCGCGCGACTCGGGGCCGTCACCGACCCACCGACGGGCTCCGGACGCGTAGCCTCACGCTCGTGAGCCTTCCCCGCAGCACCCCGTCGGCGCAGGGCGTCGACGCCGCCGGCATCCACGCGTTCGTCGACGCCGCCGAGCGTGACAACCTCGGGCTGCACAGCCTCATGGTCGTGCGTCATGGACACGTCGTCGCGGAGGGCTGGTGGAGGCCGTACGCCGCCAACCGCGTCCACCTCGCGTACTCCCTCTCGAAGACGGTGATGGCCACGGCCGTCGGCTTCCTCCTGCAGGAGGGGCGCCTGTCGCTCGACGACCGGGTCCTCGACCACTTCCCCGAGCTCGACCGCGCCCTGGTGGCCGACGGCTGGGAGGACGTGCGGATCACGCACTGCCTCTCGATGACCGTCGGGCACGAGGAGGACGCGTGGGCACACGTCTTCGACCGGCTGAGCGGCAGCGAGGGCGGCGACGGGGACGACTGGGTCCCGCGCGTCTTCGCGACCCGGCCGACCCGGCAGCCGGGGACGGTCTTCGCCTACAACCAGGTGGCGACCTACCTGCTCGCCGTCATCGTGCGGCGTGTCGTCGGGGTCGGCGTGGCCGAGATGCTGCGACCGCGGCTGCTCGCGCCCCTCGGGCTGCCCGACGTCCCCTGGCACCGCGACCCGCTCGGGCGCGAGCTCGGGTTCACCGGGTCGCACCTGACCACCGAGGCCATCGCCTCCATCGCCCAGCTCTACCTCGACCGTGGCCGGTGGGAGGGGCGCCAGCTGCTGGCCGAGGCGTGGGTCGCCGAGGCCACCCGCGGGTTCGGACCGGTCAGCGAGGACCCCGACGCCGACGACGACTGGCGCCGCGGCTACGGCTACTCGTTCTGGATGCAGCGCCACGGCTATCGCGGCGACGGTGCCTACGGCCAGTTCCTCGTCGTGCTGCCCGAGCACGACACGGTCGTGGCGATCACCGCTGAGCAGTCGCGCATGCAGTCCACCCTCGACGGGCTGTGGGCCCACGTCGTGCCGGCCATCAGCGGGAGCGGTTCCGCCGACTCCGACTGTGCCCTCACCGAGCGCCTCGCCGGTCTCGAGATCCCCGCGATGTCCGGGGACGCGCTCGGTCCGGAGTACGCCGAGTTCACCCGCTCGGAGGGCTCCGACCTGTCGGCCGACTACACCGCCGTCTCCGTGACCCGCGACGGCCCCGACGTCGTGCTCGGGCTCAGCCGGCGCGGTGAGTGGCTGCGCGTCCCTGTGGGGCGAGGGCTGTGGCGTGAGGGGGAGCTCGTGGCCGCGGGCGCGAGCCTGCCCGTCGTCTCGAGCGGCGGCTGGGTCGACGAGGACACCTTCCGAGCGGAGGTCATCGCCGTCGAGACGCCCCACCGCTTCCGCATCGAGGCGCGTCTGCGCGGCGCCGACGCCGACCTGACGTGGCGGATGGTGCCGCTCACCGGCCACGACCCGCTGTGGCTGGCGACGCGCTGGTCGTACGCCTGAGGGGCCCGTGCCGTCATGGGCCGGTCGGGCGTCCGTCCCGGGGCGCTCGAAGGACCCTCGCACGGACCCTCGGACGGACCCTCGACGGGAGCCTGACGGCTGTCGGTGCCCGGGTGCACAATCGAAGGTGCTGCGTCAGGCAGCGGAAGAGGGGGCCACCGTGGCCGGCGAGGACAGCACCACCGACGTGACCGGACGCGACGCGACGGGAGAGGTCGTGGCGCCCGGGGCCGCCCCCGTGACGCCGCTGGGCGGGGTGCCCGACGGGCACAACCCGTGGCCGGCCCTCTGGGCGATGGTCATCGGCTTCTTCATGATCCTCGTCGACTCGACCATCGTGTCGGTGGCGACACCCGCGATCCTCAAGGGACTCGACACCGACGTCAACAGCGTCATCTGGGTCACGAGCGCCTACCTGCTCGCCTACGCCACGCCGCTGCTCATCACGGGCCGGCTCGGCGACCGCTACGGACCGAAGAACCTCTACCTCGTCGGGCTGACGGTCTTCACGCTCGCTTCCCTGTGGTGCGGGCTCACCGGCACGATCACCGGGCTCATCCTCGCCCGCGTCGTGCAGGGACTCGGCGCCTCGATGCTGACGCCGCAGACGATGGCCGTCATCACCCGCACGTTCCCCGCGGCCTCCCGCGGCCAGGCCATGGCGCTGTGGGGTGCCACGGCCGGCGTGGCGATCCTCGTGGGCCCCGTCGTCGGCGGCCTGCTCGTCGACGGTCCCGGGTGGGAGTGGATCTTCTTCATCAACGTGCCCGTCGGGGTCGTCGCCTTCGCGCTCGCCGCCCGGCTCGTGCCGCGGCTCGAGACGCACAGCCACAGCTTCGACTGGATCGGCGTCGCGCTCTCGGCGGTCGGGATGTTCCTCGTCGTGTTCGGCGTCCAGGAGGGCGAGACCTACGACTGGGGGACCATCTCCGGGTTCGTCTCCGTGCCGCTCCTCATCGGCGTCGGTCTGCTCGTGCTCGGCGTCTTCATCTGGTGGCAGGCGCACAACACCCGCGAGCCGCTGTTGCCTCTGCGCCTCTTCGACGACCGCAACTTCTCGCTCGCCAACGTCGCGATCACGACCATCGGCTTCTCCATCACGGCGATGGCCTTCCCCCTCATGCTCTACGCCCAGGCGGTGCGCGGGATGTCGCCGACCGCCTCGGCGCTCCTGCTCGCGCCGATGGCCGTCATCTCGGGTGGCTTGGCCCCCGTGTCCGGCCGGCTCGCCGACCGGGTCCACCCGCGCGGCATCACCGCGGCCGGGATCGGCCTCACGGCCCTGTCGCTGCTCTGGCTCGCCCTCGTCATGCACCCCGAGACCGAGACGTGGGTGCTGCTCCTGCCCATGGCCCTCATGGGAGTCGGCAACGCCTTCATGTGGGGCCCGCTCGGCGCGACCGCCACCCGCAACCTGCCGCTGTCGTCGGCCGGTGCCGGGTCGGGCGTCTACAACACGACCCGCCAGGTCGGTGCCGTCCTCGGCAGCGCAGCCATCGCGGCCCTCATCGAGGCCCGGCTCGCCGCCGACCTGCCGGGCATCTCCGGCCAGCTCGGCGGACTGCAGGGGTCCGGAGCGACGATGCCGGCGCAGGTCGCGAGCGGCTTCGCCGATGCGATGGCCGAGTCGATGATGCTGCCCGCCGCGGTCCTGCTCATCGGCGTCGTCGCCGTGCTCTTCTTCGAGCGACCGGCGATCCACCGGGTCTGAGGAAGGCACGGGGCGCCGTCGACCCGGGCCGACACGGCGCGGCGGTCGCCGGCGTACCCGCCCAGCGGCGAGCGCTCTAGCGGCCGAGGCCCCCTGGCGTGCCGCCCACGTGGACGACCATCCGCTCGGCGACGACGCGCGCGTTCGCCCGGAGCACGTCGAGGGGGACCCGGGGGAGGTTCTCCTCCCAGTCGATGAGGGGTGACCCGCGGAACTGGAGCATGCGCGCGGGACGGCCGAGGAAGAACAGGTGCAGGTGCGCGCCGCCGTCGCCGTACTTCGCCAGCTGGACGCGGCCGACGCTCGGCACGTGCTCGACGGCGTCGGAGACCGCCACGACGAGCTGGCCCATCTCGGCGGCGAGGTCGCCCGGCAGGGAGGGCAGGTCGTGGTGCGCGAGTGGCATGAGCATGAGCATCACCGGCAGGCCGGTGTCGACGGAGAGCGTGAGGCGCCAGCGGGCGTTCGACCAGACGAGCCGGTCGTCGGCGTCCCCGAAGCCGTCGGTGCACCAGCAGTCGCGGGCCTGCTCGCCCCGCCGGGCCGGCTCCTCGTCGGCCGGAGGCTGCACCGGCTTGAGACGCAGGCCCTCGATCTCGTAGGGGTAGATGTCCCAGCCGGGCATCTCCTCGACCGCGACGGGAAGGCGACCGTCGTCGCCGGCCGCGGCCGCGATGCGCGCGAAGTAGTCCTCGACGCTCTCCGCCTCCGAGGGGGCCGTCACCCTTTCGGTGCGGTCGGGCGACGTCGCCCGGGCCTCCGACGGCGTGGAGGTGGCGGGTGGGACGTGGGCGTCAGCGCCGGGCTCGGTCACCCGGCCAGTATGCCGCTCCCACCCGCCTCGCTCACGGGCTAGTTCGAGGGCTGGGGCGTCGAGCAGCCGATGCGCGGGTCGAGCCCGACGTAGTTGAGCGGGCCGGCGACGATCGTCACGGCCGTCGTGGCCAACCGGCTGCAGCTCGGGTCGGACGAGCCGAAGTAGCCGCGCTGGAAGGCGGCGAAGACGCCGATGAGGAGCCAGAGGAGCACGACGATGGTCGAGGTCCGCGTGCGCGTGCGGGTGCGAGCGCTCATGGATGGCCTTTCGTGGAGGGACGTCGTGACGACGGCCGTGGAGGGGTCGTCCACCCATACCCGGGCGAGCGGGTGCCTCGAACAGGCCCGTGGCGAGGACGATGGTGCCACCATGGCCGGGTGGGAACCATCGCTGACTACCTCGTCGGACTCGAGCCGGACCAGCGCGCAGCCCTGCAGCACGTCGTCGACATCGCCCGGCGGGTGGCGCCGGACGCGGACGAGGGGACGAGCTACGGCATGCCGGCCCTGCGCCTCGCCGGTCGTCCGCTCCTCGGGATCACGGCCGCGGCCAGGCACCTGTCGGTCTTCCCGTTCAGCCCCGCCGTCGTCGAGGCCGTCGCACCCGACCTGACGGGGCACTCCCTGAGCAAGGGCACGATCCGTTTCAGCGTCGAGCGGCCGATCCCCGACGAGGTCCTCGAGCGCGTCACCCTCCGCCGGGCCGAGCTCGAGGGCTGAGCGTCGCGGCAGCGTCCGAGGCGTGGTCCGGGGCAGCCACCGGTCCGTGGACCGCGAAGGGACTGCCTGGGACGTGGGCCCAGTAGCGGTCCCCGAACGACCAGTGCCACCACTCGGTCGGGTAGTTCACGAGGCCCGCCGGGACCAGGGCGCAGGCGAGCACGCGCCGCAGGTGGCGTGCCTCGTCGTCGAGACCCG
Source organism: Terrabacter sp. RAF57 (assembly GCF_052113925.1). Taxonomy (NCBI): domain Bacteria; kingdom Bacillati; phylum Actinomycetota; class Actinomycetes; order Micrococcales; family Intrasporangiaceae; genus Terrabacter; species Terrabacter sp. RAF57. Next base: position 446,960 of record NZ_JBFRDT010000002.1, on the reverse strand, counting down.
GGGCGTCGAAGTAGCACGCCCCGCCGCTCTCCTCCGGGGTCGCGTCGACGGGACAGCCGAGGTCGAGCGGCCGGCCGTCGCCGTCGGCGAGCGTCACGTCGACGGCGGCCCCGCTGACGTGCGGCGCCGTGGCCGGTGGGGCGACGAACCTGCTCGTGAGCCGGTCGAGGGCGTGCGTGGCGATTCCGGGCCGCTCGGTCGCGAGACGGGCCCGGTACGCCGCATGGATCATCCGCTGGGTGCCCACCGGCCGCAGCCCCTCGACGACAAGCAGGCGCAGGGCGTCGGGGAGCAGGGTCTCCGCCTCCGCGAGACGCTCGGCCAGCGTGCGTCGGACCAGCCGGTGCGATCTGGGCCGTGCCCCCGGGACCGGGTCGGTCGATGTGGGCGGCAGGCCGAGACCGGGCGGCGGAGGCGGCGGCTGAGAACTGACCCGAAGCCCGACGCCGGCGAGGTCGACGAGAGGGGAGCCGTCCTCGACGACGGGGATGGCGCTGACCCTCGGGTCCGCGAGCAGCACCGGGCCGGTGGACCCGGTCGGCGCGACGTCGCTCGGCGACGCGCTCATCCGACGACCACGTCGCGGGTCGCGTCGACCGGATGGCCGGTCGCTGAGACCGGTCGTGCCGCCGCCGTGCGCACGAGGACGTCGACGAGCTCCGGGTAGGTCAGACCGGCGGCGGCCCACATCCGCGGGAACTGCGAGGCCGGGGTGAAGCCCGGGAAGGTGTTGACCTCGTTGAGCACCGGTCCGTCCCGCCCCACGATGAAGTCGACGCGGGCGAGGCCCCGGCATCCGAGCGCCCGGTAGGCCGTGGTCGCGAGCCGCTCCAGGCGTCGGGTCTGCTCCGGGGGGAGCCCGGCGGGCACGGTGAACCGCGTACCGGCACTGACGTACTTGGCGGTCTCGGTGAAGAACGGCTCGTCGGGGTCGCTCTCGACGAGCAGGGTCGGGCCGCACCGCACCTGCCCGTCGGGCAGCTCGAGGACCGGCACGTCGACCTCGAGCCCGGCCACCTCCGCCTCGACGATCACGGCGTCCGTCCCGCCCTCGAGCGCGGTCGACAGGGCCGTCGACAGCGCAGCCGACAGCGTCGCCGACAGCTCCGCAGCGAGGGCCCCTGGCCGCCCTCGGTGCGTGCGGTCGGCGACGACGTCGATCCGGGTGACCCCCAGGCTCGACCCTCCGTGCACCGGCTTGACGAAGAGCGGGCCGAGCAGGCCCGCCGCGGTCACGTCGTCGACGAGCCGCTCGAGCTCACCGGCCGAACGCGTCGCGGCGACCGCCCGCTCGGAGGGCACGAGCAGGCCCGGTGCGACCGGCACCCCGGCCGCGGCCACGACGAGCTTCGTCAGCTGCTTGTCCAGGCAGACGGCGCTCGCCGCGACGGGCGAGCCGACGTAGGGCACGCCGAGGATCTCGAGGAACCCCTGGATGGTGCCGTCCTCGCCGACGACCCCGTGCAGCGCGGGCACCGCCACGTCACAGCCCAGCAGGGTCTCGGCGGCGTGCCGCACGCCCGAGCCGGTGCCGGTCCGCCACTCGCCCGACCGCTCGAGGAGGACGGGAACGACGTCGTGGCCGGCGCTGCGCAGGCCGGCGATGATCCCTTGACCGCTCGCGACGGACACGGCGTGCTCGGTGCTCGTGCCTCCGTGGATGACCGCGACCCTCATCGTTCCTCCATTCCGACGCGGGGCCGCTGGATGCCCGCGGCGAACCCGACGTGCCGGCGCTCGACGCGTGCGCCGATGCCCGTGTAGATCTCGTGCTCGTTGGTGCCGGCCCAGCGCGCCCAGTCCCGGGCGGTCGGCTCGCCGCGGTCGCCCGCTCCGAGGACGAGCACCTCGGCGCCGACCGGGACCGGCTCCGGGCCCACGTCGACGACAACCTGGTCCATGCAGACCCGGCCGATGAGCGAGGCCCGTCGCCCGCCGACCCACACGCTCGCCCGCCCCGTCGCGGCGCGTGGCAACCCGTCGGCGTAGCCGAGCGGGACGAGTGCCAGATGGGTGTCGCGCGTCGTGCGGCCGACGTGGTCGTAGCCGACCCCGCGACCCGTCGCGACACGACGCACCTGCACGACCCGGGTGCGCAGGGTCAGCGCGGGGCTCAGTCCGTCGCCGATCCCGTAGATCCCGGCTCCGACCCGGACGAGGTCGTATGCCGTGGGGCGTGAGTTCGCCTGCACTGCAGCGGTGTTCGCGAGGTGGACGACCTCGGGGCGCAGTCCGGCGGCACGGGCGAGGTCGACGCCGACGCGGAACATGAGCAGCTGGCGGTGGGTCGCGACCGCGTCCGGCTCCCCGCCGTGCGACAGGTGGGACCACAGGCCGACCACCCGCACCCGACCGGCCGACTCCAGGGCCGCAGCGGCCGACACGAGCCCGGCCCAGTCCTCGCCGGGGCAGCCGCTGCGGTGCAGGCCGGTGTCGAGCTTGAGGTGGAGGCGGGGGCGTCCCGTCGCGCGGGCGACCGCTGCGAGGTCACCGGGGCTGCTCACCGAGAGGTCCACGTCTGCGGTGACCGCCTCCTCGGCGCGGGACGGCTCGAAGAGCCACGCGAGGACCGGCGCCGTGATGCCGGCCCGACGCAGCTCGAGCGCCTCGCCGACGCGGGTCACCCCGAGCCAGGACGCGCCGGCGGAGAGGCAGGTGCGGGCGACCGGCACGGCACCGTGCCCGAACGCGTCGGCCTTGACGACGGCCATGAGCCGGGTGCCGGCGGTCGCGCGGAGGGTGCGGACGTTCGCTGCGATTGCCCCGTGGTCGACGACGGCCTCGGCGAGCTCGCCGGCCATCGAGGTGGTCCCCGGGGGTGCGAGCGCGGCGGTGGCCGACGGGTCTGTCTCGATCATGACTCGACGCTAGGAGCGCGAGCCCGAGGCCGCATCGGGCCGTGGACCGAGCTCGGCATCCTCCTCCGGGAGGAGCGCGGCGCAGGCCCGGTGGAGAACGCGGCTGTGTCCGCGCCCTCGCCCGGCTCAGGACAGCGCCACGGCGCCCGTCTGGTAGGCCAGCACGACGAGCGCGACGCGGTCGCGGACACCGGTCTTGGCCAGGATGTGGCCGACGTGCGTCTTGACCGTCGTCTCGGACACGAAGAGCGCCTCGGCGATCTCGGAGTTCGTCAGGCCGTTGGCGATGGCCACCCAGACCTCGCGCTCCCGGTCGGTCAGGGCCGTCGTGCGGTCGAGGAGGGCCGGCGCCACGGGAGCGCTCCGGACGTACGTCTCGACGAGCCGGCGCGTCGTCGACGGCGCGATGACGGCGTCGCCGGCGTGCACCGTCCGGATCGCCGCGAGGAGGTCCTCGGGTGGCGCGTCCTTGAGGAGGAAGCCGGAGGCGCCGGCACGCAGGGCCGTGAAGGCGTACTCGTCGAGGTCGAAGGTCGTCAGCACGAGAACTCTCGTGGCGCAGTCGCGTTCGACGATCAGGCGGGTGGCCTCGATGCCGTCCATCCGTGGCATCCGGACGTCCATGAGGACGACGTCGACCGGCACCGTCGAGAGGGTGTCGAGGCACTGCTGCCCGTCGGCGCACTCGGCGACCACGACGAGGTCGGGCTGCGAGCGCACGAGCATGGCGAAGCCCGCCCGGACCAGCGCCTGGTCGTCGACGATCATGACGCGGATCACGGCGCGACCTCGATGGGTCGGGTCGCCCCGGCCGCGAGCCGGGGCAGTGTCGCCACGACGCGGTACCCCCCGCGAGGATCAGGTCCGGTGACGAGCGAGCCGCCGAGCACCTCGACCCGCTCGGCCATGCCACGCAGGCCGTGGCCCGCACCGCCGTCGACGTCGCCCCCGCCGGCGCCGTCGTCGACGACCTCGACGACGACGCGGCTCGGTCCGGCCGTCACGCTGACCCAGGCCGTCGCGTCCTCGCCGGCGTGCTTCATGACGTTCGTCAGGGCCTCCTGGACGATCCGGTATGCCGTCAGCCCGGTCGCGGCGTCACCCTCGGTCGCGTCGTGGGGCAGCAGCTCGCCCTCCTGGCGCAGGTGCACGACCCTCCCGCCCGCGGTGAGGCCCGCCACGAGCGTCTCGATGTCGGCCAGTCCCGGCTGCGGCGCCTCCGGGACGCCGGTCGTGTCGTCGCGGAGCACGCCCAGCAGCCGCCGCATCTCGGCCAACGAGGCCCGCCCGGTCGCGGCGATCGTCGCGAGCGCGGTCGTCGCGGCGTCCGGGTCGGAGGCGGCCGCGAAGCGCGCACCGTCGGCCTGCACGATCATGACCGAGAGTCCGTGCGCCACGACGTCGTGCATCTCGCGGGCGATCCGCTGCCGGTCGGCCAGGCCGTCAGCGCGGCTCACGGCAGCGCGCTCGGCCTGTTCGTGAGCGACCGCGTCGGCCGCGTGCGACGCGGACTCGTCCTGGAGCGCGGCCCGCTCCCGGGCGGCGCGCACCTGGTCGGCCACGGCCCAGGTGAGCACGACGACGGCGGCACTGTTGAAGAGGAAGACGGCGACCCGGTCGGACAGGAAGGTCTCGAGGGGCGGGAGGAGGTAGCCGAAGCGGAGGAGGAGCAGCACGGTGGCGAGGCCGATCGAGCCGAGCGCCGCCGCGAGGGCCCACAGCCCGCCGCGCCGGTCGGTCCAGAGGGTGACGCCGAAGAGCGCGACCAGGGCCATGAGCACCGTCGGCAGCCCGAGCATGGCCCCGACGGCGTACAGCAGGTAGGCGAGCACCCCGCACGCCGCGAACGTCGCGCGAGGGAAGCGGGGGAGCAGGAGCAGGGCGAGGGCGCCGAGCCCGATGCCGACGTAGCCGAGGACCGCAGGCTGGTCCCGCACGTTGACCCACCAGGCGCTGCGGCCCAGCCCTGCGGCGACCGTGATCGACGTGACGAAGTAGAGCAAGGCGATGATCGCCCCGACGCGGTCGACGAGCGGCCGGGCCGCCCCGCCGGGTGCGGCCGGCGCAGCAGGAGCCTGGGGTGCGGGCCGGACGGTCACGCGAGCACGCTACCCAAGGCGACGGCATACGGGATCCTCCCGTGGGAGGACCTTCCGCAGGGCCCCGACGGGGTTGGTCCGGGTGGGTCGTCCCCCACGGCCACGATTTCGGGGAACGGGCCCCCGTGGCGTAGTCTTGTGCGTTGGGTGTCGTGTGCCTCGGCGCCTGAGTTCTCGCTGTGCGACGAGCACGGCACCTAGGCACGTCCCAAAGGCCGGTTCAGTCCGGGTCGGCCACCAACAGATAGACGGAGGATATGGCCAAGAAGGACGGTGTCATCGAGATCGAGGGCACGATCGTCGAGGCTCTCCCGAACGCGATGTTCCGGGTGGAGCTCTCCAACGGTCACAAGGTGCTCGCACACATCTCGGGCAAGATGCGACAGCACTACATCAGGATCCTCCCGGAGGACCGTGTGGTGGTCGAGCTCTCGCCCTATGACCTGACCCGCGGTCGGATCGTCTTCCGCTACCGCTGAGCACCAGGGTCGGCCGCGACCGGTCCGCGAGAGCGGGCATGTCAGGCCGGGACGAGTGCGAGGCACCAACTCCCGGTTACACAACCAAGCACCTGATCGTCACGTGCCCTCCGGGGCCCGCGGTGGCAGGCGCGCGATCTGAAGACAGCAGGCAGATGAAGGTTCAGCCGAGCGTCAAGAAGATCTGCGACAAGTGCAAGGTGATCCGCCGCAACGGTCGGGTCATGGTGATCTGCGAGAACCTGCGCCACAAGCAGCGCCAGGGCTGAGCAGAAGCACCACCCTCGCCGTCGACAGAACTTCGACAGCACGCAAGACAAGTGAATGAAAGCAGCACCCGGCCCCTGATGACCGACCGTCGTGTCGGCGCAGGACGTCACCCCCGGCACGGAGGCCGGGGACCGGTGGCCCGTCCTTCTGTGTGGCGGACCGTGACCCCGGATCGGTGCACTGCTCCAGACCTCCGCGTCACAGAAATCAGGAGACAAACCAACATGGCTCGTCTTGTTGGAGTCGACCTTCCGCGCGAGAAGCGCGTCGAGGTCGCACTGACCTACATCTTCGGTGTCGGTCGCACCCGTTCCAAGGAGGCGCTGGTTGCCACCGGCGTCGACCCCAACACCCGCGTCAAGGACCTCGGTGAGACCGAGCTCGTTGCGCTTCGTGACTTCCTCGAGGGCAACTACCGCCTCGAGGGTGACCTTCGCYGTGAGGTGCAGGCCGACATCCGCCGCAAGGTCGAGATCGGCTCCTACGAAGGTCTGCGTCACCGTCGTGGTCTGCCTGTGCGCGGTCAGCGCACCAAGACCAACGCGCGCACCCGCAAGGGCCCGAAGCGCACCGTGGCCGGCAAGAAGAAGGCCAAGTGACGCTGATCGCCTCGCGATCACGTCTCACCGACATTCAGTTCTGACGTAGGAGAAAAATGCCTCCCAAGGCTCGTGTGACGAAGGTTCGTCGCAAGGAGAAGAAGAACGTCGCCCACGGGCACGCTCACATCAAGAGCACGTTCAACAACACGATCATCTCGATCACGGACCCCACCGGCGCCGTGATCGCGTGGGCCTCTGCCGGCCAGGTCGGCTTCAAGGGCTCGCGCAAGTCCACCCCGTTCGCCGCCCAGATGGCCGCCGAGGCTGCTGCCCGCCGCGCCATGGAGCACGGCATGCGCAAGGTCGACGTCTTCGTCAAGGGCCCGGGCTCGGGCCGCGAGACGGCGATCCGTTCGCTCACCGCCACCGGCCTGGAGGTCGGCGCGATCAGCGACGTCACGCCCACGCCGCACAACGGTGTCCGCCCGCCCAAGCGCCGTCGCGTCTGATCCGGCCTGAGCGAGAGAGAGAACTAGAAACATGGCTCGTTACACCGGCCCGATCACCAAGAAGTCCCGCCGCCTCAAGATGGACCTCGTCGGCGGCGACAAGAACTTCGAGCTCCGTCCCTTCCCGCCCGGCCAGCACGGCCGTCGCCGGATCCAGGAGAAGGAGTACCTCACCCAGCTCCAGGAGAAGCAGCGCGCCCGCTTCCAGTACGGCGTCATGGAGAAGCAGTTCGTCCGCTACTACAAGGAAGCGGCGAAGCGCCCCGGCAAGACCGGTGAGAACCTCCTCCAGATCCTCGAGTCCCGTCTGGACAACGTGGTCTACCGCGCGGGCCTGGCCCGCACGCGTCGCCACGCCCGCCAGCTCGTGACGCACGGTCACTTCGAGGTCAACGGCGTGCGCGTCGACGTCCCGAGCTACCGCGTCGAGCAGTACGACATCATCACGGTTCGCAAGCAGTCCGTCGAGAGCTTCCCGTTCGAGCTGGCTCGCCAGACGTTCGGCGAGCGTCCCGTCCCGGCCTGGATGCAGGTCGTCGACGGCTCGCTGCAGATCCTCATCCACCAGCTCCCGGTGCGCGCGCAGATCGACTCGCAGCTGACCGAGCAGCTGATCGTCGAGCTCTACTCGAAGAACTGATCAAGGCCCCGTATGCCGTGAGGCCCGCTTCACGGCACACGGGGACCCTTGTGCCTGGGGTCGCGCTCGCAGACAGAGCCGAGCCGGCCCGCCCGGATCACGACCGGGCAGTTTCACGAGGCGTCATATGGCGGTCGCCCGTGGGAAGGAAATGAACAGTGCTCATCGCACAGCGTCCCGTGCTCTCCGAAGAGGTCGTGGTCGAGAACCGCAGCCGCTTCACCATCGAGCCGCTCGAGCCCGGCTTCGGCTACACGCTCGGCAACTCCCTCCGTCGCACCCTGCTCTCGAGCATCCCGGGCGCGGCGGTCACCTCCATCCGCATCGACGGCGTGCTCCACGAGTTCACGACCGTTCCGGGCGTGAAGGAGGACGTCACCGAGATGATCCTCAACATCAAGGGCCTCGTCGTCTCCTCGGAGCACGACGAGCCGGTCGTCATGTACCTGCGCAAGCAGGGTCCGGGTGCGGTCACCGCCGCCGACATCACGCCTCCGGCTGGTGTCGAGGTGCACAACCCCGACCTGCACATCGCGACGCTCAACGACAAGGGCAAGCTCGAGATGGAGCTGACCGTGGAGCGTGGCCGTGGCTACGTCTCGGCGCAGCAGAACAAGTCCGGTGACCAGGAGATCGGCCGTATCCCGGTCGACTCGATCTACAGCCCGGTGCTCACCGTGACCTACAAGGTCGAGGCGACCCGTGTCGAGCAGCGCACCGACTTCGACAAGCTCATCGTCGACGTCGAGACGAAGAACTCGATGACCCCGCGTGACGCCATGGCCTCGGCCGGCAAGACGCTGGTCGAGCTCTTCGGTCTGGCTCGCGAGCTCAACGTCGAGGCCGAGGGCATCGACATGGGCCCGTCGCCGACGGACGCCGCGCTCGCCGCCGACCTCGCCCTGCCGATCGAGGATCTCGACCTCACCGTTCGTTCCTACAACTGCCTCAAGCGCGAGGGCATCCACACCGTGGGTGAGCTCGTGGGCCGCAGCGAGGCCGACCTGCTCGACATCCGCAACTTCGGTGCGAAGTCGATCGACGAGGTCAAGGCCAAGCTCGTCGGCATGGGTCTGGCCCTCAAGGACAGCCCGCCCGGGTTCGACCCGTCTGCCCTCGTCGACGGCTACGGCGAGGACGACTACAGCGACGACGACGACCAGTCGTTCGTCGAGGACGAGCGTCTCTGACCAACCGCTTCTTGACCGAGCCCTCGGCGAACTGCTCGAGAACGGCCTGGTCGGACTTCTAGGAGAAACGAAATGCCCACCCCCACCAAGGGTCCCCGCGTCGGTGGCGGCCCCGCCCACGAGCGGCTGATCCTGGCCAACCTCGCGACGTCGCTCTTCGAGCACGACAAGATCACGACGACCGCGGCCAAGGCCAAGCGTCTGCGCCCGCTCGCCGAGCGTCTCATCACGTTCGCCAAGCGTGGCGACCTGCACGCCCGTCGCCGCGTCCTCACGGTCGTGCGCGACAAGGGTGTCGTCCACCGCCTGTTCGCCGAGATCGCCCCCGACATGGCGGCCCGCGACGGTGGCTACACCCGCATCACGAAGATCGCCGCCCGCAAGGGCGACAACGCCCCCATGGTCGTCATCGAGCTCGTCCGCGAGCCGCTGTCGGCCAAGAAGGCGACGGTCAAGGAGGCCGAGGCCGCCACGAAGCGCGCTGCGAAGCAGAGCGAGTCGAAGCAGGCCGCTGCCGAGACGAAGGCCGCTGAGGACGCCGAGAAGGCCGAGGCCACCGAGGCTGCTGTCGAGCTGCCGAAGGGCGCCGTCGCCGCGAACGAGGACGGCTCGTCGCCCGAGGACGGCTACACCGTCAAGGGCAACGCCGACTCCGGCAAGTACCACGAGGCCGACGGTCAGTGGTACGACCAGACGATCGCCGAGTTCTGGTTCAAGTCCGCCGAGGACGCCGAGGCCGCCGGCTTCACGAAGGCCGGCTCCGGCTCCTGAGCCACCTGAGCCACCCAGAGTGACCTCGCGCTCCGGCGCGACGAGAAGGGCCCCGCACCAGTGGTGCGGGGCCCTTCTCGTTCACCACCGGTGGGCGACGTCGACGACGAGACGGCGGCCACCGTCGGCGTCGGTCAGGACGAAGGCGCGCATCGGCAGCCGCGCCCGCACGCCGAGCCCGTAGTCGGTGTAGCCCTCGAAGCTGCCGACGCCCCGCAGCTGCCGGAAGGTGGTCCATCCGGAGAAGGTCGTCGTGGTCCGACCGAGGACCGATGGCGCGTCGACGGTGACCTGGATCTTCGCGCCACCGCTCACGGGCACGGGGAGGCCGCTGCCCGGCGCGATGACGGCGCCGACGTAGCGGACGTCGTAGCCGAGGGTGCCACGGCCACGGGCGAGGTCGATGACGAGCCGGTCGTAGCAGGCGTGCCGGCCGGCCCGGACCCCCGTGACGGCGCCGGTCCAGAGCTGGGTGGGGCTCGTCGCCTTCGCGCCGGATCCCCACGTGATGCCGCAGGAGGGCGCGGTCGAGGCGGTGGCGGGGGTGACGGTGCCGGCGGACGCGACCGGGGCGGTGAGTGCGGCCGCGCACGCGGCGACGAGGAGGCAGCGGGTGACGGTGTGCATGGAGGTTCCCCCTTCTGGCGGGCCCGGACCGGGTCGTCCGGTGTCCCACTCATAGGACGGGCAGGGCCCCGGCGCGGTTGACGGGCGCGCGTCACGGCCCCATCGGATCCCGTTAGGCTCGGGCGCCATGAGCGAGTCGAGCGGGTCCACGCTGCGCGTGCGCCTCGACCTGGCCTATGACGGGACAGCCTTCTCGGGGTGGGCCGCCCAGCCGGCGCTGCGCACGGTGCAGGGCGAGCTGACCGCTGCCCTGTCGACGGTGCTGCGCAGCGCTGAGCCCGTCCGGGTCACCGTGGCCGGCCGCACCGATGCCGGCGTCCACGCGCGCGGTCAGGTCGCCCACGTCGACCTCGACGCCCACGCCTGGGCCGCCCTGCCGGGTCGCTCCGACCGGGAGCCGGGGGTCGCCCTCGTCAGTCGTCTCGGGGGCCTGCTGGGCACGGACGTCGTCGTGCGCCGTGCGGTGGTGGCCCCCCTTGGCTTCGACGCACGCTTCTCAGCCGTCGAGCGGCGCTACCTCTACCGCCTCGCCGACCCCGACGCGGACCGTGACCCGCTGCGACGCCACGACACGGTCTGGTGGCGCCGGCCCCTCGACGTCGCGGCCATGGACGAGGCGTCGCGCTCGCTCGTCGGGCTGCGCGACTTCGCTGCGTTCTGCAAGCAGCGGGAGGGTGCGACGACCGTGCGAACGCTGCTCGACTTCTCATGGGTCCGCCTTCCCGACGGCGTGCTCGCCGCCACGGTGCGGGCCGACGCGTTCTGCCACTCGATGGTGCGGTCGCTCGTCGGTGCCGTCGTGCCCGTCGGCGAGGGCCGTCGCGCTGTGGACTGGCCGCGGGCGCTCCGGGACCGGGCCGAGCGCACCGCGGGAATCCACGTCATGCCGCCGCACGGCCTCAGCCTCGAGGAGGTCGTCTACCCGGACGACGACGGCCTGGCGGTGCGGGCCGTGGCCACGCGGGCACGCCGTTCTGCCGTCTGAGCGGTGTCTCAGGCCCGAGACCCGACCGGCGGTCACCAGCCACCTGTGGTTGGATCGTCCGCATGAAGGCCCGCCCCACCCGTGTCGTCTCGGTGGGCGTCCTCACCTGCGCCCTGGTGCTCATGGGCTGTTCGAAGGACACCACCGCCTCGCCACCGGCGAGCAGCCCCGCCTCCGCGTCGGGTGCGACGTCCACGCCGACCGGCTCGGCCGCGACGGCAGCGGGCGACGAGGTCCGGGGCCGCTCGGGTGCCTTCACCGTGGTGCCTCCGGAGGGGTGGACCGAGGCGACCGACAAGGCCACCGGCGTGGCCGACATCGACCTCGTGCTCCTCTCGTCCAAGAAGGTCGGTGCCTTCGCCAACAACCTCGTGGTCACCTCGGCCGCCGGCGACCAGTCGGTCCTCGACGACGAGCTGGCCAAGGGCCGCCAGCAGCTCGGTGCCGCCGGACGCACCGTGTCCTCGGCTCCCGGCAAGAGCGTGTCGGGCTCCGCGGCCGCCGGCTTCACGACGACCTTCGAGCAGCAGGGCATCAAGGTGCTCGCCCGCTCCTACGGCGTCTCGCGCGGCGGCCGCATCTACCTGCTCACCCTCAGCTCCTCCCAGGCCGACGCGACGCACGCGATGGCCGAGTTCGACGAGCTCCTCTCGACCTGGGCGTGGACGTAGCCCCATGGCGTCTCGCGTGAGGACGTCGGCGGCACTGCTTCCGGCGATCGCCCTGGTCGTGGCCCCGTGCCTCGCCGGCTGCTCCGCCGACCCCGCCCCGGTGGCGCCGACGCCGACCGACGTCGGCGTCGTCCACCTGCCGACGTCAGCGGCGCCGACGACCGACAGCGGCGGCCACCGCATCGAGTCGCTCCCCGCCGCGGTCGGCCCGGTGGCGATGACCGAGGACCGCGTCCGCGGCGTGGACTACAGCTACCTCCAGCCCGCCGGGTGGAGCCGGGCCGAGCGCGACCTCGACCCGCCGCCGGACACCCTCGTGCAGCCCGACGACGACGGCGTGCCGGCGTTCATCGCGGTCGAGCGCCCGATCAAGGTGGGCTCGCACTCGCTGGCAGAGGTCGTCGACGGGATCCGTCAGGGCTTCGAGGCCAAGGGCCTGACGCCCATGGCGGCCCCCGAGCGCGAGATCGCCGGCTACCGGGCGATGGGCATCGTCGTCGACCAGTCGGAGCAGGTGCGCCACGTCTACTACGTCGTCGCCTACACCGAGCAGGCCTTCGCGATCCGGCTCACCTACGACCCTGCCCACCCGGAGGCGCTCGACGTCTACCGCGCCGTGCTCGACTCCTGGGCGTGGGGGTGACGCGTGCGCGACCGGATGCTTAACCGGGTGACGCGGCCACACGGCATACGTCAGGCTTGACTCTCGTGGGCCATGTCGACGTCAACTCCGTCTCGTTCAGCCTGCCTGACGGCAGGCCGCTGCTCAACGACGTCTCCGTGCGGGTCGGGGAGGGCGCCAAGGTCGCGCTCATCGGCCCCAACGGGACCGGGAAGACGACGCTGACACGGATCATCGCGGGCGACATCGCGGCCCATGAGGGCGCGGTGACGCGCTCGGGCGGTCTGGGCGTCATGCGCCAGTTCATCGGCAAGGTGCGCGACGACACGACCGTGCGCGACCTGCTCGTCTCGGTGGCGCCCGACCGCATCCGCGCCGCCGCCGAGGAGATCGACCGCAGCGAGCTGCTCATGATGGAGCGCGACTCCGAGGACGACCAGATGGCCTATGCCCACGCGCTCGTCGAGTGGGGCGAGGCTGGTGGCTACGAGCAGGAGACGCTCTGGGACCAGTGCACCGTCGCGGCCCTCGGCATCCCCTACGAGCAGGCGCAGTGGCGCACGGTCACGACGCTCTCCGGCGGTGAGCAGAAGCGGCTCGTGCTCGAGGCGCTGCTGCGCGGACCCGAGGAGGTGCTGCTCCTCGACGAGCCCGACAACTACCTCGACGTGCCGACGAAGCGCTGGCTCGAGGAGGCGCTCGTCGCCTCGCCCAAGACGGTGCTCTTCATCAGCCACGACCGCGAGCTGCTCGACCGGGTCGCCACCCGCGTCGCGACGCTCGAGCCCGGAGCCGCCGGCGCCACCCTCTGGGTGCACCCCGGCCGTTTCGCGACCTACGCCCAGGCCCGCACCGACCGCAACGACCGCCTCGAGGAGCTGCGCCGACGCTGGGACGAGGAGCACGTCAAGCTCAAGACCCTCGTGCAGACGCTCAAGGTCAAGGCCAAGTTCAACGACGGCATGGCCTCGCGCTACCAGGCCGCGCAGACCCGCCTCGCGAAGTTCGAGCAGGCCGGCCCGCCCGAGGAGACGCCGATGACGCAGTCGGTCAAGATGCGCCTCACCGGGGGTCGCACGGCCAAGCGGGCCATCGTCGCGACGGGGCTCGAGCTGACCGGCCTGATGAAGCCCTTCGACCTCGAGGTCTGGTACGGCGAGCGCGTCGCGATCCTCGGTAGCAACGGCTCGGGCAAGTCGCACTTCCTGCGGCTGCTCGCGTGCGGTGGCACCGATCCCGAGCGCGAGCACCAGCCCGTCGGCGACGTGCGTCCGGTGCCCGTCGATCACTCCGGCGTCGTGCGGCTGGGGTCGCGCGTGCGTCCGGGATGGTTCGCGCAGACGCACGAGCACCCCTCGCTCATGGGCCGCACGCTGCTCGAGATCCTGCACCGGGGTGACGAGCACCGCGAGGGGCGCCCGCGCGAGCAGGCCGCCCGCGCGCTCGACCGCTACGAGCTGGCGCGCTCGGGCGAGCAGAAGTTCGAGTCGCTGTCGGGCGGGCAGCAGGCCCGCTTCCAGATCCTGCTGCTCGAGCTCTCGGGCGCGACGATGCTGCTGCTCGACGAGCCCACAGACAACCTCGACCTCCAGTCGGCCGAGGCGCTCGAGGAGGGGCTCGACCGCTTCGAGGGGACCGTCGTGGCCGTGACCCACGACCGGTGGTTCGCGCGCGGCTTCGACCGCTTCCTCGTCTTCGGCGCCGACGGCCGCGTCTACGAGTCGACCGAGCCGGTGTGGGACGAGGGGCGGGTCGTCCGGCCGCGGTGACCCAGCCCACACTCCCCACGCAGGCCGCACGGCCCGGTGCCCCGGGCGGGGGAGCGGAGTAGCGTCGGGGCATGCTGCTGCGAACGCTCGAGACCGGTGTCGTCGGCGCCCCGATGGCGGGAGGCCCGACCTCTCCAGAGCTCGTCGCCGCGGTCGGCGAAGCCGGTGGTCTGGGCTTCCTCGCTGCCGGATACCTCACCGCACCTCAGCTCGCCTCGGCGATCGCCGAGGTGTGGGACGCGAGCTCGCGCCCCTTCGGCGTCAACCTCTTCGTGCCCGCCCAGGCGAACGCGTATGCCGTCGGGCCGGGGGAGCTGACCGGCGCCGAGCGCGCGGATGCGGTGGCCGCCTACCGCGAGACGCTGGGCGACGACGCGCGGTCCGTCGGCGTGGAGCCCGGTGAGCCGAGACCCGGCGACGACGACGACTGGGAACGCAAGCTCGACCTCGTCGTGCGGGAGCGAGTTCCCTTGGTGTCCTTCACGTTCGGGCTGCCGAGCACGGCGGTGCTCGGTGAGCTGCGCCGCGCCGGCATCGAGACCGTCGCCACGGTCACCGACGTCGACGAGGCGGCAGCGGCCCTCGGTGCCGGCGTCGACGGGCTCTGTCTCCAAGGACCGGAGGGCGGCGGACACCGTGGCACCCTCGATCCGGCCAAGGAGCCGTCGGCCTCCGACCTGCTCGACCTCGTCGCCGCCGTGCGGTTGCAGACGGACGTGCCGATCGTCGCCGCCGGCGGGATCTCGACCCCGGAGCGAGCCGCGCAGGTGCGGGCCGCCGGGGCTGACGCCGTCCAGGTCGGGACCGCCCTGCTCCTCACTCCTGAGGCCGGGACCGGCCTCGCCTACCGCCGCGCGCTCGCCGACCCTTCCTACGAGCGCACCGCCGTGACCCGGGCCTACTCGGGCCGCCTCGCCCGCGGTCTCGAGACCGAGTTCCTGCGTCGGCACGACGGCCACGCCCCGGCCGCCTACCCGGAGGTCCACCACCTCACGGTGCCGTTGCGGCGGGCGTCGGCACGCGCGGAGCGCTCGGACCTGCTCGCCCTGTGGGCCGGCTCGGGCTGGAGGTCGGCGCGGCCGGTGCCCGCGGCCACGGTCGTCGCCCTGCTCTCGCACTGACCCGGACGTCGGCCGCGTGAGTGAGCCGGACGCTCAACGACACCTGGCGTCCCTGACGGACGGGGTCGTATGCCGTCGCGCCCGCCCGCGGTCGGGGCCGTGTGCCGTCGGGCGTGCCGACGGCACACGGACCCTCTGGGCGGTGCGGGAGCGGGCGGCATACGCTCRGGCCATGCCGAGCGCCGAAGGAAACCTGACGTGGGTGGCCGCCTCCGAGCGCCCCGACCTGCTCGCCCCGCCCGTCGCGGCGGCACTCGAGCACGTGCCGGGGGTCCGGGTCGCCCCGATCGACGCCACGCTCGCCGACACGGCGGCCTTCTGCGAGGCCTACGACGTCGCGCCCGAGGCGTCGGCCAACTGCGTCGTCGTCGAGGCACGCCGCGGTGACGACACGACCCTCGCGGCCGTCATGGTGCTCGCGACCGACCGGGCCGACATCAACCGCGTCGTGCGCAAGCACCTCGGCGCCCGCAAGATCTCCTTCGCCGACCAAGCGAAGGCCCAGGAGCTGACCGGGATGCAGCAGGGTGGCATCACGCCGGTCGGGCTGCCGGCGGGCTGGCCGGTGCTCGTCGACGAAGCCGTCGTCGCGGYAGGTCCGGTCGTCATCGGCGCCGGCGTCCGCGGCGCGAAGCTGCTGCTCGACGGGGCGTCCCTCGCCGGACTGCCGACGGCACAGGTCATCGCCCTCGCCGTGCGCTGACGGCTCGGTCAGCCGGCGACGTCCCAGAGCATCTGGGCGCGTTCGGTCGGCGTCGTGCCGCCCCAGATGCCGAAGGTCTCGGGAACCCGGAGCGCGTGGTCGAGGCACCGCTCACGGACGGGGCACGAGGCGCACACCATGCGGGCGGCCTCGGTCTGCTCGCGGCGCTCGCGCTGGTCGAGCTCCTGGTCGTCGGCGAAGAACTGCTCGACGGCCTTGGTGCGGCAACGACCCTGCTCCTGCCACTCGTACGAGGAGTAGGTGGGGCGCGGAAGGCGAGTGATCGTCATGGCTTCCTCCGTCGGTCCGATCGAGCGATCTGATGCAGAACCTACGCAGAACTTATGCATTGCACAAGAGGTCTGCATAAGTTTATGATCCGGGGAGCCCGATCGGCGCTGGAGCGGTCCATGACGGGAATCTCGGACCGCTCCGCCCGACGCGGGTGACCAACGTGAAACGGTGATGATCGACATGAACCCGCAGCCGGCAGCCTCGAGGGAGCCTGGCCAGCCGGAGCCTGACCACCCCGAGCCGGGGGAGCGGGCGCCCGAGCTGGGCTGGCCCGTGGGAGTCGTGTCCGAGCGACTCGCCATCGCCGCGCCGACGCTCCGGTCCTGGGATCGCCGCCACGGCATCGGACCGAGCCTGAGGACCCGGGGCAACCACCGCCGGTACACCGAGCTCGACATCCGGCGCGTGCTGCTGATGTCCCGCCTGACCGCCCAGGGGGTGCCCGCGCAGAGCGCCGCGGACTCGGTGCTCGCGATGGACTCACAGGCGATCGCCGAACGTCTCGAGGGGGACCGCGGGTTCGCAGCACCGGGCGAGGGGGACGGGCTGGGTCGCGTGCCCGGGCCCCGTGGGCCCGGTGAGCCCGGTGAGCCCCGTGAGCCCGGTGTCGGTGGTGCGCGCGCCGGTGAGGTGGAGGGCTCCGAGCAGGATGCGACCGACCTCGTCGAGGCCATCGTGGGCGCGGCCCGGGCTCTCGACCCCCGCACCATGGCGCTGCTCTACCGCCAGGTCATGCGCCGTCGCGACGTCGGTCGGGCCTGGGTCGAGGTCTTTGCGCCGGCACTGCGCCGCGTCGGTGACCTCTGGGAGGAGGGCCGGCTCGGGGTGCAGTCCGAGCACCTGACGAGCGAGCTGCTCCAGTCCGAGCTGCGCGCGGTCGTGCGGGCCAACCGGCTCCGGGTCGCAGGTGTGCCCGTCGTGCTGGCCAGCGCCGACGACGAGCAGCACCACCTCCCGCTGCTCGCGCTCGAGGCCGAGCTAGCGCGCCACGGGGTGGCGAGCCTCTTCCTCGGCCCGCGCGTGCCGTCCGACGCCCTCGTGTCGGCGCTGCGTGAGTCGCAGCCGCGGGCCGTCTTCCTCTGGGCCTCGCTCGCGCGCCCGCAGGCCGAGCCGTTCTGGCGCGACCTCGAGATCATCGACTGGCCGCTCGAGGTCGTCATCGGCGGGCCCGGCTGGCCCGACGGGATCGCCGTGCCCGAGGGGCCGGTGACCGTGACGCGAGTTGCTGACTTCGGCGCGGCCGTGACGGCCCTCGTACCGCGCCCGGGTGCCTCGGTGGGCTGATCTGCTGTCGTTCGGCGCAAGAAACCGCAATATCCTGAGCCTGAGTGCAAAATTTTGCAGTGCAGGTCTGGCGCGGTGTCCGATTCGGGCGCTAAGTTCTCCCCCGGTGGTCGAGCGTCCAGACGCGGGCGTGAGCGACCCAGCCCACGAAGGAGTGCGCATGCGCCGTCGCCCGGCCCTGTCCGTCGCCAGCATCTCGGCCCTGGTCATGGCGGGACTCGCCGTCCCGCTGGCCGGGGCACCGACCGCCCGGGCGGACGCTCCGCGCACCGCGACGGTCGTGGGGTCCCTCCAGGACGAGCTCGGCTGCAGCGGCGACTGGACGCCCGACTGCACCGCCACCGACCTCGCGCTCGAGCCGGGCACGACGACGTATGCCGCCGAGTTCCGTCTGCCCAAGGGCAGCTACGAGCTCAAGGTGGCCATCAACCACTCGTGGGACGAGAGCTACGGCCAGGGCGGCGGCAACGTGCCGCTCGTCCTCGCCGGCCCGGCCACGCTGCGCTTCACCTACGACGACACGACCCACGCCATCGGCATCGCCCCCACCGACCTGCCCGGTGCCGCCACGAAGGCCGACACGAAGCTGGCCGCCTCGTCGCTGCGCTCGCTCGCGACGAAGGAGCGCTTCTACTTCGTCATGGCCGACCGCTTCGCCAACGGCGACACGGCCAACGACCAGGGCGGCCTGACAGGCGGACCGCTCTCCACCGGCTTCGACCCGACGAACGAGGGGTTCTACCACGGTGGTGACCTCAAGGGCCTGACCGGCAAGCTCGACTACATCAAGGGCCTCGGCACGACCGCGATCTGGCTCACGCCGTCGTTCAAGAACCGCCCCGTGCAGGGCAGCGGCTCCGACGCGAGCGCCGGCTACCACGGCTACTGGATCACCGACTTCACCCGGATCGACCCGCACCTGGGCACGAACGCCGACATGAAGGCGCTCATCTCGGCCGCCCACGCGAAGGGGATGAAGGTCTACTTCGACATCATCACCAACCACACGGCCGACGTCATCTCCTACGAGGGCGGCTCCTATTCCTACGTCAACAAGGAGACGAGCCCCTACAAGGACGCCCGCGGCAAGGCCTTCGATGACGCCGCCGTCGCCGGCAAGCCGGCCTGCGCCGGCGACACCGTGCCGGACTGCTTCCCGAAGATGACGGCGGGCACGTCCTTCCCGTACGTGCCGAAGGTCGCCGACGCCGACAAGGACGTCAAGGTCCCGGCCTGGCTCAACGACACGACGCTCTACCACAACCGCGGTGACTCCACGTATGCCGGCGAGTCGTCGACCTACGGTGACTTCTCCGGCCTCGACGACCTCTTCACCGAGAACCCCAAGGTCGTCACGGGCATGGAGGACATCTACAACTCCTGGGTCGACTTCGGCGTCGACGGCTTCCGCATCGACACCGTCAAGCACGTCAACATGCAGTTCTGGCAGGCCTTCTCGCCGGCAATCCTCAGCCATGCCAAGGCGATCGGCAACGACGACTTCTTCATGTTCGGTGAGGTCTACGACGGCAACCCCGCCTACACGAGCCAGTTCACGACGAAGGGTGCGCTGCCGGCGACCCTCGACTTCGGCTTCCAGGGTGCGGCGCTCGGCTTCGCCCAGGGCAAGGCGACCACCGGCATCCGCGACCTCTTCGCGGGTGACGACTACTACACCGACACGGACTCGAACGCCTACGAGCTGCCGACGTTCCTCGGCAACCACGACATGGGTCGCGTCGGCGCGATGCTGCTCGCCGGCGGCGCCACGGGTGACGACCTGCTGGCCCGCGACCGCCTCGCGACGTCCCTGATGTTCCTGACCCGCGGCAACCCGGTCGTCTACTACGGCGACGAGCAGGGCTTCACCGGTCCGACGAGCGACTTCGGCGACAAGCGTGCGCGCCAGGACATGTTCGCCAGCCGGACGCCGATCTACCAGGACGACGTCGTCGTCGGGAGCAGCAAGCCCGCCGGCTCCGGCTCGCACTACGACACGTCCGCACCGCTCTACCGGGAGATCAAGGCGCTCTCCGCCCTCCGCGCGGCCAACCCGGCCCTCGCGGACGGGGCGCAGGTGCACCGCTACGCCTCGGACGCGGCCGGCATCTACGCGATCAGCCGCATCGACAAGGCGGCCAAGCGCGAGTACGTCGTCGTCGCCAACAACGCCACGACGGCGAAGACCGCGACCTTCTCGACCTACTCCGCCGGCTCGAAGCTCGTGCCGCTCCTCGGCGCCACCTCGGACCTGCGCGCCGCGGCCGACGGGCGCGTCACGGTGACCGTCCCGCCGCTGTCGGTGGCGGTCTATCGGGCGAACTCGACCATGGCGCAGCCGAAGTCGGCTCCCGCGATCTACCCGACGTCGCCCAGCGCGGGTGGTGTCGTGGGTGGTCGTGCGGAGATCGGCGCCGCCCTGCCCGGTAACACGTTCGCGGAGGTCTCCTTCCTCCAGCGCCCGGTAGGCACCTCAGCCTGGACGCCGCTGGGCACGGACGACAACGCGCCCTACCGCGTCTTCCACGACGTGTCCGGCCTCGCCAAGGGCACGCTCGTCGAGTACCGCATCGTGGCCAAGGACGTCGCCGGCCACGTCTCGGCGACCTCCACCTACGGCATCGTGGGCGAGCCCGAGACGTCCGGCGGCGGTGGCGGCGGTGGCGTCGGCCCCGTCACCCAGCCCGACAACGTCAGCGTCCCCGGCAACCACAACTCCGAGATGGGCTGCCCGGGCGACTGGCAGCCGGACTGCGCGGAGGCGCAGCTCGCCCTCGACGCCAAGGACGACATCTGGAAGGGCACCTTCGACGCCATCCCGGCCGGCGACTACGAGTACAAGGCCGCGATCGACAAGTCGTGGGACGAGAACTACGGTGCCGGAGCGGTCAAGGGCGGCGGCAACATCGCCTACACAGCCGCCGGCAAGACCATCACCTTCTACTACGACCACCGCACCCACTGGGTGACCAACGACGCGACGGGCCCGATCATCACGGCTCCCGGCAGCTTCCAGAGCGAGCTCGGCTGCCCGGGAGACTGGGCGCCCGACTGCATGCGGTCGTGGCTGCAGGACCCCGACGGTGACGGCACGTACGTCTTCACCACGGACCAGATCCCCGCGGGCTCCTACGAGTTCAAGGTCGCCGTGGGTCTGTCCTGGACCGAGGCCTACCCGGCCAACAACGTCGCGTTCTCGGTCCCGGCCGACGGCGTGCTGACCACGATCACCTACAAGACCTCGACGCACGAGGTCACGGTCAAGACGTCCAAGGCGGGCGCCGCGCCCGACCTGACGAAGTCCAAGGCCTACGTCGTGGGTCCCGACCTCGTCGCCTGGCCCGCATCGGCGCTGCCGGCCGGCACCGACCCCGCGACGCTCGACTGGCGCCTGCACTGGTCGGCCGACGGCGGTCTCGCCGTCGACGCGGAGGCTGTCACCGGCGGCTCCGTGGCGAGCCTGACGCGCGACCCGGCAGGGCTGCCCGCCTCGCTCGTGGCCGCCCACCCGGAGCTCAAGGGGGCCGTGGCCCTGCGTCTCGACAAGGCGACCGCCGCGCTGATGCCCGAGATCCTCAAGGGTCAGGTCGCCGTCGCGATGTACGCCTCGACGGGCCAGCTGCTCGACGCGACGGGCGCGCAGACGGCCATCGCCCTCGATGCGATCTACGCCGCCAGGGCGGCCGCTCGCACCTACGGTGTCGGCTTCACGCGCAGCCGCGCGACGTTCAGCCTCTGGGCCCCCACGGCGCAGCAGGTCACCCTGCTCACCTGGCCGGCCCGTTCGGCGGACCGTCCGGTCGACACGGCCCGACGCACGACGATGACGCGCTCGTCCGACGGGGCGTGGACGACGAGCCTCAGCACCTCGACGGCGCTCAACGCCCGCTACCTCTACGAGGTGAAGGTGTGGGCGCCGACGACGGGGACGGTCGAGACCAACGTCGTCACCGACCCGAGCTCGGTGGCGCTGACGCCGAACTCCACGCGGTCCGTCGCCGTCGACCTGACGAGCCCGGCGTTCATGCCCTCGGTGTGGAGCCGCACCCCGTCGCCGAAGCTCGCCCAGGACGTCGACTCGACGATCTACGAGCTGCACATCCGCGACTACTCCATGTCGGACGCCAAGGTCCCGGCGGCCTTGCGTGGCAGCTACCTCGCCTTCGCCGCGGACGGTGACGGCAGGGCGCACCTCAAGGCGCTCGCCAAGGCGGGTCTCAACACCGTGCACCTGTTGCCGAGCTTCGACATCGCCTCGATCGAGGAGGACAAGGCCAAGCAGCAGACGCCGCAGTGCGACCTCGCCTCGTATGCGCCCGACAGCGAGGAGCAGCAGAAGTGCGTCGGGGCCGTCGCGGCCAAGGACGCCTTCAACTGGGGCTACGACCCGTACCACTACAGCGTTCCCGACGGCTCGTACGCGTCGAGCACCAGCGCGGCCGACGGCGGGACCCGCGTGGCCGAGTTCCGCACGATGGTCGGAGCCCTGCACCAGGACGGCCTCCGCGTCGTGCTCGACCAGGTCTTCAACCACACGGCCCAGTCGGGCCAGGGCGACAAGTCCGTGCTCGACAAGGTCGTGCCCGACTACTACCACCGCCTGAACGCGAGTGGCGCCGTCGAGACCTCGACGTGCTGCCAGAACGTCGCCACCGAGCACGCCATGGGCCAGAAGCTCATGGTCGACTCCGTGGTGTCCTGGGCCCGCAACTACCGGGTCGACGGCTTCCGCTTCGACCTCATGGGCCACCACAGCAAGGCCAACATGCTCGCCGTGCGCTCGGCCCTCGACGCCCTGACGCTCTCGAAGGACGGCGTCGACGGCAGGTCGATCTACCTCTACGGCGAGGGCTGGAACTTCGGCGAGGTCGCCGACAACAAGCTCTTCGTGCAGGCGACGCAGGGCCAGCTCGGTGGCACGGGCATCGGCACCTTCTCCGACCGCCTGCGTGACGGCGTGCGTGGAGGGGGACCGTTCGACGAGGACCCGCGTCGTCAGGGCTTCGGCTCCGGCGAGGCGACCGACCCGAACGGTGCCGCGACCAACGCCGACGCGGCCACCCGCCTCGGCAGCGACACCGACCTCGTCCAGCTCGGCCTGGCCGGCAACCTCAAGACGTTCACCTTCCGCAGCCAGAAGACCGGGACGGTCGTCAACGGCACACAGGTCGACTACAACGGGTCCCCGGCCGGCTACGCCGACCAGCCCGACGAGGTCGTCAGCTACGTCGACGCCCACGACAACGAGACGCTTTTCGACTCGCTGACGTACAAGCTGCCGGTCGCGACGTCGATGCAGGACCGGGTGCGGATGAACACCCTGTCCCTCGCCACGACCGCTCTGGCGCAGACGCCGTCGTTCTGGCACGCCGGCGCCGACCTGCTCCGCAGCAAGTCGCTCAACCGCGACTCGTACGACAGCGGTGACTGGTTCAACAGGCTCGACTGGACCGGCGCCGACAACGGCTTCGGCCATGGCCTGCCGCCGCAGGAGCAGAACTCCGCCAAGTGGCCGTTCATGAAGCCGCTGCTCGCCAACATGGCGCTCAAGCCGTCCGCCGCCGACGTGCGCAGCGCCGACGCGATGGCTCAGGACCTGCTGCGACTTCGCTTCAGCACCAAGCTGTTCCGTCTCGGCAACGCGGCTGCCATCAACGCCAAGGTGACCTTCCCGGTCTCCGGCACGGCCGACGCGAAGCAGGGTGTCATCGTCATGCGGATCGACGACACGAAGGGAGTCGACGTCGACCCGGCGCTGCGCGGAGCGGTCGTCGTCTTCAACGCGACCCCCGACGCCGTGACCCAGAAGGTCCCCGGCCTCAGCGGCGCGGTCTCGCTGAGCGCGGTCCAGGCGAACGGCGCCGACAACGTCGTCAAGCAGGCGGCATACGACGCGGGAAGCAGCTCGTTCTCCGTGCCCGCGCGCACGGTCGCGGTCTTCGTCCAGCCGAACTGACCACGCGGCCTCCTCGAAGGCCGGTCCCCGCGACGCGGGGGCCGGCCTTCGTCATGGGTGCGGGACCTGCCGACCGGTCGGGCCCGGGCATAGGTTGGACGGGTGACTGCGACTCCTGACATGACCTACCGGCAGCTCGGCGACAGCGGGCTCACCGTCTCGACCGTCGGCATCGGCTGCAACAACTTCGGTCGGCGCCTCGACCAGGACGGCACGAACGCCGTGGTGCGCCAGGCCCTCGACAGCGGCATCACGCTCTTCGACACCGCCGACATCTACGGCCAGGGCGCCAGCGAGGAGATGCTCGGCCTCGCTCTGGGATCTGAGCGCGAGAACGTCGTGGTGGCAACGAAGTTCGGCATGGACATGCAGGGCGCCAACGGTCCCGACTGGGGTGTGCGTGGGTCGCGCCGCTACGTGCGCAAGGCCGTCGAATCGAGCCTGCGTCGCCTCGGCACCGACTGGATCGACCTCTACCAGCTGCACCGACCCGACCCGCAGACCCCGATCGACGAGACGCTCGCGGCGCTCGACGAGCTGGTCCGCGAGGGCAAGGTGCGCTACCTGGGCAGCAGCAACTTCACGGGCTGGCAGGTCGTCGACGCCGACTGGACGGCGCGGGCCGCCGGCACCTCACGGTTCGTCTCGGCGCAGAACGAGTACTCGCTGCTCGAGCGCGACGTCGAGGACGAGGTCGTCCCCGCGTGCGAGCACGTCGGCGTCGGGCTGCTCCCGTTCTTCCCGCTGGCCTCCGGCCTGCTCACCGGGAAGTACCGTCGTGGCGAGCCGGCCCCCGAGGGCACGCGCCTGGCCGGGATGGCCGACCGGCTCGGCGGCGCCGACTGGGACACGATCGAGGCCCTCGAGGCGTATGCCGCCCAGCGCGGTCTGCGCCCCATCGACGTCGCGATCGGCGGGCTCGCGGCCCAGCCGGCGGTCGCCTCGGTGATCGCGGGGGCGACGCGGCCCGAGCAGGTCGTCGACAACGTCCGGGCCGGTCTGTGGGAGCCCACCGTCGAGGACCTCGCCGAGATCGACGCCGTCACCACCCCGCCCGCCTGACCCCCGCTTCACGTCGAGTGAGCGCCCCGTCCCACTCGAGTGAGCGCCCCGTCCCACCCCTTCCGTCGAGTGGCCCCGTCCCACCGGGCGCACGCCCGCGATCGACGAGTGACCCCGCCGTCACAGGCCCGGGAGGCGCGTGTGGCGGGGGGGCCACTCGTGTGGGGGTTGAGGGCGGCTCAGTCGACGGCGGGGTGGAGCGCAGGCCCGGTCGTGACGCCCTCGGCCGCGCGGGCCTTCTCGGCGCGCAGGGCGTGCCGGTAGAACCAGGCGCCGAGGATGCTGACGGCTCCTGCGGTCACCATGGCCACCTGTGTCGAGGTGCGCTCGGCGAGCAGGCCCAGGAGCGGGGCCGCGATGCCGAAGGCCACGGAGGCGACCATGGAGTTCATCGACAGGACCGTGGCGCGGTTGCGGGCCTGGGCCTCGCGGTGGAGCAGCGCGGAGTGGGCCGGACCGGCCGCGCCGTGCAGCAGGTACGTGACGCCGTAGGCGGCGATGAGCGCCGCAGGCCCCGCGACGAGTCCCATGGCGACCGCGCCGAGGCCGTTGAGCACGCGGGCGGCGATCGCGGTGCGGGTGACGCCGATGCGGCGGCTCGACCATCCCGAGAGGGCCGCGCCGAGGGCGAAGACGGCCCATCCTGCGGCGGCCACCGGGCCCATGATCGCGCCGGCGCGCTCCTCGCCACCGACGAGCTCGGCGAGACGGATCGGCTGGAAGGTCTCGAAGACGATCATCGCCACCGACCAGAACACCTCGACGCAGACGATGCCGCGCAGCGCGCGGTTGCTCCGCAGCAGGCCCAGGCCGTCGCGCACGACGGCGGGAGCCTCCTTCGCGGAGGCGAGGGCGCGGCGGGCACCCGAGGCGTCGAGGTGCTCGGCGCCGCGCGGCTCGCGCAGGAGGACGAGGACGGCGACGAGGTGCACGACGTTGAGGGCGACGAAAACGGCGACGGGCAGCACGAGCGCCGACGCACCCGCGAACGGGTGCCACCAGACGAGGCCGCCGGAGACGAGGGCCCCAGAGGCGATCGCCCCGCCGAGCACGGTGCCCTGGGCCGCGAGGGCACCGTCGACGTCGGCGCCGGGAGTCGTGGCGTGCACCGTGTCGACGAACCACGCCTCGAGGGGGCCGGAGTCGAGGGCGCGGAAGATGCCGGTGAGCACGGCGGCCGCGAAGAAGGCCCAGAAGGAGTGCGCCACGAGCAGGATGCTGCTCGCGAGGACGTTGACGACGGCCGAGACGACGAAGACCGGCCGGCGGCCGAAGGCGTCCGCGAAGCCGCTCGTCGGCAACTCGAGCGCGAAGATCGTCAGCCCGGCGGCGGACGAGATGGTCATCGCCTGCGCCACGGTGAGGCCTCGCTCCAGCTGCCACAGGGTGAGCAGGCCGACGACGAGCCCGACCGGGAACCACCGGGTGAAGCTCAGGGCGAGGAAGACGCGGCGGGCCGCAGTGGGGGAGAGCAGGGTGTCCCGTGGGCTCATCGGGCTCAGTCCTTCGTCGTCGTCGTCGGGGGTCGGTCGAGGTCGAGCGGGTAGGCGAAGGCGTAGACGGCGATCCGCCGCGCCTGCGGGTTGCCCTGTCCGACGCGGCGGTAGCGCTCGATGAGGTCCCACATCTCCTCCCGCATCGCCTCGAGGGACTCGGCGGTGACGAGCACGGCCGCGTCGCTCGAGCCGCAAGCGTCCTGCCACGCGGTGGGCCATGTCGTCGAGACGTCGAGCCACTTGTCGTACTGCTCGCTGAAGTGGCGGGCGTAGTCGCGGGTGAGCCAGTTGAGGGCGGTCTCGGAGTCCTCGTCACCCTCGAAGTCGCTCGGGTGCCAGGAGTGGTACTCGGAGCTCGCGCGCCACAGCCGGCGCTTGCCCTCGCCCTCCTCGGTGTCGTGGACGAGCCCGACGGACTCGAGCTTGCGCAGGTGGTAGCTCGTGGCGCCGGAGTTGGTGCCGAGGAGCGTGGCGAGGTCGGTCGCGGTCGACGGGCCGCCTCGGCGCAGCGCCCCGAGCAGGCGTGACCGGAGCGGATGGGCGAGGACGCGCACGCTCTCCGGCGTGAGCCAGACGTTCTCGTCGTCGGAGGGCCCGGACGACGCGGTCGGGGAGGGGTTCGAGGGGTCCTGTGCAGCCATAGTGTGCACAATACCTCTGCACACTTCATGTGCACAAGATCTGTGCACGGAGGTCTCGATGTGCCATCCGTGCAGGTCAGGCACTGTTTTCGGTGTCCGTGCCCGTGATTTGGGCACAGGCACGCGACCCCGTAACATGGATGAAGTTGTGCACCGGGCCGTCAGGCGAACCCGTCATCACCACCCCGTGGACGAGACGGGCGACGCGGACCGAGCCCAGCGGCATTCACTGCTCCACCATTTTCAGAAGCGAAGGCAGACTCCATTGCGCACGTACACCCCGAAGCCCGGCGAGGTCACTCGCACGTGGCACGTCATCGACGCGACCGACGTCGTGCTCGGCCGTCTCGCGAGCCAGGCCGCTGTCCTGCTCCGGGGCAAGCACAAGCCGCAGTTCGCACCGCACGTCGACACCGGTGACTTCGTCATCATCATCAACGCCGACAAGGTTGCCCTGACCGGCGCCAAGCTCGAGCAGAAGAAGGCCTACCGCCACTCGGGCTTCCCGGGTGGCCTGCGGTCGACCTCCTACACCGAGCTGCTCGCCAAGAGCCCCGAGAAGGCCGTCGAGAAGGCCATCCGCGGCATGCTCCCGAAGAACTCGCTGGCCCGCCAGCAGCTCTCCAAGCTCAAGGTCTACCGCGGTGCCGAGCACCCGCACGCGGCCCAGCAGCCCGTCCCCTTCGAGATCACCCAGGTTGCGCAGTAAGCCCCCCGGCTGCTGCGTAGAAAGCGACAAGACACGTGACTGACATCGTGAACGAGGAAGTCCTCGACACCGACGAGCCCGAGCTGACCGAGTACACCTCGGAGTCCGACGGCTCCGTCGCCGGCGAGCCGAAGCGCGCCCGTGAGGTCTCGACCCCCGGCGCTGCGACCGGTCGCCGCAAGCAGGCCATCGCCCGCGTGCGCATCGTCCCCGGCACCGGCGAGTGGAAGATCAACGGCCGCACCCTCGACGCCTACTTCCCCAACAAGGTGCACCAGCAGATCGTCAAGGAGCCCCTGACGCTCCTCGAGCTCGACGGCTCCTACGACGTGCTCGTCCGCGTGCACGGCGGTGGCCCCTCCGGCCAGGCCGGCGCGGTCCGCCTCGGCGTCGCCCGCTCGCTGAACGGCATCGACGAGGAGCTCAACCGTCCCGCCCTCAAGAAGGCCGGCTTCCTCACCCGTGACCCCCGCGTCCCGGAGCGCAAGAAGGCCGGTCTCAAGAAGGCCCGCAAGGCTCCCCAGTACTCCAAGCGCTGATGCTTCGGCTGGCGCCGAGCATCACCGCTTGGCTCCAGTCGCGCTGATGCTTCGGCTGGCGCCGAGCATCACCGCTTGGCTCCAGTCGCGCTGATGCTTCGGCTGGCGCCGAGCATCACCGCCTGGCTCCAGTAGCGCTGAGTCGGCTGCCCAGCTGGTTGTACGAAGGCCCCCGAGCACTGCTCGGGGGCCTTCGTCGTTCCCGAGGGCGTATGCCGCCGGGCGGGTCGGTGACGCGTCAGCCAACCGTCGCGTGGCTGAGGTCGCACCGGTTGGTGTCGTTGGACCACGTGGCCTGCATCGCGAAGCTGCCGGACGTCGTCGAGACGTTGCCCGCGCCGCCCGCGCCGCCCGGTGCGATCCACGCGCACTCGTCGGCGTTCTCCTGACCGGAGTAGGTGCGCGACGTCGTGTTCGTCCATCCGCCGGCCGGGTTCTGGTCGGTGATCGTCTCGGCGTACTCGTGGCCCTCGACCATGGAGTAGCCGTCGTCGGTGCCCGCGGCGCCGGTGTTGACGAAGTTCTGCCCGCAGCTCGTGCCCATGTCCATGACGTAGGGCATGTTCGTGAAGGCGATGTCGCCGTACGGGCTGGTCGACCCGACGTAGGGGTCACCGTTGTAGTCGTGCCAGGCGCAGAACTGCCCGGACGAGGTGTTGAAGCCGTCCGGGTGCGTGCCGGTCGGGGAGAGGACGACGTACTGCGCGTCGCGGTTGCTGGCGGCGGTGCTGTTGCCGAAATGCCCTGCGGCGCGGACGGCTTCGTCGCCGAGCTGCTTGGCCGTGGCGTTCGCGGGCGCTGCGACCGACGGGTCGAACCACACGCCGGCGAGAGCCCCATCGGTCGGGTAGCGCACGTGCGCAGCGCTCGACGGGCAGGAGGTCGCGCCCTTGGCCACGAGCGGACCGTCGCAGTACTGCGTCATGACGCCCGACCAGGCCTCGCCGCCCGTCCCCAGGCCCTTGAAGAGCTTCTGCACGACCGGGGCCCCTGACTTCGGGTCGCCGGTGAAGGTGAGGTTGCCGCCGGCGTCGGTGCCCTGGCTGCCCCACTGGCTGCCGTAGAACACGAGGTAGACCTTCTCGGCGCCGCCGCTCGTGACGCCGATCCCGTCGACGCCGCCGCCGTAGGAGAGCGTCTTGGCCTGCGTGGGCCGCGCCCCCTTCGTCTGTGCCTCCCACCGGTGCATCTGGGTGTTGAGCTCACGGGTCGGCACCGCGCCGTGGCGGTAGGGGTGGCCGTAGGCCGGAGAGTACGGGTTGGTCACCCCTGCGCCGGACGCGCCGGCAGCGGGCGCGGACGTGCTCGGTGCCGCGGCGGACGCGCCGAGCGCCGTCGCCACGCTGAGGACGGTGGCGGCGGTGGCGGTGGCGGCGACCAGTCGCCGTGAACGTCGAGTGCTCATCGAGTGCCTCTCTGGGAAGGACCCGGGAAGGCCCGCGGGTGTCGGGCCCCGGGATGGCCACATCGTCGCGGGGTGCGTCTGTGAAGTGGATGGGAGCCACCTGCCAGTTCCCTGCCACTTTCCGGCACGATCAGAGCGGGTATGTCCGTTGTGACCCTTTGGAGCTCCGCCGGATGGTCGTATGCCGTCGGGGCGGTATCGTCGTGCGAGCACATCAGCCGGCCCAGTGGGTCGGACCCATCGGGAAGGCACACAAGCGTGGCTCGACTCTTCGGCACGGACGGCGTCCGTGGTGTGGCGAACAAGGACATCACCGCCGAGCTCGCGCTCGACCTCTCCGTCGCCGCGGCGCACGTCCTCGGCGAGGTGGGCGCCTTCAACGGTCACCGCCCCGTCGCCGTCGTCGGCCGCGACCCCCGGGCGTCCGGCGAGTTCCTGGCGGCCGCCACGGTGGCCGGCCTCGCATCGGCGGGCATCGACGTGCGCGACGCGGGCGTGCTGCCCACACCAGCGATCGCCTACCTCGTGGGCGAGCAGGACGCCGACCTCGGTGCCATGCTCTCGGCGTCGCACAACCCGATGCCCGACAACGGCATCAAGTTCTTCGCCCGGGGCGGGCACAAGCTCGCCGACGACCTCGAGGACCGCATCGAGGCCCGGCTGCGCGACGAGTGGCAGCGTCCCACGGGCGGTGACGTCGGCCGCATCACGCCCCTGCTCGACGGCGGGGACCGCTACGTCGCGCACCTGCTCTCGGTGCTGCCGCACCGGCTCGAGGGTCTGCACGTCGTCGTCGATGCCGCGCACGGGGCTGCGTCGGAGGTCGCTCCGCGCGCCTTCCGTGAGGCCGGGGCGCAGGTGACCGTCATCGGCGGCGAACCCGACGGGCTCAACATCAACGACGGCTACGGCTCCACGCACCTCGAGCACCTCAAGGAGACCGTCGTCTCGGTCGGCGCCGACTTCGGCATCGCCCTCGACGGCGACGCCGACCGCTGCCTCGCCGTCGACGCCGCCGGCCACGAGGTGGACGGCGACCAGATCATGGCGATCCTCGCGCTCGCCATGAAGGAGCAGGGCGTGCTGCGCGGCGACACGCTCGTCGCGACCGTCATGTCCAACCTCGGCATGATCCAGGCTCTCGGCGGCGCCGGCATCAAGGTGCTGCAGACCGCTGTCGGCGACCGCTACGTCCTCGAGGGGATGAAGTCCGGCGGCTATGCGCTCGGCGGCGAGCAGTCCGGTCACGTCGTCATGCTCGACCACGGCACGACGGGCGACGGCACCCTCACCGGGCTCATGCTCGCCTCACGGGTCGCCGCGACCGGTCGGACTCTCGCCGACCTCGCCGGCATCATGACCCACTTCCCCCAGGTGCTCGTCAACGTCAAGGACGTCGACAAGTCGGCCCTCGAGGCCAACACGGCCGTCGCCGACGCCGTGCGTGCGGCGGAGGGAGAGCTGGGGGAGAGCGGTCGGGTCCTGCTGCGCAAGTCCGGCACCGAGCCGGTCGTCCGCGTCATGGTCGAGGCCGCCGACGGCGACCAGGCCCGCACCCTCGCCGACCGCCTCGTCGGGGTCGTCAGGGCCGAGCTGTCGCTCTGAGCCCGCCGGACGGCATACGCCCTCGGGGGTCCGGTCGAAACCGGGTCGAGCGCGGGGCCGCTGCTGCGTAGGGTTCGGTCCATGCCCGACGAGACCCCGGCCGCCAACCCGCTGCTCGCCCCGAGCCCGCTGCCGCACGGGCTGCCGCCCTTCGCCCTGATCCGCGACGGGCACTACCGCGAGGCGTTCGACCGCGGCATGGCCGAGCACCGTGCCGAGGTCGAGGCGATCGCGGCCGACCCGGCGCCCGCGACCTTCGAGAACACCGTCGTCGCGCTGGAGCGCTCGGGGCAGACGTTGAGCCGGACGAGCCTGGCCTTCTTCGGGACGTCGAGCTCCCTCGCCACCGACGCCGTGCAGGCGATCGAGGAGGAGTATGCGCCGCGTCTCACCGCGCACGCCGACGCGGTCCGGCTCGACCCGCGCCTCTACGCCCGGATCCGGGCCGTCCACGACGACGAGGTGGCGATGGCCGCCCTCGACCCGGAGTCGCGACGGCTCGTCGAGCGGCACCTCACCGAGATGACCGTCGCCGGGGCCGGGCTCGACGAGAGCGCCAAGGACCGCCTGCGCGAGCTCAACGGGCGGCTCGCGAGCCTCGGCACCCAGTTCGAGAAGCGCCTGCTCGCCGACTCCAACGACCTCGCCGTCCTCGTCGACGACGTGGCGGCGCTCGACGGGCTGACCACCGGCGAGATCTCGGCCGCCGCGGCGGCAGCGGCCGAGCACGGGCACGAGGGGGGCTGGCTGCTCACGCTCGTCCTGCCGACCGGGCACCCGCACCTCGCCTCGCTCACCGACCGGGACCTGCGCGGCCGGCTCCACGAGGCGCAGGGCTCCCGCGGCAACCGCGACAACGCGAACGACACCAAGGCGCTCGTCCTCGAGACCGTCCGGCTCCGGGCCGAGCGGGCCCGGCTCCTGGGCTACGACACACATGCCGCCGCGGCGCTCGCCGACTCCACGGCGCGCACCCCCGAGCGCGTCATGGACCTGCTGGGGCGCCTCGCCCCGGCCGCGGCCCGCAACATCGAGGCCGAGCGGGCGCTGCTCGAGGACGAGGCGGGCCACCCGATCGAGGCGCACGACTGGGCCTTCTGGGCCGAGAAGGTCCGTGCGTCGAGGTATGCCGTCGACCTCGCGGCGATGCGACCCTACTTCGAGGCCGAGCGGGTGCTCCACGACGGGATCTTCCACGCGGCCGGGCTGCTCTACGGCCTGACCTTCCACGAACGCGACGACCTCGAGGGCTACCACCCCGACGTCCGCGTCTTCGAGGTGCGCGACGCCGACCGGACGCCCTTCGGGCTCTACCTGCTCGACCTCCACACCCGCGACACGAAGAAGGGTGGGGCGTGGATGAACAGCCTCGTCCACCAGAACACCCTGCTGGGCCGGACGAGCGCCGTCGTGTGCAACAACCTCAACGTCCCCAAGCCCGGTCCGGGTGAGCCGACGCTGCTCACCTACGACGAGACTCGCACGTTCTTCCACGAGTTCGGGCACGCGATCCACGGCCTGCTCGCCCGGGTCACCTACCCGCACTTCGCCGGGACCCGCGTCTTCCGCGACTTCGTCGAGTACCCGAGCCAGGTCAACGAGATGTGGATGCTCTGGCCCGAGGTCCTCGGGAACTACGCCGTCCACCACGAGACGGGGGAGTCCCTGCCGCAGGAGCTCGTCGACCGGCTCGTCGCCGCGCAGACGTTCGGGGAGGGCTTCGCGACGGGCGAGTACCTCGCGGCAGCGCTGCTCGACCAGGCGTGGCACGCCATCGACGTCGAGGAGGCCTCACACGTGACGGACGTCGGGGCCTTCGAGGCGTCCGCCCTGGCCGCGGTCGGGCTCGCGAACCCGCTCGTGCCGCCGCGCTACCGGTCGACGTACTTCGCGCACACCTTCTCGTACGCCTACGACGCGCAGTACTACGCCTACATCTGGAGCGAGGTGCTCGACGCCGACACCGTCGCGTGGTTCCGCGAGAACGGCGGCCTGACCCGTGCCAACGGCGACCACTACCGCCGGCACGTCGTCGGGATCGGGGGCGCGGCCGACCCGCTCGAGTCCTACCGCGAGTTCCGGGGCGCCGACGCCGACATCCGGCACCTCATCGAACGGCGCGGCCTCGGCTGACGGGGGCACCCGCCGGCGCGCTGCTGGCAGACTCGGCGCGTGAGCCACGTCAACGTCGTGCCCCTGTCACGGCGCATGCAGCCCCGTGACCCCCACGAGCCGCATCGCGTCGCGACCCCGCTCGAGCTGCTCTTCGACCTCGTCTTCGTCGTCGCGATCGCCAGTGCCGCCGCGCAGTGGCACCACGGCCTCGCCGAGGGACACCTGGGTGACCTCGTCAACTTCGTCATGGTCTTCTTCGCCATCTGGTGGGCGTGGATGAACTACACGTGGTTCGCCTCGTCGTACGACTGCGACGACGTGACGTACCGCCTGCTGACCTTCGCCATCATGGCCGGCTCGCTCATGCTCGCCGCGGGCATCCCCGAGCTCTTCAGCACGGAGCAGTCGGGACTCGTCGTCGGCGGCTACGCCGTGATGCGCTTCGCGATGGTGGCCATGTGGCTCCGCGCTGCGGCCGGCCACCCCGAGGGGCGGCGCACCGCGCTGACGTACGCGTCGGGCATCGCGATCGTGCAGGTGCTGTGGATCGCCCGGCTGCTCCTGCACGGGCAGAAGGCGCTGCTCGTGTCGTTCTTCGCCCTAGTCGTCCTCGAGCTTCTCGTGCCCATCGTGGCCGAGCGGCACGGCATCACGCCGTTCCACCCGCACCACATCGCCGAGCGCTACGCCCTGCTGACGATCATCGTGCTCGGCGAGGTCATCCTCGCCTCGGTGCAGGCGGTCCAGGGGGCGCTGGAGCAGGGGGCGGAGGCCGGGCTGCTCGCCATCGTCGTCGGCGGGCTGCTCATCGTCTTCTCCATGTGGTGGCTCTACTTCAAGCGCGAGCACGCGGGGCTCTTCGAGGTCGGCATCCGGAGCACGTTCGTCACCGGCTACGGCCATTACCTCGTCTTCGTCTCGGTGGCGGCGACCGGTGCGGCGCTCGCGGCCGCCGTCGACCTCGTCCAGGGCGAGGCGCACACGACGGACCGGGTCGTGGGGGTGGCGCTCGCCGGTGCCGTGGCCGTCTACGCGTGGTGCCTGACGGCCATGCACGCGATGGCGGGAGCGCCCGTCGTCGAGACCCGGGTGGGCGTCGTCGTCGGGCTCGTCCTGCTGGGCGTCGCTGCCATCGGCCCGCCGGTGGGCGTGACGGTGCTGTCGACGGGGCTCGTGCTGGCCGCCGCCGTCGCGCACCACGTCTGGACCACGCGCGCGGTCACCTGACCCCCGACCGGGAGCGGGTCAGGCGACGGGCTGGAGCAGTCCGGAGTCGACGTCGTAGATGAAGCCGGCGACCTTGACGCCCTCGGCGATGAGCGGGTGCGTACGCACCCTGGCGAGGTCCTCGCGCAGGGCGCGCTCCTGGTCGGCGATGGCGTGGAACGTCATCCACGACGCGTCCTTGCCGGCGCTCGCACCCACACGTTCACGCAGCTCGGCCTCGCTGTTCGACGCCATGGCGCACCGGGTGTGGGGCACGACGAGGATGCGGTCCACGTTGAGCAGGTGGGTGGCGAGGACGAGCGCCTCGAGGGCCTCGGAGGCCACGCGCCCGCCCGGGTTGCGGAAGATCTTGGCGTCGCCCGGCTTGAGGCCGACGAGGCCGAGGGGATCGATGCGGGAGTCCATGCACGTGACGATCGCGACGCCGGCCTGGGCGATGCCGTCGAAGCCGGCCATCTCGAAACGGTCGGCATAGGCGCGGTTGGCGGCGAGGAGGTCGTCGAATCCCGCTCCTGCAGAGGCGTTCTCGCTCATGTCTGTCCTTTCGGTCACTGGAGTCCGGGTCGCTTCGAGATGGTGAAGGCCATCGGCTTGCTCACCTCGGCGAAGAAGTCGTTGCCCTTGTCGTCGACGACGATGAAGGCGGGGAAGTCCTCGACGTCGATCTTCCACACCGCCTCCATGCCGAGCTCTTCGTACTCGAGCACCTCGACGTGCTTGATGCAGTCCTGGGCCAGCCGGGCCGCCGGGCCGCCGATCGAGCCGAGGTAGAAGCCGCCGTGTGCATCGCACGCCTCGGTGACCTGCTTGCTCCGGTTGCCCTTGGCGAGCATCACCTTGGACCCACCGGCGGCCTGGAACTGGTCGACGTAGGAGTCCATCCGCCCGGCGGTGGTGGGCCCGAACGAGCCGGACGGCATACCTGCTGGCGTCTTGGCGGGGCCGGCGTAGTAGACGGGATGGTCCTTGAGGTACTGCGGCATCTCCTCGCCCGCGTCGAGCCGTTCCTTGATCTTGGCGTGCGCGATGTCGCGCGCGACGACGAGCGGACCGGTGAGCGAGAGCCGGGTCTTGACCGGGTGCCTGGCGAGCTCGGCGAGGATGTCGTCCATCGGCTGCGTCAGGTCGACCTTGACGACGACGTTCTTGCTGATCGAGCTGACGCCCACCGCCTCGTCCTCGTGCTCGCCGAGGTCGACGGCGCCGGCGTCGGGCAGGAAGCGTGCCGGGTCGGTCTCGAGCTGCTCGATGAAGACGCCCTCGGCCGTG
This sequence comes from Terrabacter sp. RAF57, assembly GCF_052113925.1. Classification (NCBI taxonomy): domain Bacteria; kingdom Bacillati; phylum Actinomycetota; class Actinomycetes; order Micrococcales; family Intrasporangiaceae; genus Terrabacter; species Terrabacter sp. RAF57. The sequence goes on along the minus strand of NZ_JBFRDT010000002.1, from coordinate 411,502 downwards.
ATCTTGCCGAGCACCTGCCGGTCGGCCGAGCACGAGACGGCGATGGCCACCGGGAGGCTCGCACCGTGTCGGGGGAGGCGGACCACGCGCACGTCGTGGCAGAAGTACTTGCCGCCGAACTGGGCGCCGATGCCGAACTGGCGGGTCAGCTCGAGCACCTTCTCCTCGAGCTCGGTGTCGCGGAAGCCGTGAGCCGTCAGCGACCCCGAGGTGGGCAGCGTGTCGAGGTACTTCGCCGACGCGTACTTGGCTGTCTTCAGGGCGAACTCGGCGCTCGTGCCGCCGATGACGATGGCGAGGTGATAGGGCGGGCAGGCCGCCGTGCCGAGGGAGCGGAGCTTCTCGTCGAGGAAGCGCATCATGGCGTCCTCGTTGAGGATCGCCTTCGTCTCCTGGTAGAGGTAGCTCTTGTTGGCCGAGCCGCCGCCCTTGGCCATGAAGAGGAACTTGTACTGCGCCTCGTGGCCGGGCAGCGTGTCGGCGTAGAGCTCGACCTGCGCCGGCAGGTTGGAGCCGGTGTTCTTCTCCTCCCACGTCGTGAGGGGGGCCATCTGCGAGTAGCGCAGGTTGAGGCGGGTGTACGCGTCGTAGACGCCCTCGCTGATCGCCTGCTCGTCCGTGCCCGGCGTCAGCACGTGCTGGCCCCGTTTGCCCATGACGATCGCCGTGCCGGTGTCCTGGCACATCGGCAGCACGCCACCGGCCGCGATGTTGGCGTTCTTGAGCAAGTCGAGCGCGACGAACTTGTCGTTGTTGCTGGCCTCGTCGTCCTCGAGGATGTTGCGCAGCTGCTGCAGGTGCGCCGGGCGCAGGTAGTGGGCGATGTCGTGCATCGCCGTCTCGGTCAGCAGCCGCAGCGCCTCCGGGTCGACCTCGAGGAACGTGCGCCCTCCCGGCCCGTCGACGGCGCGCACGCCCTCGGTCGTCAGCAGCCGGTAGGGCGCCTCGTCGGCGCCGATGGGCAGCAGGTCCTCGTAGGCGAAGTCGGCCACGAAACGCTCCTTGCGATACAGGTGGGCTCGAGCTGGTCGGGCGTATGCCGCCGAGCCCCACGGCATACGACAGTCCCCTCCCAGCCTAGTGACGGCTGGGAGGGGACTGTCGAGCAGGTCGGTGCAGGTGCGAGGCGGTGCCTCAGCCCTTGACCGCGCCGGACGTCATGCCGCGGATCATGTAGCGCTGCAGCGTGACGAAGACGATCATCGGGACGATGATCGTGATGAACGCGCCCGCGGTCAGGAGCTCCTGGCCCTGCCCCTGGGAGCCCAGGAGCTGCTGGAGCTTGACGATGACGGTCGTGTTCTCGCTCTTGAGGAAGAGCTTGGCGATGAGAAGGTCGTTCCACACCCAGAGGAACTGGAGCGTGGCGAACGCCGCGATGGCCGGGATCGACATCGGCGCCACGAGCCTCCAGAACGTCTGGAAGTGGCTGCACCCGTCGATCTTGGCCGACTCGACGACGCTGCGCGGCAGCGTGCTCATGTAGTTGCGCAGGGTGTAGATGCACAGCGGCATGCCGAAGCCCGTGTGCAGCAGCCACACCGCGATGTACTGCCCGCTGATGCCGAGGCCGCGAGGGCCGAGGATGTTGAGCATCGGCTGGAAGGCCACCTGGATGGGGACCACCATGACCGCGATGATCAGCAGGAAGAAGAACTCCTTGAAGGGGAAGTCCATGAAGGTGAACGCGTAGGCCGCGAACGCCGCGAACATGATCGGGATGACGGTGGCCGGGATCGCCACGATGATGCTGTTGACGAATCCCGAGCTGAGGTCCGCCCCGGTCCACGCTCCCGAGTAGTTGCTCGTCGTCCAGTCGGCGCCGAAGGGGTTGAACAGCGCCGTCCACCAGCCGGAGGTCGCCGCGTCGTCACGGGTGCGGAACGAGGTGACGAGCAGTCCCAGCGTCGGGATCGTCCAGAGGAGCGCCAGGATCGTCATGGTGACGATCGAGAAGGGGCTGCGGGGGCGCCCGTCCTTCATCAGGGATCGGCTCATCGACCTGCCTCCTCGTCGCGGAAGTGCTTGACCTGGTACCAGATGAGCGGAATCACCGCGATGAGCAGGACGACGACGATGGCCGTCGCCTGTCCGGCCTCGCTGGCCGCGAACAGCTTGTTGAAGAAGAGGTTCGCGATGACGTTGGTGCCGTAGGCGCCGTTCGTCGTGACGTAGACGATGTCGAAGACCTTGAGGACGGTGATGAAGACCGTGACGAACACCGTGATGATCGTCCCCTTGATCTGCGGGATGATCACCTGCCAGAAGATCTGGAACTCGCCGGCGCCATCGATGCGCGCCGCCTCGACGGTGTCCTCGGGAACCCCCTTGATGGCCGAGGACAGCAGGACCATGGCAAAGCCCGCCTGGAGCCAGATGAGGATGACCATGAGCAGGATCGAGTTGAGCTTGAGCGTGTCGATGGCGAGCCACGTCTGCGGGTCGCCGCCGAGACCGGTCCAGATCGCGTTGAGCAGACCGGTCTGGGGCTGGCCCGGGTTGTTGTACGCGTAGACGAGCAGCCAGATCGCGGAGGCGCCGACGGCCGAGATCGCCATCGGCAGGAAGACCATGCTCTTGGCGACCTTCTCGCCGCCGGCGGACAGCTTGTCGGCGAGCACCGCGACGATGACCCCGAACGCGACGACGAGCGCCGGCACGATGAGCAGCCACAGGATGTTGTTGACGATGGACTGCCAGAACTCGCTGCTGCCGAAGATCGTCTTGTAGTTCTGCAGACCCACGTAGGCGGTGCTGTCGGCATTGGCGAACGAGTAGTTGATCGTCTGGAACGTCGGGTAGATGAGCATGAGCCCGACGAGCAGCAGCCCGGGGAGGATGAAGGCGTAGGGGATCACGCCCTCCGACAGCCGGCGCGGCAGGCCCTCGACGAACATGTTGAGGAAGTAGAAGAGCAGGGCTGCCCCACCCACTCCCGCGACGATCGCGAGGATGCCGATGACGAACTTGTTGCCGAACCACTGGGGGTAGTAGCCGAACGCGAGGAAGAGGTTGGCCAGACCCCAGATCACGGCGATCATGCCGACGAGGCCGACGCCGATCTTCATCGGGTTGGTGCGCAGGTGCGCGTCGGGGTCGTCCCCGGTGCGCAGTCGTTGACGCGGCGCTGCCGCGCTGGTGTCGGCGGTCATGACTTCGGCCAGGACGCTTCGATGTTGTCAGCGGTCTGCTGCGAGCTCTGCCCGCTCTCCCACTTGACCATCTCGGTCCAGAAGGTGCCCGAGCCGACGGCCTTGGGCATGAGGTCCGAGCCGTCGAAGCGCAGCACGGCCGACTTGTTGGCGATGTCGGCGATCTTCTTCGTCGTCTCGTTGGGGTAGTTGTTGAGGTCGAAGGTCTTGTGCGGTGACAGCCAGCCACCGGCCTTGGCCCACGGTGCACCGAACTTGTCGGAGGTGAGGAACGCCATCACCTTCTGGGCGTCCGGGTCGGTGCCGTTGAAGAGCGCCGCGAGGTCACCGCCGCCGAGGATGGCCTGACCGTCGTAGCCGCCAGAGAACTTCGGGAAGACGTAGATGCCCACCTGGTTGTCGAGGTCGGCCTGGACGTTCTTCGGGTAGAACGTCGTGGCGAAGTTGCCCTGACGGTGCAGCATGCACTTCGGCGGGTTGGAGAAGGCCGGCGTCATCGCGTCGCCGAACTTGGTGTTGAGCACGCCCTTGGTGCCGCCGAGGACCATCTTCGGGTCCTTGTTGAACTTGGCGGCCTCGTCGAGGGCCTTGACGACGCGCGGGTCGTTGAAGGGGATGCGGTGGGAGGTCCACTGGTCGTAGACGTCGGGGCCCCACATGCGCAGCATGAGCTCCTCGACCCAGTCGGTGCCGACCCAGCCGGTGGCCTGGTCGGACCCCCAGCCGATGCACCACGGGGTGATGCCGTTCGCCGCGATCTTGTCGGCGACGTTGCTCTGCAGCTGCTGGATGGTTTGGGGCGCCGTGTCGTAGCCACCCTTCTCGTAGGCCGCCTTGGGGTACCAGACGATGCTCTTGACGGCGTTGCGCATCGGCGCGCCGTAGACCCGGCCCTTGTACCGTGCGGCGTCGAGGAAGCCGGGCAGCAGGGTGGACTGGAGCTTGTCGTAGTCGAGGTACGTGTCGACCGGCCAGACCTTCTTCTGGGCCGCGAACTCGAGCATGCCGCCCGGCTGCGGGAAGAGCCCGATGTCGGGGGAGTCTCCCGCCGCGACCTTCTGCTTGACGGTCGTCGTGAAGTCCTGGTCACCGGTGTACTGGATCTTGATGCCGCTGCTCTTCTCGAAGTCGGCGAGCGAGGCGTTGAAGTTCTTCTCCTCGTCGCCGCCGAAGGCGCCGAGGATCGTCACGACCTTGTCGCCGTCAGCCGTGCCGCTGTCGATGAAGCCGCCGGCGCCTCCTGCCCCGCCTGAGCCGCCGCCACCCCCGTTGGGGTTCTGCAGACAGCCGGTCAGCACCAACGCTGCCGCGGCGACCACCCCGCCTGCTTGCAGTGCGCGTCTGGGAAATCCGCTCATGGTCGCTCCTCGTCGTTGAGTTGTGCGTCGATCCCCACCGATCAACGTGACCATGGTCACGTGGAACACCTCATTCCTACCGCGTCGCCGCAGGCGGGTCTAGTGGGGTGACCTGCTCGTGACCTACCCGCGACGGGCCGTCTCTGGACGGCCGGGAAACGGCCACGGCCCCCGGCGGGCCGGGGGCCGTGCGTGTTTCTGCTGTGAAAGGTGAGGCGTCGGCGCCGTCTGGACCGTCGGGTCAGACGCAGCGACCGTTCTTGCACTCGTGGTCGAAGAGCGCCCGGGCGAGGACGGTGGTCATGTCGGCCGGGGACGGCGCCGCGTAGAAGTCGGAGTAGGTCATCTTCGAGATCTGCGACAGCGCCTTGGGGTCGACGTCGGGACCGATGCCGATGGTCGTGATGGCGATCGGCTTGGACGGGTCGCTCGCGGCCCGGAGGTTCGCCTTGAGCTGCTCGAGCGAGATGCCCTTCGGGTCCTCGTTGCGGCCGTCGGTGAGGATGACGACGGCGTTCACCCGGTTGGGGTCGTACTGCTGCTTGACCTTCTGGTAGGCGGCCCAGATCGTGTCGTAGAGCCCCGTACCGCCGCCGACGTTCTTGGCGAGGGTGCTCGCCGCCGTCGCGACGACGGCCCGGTGGGAGTCGTCGTCGAGGCGACCGATGGGCGCGAGCTCGCGCCAGTCCTGGCCCTTGCCGCCCTTGTCGATGGAGAAGATCCAGAGCCCGAGCTTCGTCGTCTTGGGCAGGGCCGCCAGGGCGATGCCCGCCGCCTCCTGCGTGATGGCGACGCGGGTCGTGTCGCTGACCTTGTCGTTCATCGAGCCGGAGACGTCGAAGACGGACAGGATCGAGAAGTCGGTCGTCGCAGACTGCCAGACGTTGGTGGCGGCGGTGACGGTCTCTGCGTCGGGGCTCGGCCCGATCTTGACCTCGCCCACGCTGCCCGCCGGCGTCGGCATGGTGACGGGGACGGCCGTCGAGCGGATGCCGTACTGCGCGAAGATCTTGGCGGCGGTCGGCGTCATGAGGTAGGCACGGAGCAGCTCCACGGCCTGGTCGCGGACCGGGTCGGTCGCGACGTTGACGAGGGAGAACTCGAAGGCCGGAGTGCCTTCGCTCGGGGTGACCGACACCATCTTGTGGTCGGGGTAGAGGCGGTTGTGGTCGATGAGATCGGCCTCGGACACCGGGAAGGCCGCCGCGGTCGCGGGGTCGGCGTTGTAGGCGCTGAAGAGGTCGTCGACCGAGGCGGCCGCACCCTTGGCGAGCTTGGGGATGACGACGCGTCCCTGCTCGTTCGACAGCTCCGGCAGGGCCGAGGCGAGCGTCAGCATGCCGGCCGTGGTCGAACGGGGGTCGCTCATCCGGATCGGGCTGTCCGACGCGACGAGCTCGAGCCACTTCGGCTGGTCACCGAGCTTGTCGGCCTGGGCGGGGTCCATCGCGATGACGAGAGGGCTCTTGGCGAAGGCGCTCGCCGGTTTGGCGTTGAGCTTGGCGGCCTCGTTGACGCGCTCGACCCAGCGCGGGGAGTCGGGGATCCAGGCGTCGGGCCGGTCCGGCTGCCCCTGGCCCAGACCGATCATGGCCTCGATCGGTGCCTTGCCCTTGACGACGTAGTCGACGCACGGGGAGTCCGGGTCGGCCTGGTACTCCTTGGCGAGCGCGAGCACCGCGGGCTGGGCCGCCTCGGACACCCAGACGGAGACCGGGGTGCGGTCGGGGCACGACTTGCCAGGAGTCGCCGTGAGGGCGGCGACGGGAGCCACCTCCCGGCCCTTCCACCAGACGAAGCCGCCGACGCCGGCCCCGGCGAGCAGCACGACGCCGAGCACGGCGGCGATGATGCGGTTGCGGCGAGCCGCGGCAATCCTGGCCTCGAGGGCCTTACGGTTGGCGCGGCTCTCGATGAGACTCTGCTCGTACGGGCCGACGGGGCGTTGTGGAGGGGTGGGGTTGGACACGAGGTTTCCTCACATGAGGACGCCCCGGCACCGGGGCGTCAGGGTGAACCACCGGCCAAAACTACCCGGCGAGTCGCGCAGAATGGTGCCCGACTGCTGGCCTTCTTGTCGAATGCCCGAATTGTCCTCAGGCCAGGTCGTTTCGGGTCGGCGCATGGGCCCCGGCGCGCTCGACGGTGAGTGCGCCGGTGCGCAGCGCGCGCTCCACCGCGGGCACGACGTCGGCGAGGGACGCCGCCTGCAGACGGGTCCGCGCGTCCGGTCCGCCGAGCAGCCCGGCATCGATGAGGCCCGACACGAGCCCCGCCATGAACGAGTCACCGGCCCCGACCGTGTCGACGACGGTGACGGTGGGCGCCGGGAGCGCCTCCTGCTCGCCGGTGCGGGTGACCCGGACGATCGTGCCCTCGCCCCCGCGGGTCACGACGACGAGCGAGGGTCCGAGCTCGCCCCACGCGCGGACGACGTCGTCGATGGCCTCGCCGGGGCACAGCCACTCGATGTCCTCGTCGCTGACCTTGACGACGTCGGACAGTGCGATCGAGCTCTCGATGGTGTGACGGGCCTGCTCGGGACGCCCCATGAGCGACGGCCGCGCGTTCGGGTCGTAGGACACGGTGGCGCCCAGCTCGCGGGCCGCGGCGAGGATCTCGCGCACCTGATCGCCGCCGGGCTCGAGGACGGCGGCGATGCTGCCCGTGTGGACGTGGCCGTATGCCGTGAGGCCGGGGACCGCGGCCACCTGCCACTCGAGGTCGAAGACGTACGTCGCGGCACCCGTGGCGTCGAGCGTCGCGTGCGCGACTGAGGTGAAGGGTGCACCCTGCGAGCCCGCCGTCAGGGCGACGCCGCGCTCCCGGCATACGTCCTCGATGCGGCGACCGCGCTCGTCGGTCGCGATCCACGTCGCGAGGTCGACGGGGTGCTCGAGGGCCGCCAGACCGAAGGCGACGTTGGCGGGGCTGCCGCCGACGTGCTCAGCGGTGTCGCCGCCGGCGGTCGTGACCGCGTCGACGAGGGCCTCGCCGACGACGAGGGTGTGGACGGGCGACGAGGGGGGCGTCGGGTCGGACATCGTGGCGGTCCTCACTCCTCGATCATGTCGGTGCTGCCGAACCAGCCCGGGCGGTCGAAGCGGTGCTCGCTGTCGATCGTGCGGATGGTGCCGCTGCGCGAGCGCATGACGAGGGAGTTGGTGCGCGCCGACTTCGCGCCGTAGCGCACGCCTCGGAGCAGCTCGCCGTCGGTGATGCCGGTCGCGACGAAGAAGCACTCACCGACGACGAGGTCGTCGGTGGACAGGACGCGCTCGAGGTCGTGACCGGCGTCGAGGGCCTTCTGGCGCTCCTCGTCGTCCTTGGGCCAGAGCCGGCCCTGGATGACGCCGCCGGTGCACTTGATGGCACAGGCGGCGATGATCCCCTCGGGGGTGCCGCCGATGCCGAGGAGCAGGTCGACACCGGTGCCCGGGCGGGCGGCCATGACCGCGCCGGCGACGTCGCCGTCGACGATGTAGCGGATGCGGGCGCCCGTGTCGCGGATCTGCTCGGCGAGGTGCTCATGGCGTGGCCGGTCGAGCATGACGACCGTGACGTCGGCCGGCGTCTCCTTCTTGGCCTTGGCGATGCGCCGGATGTTCTCGGCGACGGGGAGCCGGATGTCGACGACCTCGGCCGCCTCGGGACCGGTCGCGAGCTTGTCCATGTAGAACACGGCCGAGGGGTCGTACATCGCGCCCCGGTTGGCGACGGCCATGACGGCGACGGCGTTGTTCATGCCCTTGGCCGTCAGCGTCGTGCCGTCGATCGGGTCGACGGCGACGTCGACCTCGGGGCCGGTGCCGTCACCGACCTGCTCACCGTTGAAGAGCATCGGGGCGTTGTCCTTCTCGCCCTCGCCGATGACGACGACGCCGCGCATGCTGACGGTCGAGATCATGGCGCGCATCGCCTCGACGGCGGCACCGTCGGCCTTGTTCTTCTGGCCGCGGCCGACCCAGCGGCCCCCGGCCATGGCTGCTGCCTCGGTCACCCGGACCAGCTCGAGAGCGAGGTTGCGATCCGGCTGGCTGTGCTTCATCAAAGGTCCTCCGTCGGCGCAGAACGAGTCGGCGCCAGCCTATCGGTGGCCACACCCGCGTTTGGACCGCGTCCGGGAGTCGGGGACCATGGGGGCATGAGCACCCCGTCGACGCCGTCGACACCCCCGGCAGAGACCACCCGCGCTCCGGCGACCGGGTCAGCGGAGGCCGCGGGCCCCACCACGCCGGCCGCTCCGCCGAGCCGCTACTCGCTCGGGACCTTCCCCAACATGTTCCGCTCGATGTTCGTCATCGGGCTGTTCGTGCTCGCGCTCGTCGCGATCGTCCCTCGCATCACCCAGGTGCAGCGCCCGGCCGTCGACGCGGCCGGCAAGGCGAGCCAGGTCGCGGCGCAGACGTCGTGGCCGGTCCAGCTGCCGAGGGGCCTTGGCGACGGCTGGGTGCCGACCGTGGCGACGTATGCGCCGGGCACCGAGAAGGTCCAGACCTTCACGACGGTCTGGACGACCCCGAGCGGCAAGGACATCGCCCTGAAGCAGGCGGCGGGCGCGACCCAGGGCTGGGTCGCCCGCTCGGTCGACGACGGGGACGCCGCCGGCACCGTGACGGTCTCGGGGCGCACGTTCGAGAAGTTCGTCGCGAACGACGCGGGCCAGGTCGCCTACGTCGCCCGCGGTGACGGCGCTCGCGGGTTGACCCTCGTGGCGAGCGGCACCGCGCCCGAGGACGAGCTCAAGGCGTTCGTCGCGGCCCTCGCGCCCGTGACGCCCGCGCCCGGCGTGACCCCCGCGCCGTCGACCACGACCGGCTGACCCGACCCGGTCGAGGCCCGTCGGTCAGGGGCGGTCGGTCACGACTCGTCGTCCTCGTCGAAGATCTCGTCGTCGGCGTGCAGCTCGCCGGCCGGTGCGGCGGGAGACGTCGGACGCGTCGCCCGCTCGATCTCGGCCTGGGCGCCGTCGAGCCACGTCGCGCAGTGCGCGGCGAGCGCCTCACCGCGACGCCAGAGGTGCATCGAGTCCTCGAGCGGGGCCTGCCCGGCCTCGAGCTTGGCGACGATCGCGATGAGCTCCTCACGGGCGTCCTCGTAGCGCATCCCGGCGATGTCGGGGAAGCCGTCGGTGGTCGTCGCGTCAGCCATGGGCGCCACCCTACGGCGTCGCGGCGTCGCCGCCGCCGGTCGGCTCCGGCGGGGTGTCGGGCCGCTTGCCCGCGCGGGGCGTGCGTGGCGAGTCCGCCTTCCTGGCAGGGGCGCTCGACGTCTTCCGAGCCGCGGTCCTGCGCGTCGAGGCCTTCGGTGGCTTCGGTGCCGCGTCCTCGGCGCCAGCGGTCACGGGGCGTACGCCGAAGTCGCCGCGAGCGACGCGGACCCGGAGCAGCTCGCCGACCCCGACGTCGTCCTGGTCCATGACGATCCGGCCGTCGCGGTGCTGCACGACGGCATACCCGCGCTCGAGGGTCGACTGGGGGGAGAGGGCCACGACCTGGCGACGGAGGTGCTCGGCCTGGTCGGCGGCGCGGTGCAGTCGGGCCTCGATGCGCGTCGTGGCCCGCGCCCGGAGGGCGGCGACCTCCTGACGACGCGCGCGGACCAGGGCGACCGGGTCGGCCATGACGGGACGGGAGACGAGGGAGCGCAGCCCGGACCGCTCGGCCTCCACCCGGCGCACGAGCGCGCGGCGCACGCGGTCGCGTGCCGCGTCGACGAGGGCGCGCTCGTGGGCGGCATCGGGGACGACCTTCTTGCCGGCGTCGGTCGGTGTCGAGGCCCGCCAGTCGGCGACGAGGTCGAGCAGCGGGGTGTCGACGTCGTGCCCGATGGCGCTGATGACGGGAGTACGGGCCTGGGCGACCGCACGGACCATCGCCTCGTTGGAGAAGGGGAGCAGCTCCTCGAGCGCACCACCACCGCGGGCGATGACGATGACGTCGACGGACGGCATCCCATCGAGCTCGCGGAGCGCCTCGACGACCTCGGTGACGGCCGACGTGCCCTGCACGGCGACCTCGCGGATCTCGAAGACGACGGCCGGCCAACGGCGCCGGGCGTTCTCGACGACGTCCTTCTCGGCCGCGGAGTTGCGTCCGGTGATGAGCCCCACGCGGTGCGGGAGGAAGGGGATCGGTCGCTTGCGCCCCGCGTCGAAGACGCCCTCGGCAGCGAGCGTGCGCTTGAGGATCTCGACGCGGGCGAGGAGGTCGCCGATGCCGACGGGACGGATCTGGCGTGCCTCGAGCTGGAGGCTGCCGCGCTTGGTCCAGAACGTCGGCTTGGCCTGGAGCACGACCCGGGCGCCCTGGGCGAGCGGGATCGGCATGGCATTGACGGCGTTCATCGGCACGGAGACCGACAGGGACATGTCGACGTCGGGGTCGCGCAGGGTGAGGAACGCCGTGCCGCCGCGTGGGTTGAACTGGACGACCTGGCCCTCGACCCACAGCTGGCTCATCCGGTCGACGTAGTCGGAGATCTTGAGGCTGAGCACCCGCACCGGCCACGGCTGCTCGGCCGTGGTGTCGGCGGCCTTGTCGGGCAGCGGGCTCGTCATGCTCACCCGCGTCACCCTAAAGGTGTTGCCGGGTCGATGTGACGCGCCTGGCGTCGGCGCGGTGATCCCCGAGCCTGACGAGACGGCGCGCTGGGTGGCCGACCGCTACGCGCTCGGTTCAGTCCGCTCGATGGACCGGGTCGAACTGGCTCCTTGGGAAGGTCCACCGGCTCGGCACGGATACGGCTGTGCAGCGCGGCCCCCGTACGATGGGCCCATGAGCGAGCCAGCCGACCAGACGTCCGCCAAGAAGGTCCTCCTCGCGGCGCCACGCGGCTACTGCGCCGGTGTCGACCGGGCCGTCGTGACCGTCGAGAAGGCCCTCGAGCTCTACGGGCCGCCGGTCTACGTGCGCAAGCAGATCGTGCACAACAAGCACGTCGTCACCACGCTCGAGAAGCGCGGCGCGATCTTCGTCGACGAGACCGACGAGGTGCCCGAGGGTGCCACCGTCATCTTCTCGGCCCACGGGGTGGCCCCCGTCGTGCACGAGGAGGCGCGGGTCCGCAGCCTCAAGACGATCGACGCGACCTGTCCCCTCGTGACGAAGGTGCACCGCGAGGCCGTCCGCTTCGCCGACGACGACTTCGACATCCTCCTCATCGGGCACGAGGGGCACGAGGAGGTCGTGGGCACCGCGGGCGAGGCCCCCGAGCACATCACGCTCGTCGACGGTCCCGACGACGTCGACAACGTCACCGTGCGCGACCCGGAGAAGGTCGTCTGGCTCTCGCAGACCACCCTGTCGGTCGACGAGACGATGGAGACGGTCGGCCGCCTCAAGGAGAAGTTCCCGGCGCTGCAGAGCCCGCCCTCCGACGACATCTGCTACGCCACCCAGAACCGCCAGCTCGCCGTCAAGCAGATGGCCAAGGACACCGACCTCATGATCGTCGTCGGGTCGCGCAACTCGTCCAACTCGGTGCGCCTCGTGGAGGTCGCGATCGAGCACGGCGCCCGGGACGGGCATCTCGTCGACTTCGCCGACGAGATCGACGAGGCGTGGCTCGACGGTGTCTCGACCGTGGGTGTCACCTCGGGTGCCAGCGTGCCGGAGGTGCTCGTGCGTGACGTGCTGACGTGGCTCGCGGAGCGTGGCTACGGCGAGGTCGAGGCGGTCATCGCGGCCGAGGAGTCGCTGCTGTTCTCGCTGCCCAACGAGCTGCGCCGTGACCTCAAGGCCGCCAAGGGCGAGGACGCCGGCACGGTGCGCCACGACGCCGCCTTCGAGGACTCCGGCTCGCTCCACTGACGCGGCGACGCCCTCGCGTCCCCGCCGCCCCGTCAGCCGCCGAGCGCCGTGGTCAGGGCCGGCTGGAGGTCCTCGACCGTCTCGGTCGAGACGTACTGGCCACCCGTGATCGCCACGACTTGGCGCATCGCGGCCGCGTCCGCGCGACCGCCGATGCCGAGCACGACGACCCGGACCGGCCGCTTCGGGTCCTTCGCGGCGGCAAGACGCTTCTTGAGCAGCTCGAGGGTCAGGCCGTAGTCGTCCTCGTTGGGGCCGTCGGCGACGATGACGAGGGTGTTGGCGTAGCCGGGCCGCCACGCGGACCGGGCGCGGTCGTAGGCGGCGGCGATGGTGTCGTAGAGCCCGCTCCCGCCGCCGACGTAGGTGTCGAGCCGGGCGACGGCGTCGTCCAGCGCGCCGAGGCTCTTGCTGACGCCGAGCCTGCCGTAGTCGGTCAGCTGCCGGTAGTCGTCGGCGCGGCTGCYGACGTGGAGCGAGTAGATCCACAGGGACGCCATCGTCGTCGGGGAGACGGCGGCCACGGCGCGGGCCGTCGACTTCTGAACGATCGCGAGGCGGGTGCCGTTGTCGGTGCGGTCGAGCATCGAGCCGGAGACGTCGACGGCGAGCAGGGCCTGGGTCTTCTTCGCTGCGGCATTCCAGAGGCCGGCGGCCTTCGTGAGCGAGGCGCCCTCGGCCTCACCGGCCACGCGGATCTCGCCGTACAGCGGCGACGGATCCTTGGGGTCGCCATCGGCGGTGCGGAATCCGCTGTCCTGCAAGATCTTCCGCGTGTCCGCCGATGTGAGGTAGTGCTCCAGCGCGGTGACGGGACCGGTCTTGTCCGGATCCTTCGTCAGCGACACGAGGGAGTACTCCAGGGCAGGGGCTCCCTCGGACGGTGCCACGGCCGCCAGCGCCTGGTCGGGGTGGGCGGTGTTCCACGCGACGAGCTGCGCCTGCGAGACGACAGCCCCGACGCTGCGGCCGGCCGTCGCGATGCCGGCGAGAGACACGCCGCCGGTGCCCGTGGGCGCGGACGTCGCCGCGAGCGTGCGCAGCCGGGCGTCCGGGAGCGACGTCGACGCGACGCCCAGCGCGATCCGGGCGATCGCCGACCGGTTCGGGTCGGGGATGCGCATCGGCACCGGACCGCCGAGCAGGTCGGCCCAGCGCAGGCGGCTGCCGAGGCCGGACGCGGTCTCGTCCTTCATCGCCACGAGGACGGCGCTCGAGGCGAAGGGTTCACCGGGCGTGACCGGAGAACCAGAGACAGCGTTCGCACGCCCGACCCAGACGGACGAGTCGGTGATCCAGGCGTCCGGGCGCCCCGCACCACCGAGCGACCCGGCGACCGATAAGGGCTCCTCGGAGTCGATCGTGTAGGCCGCGCACGGGCCGTCCGACCGTGCAGCGAGGGAGTCGGCGGCGGCGGCCACGGCGGGCGCGATGGCTGGGGCCACGGACACCCGGACCTTGACCGGGTCGGCGCACGACGTCGGCTGGGCCGCGGTGGTGGGCAAGGCGGTCGGGACCTCACGGAGTCCGATGTAGCGGAAGGCGCCGTAGCCGACGCCGGCGACCACCGCGAGGGTCGCGACGGCCGCGATGACGCGCGTGCGACGGCGCCGGCGGGCAAGCTCTCGCTCGGCCGCCTCGAGACGCTCGCGCGACTCGCGCAGGCTCTGCTCGTACGGACCGATGCGCCGGGTCGGCGCGCTGGAGTCCTCCGGACCCGGGCCCCCCGCCCCGGTCACGATCTACCCAATCCCACGCGCGTATTGTCCGCGGCGCCGTAGCAGGTGTCCACTCACCGGACAAATCGGACATCGACGTCCGCGAACCGAACTGCCTGCCGCACAGGGGCGCCCACGGCTGCCACACCGACGAGCCGACGACCGCGCTCCCGCGTCGACCGGCCGCGCCGGACGGTCCGGCTCAGGCGGACTGCTCGCGGGGATCGTCGTCGGACCCCGGACGGGAGTCGACGCCGGCGGCGCCCGTGCCCCCCTGGCCAACCGCCCCGGTGCGCCCGACGGCACGGCCGAGGAACGCGTCGTCCCGGGCCGTGCGCCCGAGGTCGTCGGTCAGCTCCGCCGCGCTGAGCGAGCGCGGCGCGACCTCGAGCGGCTCGAGGGTCGGGGGCGCGTCGGTGGTCAGGTGCAGCTCGTGCATGCGGCGCGCCGTGACGAGCACCCGCGACTCGAGGGTGCCGACGAACCGGTTGTACTGCTCGACGGAGCGCGAGAGGGACTGGCCCATCGTCGTCACGTGCCCGCCGAGGGTCGTCAGACGCGCATAGAGGTCCTGGCCGATGACGAGCAGCTCGCGGGCGTTCTGCTCGAGGGCGTCCTGCTGCCAGATCGCCCCGATGGTGCGCAGCACGGCGAAGAGCGTGCCCGGGGAGGCGAGGACGACCTTGCGCGAGAGGGCGTGCTCGTAGAGGCCGGGGTCGTCGGAGAGGGCGGTCGCGAGGATCGCCTCGCCGGGGACGAAGCAGATGACGACCTCGGGGGAGCGGGTGAAGGCCGTCCAGTACGCCTTGGCGGCCAGGCCCTCGACGTGCCGCCGCAGCGAGGTGGCGTGGGCGGCGAGCAGCTCGGCACGCTCGACCTCGGACACGGTGTCGCCGTGGGCCTGGAGGAAGTGCGCCATCGGCGCCTTCGAGTCGACGACGACGTGACGGGAGCCGGGCAGGTTGATGACCGCGTCGGGTCGCACCGTCGCGCCGTGCCGGCTGACGTGGGTCACCTGCTCGTCGAAGTCGCAGCGGGCGATGAGGCCCGCCAGCTCGAGCACGCGCCTCAGCTGGACCTCGCCCCAGGCGCCGCGGACGGTGGAGGCGTTGAGGGCGCTCGCGAGCGTCGCCGTCTCGGAGCGGAGTGACTCGGTCGAGCGGCTCACCTCGGTGAGCCGCTCGCCCAGCTGACCGAACTGGAGGGACCGGTCGCGCTCGAGCGCCCCGACCTGGCGCTCGACCCGGCCGATGGTGTCGCGCAGCGGGGCGAGCAGGCTCGCGGTCGTGTCGTCGACGTCGCGGGCGGCCTCGAGGTCGGCCACGCGCTCCCGGAGCACGTCCCGCTCGGCCTCGGCGCCGGCCGACCGGGCCAGCAGCGCGGAGCGGGCCGAGAGCCAGGCCAGTAGGCCCCCGACGAGTGCCCCGATGGCGAGGCCGACGAGCAGAGCGGTGAGGTCCATGCGAGCACCGTCCCAGACGGCGCCGACACCGTGGGGACGCGACACCCGGCCACGTCGCAGAACGCTGCGGTGGGCGGGACGTGGCGGACGGCATACGCCCGGGGTGGGCGGCGCGTCGGGGACGTCTGTTACACCTTGTCCGTGAGCGAGTACGACGACGCGACCCGGCTCGAGACCGGCGACGACCCCACGCAGCGGCACGGCACCTTCCACGAGGAGTGGATGATCGGCAACGCCGTCAACGGCGGCCTCGTCATGACGACCGCCCTCCGGGCCCTCGGCGAGCACCTCGCCGCCGACCCGACCGAGACGACCGAGCACGTCGACCCCGTCGTGCTGTCGGCGTACTTCATGACCGCCTCGCAGCCCGGGCCGTTCACCGTCACCACCGAGGTGATGCGGTGCGGCCGGAAGCTCTCGACGGGGCAGATGACGATCCACCAGACCGGCGACGACGGCCGGCCCGTCGAGCGGATGCGCGCCATCGGCTCGTTCGGCAACCTCACCGACCTCGACGTGCAGCGCCAGGCGAGCCCGCCCGAGATGCCGCCGCCCGAGCAGTGCGTCTCGGCCGAGCAGGCGCCGCCCGACTTCCTCGCCAACGCGAAGTTCCTCGAGCGTCTCGACCTGCGGCTCGACCCGAGCACGGCCGGGTGGGCGCTCGGCAAGCCCTCGATGCGCGGGGTCATGCGCGGCTGGCTGCGGCTGCGCGACGGCCGCGCGCCCGACACGACCATGCTCATGATGGCGCTCGACGCCCTCCCGCCCGTCGCGTTCGACCTCGGGCTCTTCGGCTGGACCCCGACGCTCGAGTTCACCGGCCACGTGCGCCGTCGGCCCGAGCCGGGCTGGTTGCAGGTGACGCTCGGCAGCGACACCCTCGGCGGCGGGATGATGGAGGAGGACGCGATGATCTGGGACTCCGCCGGCAACCTCGTCGCGCAGTCCCGCCAGCTGTGCGGCGTGCGGCTGCCCAAGGCCGGCGGGTGAGCGTCGAGCTCGTCTACGAGACCCACTCGATCACCGACGACAACGAGGCCGGGGTCGCGACCGGCTGGCTCCCCGGTCGTCTCTCGGAGGAGGGTCGTCGTCTCGCCGTCGAGCTCGGGCGACGGCGACCCGCGGCCGGGTTCGCCGCGGTCTACACCTCCGACCTGGCCCGTGCCGTCGAGACGGCCGAGCTCGCCTACGGCGGCACCGACGTGCCCCGGCACGCCGACGCCCGGCTGCGCGAGTGCGACTACGGCCGGCTGAACGGGGGGCCCGTCGCCGACCTCGAACGCGTGCGGCTCGACCACGTCGACGTGCCCTTCCCGGGCGGCGGCCAGAGCTACCGTGACGTCGTCGACGCGACGGCGGACGTGCTGCGCGACCTGCGGCGCGACCACGACGGCGAGCGTGTGCTCCTCATCGCCCACTCCGCCAACCGCTGGGCGCTCCAGCACCTGCTCGACGGGGTGCCGCTCGAGCAGCTCGTCACCGCGCCCTTCGCGTGGCAGCCCGGCTGGGACTGGACGCTGGGGTGAGCGGGGGAGGGCGGCATACGCCCTCGTGGTCGGAGCCGGGCCCGATCGCCACTAAACTCTTGTCCTCGTGGCACTCACCATCGGAATCGTCGGTCTCCCCAACGTCGGCAAGTCGACGCTCTTCAACGCGCTGACCAAGAACAACGTGCTCGCCGCGAACTACCCGTTCGCGACGATCGAGCCGAACGTCGGCGTCGTCCCGCTGCCGGACTCGCGCCTCGGCGCGCTCGCCGAGATCTTCGGCTCCGAGAAGATCCTCCCGGCTACGGTGAGCTTCGTCGACATCGCCGGCATCGTCCGCGGCGCCTCCGAGGGGGAGGGGCTCGGCAACAAGTTCCTCGCCAACATCCGTGAGGCCGACGCGATCTGCCAGGTCGTCCGCGCCTTCGAGGACGGCGACGTCGTCCACGTCGACGGCAAGGTGAGTCCCGCGAGCGACATCGAGACGATCCACACCGAGCTCATCCTCGCCGACCTCCAGACGCTCGAGAAGGCGGTGCCCCGCCTCGAGAAGGAAGCCCGGGTCAACAAGGACAGGAAGGCCCCCGTCGACCTCGCGGTCGCCGCGCAGAAGGTCCTCGAGGAGGGTCACACGCTGTATGCCGCCGGGCCGGCCGCAGGGGTGGACCTGGCCGAGGCGAAGCAGCTGGGTCTGCTGACGACCAAGCCCTTCATCTACGTCTTCAACCTCGACGAGGACCAGCTCGCCGACGCGGACCTCCAGGCGTCGCTGCGTGAGCTCGCGGCACCGGCTGATGCCGTCTTCCTCAACGCCAAGCTCGAGATGGATCTCATGGAGATGGAGCCCGACGAGGCGCTCGAGCTGCTCCAGAGCTTCGGGGCCGAGGAGTCCGGCATGGACCAGCTCGCCCGAACCGGCTTCCACACGCTCGGGCTGCAGACCTACCTCACGGCCGGCCCCAAGGAGTCGCGTGCGTGGACGATCGGCAAGGGGTGGACCGCCCCGATGGCCGCCGGCGTCATCCACACCGACTTCCAGCGCGGCTTCATCAAGGCCGAGGTCGTCTCGTTCGACGACCTCGTCTCGGCGGGGAACATGAACGCCGCCAAGGCCGCCGGCAAGGTCCGCATCGAGGGCAAGGACTACGTCATGGCCGACGGCGACGTCGTGGAGTTCCGGCACAATGTAACTACTAAGTAACGGGTCGGGGGAGTGAGGCGGTGTTTGGAATCAAGTGGCGTCTGTCGGCCGCCGCCCAGCAGTTCGCATGTAGTCGGTACATGGGGGGCGTCCAGCGACTTCAGACCCTACGCAGACTGGGCATGGTAGGAATCGGCAATTGTTGGATCGAGCCTGGCGTCGAGTTCCGGTTTCGCGACATCCAGATCGGGGACGGCTCCTACATCAACACCGGCAGCTTCTTCGAGGGCGACCCCCCGGTTGTGATCGGTCGTAACGTCGCGGTCGGGCCATACTGCCGGGTGCTGACTCGCTCGCATGAGTTGGATCGCGGTGAACGTCGAGCGGGACCACTAACCTATGGATCGGTCACCATAGGCGACGGCACCTGGATCGGTGCCAGCGTCACGATCCTGCCAGGAGTCGATGTCGCGCCTGGGTGTGTGATAGCGGCCGGGGCGGTGGTCGCCAAGTCGACCGCGCCCGACGGTTTGTATGCAGGGGTCCCGGCGCATCGGATCCGTGACCTTCAATCTCACCGTGGTGAGCACGGCTAGAACCGTGCGAACGGACGGCGACGCGTCGAGTTCCGCTTCAACGTCTGAGCGGCTCACCCCCAGGGTCGGTTCGCGCTGTCACGCATGCGTTTGACCTCGAGGAGCTCCCGGCTGCCGCACCGCTGGCAGATGATCACGTCCTTGTCACCCGGCTGGCGTCGATACATGTGCCCCATGACCCAGCACGGGGCGTTCCTCAGTCGCATGATCGGTCCTCTCGCCCGCGCTCAACAGCCGCCGCTGCCGTCGCCACCGCAGCCGCCGCCGTCGAAACCGCCCCCGTCGAAGCCGCCGGAGAATCCCCCGCCGAACCCGTCGCCGTTGGAGTAGCCCCAACCGCTCTCGGCCCCGAAGCCGGCGGAGTCGCATCGACCTGCGCCGAGCCGGGCGCCTCGCGCACCGGGACGGTGCCTACCGCACTCCGTGCAGGTGCGGCCGTGTGTCGGGCCGTCCGCCGCAGGCTCCCAGCGGTGCCGGCCGATCATGCACGTGAAGCTCTTGGTGGTGTCCATGCCTCAGGATCGGCCGCGACCGGCCCGCCGTCTGTGCGCGTCGCTACACATGGCGAGGTTCCCTGCTCGTGGCGACCGGTGGACAGCGAGCCGTCACCGCCGGTGCGGCCTGCGAGGGCTCGCCCGTGAAAAAGCAGATCCCCGACCAGAAGGTCGGGGATCTGCGCGGGACCGAAGTCACCGAAGGCTGTTGGGGGTCAGATGCCCTTGACCTTCTCCGCCTGGGGGCCCTTCGGGCCCTGCGTGACGTCGAACTCGACCTTCTGGCCCTCCTGGAGCTCGCGGTAGCCGCCGCTCTCGATGGCCGAGTAGTGAACGAAGACATCGGCGCCGCCGCCGTCCTGCTCAATGAAGCCGAAGCCCTTTTCGCTGTTGAACCACTTCACGGTGCCTGTTGCCACTGGTGTTGCCTCTTCTTGTCTGCGAGGCCTCCCGTGCGGAGACCTCAGGCTGCCGCTGGTCACGACGGGCGCGTCACGCGAACCTTCGCGCAGCAGCTTCGTCGTGCCGAGCCCGCACCTGACGGACTGGGACGGCAACTGGGAACGAAGGTAGCAGTCGCAGGCTCCCCTGACCCCGTCCCGGTGGGTGCGAGCCCAGTGTGTCCGGACCTCGAGATGCGCCGGGGACCGCGTTGGCGCACGGTCCACGTGCATTCGGTGCCGCTCCTGCGTCGCAGTTCTGACGAAGGCCTGTCGGGCGCGACAGCGACGAGTAGCGTTCGTAGGAGTCACATCGGGCCCGGACGAGGGAGATCGAGATGCCGAACCAGGCAGACGGAGCACTGCTCGTGCAGGTGGCCCAGTGGGGCTCCACGATGGGCATCGAGGAGGCCCAGCAGGCGATCTGGTCCGACGACTTCGACCCCGAGACCGCCTCGACCGACGACGTGCTCGTCGCCCGAGTCCTCAACTGGGGTGAAACCATCGGGACGCTCACGAAGAACGGGCTCCTGGACACCGACCTCGTCCTCGACTGGCTCTGGATGTCGGGACTGTGGTCGCGCGTCGGGCCCGCAGCCAAGAAGCTGCGCGAAGAGCACGGCGTGCCCGAGCTGTACGAGAACTTCGAGGCCCTGGCCACGCGGCAGGTTTGAGGCGCACCCCCCGACACTCAGTGGCCGGCGACGCCGGTGTGTCGGGCGAGCGTCGAGCCGTAGGTGCCTGCGCCGGGACTGCGGACGAAGAGCGAAGGGTCGACCTGCGCGGCCTCCGGAGAGTTGGGGAAGCCTGCGAGCCATTCCGTGACCGCAGGTGACACGGCCACCGCGGCGGCGACGGACGCGAGGAGCGAGTGCGCGTAGAGCAGCGCGCCACCCTCAGCCGCGCCGGAACCGACCGCGTGCCCTTCGGTGACACCCTGGCCCGGGCGGCGCAGGATCCTGACCAGATGTCCGTGGTCGAGCAGCTCCGCCGAGAAGGCGGCCTGGGCGAGGTCGGCCGGCTCTGCAGTCGGCGGCCGCAGTCCGTCCGGCAGGTCGTGGTCGAGACGCAGGAAGAGGGCCTCCGACTGCTCCGACGAGAGCGTGGCGAAGGCTTCGCGGTGTGCTTGGCGGAGCGCGTCCGAGGACGCCACGCGCAGCAGGAAGGCGTATCGGGCGACGTCCAGCGCCTGCCCGTCGGATGCGTCGTCACCGTGCTTCCGTGGCCTGACCTTGCCGAGCCTGTCGCCAATCCCCATGAGCACTCCTCGAGCACCACGCGTCGTCGCCGCGGACCATCCTGACCCGTCGATCGTCCTCCGGTGTCGTACGAGGGGACAAGGGGCTGGGCCACCCTCGTCCCGGTGCGTCGCCGGTCGACGCTAGGGTTCGGCGCCATGAGCGACGTGACGATCCTGCACAACAACCGCTGCTCGACGTCCCGGGCTGCCCTCGAGCGCCTCGACGACGCGCACGTCGCGGCCGAGGTCGTCGACTACCTGCGCCACCCGCTCGACGCGGCCGCGCTGGGCGGCCTGCTCGACAAGCTCGAGGACCCACCGACCGACCTCGTCCGCCGCGACGCGCACTTCGCCGAGCTCGGGCTGACCGACGCCGACGTCGAGACCCGCGAGCAGGTCGTCGCCGTCTTGGCCGAGCACCCACGGCTGCTCCAGCGACCCGTCCTCGTCAGGGGTGACCGCGCCATCATCGGCCGGCCGAAGGAGCGGGTCGCGGCCTTCCTCGCCGACTGAGCTCAGTCGAGGCCGAGCCCCCGGCGTCCCGTCTCGTTGAGCTGCTCGGGGGCGAACCGGTCGGGCCAGCTGCGCTCGTAGTCCTCCTCTGGGAAGTCGCTCGGGCTGGAACCGCTGAGGAACGCCTCACGCACGCTGGCGGCATACCGCTCGTTGCGCTCGCACCAGGGCGCGGCGGGGATGTACATGACGTTGCCCCAGCCCTGCTGGTCGGTGACGGGCGCGACGCTGTGGATCATGTCGCAGTGCCACCACACGGAGTCGCCCGCGCGGACGTCCGGGATGCCGCTCAGGGCCTCGAGCAGGAGCGGGTGCCACCGCTCGCTGGCCGGGAAGACCTGGTTCGTCGTGACCCCGCACATGTCGTCGTCCGGGACGTCGTCGAGCAGCGGGCGGAGCATGAGGTATGCCATCGCCTCGGGGATCGGGACCGTGTGCAGGACGCCCTGGTCGTGGTCCATGTCGGACAGCGCGGTCCAGCCCTGGAAGGTGCGGAAGGCCGAGCACATCGTCGTGCCCGGGTACTGCGGGCCGGAGGTGCGGTGGGCGGCGTCCCAGGGGTCGTACTGCTCGACGCTGCCGTCGAAGAGGTGGCGGAAGGCCTGCTGGTAGCCCTGCGTCATCCAGAGGTCCAGCGTGCCGGGGTCGCAGTGCGCCCCGAGGCCGTTCGAGTCGGCGCCCGGCGGCCGGCGGCGGATGCGGTCGGGGTAGAGGGAGTCGCGGTCGGGGTCGAACCACTGCACGCCGTCGGACTCGTGCGTCCACTGCGCGTTGAGCAGCGACTGGACCGTGGCCATGCGCTCGCTCTGTCGTGCCTCCATCTGCGCGGGGGACCAGTAGACGGGGTAGATCTCGGGCTTCGAGCCGACGCTGCCGAAGAAGTCGTCGCCCGGCCCCCGGTAGCTCTCGAAGAAGGCGTTGCCCTCGACGTAGTCGACGATGCCGGCATCCCAGGCGAGCGCCTGCTCGCGCGGGAAGTGGCCGCGGACGACGAGGCAGCCGCGCCGACGCAGCGCCTCGAGCTGCTCCGGGGTGACCGTGCCCTGCTCGATGTCGGCGTAGTGGATGACGGGCCAGACGTCCTCGCCGCGCTCGCGGGCCGCGCGGATCTCGGCGACGCGCTCGGCGACCCGCGCCTCGACGACCGCGAAGACCTCGGCGACGGTGCGGCCGGACGCCTCGATGCGCGCCCGGATCGCGCTCTTGACCTCGCGGATCGCTGCGGGCAGGTCGTCGGGCGGGGTCTCCCAGTGCGGGAGGTCCGTGTCGGCGGGGGTGACGTGCGTGGTGGTCATGATGGTTCCTTTGGTCAGGACTCCTTACGAAGAATGACGGTAGCGCGTCGTGACGCATTTGGGCAAGAGTCCTAACTAGAATGGGTGCATGTCGTCCGCGAAACCGAGCCTCGACCTGCTCCGCTCGCTCACCGAGGAGCACGTGCTGCACGCCCTGATGGAGCACGGGCGCCTCACCCGGGCCGAGGTCGCGGCCCTGACCGGCATCTCGAAGCCGACGATCTCCGAGGGAGTGCGGCGTCTCGTCGACGCCGGCCTCGTCGTCGACACGGGGGAGCGCAGCTCGGGCCGTGGTCGGGCCGGGTCCTACTACACGCTCGCGCCCGACTCCGGCGCCGCCCTCGTCGTCAGCATCACCCCGCACGGGGTCGTGGCCGAGGCCGTCGACGCCTTCGGCGAGGTGGTCGCCGCGACCGAGATCGCCTTGGCGCGCGACGCCGGCGTCGGCGCCGTGGGCCTGGCCCTGACGCGGGCCGTCGCCGAGATCGCCGGCGGCGGACGAGCCGGCACCGGCGAGCGTGCGGGGGCGGGCGCGGCGCCCAGGCTGCGCGTGGCGGTGGTCAGCGCGGCCGACCCCGTGGACCGCGGGACCGGCCGGCTCGTGCACCTGCCCGACGCCCCCTTCCTCGTCGGTGACCTCGACGCGCCGGTGCTGCTCGCGGGAGCCGTCGAAGGGCCCGTCCTCGTCGACAACGACGTGAACTGGGCGGCCCGGGCCGAGCGTGCGTCCGGCGACGCCGGGGCCGTCGGGGGCTCGCACGACTTCGTCTACCTCTACCTCGACGAAGGGCTCGGCTGCGCCGTCGTGTCCGACGGTGAGGTACGGCGTGGTCACGCCGGCCTGGCCGGGGAGATCGCCCACCTCCTGACGGAGGGGCCGGACGGTCGGGCCGTGCGTCTGACCGAGGTCTTCGCCCACCTCGGGCTGCGTCGACCGGGCTCGACCGCCATCGACGTCGAGCTGTTGCGGAAGAGGATCGGCGAGGCCGCCGCTGGCGACAGCACGCTCGTCGCCCTGGGCACCGCCGTCCTGGGTGTCCTCGGCGCGGCGATCGCGCTCGCCGACCCGGAGATGGTCGTCGTCGGTGGCGCCTGGGGGCGCGACGTCGCGTTCGTCGACGAGCTGCGTCGCCGGTCCGCCGAGCTGCCGCGACCCGTTCCGGTCGTCGCTGCTCTCGACGGCGACCGGCCGCAGCTCTCCGGTGCCCGCGCGGCGGCCCTGCACCAGCTCCGCGAGTCGGTCGTCGCCGCGGTACGTGCTCCAGCCGGGCGGCTGGTCGACCGGCAGTCGCCCCGGTAACACGCCGAGTCACGGAGTTCATCCCGTCGACATCTTCATCCGCTGTACTGGACCTCCGACGAAGGGGAGCCCACATGTCCGGAACGGAACGCAGCAGGGTGGATTCGTTCAGCCACCCCGAGGACGGCCTCCACGGGGCCACCCCGTGGTACGACTGGGGGCCCTACCTCTCCGAGCGGGCCTGGGGAACCGTGCGTGAGGACTACAGCGCCGGCGGGGCTGCCTGGGACTACTTCCCCCACGACCACGCCCGCTCCCGGGCCTACCGCTGGGGCGAGGACGGCATGGCAGGCGTCAGCGACGTCGACCAGAACCTGTGCATGGCCCTGGCGCTGTGGAACGGCCGCGACCCGATCCTCAAGGAGCGGATGTTCGGCCTCACCGGCCCCGAGGGCAACCACGGCGAGGACGTCAAGGAGTACTGGTGGTTCCTCGACGCCCTGCCGAGCCACGCGTGGCTGCACTGGCGGTACCACTACCCGCAGGCCGAGTACCCGTATGCCGCCCTCGTGGCCGAGAACGGCCTTCGCGACCAGACGCAGCCGGAGTACGAGCTCATGGACACGGGTGTCTTCGACGACGACCGCTACTGGGTGGTCGACGTCGTGCACGCCAAGGCCGACCCGTACGACCTGCTCATGGAGGTCCGCGTCACCAATGCGGGCCCCGACGTGGCGACGCTGCACGTCCTGCCGCAGCTGTGGTTCCGCAACACGTGGTCCTGGGACGTGGGCGCCACCCGGCCCTCGCTGAGCGCGACGGGCCCCGACCGGGTCGCGGTGGAGCACCCGCGGTTCGGCGAGCTCGAGTGGGAGCTCGCGCCCGGGCCCACCGGTGAGTCGCCCGAGCTGCTGTTCTGCGAGAACGAGACCAACAGCCGGCGGCTGTACGGCTCCGACTCCTCAGCGGACTACCCGAAGGACGGGGTCAACGACCACGTCGTGACCGGCGCGCCGACGGTCAACCCGGAACGGGTCGGGTCGAAGAGCGCGGCCTGGTACCGCCTGACCGTGGCCCCGGGCGAGACGCAGGTCGTGCGCGTCCGCCTCCGGGCGCCGTCCTCGGCGCCCGCCTTCGGCGCGCCGTTCGACGCAGTCATCGAGCAGCGTCGCGCCGAGGCCGACGAGTTCTATGCCGAGGTGATCCCGGCAGACGTCGAGCAGGACGCCCGCCTGGTGGCGCGGCAGGCCTTCGCGGGGATGATCTGGGGCAAGCAGTTCTACCGCTACGACGTGAAGCGCTGGCTGGAGGGGGACCCCACGCAGCCCCCACCGCCGGCGGAACGACGGTCCGGGCGCAACGCCGGCTGGCTCAACGTGGACGCCCGCGACATCCTGTCCATGCCGGATCCGTGGGAGTACCCCTGGTTCGCTGCCTGGGACATGGCGTTCCACACCGTCGCCCTGGCTCATCTCGACCCGGCGTTCGCCAAGTACCAGCTGCTCGTGCTCTGCCGGGAGTGGTTCCAGCACCCGAACGGGGCCCTCCCGGCCTACGAGTGGGCCTTCGGCGACGCCAACCCGCCCGTGCACGCCTGGGCGGCCCTGCACGTGTGGGACATCGACGGCAGGCGCGACACCGACTTCCTCGCCCGCCTGATGCCCAAGCTGCTCATGAACTTCACGTGGTGGGTCAACCGGATGGACCCGGAGGGCGACAACCTCTTCGCCGGTGGCTTCCTCGGTCTGGACAACATCAGCGCCATCGACAGGTCGCACCTGCCGCCGGGTGGTCGACTGGAGCAGGCGGACGGGACGAGCTGGATGGCGTTCTACTCGCTCACCCTCCTGGAGATCGCGAGGATCCTCGCCGAGAAGGACGACGCCTGGACCGACATCGAGGTGAAGTTCATCGAGCACTTCGTCCTCATCGTCGACGCCATGCACTCCCAGGGACTCTGGGACGAGGAGGACGGCTTCTTCTACGACGTCTTCCACTCCACCGACGGCAGCACGGTCCCGATCAAGGTGCGGTCGATGGTGGGGGTGCTGCCGCTGATGGGGATGGTCGTCGTGGGGCCCGACCTGCTGGCAACGCTGGCGACCCTCCAGAAGCGCTTCTCGGGCTTCCTCGGCCGACAGGACTCCAGCCACCCGGACCGCGGCGCTGGACGAGTGGTCCCGGTTCCCGGCACCGAGGCGGTCGCGTTGGGCGTGGTCCCGGCGAAGGAGGTGCGCCGGGTCCTGGCCCGGGTCTTCGACGAGGACGAGTTCCTGTCCTCGCACGGGCTGCGAGGGCTGTCGAGGTACCACCTTGAGCACCCCGTGTCGCTCGAGCTCGCGGGGTCGACGGTCACGGTCGACTACGAGCCCGCCGAGTCCACGACGGGCATGTTCGGCGGCAACTCCAACTGGCGCGGACCGGTCTGGATGCCGGTCAACTACCTCGTGCTGCGCAACCTCCAGCGCTATGCCCACTCACTCGGTGCAGCGGGTGAGGTCGAGTACCCCACGGGCAGTGGACGCACGCAGGGCCTGGGCGACTGCGCCGAGGATCTGCGCCGGCGTCTGATCTCGTTGTTCCTCAGGGGCCCCGACGGCCGTCGGCCCTGCCACGGCTGGGTCGACAAGCTGCAGGACGACCCCCGATGGCGGGACAACGTGACCTTCTACGAGTACTTCCACGGCGACAACGGCGCCGGCCTGGGAGCCAGTCACCAGACCGGGTGGACCGGACTCGTGGCAGACCTGATCTGCCGGCCCGACCCGTTCGCCGGCAGCGAGCAGCCGTGGGGCCCGTGAGCCCCCCGAGGCCCGCCACCGGGATCGCGTTCGGTCGGGGTGTCTGCGGCTCCCTCGACGAGGCATCGTCGAGGGAGTGGCTGGTGACCGACGGGCTCGGCGGGTACGCCTCCGGCACGGTCTCAGGCCTGCACACCCGTCGATACCACGGCCTGCTGTTGGCCCCCACGGCACCGGCTGGTGCGTCCCGGATGCTCGGGCTGGCCGCGCTCGACACGGTCGTGGTGGTCGGCGACCGCCGCATCCGGCTGTCGACCCACGAGTGGGAAGGGGGCGTCGTCGATCCCCGCGGGCACGAGCAGCTCGCCTCGTTCGACCTGGCCGACGGGGTGCCGCGATGGCGCTTCGACCTCGGCGCCGTCCAGCTCGAGGTCGAGGTGGCCATGGCTCACGGTCTCAGCGCGGTGGCGGTGGTGCACCGCCTGCTCGGCGGGGAGGCGCGCCTGGAGGTGACTCCGCTCTGCACGTGGCGCGACCAGCACGGTGACCGGTTCGCCGGTGCCGACCCTGACGTGGAGCCGACCGGGTCCGGCCTCGTCTTCGAGTCCGCCTACCGGGTGGAGGGCCCGAACTACCGTCCCGGGGGCGAGTGGTACCGCGGGGTCCACCATCGGGAGGAGGCGGCCCGAGGGCTGGGTGCGACCGAGGACCTCTGGGCCGCAGGCACCTTCACCGCCGAGCTCAGGGCCGGTGACGTGCTCGCGGTGACGGCTACGACAGACCTGGGCGCCCCGTCTCCGGACGCGGTGGCCCTCGTGGCCGACGCCCGGGCGCGTGCCGACGCGCTGGCGGTGCAGGCCGGTGCACGTGGCGCTGTCGATCGGACCCTGGCCGTCGCGGCGGACCGGTTCGTGGTGCGGACCCCGAGCGGCCCCACCGCGGTGGCCGGCTACCCGTGGTTCGGTGAGTGGTCGCGTGACCTGTTCACCTCCTACGAGGGACTGTTCCTCGCGACGGGCCGGGCCGAGGAGGGCCGCTCGGTGCTCGTCCGAGCGGCCGACAGCGTGTCCGAGGGCATGCTGGCCAACACCGCTGACGTCGGCACGCTGGAGTACAACACCGTCGACGCCACGCTCTGGTTCCTGCACGCACTGGGTCGGCACGTCGCAGGCACCGCTGACCTGGACCTGGCCGCGCAGCTCGCCGACACCGTCGTCGACATCCTGTCCGCACATCGGGCCGGCACCCGCTTCGGCATCCGCGTCGACCCGGCCACCGGTCTCGTGCGGGGCGGGGCCGACGGATGGGCCCTGACCTGGATGGATGCGCGGATCGACGGCCGGCCGGTCACCCCGCGTTCCGGCTGTCCCGTGGAGGTCGAAGCGCTCTGGATCAACGGGCTCGGGAGCGCCATCGACCTGCTGGAACAGGTCGGGCGCGCCACCGAAGACTGGGTCGCTTTGCGGGACAAGGCAATCACCTCCTTCATGACTCTCTTCCCCGTCGGCCCGAACGGCCTGCCCGACCTGGTCGACGACGCCGGACAGGCGCGCACCGAGTGCCGCCCGAACCAGCTCTTGGCCGCGTCGCTGCCCCACGGCCCCGTGCAGGACCCCCGGGCCGCTGCGGCTGTCGTCGCTGCCTGCCGCGCCGACCTGGCGAGCTCGGTCGGGCTTCGGTCCTTGTCGCCCGAGGACCCCGCCTACCTCGGCCGACACCGAGGCGGCCCCGCCGCCCGTGACCGGGCCTACCACCAGGGAACGGTCTGGCCCTGGCTCATGGGTCCGTACGTGGACGCGGTGCGCCGTGCCCAGGAGGACACGACCGGCCTCCTCGACGGACTCGAGCTGCACCTGTCCGAGTTCGGGCTCGGCTCGGTGTCCGAGACGGCGGACGGGGACGCGCCGCATGGCGCGACCGGCTGCCCCTTCCAGGCCTGGTCCGTCGCCGAGCTCATCCGGGCGAGGGCCTCACTCGCGGACGGCCCCCCGATCCCACCGACGTAGGAGCAACGCCATGAACGACACACCAGCCGTGGCCCGGACCTCGACCGACCTGCGCCGGGTCCTGATCCCGCTGGCCCTGGCCCAGTTCATCTGCAGCTTTGCCGGCTCGAACATGAACGTCATGATCAACGACATCAGCGAAGACCTGGACACGACGGTGCAGGGCGTGCAGACGGCCATCACGATCTTCCTGCTCGTCATGGCCGCGCTGATGATCCCGGCCGGCAAGCTGACCGACCGGTACGGCCGGCGGCGCTGCTTCACCGTCGGTCTCGTCCTCTACGGCATCGGCGCCCTCATGAGTGCGGCGGCCCCTGGTCTGGGGGTCCTCATCCTCGGCAACTCGATCCTCGAGGGGGTCGGCACGGCCCTGCTGATCCCGCCGGTCTACATCCTGACGACGATGCTGTTCACCGAGACCACCTCACGGGCCCGCGCGTTCGGCGTCATCAGTGCCCTCGGCGGGGTCGGGGCCGCAGCCGGCCCACTGATCGGTGGCCTGATCACCTCGGCAGTCAGCTGGCGGGCAGCGTTCCTGTTCCAGGCCGTCGTCGTGGGCGTCATCGTCCTGCTCAGCCGGCGGATCGAGGACCCCGTGCCAGCGGATCCCACGCGTCAGTTCGACACGCGCGGGGCGGTGCTGTCCGCGGTCGGTCTCGTGCTCGTCGTCATGGGCATCCTCGCTGCCGACGAGAGCGGCTGGCTGATGGTCGCCCTGCTCGCCCTCGGTGCAGCGGTGCTGTTCTGGTTCTTCCGCTCGGTGATCGCCATGGAACGCGCAGGCGAGGAACCGCTGCTGTCCACCTCGCTCTTCCACAACCGCACCTCGAACCTGGGGCTCATCACGCAGAGCGCGCAGTGGCTGATCCTCATGGGTGTGTCGTTCGTCGTCTCGGCGTACCTGCAGGTGGTCCGTGGCTACGACGCGATCTCGACCGGCGTGATCTTCACGGCGGCCACGGTCGGCCTGCTGGTCTCCTCCTTGGCAGCCGGCCGTCTAGCCCAACGTCTCGCCCAGCGGACTCTCATCCTGGCGGGCTTCGCCATCTCGACCAGCGGCATCGCCTTGCTCCTCGCCCTGGTGACGGGGTCGTCGAACGCCTGGGCCTTCATCCCAGGGCTGCTCATGATCGGCGTCGGCCTCGGCACGATGCTGACCCCCTCGGTGAACGTGGTCCAGTCCAGCTTCAGCCAGGACCGTCAGGGCGAGATCTCGGGGCTGTCGCGAAGCGTCTCCAACCTCGGCTCCTGCCTCGGGACGGCCGTCGCCGGCACGATCCTCGTCGCCGGTCTGACGACGACCCCGGAACGGGGCTACGGACTCGCCATGGCCGCTCTGGGCGTGGTCGGGATGGCGGGCCTCGCCGCTGCCGCGCGGCTTCCTCGGGCGGCCGCCACCCGATCGACCTCGGCCACGGACCCGGTGCAGCAGACCTGACCAGAAGGGGCCGCCCTGACACGCCCTGCGTGGCGGGCACGGTCCCCGGCGCGCACGTCAGGCCACGAGGGGCGGCCCACCCGCCGGGACGTCGTCGGTCAGGGAGCGGTCGCCGAAGTCGGGACGCACCGGCGTGTAGTCACCCGAGAGCAGGGGCGAGGAGATCATCAGATCGGCGCTCGCGACGTTGCAGGCGACGGCCGTGTTCCAGACCGCGGCCACCCGCAGGAGCGCCTTGACGTCGGGATCGTGCGGTTGGGGCTCGAGGGGGTCCCAGAAGAAGACGAGCAGGTCGATGAGGCCCTCGGCGATCCGGGCGCCGATCTGCTGGTCGCCACCGACCGGACCGCTGAGCAGCCGGGTGACGGGCAGGCCCAGCTCGTACTGCAGCAGCGTGCCCGTCGTGCCCGTGGCGAAGAGGCGGTGCTTCGCGAGCGTCTCGCTGTTGAAGGCAGCCCACCGGAGAAGGTCGGGCTTCTTGTTGTCGTGGGCGACGAGGGCGATCCCTCGTTCGGTCGTCGTCATGGCGTCTGGCCTCCGTTCGTCGGGGCTGGTCACACCACGGTGACCGGCCGACGTGACGCCGCGGTTGCCAGCGCGTGAGCCCCGTGTTGCGGCTGAGGTGGATGGCGCGGAACAAACTTCTCGGATCGCTGTAACGCCCCGGCTGGCCCTGCCGATGGAGGGGTCAGAAGAGGCGCCACTCGGACCCCCGAGCGAGTGGCGCCTCTCCTGTGTCCGGGAGGCCTGCTCGCGTATGCGTGTGGCGGCGTCAGCGCGCCGGTGGCAGCACGACGCCGAAGCCGGCCACGGCCAGCCGGAGCAGCACCTGTCCGGGGGCGAGCAGGTCGGCGATGCGAGCGGCGCTGAGCACCTCCAGCTCGGCGAGCCGGACGGCATACGCCTCCGGGCCGTCGACGCGAGCCCGCTGGAGCTCGGTCGTGTTGTGCCACACCTTGTTGCGGGCCTCGCGCAGGAAGCGGGTCGAGGCGGCGCGGTTGAGCGGCGTCAGCACCCGGTCGAGCGCGCTCTTGGCACTCAGGGTGGCCAGCTCGTCGTCCTCCGCGGCGACCCGGGCGGACAGCACCCCGTCGATGCGCTCGTGGTCGCGTCGCCGCCGGTCGAGCAGGACGGGGTCGGCGAAGTCGGCGTCGCTGATGACGCCGAGGAGGGCCTGCGGCAGGTCGTAGTTGATGTGCGCGTTGATCCCGAGGAGCACCTGCCGCAGCGGCGGCAGGTCGGCGGGAGCCCCGAACGCGAGCCGCCACGGCCGCGGTGGCTGACGTCCCGGGTCACCCGACAGGTCGGCGTCGAGGGCGTCGAGGTAGAGGTCGGCGAAGACGACGTCCCACACCTCGACCCACTCCGGGTCCTCGAAGGCGGCGGCCTCGATGGCGTCGCCGACGGCCCGCGTCGTGCGCTGGTAGGTGGCGAGGAACGCTCGCCGGGCGGAGAGCTCCGGCGGTATCTGCTCGAGGGTCGCGGTCATCCGCTCGAGGACGTCGTCGATGGTGCGCCCACCCTCGGTTCCGGTCATCGCGTTCTCCTCACGCATGCCGCCCCTCGCTCCTATTCTGGAGCGGGAGTCGCACGGTGTCAGTCGAATCCGGACGCCGTCGCGCGGGGGCGCTCCTGGTCGAGGAGGCCGGATGAGAGCACGGACGCACGGGCCCAGGTCGTTCGCCGCGGTCGCCGTCGGGCAGCGCGAGACGGATGCGTGGGTGGCCCACTACCGGCACGAATGGGCGACGTTCCTGCGCGCGTCGGTGGCGATGGTGGCGGCGGGCGTCGGGATGAACGGGCCCGACACGCTGCGCGGTGCGTGGCTCGTGCTCCGGGCCAACCAGGCGTGGGCGCCCTTCCCCGACAAAGACCCCCAGCGTGCGCGTGACCTGATGCGCCGCTTCTACGCGCTCGTCGCGGGGGCGGCGGGCCTCGACCTCGACCCCACGCAGGCCAGCGCCCTCGTCGACCTCGACGCGGTCGGACGATCGAGGGGTTGAGGGGCCGTGGCGCGCGTCGACCCTGCGTCCCCGCCCTCGACGACTCGGAGGGACGACCGCGTCCTGCCGGCCACCCGGGTCCTCTGCGTCGTGCTCGTGCCGATCCTGCTCACCGCGTTCGTCATCCTCTACGGCTTCCCGTCCGACACCGGGCGCCTCTTCGCCTGGACGATCAGGCCGAGCCTGACCCCCATGGTGCTCGGGTCGGCCTATCTCGGCGGGGCGTGGTTCTTCGTCCGCGTCGCGCGTGAGCGGCGGTGGGCGCGGGTCGGTGCCGGCCTGCTGTCCGTCACCCTCTTCGCGGCCCTGCTCGGGGTCGCCACGGTCATCCACTGGGACCGGTTCAACCACGGCCACGTCGCCTTCTGGCTCTGGGCCACGCTCTACTTCGTCGCCCCGTTCCTCGTGCTCGCGGCCTGGGTGGCCAACACCAGGGTCGCCGCGCTGCCCTGCCCCGACGAGCTGCGCCTCCGGCCGGGTGCGCGGGCGGTCGTCGCCGGCGGTGCTGGCCTCGCGCTCGCGCAGGGCCTCGTGATGTTCGCCGTCCCGAGCCTCGTGATCCCGGTCTGGCCGTGGCTGCTGACACCGCTCACGTGCCGCGTCGTCGGTGCGGTCTTCTGCCTCGGCAGCGCCGGTCTCGTCGTGCTCCGTGACACCAGGTGGGTACGCCTGCGGCTCATGGTCGAGGTCGAGGTCGTCATGCTGACGCTCATCCTCGTCGGGGCCGTGCGGGCGCGGTCCGACCTCTACACCGACCGTCCCCTGACCTGGCTGCTCCTCACCGGCCTCGCCGCCACGCTCGGGACCTCGCTGCTGCTCTGGAGGGCCATGGCAGGGCGTGAGCGGGCGCGAGGGACGTCCGCGCGACCGGCGCCCCCGCGGACGTCCGCCCGCTGAGGTGGAGCCTCAGCGCGGTGAGAGCACGAGGAACGGCGGTCCCCGGAGCAGGTCGTCCGTCACCCACGTCGGGTCCGACGACGTGACGACCGGCAGGCGCCCGTCGTCAACGTCGTCGCATCGTGCTCATCGTCCTCTCGACCATCCCGGTCTGGCTGGCCCAGCGGCTCGGCGGGCGTACCTAGACGACGTCGAACAGCTCGGTGTGGATGCGCCGCGAGGGCACGCCGCGGTCGCCGATGATCTCCGTCGCGGCGGCCACCATGGGCCCGGGTCCGCAGACGAAGTAGTCGACGACCTGCTTGGACCGACGCTGGGGCAGAGCCCGCTCGAGCACCGCCGCCGTGAACCGCCCCACCTCGCCGTCCCACTCGTCCGGCGGCTCCTCGAGGATCTCGACCACGTGGAGGTCGAGTCGCTCGCCGAGGTGCTTCCCGTCGGCGCGGTGCAGCAGGTCGTCGGCCGTGCGGCCGGCGACGACGAGCAGCACGGGTCTCTCGTCGCCCCGGTCGGCCAGGGTGCGGATCATGCTGAGCATCGGGGTGATGCCGACGCCGCCGGCAATGAGGACGAAGCGGTCGGAGCGCAGTCCGTCGAGGGTGAACGACCCGTGCGGTCCGTCGATGAAGACGCTGCGTCCGGGACGCAGGCCCGCGATGAGCTCGCTGAAGTCGCCCATGCCCTTGATCGTGAACTCCTTGCGCCAGGGCTCGGTCGCGGCCGAGGCGATGGTGAAGGGGTGCTCCTCGAAGACGTACGGCGAGGTGCCGATCTTGAGCCAGGCGAACTGTCCGGGCCGGAAGGCCACGCCGGAGTGACCGGCGGCGTGCAGCACGAGGGTCGTCGCGGTCGGCGAGACGTGCCGCACCTCGTCGACGACATAGCGGTTGCGGTAGGACCGCAGGGGTCGCCAGACCCAGCGGTGCACGAAGGCGAGGACGAGGAGCAGGGCGAGACCCTCGAACCAGAGGCGAGCTGACGAGAAGCGGGTCAGGTCGTCCAGCCACAGGACGTGCAGTGCCGTCGCGAGGAGCACCACGTGCGCGAGCAGCACGTGGACGAGGCGCCACCCCTCGTACCGTGGCCGCCGGCGCCGGCGGCTGAGGCCCAGCGCGACGACGCCGACCAGACCCACCGTCGCGATGGTCGCGGCCCAGACGCGTGGCGGCGCGACACGGAGGTCGAGCAGCGCGATCCCCGGGCCGGGCCGCAGGACCACGACGACGACGTGGGCGACGACGAGCGCCACCGCCGCGAGCGCCAGGGCTCGGTGGTTGCGCAGGAGCCGCTCGACGCCGAGGTAGCCCGTGACGGGGCGGAAACGGCTCGGCAGCACGAACGTCAGCACGAGCAGCGAGGCGGCGGCGAGGGCCGTGACGAGCGAGACCACCCTCAGCGGCCCCTGGTGCGCGCCGTCGGGCGCCGACCACAGAGCCCACAGCGGCACGACGAGGGCAGCGGCGACGAGCAGCGCCCACAGTGCAGGGGCGAGTCGCCGCCGAGATGCGCCGCCCCTGCCGCCCCACCACATGCGCCGACCGCCGACGGGGGTCGAGCCCACGATGACTCCATCCGGAGGCGGAAGATCCTCCCGAGCCTACGGAGTCGCTCGACCAGCCGCCTCAAGCCCGGGTCAAGAAACCCTTAAGCCGGACGGACCGGATCTCACGCCCGTCGGGCCGTGACGAGGAGGTACTCCCACCCCATCCGCCCGTGCGCGTCCAGGTGGTCGCGGGCCAGGTCCAGCAGGGCCGCGTCGAGGGCTGCGACCGCGTCCGGGGAGTCGGCGATGCCGCGGTAGGTGACGATCGTCGGACCGTAGGCGCGCTTGAAGAAGTCCCGGAAGTCCTCGGGGTGCTCGAAATGCACTGCGAGCGAACGCTTCTCGGCGGTGAGGTCTGCGACCTGGCTCCCGAGGAGCTCGCGTACGTGCGACTCGTCGCCCCACAGCGGGGGCGGCTGCGCGCCCGGAGGCGGCGGCGCGGCATACGGCTTCATCGTCGCGAACATCTGCCCGATGAAGCCCTGCGGCGTCCAGCTGGCGAGCCCCACCGTTCCGCCCGGTCGTGCGACGCGGACGAGCTCGTCCGCAGCGGCCCGGTGGTGCGGCGCGAACATCACGCCGACGCACGAGAGGACGACGTCGAAGGAGGCGTCGGCATACGGAAGGGCCTCCGCATCGCCCTGCTCCCAGTCGATCGCGACTCCGGCCTCGGCGGCGAGCCGGCGGCCGACGTCGAGCAGCTCGGGGGCGAGGTCGCTCGCCACGACGCGTGCGCCGGTCCGGGCTGCGGGGATGGCGGCGTTGCCGGTCCCTGCGGCGACGTCGAGGACGTCCTGTCCGGCCGCGACGCGGCACGCGTCGACGAGCACGCGGCCGAGCTCCGGGATGACCTCCCGGGCCACGGCCGGGTAGTCGCCGAGCGCCCACATGGCGGCATGCCGGGCCTTGAGTGCGGCGTCGGCGGCGGTGGCCTCCGTCGTCCGGGTGTGTGTCGTCATTCGCGTTCCCTCCATCGGTGACGGGACCGGTGCGATCCGGCGGCCCGGCGGCCCACCCGGGCCGTCTGTCTCCAGCGTCCGCTGCGGCCGACGCGGGCTCCAGTACACGAAGTGGACTGACGCGGTGCACGTCGAGGACCGATACTGGGCGGTGGGCCGCGGTGCAGGTCAGGGTCCGCGGCCTCCGACCGGAGGTGGGCCATGGGACGACATGATCCCGGGGCGGGCCAGTACTGCCCGATCTCACGGACGCTGGACGTCGTGGGGGAGCGGTGGTCGCTGCTCATCCTGCGCGACCTGTTGACGGGGACGACGCGCTTCAACGACCTCTCGCGGGGCCTGCCCGGGCTGTCGCGCACGCTGCTGACGAAGCGGCTGCGCCATCTCGAGCGGTACGGCGTCGTCGAGCGGTCGGGCACCCGCTACGTGCTGACCCCATCGGGGCGCGCGCTCGAGCCGGTCGTCTTCGGTCTGGCGCAGTGGGGAGCCGATTGGATGTTCGGCGATCCGCAGCCGGAGGAGCTCGACGCCCAGCTGCTCGTCTGGTGGATGCACACGCGCGTCGACACCTCCGTCCTGGCGGGTGACCGGCACGTGCTCCACCTGCGTTTCGACGACGATGCGCGCCACTTCTGGATCCTCGTCGAGCACGGCACGCCCTCGGTGTGCATGACCGACCCGGGCTTCCCCGTCGACGTGACGATCAGCAGCGACGTGGCGTCGTTGTATGCCGTGTGGCTCGGCCGTCTGCCCCTGACCACGGCGCTGCGGTCGGGCCGGGTGCACCTCGACGGGTCGACGGCGGTGACGCGCCGGCTCGACGAAGTGCTCCGGCTCAGCCCGGTGGCACCTTTCGTCGCGGCCATGCGAGCGCGGCCGGCGTGACCCCGGGGGAGCGCTCAGCAGCCCTCGGGCCCGCAGGCGACCGTGTCGGTGGCGTCGGTGGCGATCCCCGTCGCGACGGGCTGGAGCATGACGAGGGGGTGCGACTCGCGCCAGGCCTGCTCGAGCGCCTGGGTGAAGAGCTCGGTGGGCTGAGCGCCGGACACGCCGTACTTCTCGTCGAGCACGAAGAACGGAACGCCTCTGATGCCAAGGGAGTTCGCGGCGGTGATGTCGGCGACGACCGCGTCCCGCCACGTGTGTGACGCGAGGTCGCGCGCGATCTCGTCGGCGTCGAGCCCTGACTGGACGCCGATGCGAACGAGGACCTCACGGTCGCCGATGTCCTCCCCGTGCTCGAAGTGCGCCGACAGCAGCGCCTCCTTGACCTCGTCGCCCACGCCGCGGGCCTTCGCGAGGTGGAGCAGCTCGTGCCCGGCGAAGCTGTTGGCCACGACGACGGACCCGAAGTCGTAGCGCAGGCCCTCGTCGGCGGCGATCGCCGTCACCTGGTCGAACATCTGGCTCACCTGGGCGCGCGACATGCCCTTGCGGTCGACGAGGTAGTCGAGCTCCGTGCCGTCGTGGTGGTCGGGCAGCGTCGGGTCGAGCTGGTAGCTGCGCCACTGCACCTCGACCTCGTCGCGGTGCGGGAACGCGGCCAGTGCCTTCTCGAAGCGGCGCTTGCCGATGTAGCACCACGGGCAGGCGATGTCAGACCAGATCTCGACCTTCATGCACCGCTCAACGACGGCGACGGGGGATTGCTTCCCCGAGGGTCAGGCGCGCAAGCCGTCGCCGTCGTCGGTGGCGTCCCGCTCGGGGGTGAGGGGGGCACCGGTGGCGTCCGCGCGGGGGGCGTCGTCGGGCACGACGTCGCCGAGCGGGGCGCCCGCCCGGGCCGGTGCCGGAACGTCGGTGTTCTCCGGGAAGTGGCAGGCGACCTGGTGCAGGGGCGCGAGCTCGACGAGCGGCGGCTCCTGCGTCTTGCAGATCTCCTGGGCCTTCCAGCAGCGCGTGTGGAACCGGCAGGCCGGCGGCGGGTTGACCGGGCTCGGGACGTCGCCCTCGAGGCGGATGCGCTCGCGCTTCGTGCGCCGCTGCGTGTCGGGGATCGGCACGGCCGAGAGCAGCGCGGTCGTGTACGGGTGCATCGGTCGCGTGTAGAGCTCGTCGCGCTCGGCGATCTCGACGAGCTTGCCGAGGTACATCACGGCCACGCGGTCGGACATGTGGCGCACGACCGACAGGTCGTGGGCGATGACGACGTAGGTCAGGCCCAGCTCGTCCTGGAGGTCCTCGAGGAGGTTGATGACCTGCGCCTGGATCGACACGTCGAGGGCGGACACGGGCTCGTCGGCGATGATGAGCTTGGGCTTGAGGGCGAGCGAGCGCGCGATGCCGATGCGCTGGCGCTGACCGCCCGAGAACTCGTGCGGGTAGCGGTTGTAGTGCTCCGGGTTGAGGCCGACGAGCTCGAGGAGGTCCTGGACCTCACGCTTGATGCCGTGCTCGGTCTTGATCCCCTGCAGGTGGTACGGCGCCCCGACGATGGTGCCGACGGTGTGTCGCGGGTTCAGCGAGCCGTAGGGGTCCTGGAAGATCATCTGCACGTCGCGGCGCAGTGGCCGCAGCTTGCCGGCGGACCAGTGGGTGATGTCCTCTCCCTCGAGCAGGATCGTGCCACCGGTCGGCTCGAGCAGGCGGGTCAGCATGCGGCCGGTCGTCGTCTTGCCGCAGCCGGACTCGCCCACGAGCGACAGCGTCTCGCCGCGCGACACGTTGAACGTCAGGCCGTCGACCGCCTGGACCGCACCGACCTGGCGCTGGAGCAGGCCACGCGTGATCGGGAAGTGCTTCGTCAGGCCGGTGACCTGCAGCAGCGACTCGCCCGCCTGCTTGGACGCGGTCGGCTTGACGTGGGTGGTGGTCACGATGGGGCTCCTGTGCTGAGGTCGCGGGCTGCGCGGCCGGACGCGGTGTGGACGGTCGGCGCGGGCATCACAGCGTCGGCCTGATGTCGTTCTCCCAGATCGCGGTCCGCTCCTCGCGAGTGAGGTGGCACGCGGAGTAGTGGCCCGGGTGCGTCTCGGCGAAGGGCGGCCGTTCGGACTGGCTCAGCCCGTTCGTGCGGTCGGCGTAGGCGCACCGCGGGTGGAACGGGCAGCCCGACGGCACGTTGATGAGGCTGGGCGGGGCGCCCTTGATGGGGCGCAGGCGCTCGGTGCGCACGCGGTCGAGGCGGGGCATCGAGCTGAGCAGCCCCCACGTGTAGGGGTGCTGGGGCCGGGTGAAGACCTCGTCGGCCGTGGCGTACTCGACCGAGCGGCCGGCATACATCACCATGATGTCGTCGGAGAGCTCGGCGACGACCCCGAGGTCGTGGGTGATGAGGATGACGGCCGAGTTGAACTCCGACTGGAGGTCGCGGATGAGGTCGAGGATCTGGGCCTGCACCGTGACGTCGAGCGCCGTCGTCGGCTCGTCGGCGATGAGCAGGTCCGGGTCGCACGACAGGGCCATCGCGATCATGGCGCGCTGGCGCATCCCGCCCGAGAACTGGTGGGGGTAGTCGTCGACCCGGCTCGAGGGCTGGGGGATGCCCACGCGTCCGAGCATGTCGATCGCGTGCTTCTTCGCGACGGACGTGCTGACCTTGTTGTGGATCCGGTAGGCCTCGATGATCTGGTGGCCCACCGTGTAGAAGGGGTGCATCGCCGAGAGCGGGTCCTGGAAGATCATCGCCATGCGCTTGCCGCGCAGCTCGCGCACGCGCTCGGCCTTGGCGCCGATCAGCTCGGTGTCGTCGAGCTTGATCGAACCCGTCATCCGGACCGTGCCGGGCTTGTGCAGGCCCATGATCGACATGCTCGTGACGCTCTTGCCCGAGCCGGACTCACCGACGATGCCCAGGGTCTTGCCGCGGGCCACGTCGAAGGAGAGGCCGTCGACGGACTTCACGACGCCGTCGTCGGTGGGGAAGTGGACGCGGAGGTCACGCACCGACAGGAACGCGTCGGCGGCCGGGGCCCCCAGGCCCCCGATGCCGTCGAGGGTGTTCGCCGACGTGGCGCCGCCCTTGTCGCTGCGGCGCGTGCGGTCGTCCGCGCGGCTCGTGGTCTCGTTGGTGGACTGGCTCATGAGGTGCGCACCCTGGGGTCGAGGACGGCGTAGAGGAGGTCGACGATGAGGCTCGCGAAGATGACGAACACGGCGCCGAAGAGCGTCACGCCGAGCACCTTCGGCAGGTCGTTGTTCGTGATCGCCTGAACAGCGTAGTAGCCGATGCCCTGGAGCGAGAACGTCGTCTCCGTCAGCACGGCGCCACCGAGCAGGAGGCCGAGGTCGAGACCGAAGATCGTGAGGATGGGCGTCAGCGCCGAGCGCAGCCCGTGCCTGACGACGACGTCGTGCTCCTTGAGGCCCTTGGCGCGGGCCGTGCGGATGTAGTCCTCGTTCATCGTCTCGAGCATGCCGGCGCGCGTCAGGCGGGCGTACGACGCCGCGTAGAGGAACGCGAGCGTGATCCAGGGCAGCAGCATGCGATGGACGAGGTCGAGCGGACCGGTGGCGTCCATGGGACTGGCGCCTCCGGCATACGTCCATTTGAGGCCGTAGCTGAAGATCGTCAGCGAGAGCAGGCCGGTGAAGAAGATCGGGAGGGACACGCCGGCGAGGGCGACGCCCATGAAGCCGCGGTCGAGGACGCTCCCGCGCTTGAGCGCGGAGATGACGCCGGTGCCGACGCCGCCGACGAGCCACAGGAACGCGGCGCCCGCCGCGAGGATCCCGGTGACGGGGAGGCGGTCGAGGATGTCGGGCAGCACGGGGTTCTGCGTGATGTAGGAGTAGCCGAGGCACGGGGCCGGGCAGTGGTCGATGCCGGCACCGGTGTCGTAGTCGGATCCCGTGAGGACGCCCTTGACGAACCGGCCGTACTGCACCCAGATCGGGTCGGTGAAGCCCAGCTTGATCGCCTGTGCGTGGATCTGGGCCTCGCCGGCGCTCTTGCCGACGTAGCGGGAGGCGAGGTCGTCCGCCGTCGCGCCACCGATGCGAGGTACGAGGAAGAAGATGACGAAGACGACCGCGCTCACGATGAAGAGCAGCAGGACGGCGGCGAAGAGCCGGCGGATCAGGTACGTCAGCACGATGTGGTGGCCGGACGCGACGACGAGCAGCTCGATGCTGCTCGTCGCCGCGTCACGCCTTCACCTACTTTCGATGAAAAGGTTCGAACCGGAGGACCCGAGGACGGGTCCGTGGGTCACGGGTTGGCGACGCCCGTCGAGGCGTAGTCGTAGTAGGAGTAGCCGTCGTTGACGAACACGTTGGCGATCGTGTCCGGGCGGAAGAGCAGCGACTTGGGCCAGACGCCGGGGATGACCTCGGCGTTCTCCATGACGACCTTGTCGATCTGGCCCCAGATGGCCTCACGCTTGGTCGTGTCGGCCTCGTTGAGCGCCTGGTCCATGAGCTTGTCGACCTCGGGCAGCTTGATGCCGAGGTTGGTGTTGCCCGCGGGGCGGATGACGCGGCTGTCGACGATCTGCTGCAGGAACCCGAAGCCGTCAGGCCAGTCAGCACCCCAGCTCATCACCATGAGGCCGAGCTTGTTGGCCTTGGCGAAGTCCGGCTTGCCGGCGTAGAGCTTGAAGTAGTCACCGGCCGGGTACGGCTTGAGCGTCAGCTTGACGCCGATCTTGGCGAGCGACTGCTGCATGGACTCGGCGGCGGCCTTCTCCTTCGGGCGCTCCGGGCGGTAGGAGATGTTGGTCTCGAAACCGTTGGGCTGACCGCACTTGACGAGTGCGGCCTTGGCCGAGTCGACGTCTCCGGTCGGCTTGGACTTGGAGTTGTAGAGGTCCATCTCCTGGAAGCCGGGGATGATCGGGGGCAGCAGACCGGTGGCGATGGTGCCGCCGATGTCGCCGCCGTAGGCGCGCTGGTAGCCCGTCTTGTCGGCCGCGAAGATGACGGCCTTGCGGCAGTCGATGTTGTCGAACGGAGCGACGTCGCCGTTGATCTGCGCGTAGTTCGCGCGCGCGGTCGTCGGGTTGTCGGTGCGGGCCTTGAGGGCCGGGTCGGCGAGGATCTTGCCCTGCGCCGCAGCCTGCACGCCGGTGCCGGCCAGGTCGATGTCGAGGTCACCGGCCATGAGGCGGTTGTCGAGGTCGGCGGCGTTGACGCCGATCTCGACGGTGATCTTGTCCGGCAGCGCCTTGCGGCCCGTGTCCGGGTCCGTGGCGGGGTCGTACTGGTCGTTGCGGACGAGCTCGATGCGCTTGCCCGTCTGGTAGACCGAGAACTTGTACGGCCCGCTCGAGATGACGTGCTCCTTGTACTTCGAGCCGGTGTCCTTGGCCTGAGGCACGGGGGAGGTGTTGGACAGCTGGGCGAAGTAGTCGAAGCCGGCGAAGGGCTTGCTGAGGTGGAAGACGATCGTCTTGTCGTCGGGCGTCTCGATGGCCTTGAGGCTGTCGAGGTTCTTGTCCTTGTAGACCGAGTAGCCCTCAGGGACGTTGGCGAGGAAGTCGTTGAAGTACGTCGGGCCGTTGGGGAACGTTCCCTTGTCGAGCGAGCGGGCGACGCCGTACTTGATGTCCTTGCTCGTGATCGGCGTGCCGTCCTCGTACTTCAGGCCGTCACGAAGGGTGTAGGTCCACGTCTTGTTGCCGTCGCTGGCCTTGCCGAGCGAGGTGGCGAGGTCGGGCACGAGCTGCGCACCCTCCTTGCCCGGCGCCGACTTGAACGACACGAGCTGACGGGCGTAGTTGCGCAGGAAGTCCCACGACAGGCCGTAGTACGTGTCACCCGGGTCGACGGAGTCCCAGTCGCTCGAGATGCCGAAACGCAGCGTTCCGCCCTTCTTGTCGGACGGGTTGAAGACCGCGCTCAGGGCGGCGTTCGCGGTAGGGGTCGTGCCACCTCCGCCGCCGCCGGCCGTGCCGCTGGGCGTCGTGCCCGGCGTCGTGCTGCCCGCGCACGCGGACAGACCCAAGGCGAGGGCGGCCGCGGTCGCGGCCACCATCACGCGTGTGTTTCTCATGAGTGGATGCGCTCCTTCGTGTTGCGGGATGCGGCCTGCGGTGGGTTACCGAGACCGCGGATCGAGGGCGTCACGCAGGCCGTCCCCGAAGAGGTTGAAAGCCAGCACCGTCACGAAGATGGCGAGGCCGGGCCAGAGCATGAACCAGGGGTCGATCTGGTACCACTGGGCGGCGTCGGAGAGCATGCCGCCCCACGTGGCGGTGGGCGRCTGGACGCCGACACCGAGGAACGAGAGGCCGGCCTCGAAGAGGATGTTGCTCGGGATGAGCAGCGTCGCGTAGACGAGGATCGGCGCCAGGAGGTTGGGCAGCAGCTCCTTGAAGAGGATGTAGGGCGTGCGCGCCCCGAGGCTGCGTGCAGCGTCGACGAACTCACGCTCACGCAGCGACAGCGTCTGCCCGCGCACGATGCGGCCGATGTAGGGCCAGTTGAAGAAGCCGATGATGAAGACGATGACGGAGATGCGCAGCGCGTCGCCCTTGAGCCCGAACGCCTCGTCGGGCACGACGCCGGCAAGGGCCAGCGCGAAGACGAGCAGCGGGAAGGCGAGGAAGACGTCCATCGTGCGGCTGATCAGGGTGTCGATGGTGCCGCCGAAGAAGCCGGCGACGACCCCGAGGACCGTGCCGATGACCACCGAGAGCAGGGTCGCGAGGAAGGCGATGAGCAGGGAGACCTGCGAGCCGTAGATGACGCGGCTGAAGATGTCGCGGCCGTTGACCGGCTCGAGACCGTAGAGGAAGTCCCAGGACATGCCGCCGTAGGGGCCGATCGGGATCTGGGTGTTGGGATCGATGAGCTCCTGGTGGAACTCGTTCGGCGGGTGGCCGAGCAGGCCGACGACGAGCGGCGCGGCAATCGCGACGACGATGAGGTAGAGGACGAAGAAGCCGCCGGCGAGGGCGACCTTGTCGCGCTTGAGCCGCGACCAGGCGATCTGACCCAGCGACCTGCCCTCGATGCGCTTCTCGCCCTGCAGGACCGACTCGGGCTCAGCCGAGGTCGCGCCGGGCTCGAGGTCAAGGGGAGTGCTCATGGATGCCGTCACCTCCGGGTCGTGATCGGTGCCGGAGACCGGGTCGGCCCTCCAACATGCTGGGTAGCAGCCGCAACCTACCGCCCCCACGACCGCGCGCTTCATCATTCAGCGGCTTTACACGGTCAGCAACCGACTTGGCCGAATCGTGACTCGGAGGAGATCTTCCGGCGACCTGGCCCGCACGACCGGAAGATCGCCCGCGCCCGCCGCCCTGCGTCGTGAGCCCGTCGTGAGCCCGTCGTGAGCCCGTCGTGAGCCCGTCGTGATTTCCCCCGTGGGACAGGCCGGCCGCCCCCGAGCGGACCCCGGACGCCCGCGACGGCCACGAGGCCCCTCCGAGCGAACTCGGAGGGGGCCTGGAGGAGGCTCGGAGGGGACTCCCAGCAGGAGCCCAGCGCCACCCGTGACGCACGCGGCCGTACGCGTACGGCCCGGTCCGGACGGACGCGCGCCTACGCGTCCGTCTCGTCGTCGAACTGACCGAGGACGCGCTCGAGGAGGTCCTCCATGGTCACGAGGCCGGCCGGGCCGGACGGGCCGTCGACGAGGACGAGCTGGACGTGCTGCGCTCGCATCGCCGACACGGTGTCGAGCAGCGAGAGCGCGGCGTCGACGTGGACCGCCGGCGACGTGACGGTGGTGACGGGCGCGCCGGGAACCGCGCGGACGATGTCGCGCACGTGGGCGACGCCCA
Source organism: Terrabacter sp. RAF57 (assembly GCF_052113925.1). NCBI lineage: Bacteria > Bacillati > Actinomycetota > Actinomycetes > Micrococcales > Intrasporangiaceae > Terrabacter > Terrabacter sp. RAF57. The sequence continues at coordinate 367,302 of NZ_JBFRDT010000002.1, read as the reverse complement.
CCGGCGTGTCGCCCTCTCGGACGACCAACCTCGAGCGGCCGGTGTCGCGCGACACGGCCTCGGCCTCGGCGCACGTCGCGGTCGTGTCGACCCCGACAGCCCGCTCGATGGGGACGAGGACCTCGCGGACCGGTGTCGTGTCGAGGTCGATGGCACCGGCGAGGACGCGGTGCTCGGGCTCGGCGAGCATGCCGTGGTCCTTCGAGCTCGCGATGAGCAGCTGCAGCTCCTTGGGTCCGTGGACCTGGCCGAGCTCGTCCTGCGGCGTCACGCCGACGAGGCGCAGGCAGCCGTTGGCCATGGCGTTGAGCAGGCTGAGCGCCGGGCGCATCACGCGGGCGAAACCGCGGAACGGCAACGCCAGCAGCACCGCTGACCGCTCGGGGTGGGCGATCGCCCACGACTTGGGGGCCATCTCACCGACGACCATGTGCAGGAACACGACGATGCCGACGGCCAGCACGACGGAGACGACGTATGCCGCCGCCTCAGGGACGCGCACGAAGGTGAACACGGGGGTGAGCAGCTCCGCCACGGCCGGCTTGGCCAGCGAGCCGAGCCCCAGGGTGCACAGCGTGATGCCGAGCTGGGCGCCGGCGAGCATGAGCGAGAGCTCACGGCTGCCGCGCACGGCGGCCCGCGCCGCGACGCTGCCACGCTCGGCGAGGTCCTCGAGCCGGTGGCGCTTGCTGGCCACGAGCGCGAACTCCGCCGCGACGAAGAAGGCGTTGAGCACGAGGAGCAGGAGGGACACGAGCAGGGCGGTCGTCATCGGCCGGACTCCGTCCGTGAGCCGGCCGTGCGGTCGGTCGCATCGCCGCCGGCGGCGTCCGACCCGTCGGGGTCGGAGCCGGGGTCGATGTCGAGGGCCTCGAGGTCGGACATGAGGTCGAGCACCTCGACGCGCACCGCCGACGGCACGTGTCGCTCGACGGCCTCGACGGTGAGCCGAACGGAGACCGGCAGGTGCCGGTGCTCGCGGTCGTGCTCGCGGTCGGGCTCACCCGGGTCGCCCCAGCTCCCCGGGGCCTCGTGGTCGCCGGCCGGCTCTGCGTTCTCGTCGGCGTCACCGGCGCGGACGTCGGCACCGTCGCCCTCGGAGCCGTGGTGACCGTCGGACACGACCTCGCGGCGCGCCTCGACGTGGACCTCGTCGCCGACGACGGCCGTGCGGCCCAGGTCCTCGAGGATGAGTCCGCTGATGGTCGAGTACTCGTCGCTGCTCGCGAGGCGCAGCTCGGTCGCGGTGTCGAGCTCGTCGAGGCGCAGGTGGCCCGGGACGAGCCACGTGTCGGCGCCCGTCTCGACGACGCCCGGCTCCGGGGTGTCGTCTTCGTCGAGGATCTCGCCGACGACCTCCTCGGCGATGTCCTCGAAGGTGACGATGCCGGCGAAGCCACCGTGCTCGTCGACGACGACGGCCAGCTGCCGGTGGTCGGCCCGGATCTGCTCGAGGACGCGGGGCAGCGGAGCGCTCGTCGGGACGACGGTCGGGTCGGAGACGACGGAGCCGACCGTCGTCGTGCGGCGCCGGTCGGGCTCGACGGCCAGCACCTCGGCGATGCCGGCGACCCCGACGATGTCGTCACCGTCGCGGCCGGTCACCGGGAAGCGTGACCAACCGGTGTCGAGCAGGTCGACGAGGGCCGAGACCGGGGCGTCGGCGTGGATCGTCGTGACACGGACGCGCGGCGTCATGACGTCTCCTGCGTCGAGCTCGCGGAAGCGCAGGCCGCCCTCGAGCACGTCGGACAGGTCGTCGTCGAGCAGGCCGCCCGCGTGCGACTCGTCGATGATGCGGGTGAGGTCCTCGGCCGTCGCGCCCTGCTCGAGCTCCTCGACCGGCTCGATGCCGACCCTGCGCAGCAGGGCCGTCGACGAACGGTCGAAGAGCCGCACGATCGGGCCGGCCACCGTGAGGTAGGCGAGCGTCGACCGGCTCAGGGAGCGGGCCAGGGGCACGGTCCGCGCGATGGCGAGGTTCTTGGGCGCGAGCTCGCCGAAGACCATCTGCACGACGGTCGAGAAGACGAGGACGGCGGTGACCGAGAGGCTGAGCCGGGCGGCATACGACATCGAGGGGTCGAGCAGCTCGGCGATGCCGGCGCCGACGAGCGGCTCGGAGACGTAGCCGACGAGCAGGGCGGTCACGGTGATGCCGAACTGGGCGGCCGACAAGGTGAACGACAGCTGCGACGTGACGCGCAGGGCGCGTTCGGCGGGGGCGTCACCCTCGGCCGCGAGCTGCTTGAGGGCGTTGCGGTCGACGGCGACGTAGGCGAACTCCTGGGCCACGAAGTAGCCGGTCGCCGCCGTCAGGGCGAGGATCAGTGCGATGCCCAGGCAGATGCCGAGGGCGGTGCTCATGCGTTCACCACCCGGGCGAGCGAGCGGTGCGTCTGGGGCGGCCGGATCGGGTCCGGCCAGGGACTATGGCCCTCCCGGGACTCGGCACGCGAGTCGGAGCGTGAGTGGGATCGCATGAGGCAATCCTAAGTTACGGGCGCGACCCGCCCACCCGGCGACGTCCAGACCGGACCCGGGCGATCCTCAGGCGACTCCCAGAGGTCCTCGGCCGAGCCGGCACGGCTCAGCCCGTCGCGGCGGCGCCCCGGCGGATGGCCTCCTGGCTGATCTGGTGCGCGAGCTCGACGTCGAGCTGGGTCAGGCCGCCCTCGGAGTGGGTCGACAGCGCGAAGGCGACGGTGCGCCAGCGGATGTCGATGTCGGGATGGTGGTCCATCGTCTCCGCGGCGGACGCGACCTCCTGCACGAGGGCGATGCCGGTCAGGAAGTCCGGCGCCTCGAAAGAAGCCCGGATCGTGTCGTCGTCACGCGTCCAGTCGGGCAGGTCGCCCAGCTGGCGCTCGATCTCCTCGTCGGTGAGCCGTCGTGTCATGTCACCAGTAAACGCCCCACCGTGCTCGCCCGGTCGTCCTGGACCTCGTGCTGTGGCACCATCGGTGGCGCCATGAGCAGCCCAGACCCCGTCCAGCACCCGGTACGCCTCGTCGTCGGGGCCGCCGTCGTCGACGACCTGGAGCGACCGACCCGACTGCTGTCGGCCCGCCGCACGGAGCCGTCGGCGCTCGCCGGCGGCTGGGAGCTGCCCGGCGGCAAGGTCGACGAGGGCGAGTCCCCGCTGTCGGCCCTGCACCGCGAGCTGCTCGAGGAGCTCGGCGTCCGCGTGCGCCTCGGCGCGCACGTGCCCGGTCCGAAGCCGGGCTCCACGTGGCCGCTGGGCGATCGGTACGAGATGCTGGTGTGGTTCGCCGAGGTCGTCGAGGGCACGCCCGAGCCCCTCGAGGACCACGACGAGCTGCGCTGGCTCGACCGGGGCGACCTCCGTGCCGTCGGGTGGCTCCCCGCCGACCTGCCCATCGTCGAGCAGCTCGAGCAGCTGCTGCGCCCGCCCGCGTCCGACCCGGACGCCCGAAGCGCCTCCTGAACCACACGCGAACCACCCACGACGCCGTGGTCCGAACCACCCTCGAAACCCTGAGAGACTGTCCCTCATGCCCATGAAGACCCGCGCGGACATCCGCAACGTCGCCATCGTCGCCCACGTCGACCACGGCAAGACCACCCTCGTCGACAAGATGCTCTGGCAGTCCGGCGCGTTCGGCGAGCACCAGCACGTCGACGAGCGCGCGATGGACTCCGGTGACCTCGAGCGCGAGAAGGGCATCACGATCCTCGCGAAGAACACCGCGGTGCACTACACGGGCAAGGCCGCCCAGGACCGCGGCCTGACCGACGGCGTCACGATCAACATCATCGACACCCCCGGCCACGCCGACTTCGGTGGTGAGGTGGAGCGCGGCCTGTCGATGGTCGACGGTGTCGTCCTGCTCGTCGACGCGTCCGAGGGCCCGCTGCCCCAGACCCGCTTCGTGCTGCGCAAGGCGCTCGCCGCGAAGATGCCGGTCATCCTGTGCATCAACAAGGTCGACCGTCCGGACTCGCGCATCGCCGAGGTCGTCGACGAGGCCTACGAGCTCTTCCTCGACCTCGACGCGACGGAGGAGCAGATCGACTTCCCGATCGTCTACGCCTCGGCCAAGGCCGGCCGCGCGTCGCTCGAGCGCCCCGACAACGGTGGCCTGCCGGAGGGCGAGGACCTCGAGGCCCTCTTCGAGACGATCCTCCAGACGATCCCCGCGCCGACGTACGACGACGAGGCGCCCCTGCAGGCGCACGTCACCAACCTCGACGCCTCCAACTTCCTCGGCCGCCTCGCCCTGCTCCGTGTCTTCAACGGCACGATCAAGAAGGGCCAGCAGGTCATGTGGTGCCGCCACGACGGCTCCCAGCAGCGCGTCAAGATCACCGAGCTGCTCATGACCGAGGCGCTCGAGCGCAAGCCCGCCGAGGAGGCGGGCCCCGGTGACATCATCGCCGTCGCCGGCATCCCCGAGATCACCATCGGCGAGACGCTCGCCGACCCCGAGAACCCCGTCCCGCTGCCCCTCATCACGGTTGACGAGCCGGCGATCTCGATGACCATCGGCACCAACACGAGCCCGATGGTCGGCCAGGTCCGCGGCTCGAAGGTCACGGCCCGCATGGTCAAGGACCGCCTCGACAAGGAGCTCATCGGCAACGTGTCGCTGCGCATCCTCAACACCGAGCGTCCGGACGCCTGGGAGGTCCAGGGCCGTGGTGAGCTCGCGCTCGCCATCCTCGTCGAGCAGATGCGCCGCGAGGGCTACGAGCTGACCGTCGGCAAGCCGCAGGTCGTCACCCGCGAGGTCGACGGGAAGGTCCACGAGCCCGTCGAGCGCCTCACCATCGACACCCCCGAGGAGTTCCTCGGAGCCATCACGCAGATCATGGCCGCCCGCAAGGGCCGCATGGAGCAGATGACCAACCACGGCACCGGCTGGATCCGCATGGAGTTCCTCGTGCCCAGCCGTGGCCTCATCGGCTTCCGCACCGAGTTCCTCACCGAGACGCGCGGCACGGGCATCGCCCACCACGTCTTCGAGGACTACGAGCCGTGGTTCGGCGCCATCACGACCCGTACGAGCGGCTCCCTGGTGTCCGACCGCAAGGGCGTCGTCACCTCCTACGCCATGGTCAACCTCCAGGAGCGCGGCACGCTCTTCGTCGACCCGACGACAGAGGTCTACGAGGGCATGATCGTCGGCGAGAACTCCCGCGCCGACGACATGGACGTCAACATCACCAAGGAGAAGAAGCTCACCAACGTGCGCGCCTCCTCCTCGGACAACTTCGAGAAGATCGTCCCGCCGCGCAAGCTGAGCCTCGAGCAGAGCCTCGAGTTCTGCCGCGAGGACGAGTGCGTCGAGGTCACGCCCGAGTCGGTCCGCATCCGCAAGGTCGTCCTCGACGCCGGCGAGCGCGCCCGAACCGCGTCACGGGCGCGTTCGGCGGCGAAGGCCGAGGGCTGACCGAGCCGTGCGCAACGTGGTGCGCGGGCTGAGGAGGTCGTCGGCCGTCGCGGTCGTCGCTGCCGTCCTGGCAGCGGGCGCCGCGGCGTGCACCGGGTCGAGCGACCCGACGAGCACCCAGGAGGCCTTGGGGGCCGCCCCATCGGCAGCGACGGGGCAGCCCCAGCCCGGCGGGACGCTGCAGGTCCTCGTCTCGGGCACCATCGCGACGTGGGACCCGCAGCTGATGTACGTCGGGCCCGAGGCGTTCTTCGCCCAGCGCACCTTCGCCCGCGGCCTCACGGCATACGGCACGGGTGAGCACCAGCGCGACGTCGAGGCCGACCTCGCCACCGACACCGGCACCCCGAGCGACGGCGCACGCACGTGGTCCTTCACGCTGCGCGAGGGGCTGACCTGGCAGGACGGCTCGCCGATCACGTGCGACGACGTGCGCCACGGCGTCGCGCGCACCTTCGACCGGCGCACGCACGTCGGCGGCACCAACTACGCGAGCTACCTGCTCGCGATGCCGACGAAGGTGACGCCCGAGGGTCTCGAGAAGCCCGTCTACGCCGGGCCGTCCGACAGGGCCCACCAGTCCGACTTCGACCGCGCCGTGTCGTGCAAGGGCCGCACCATCACCTTCCGGCTGCGCGACGCCGAGCCCGACTTCGCGCACATCGTGGCGCTGCCCGAGTTCGCGCCGCGCAAGGTCGCGGCCGACACCACGAGCGACAAGGCGACGTATGCCGTCATGTCGAGCGGGCCCTACCGCCTCAAGGAGCCGTGGGTCATCGGCAAGGGCGGCACCTTCGTGCGCAACGAGCACTGGGACGCCCGCACCGACCCGATCCGGCACGCCTACCCCGACGAGATCCACGTGACGTCCGGGCTGGGGGAGTCGACGGTCATCCAGCGGCTGCTCAACCAGCAGGACGACGACGCGTACGCCGTGTCGTGGGTCCAGGCGAGCCCCACCCTGCGCAACCAGGCCGGCACCGACCTCCAGACGCGGCTCACCTTCCCCTACACGGGCAACGTCGACTACCTCGCCGTCAACATGCGCAGCAAGGTCATGTCCGACCCGGCAGTGCGCAAGGCGCTGTCCCTGTCGACGAACCGCGCGACCTACGTCACCGCGACCGGGGGTGAGGGGGCGGGCACGCCGACGTGGTCGGTCCTGTCTCCTACGGTCGACCCCGAGTCCGTGTCGCCGCCGCCCGGCCTCGGCGTCGAGGGCGACCCCGAGGGAGCCCGGAAGCTGCTCCAGAAGGCCGGCGTCACCCTCCCCGTCCCGCTGCGCGTCGTCTACGCCCGCTCGGTGCTCGGCGACAAGGCGTATGCCGCCCTCGCCGCCGGGTGGGAGCGCGCGGGCTTCAAGGTCGAGCTCACGGGCGTGCCGCCCGAGGAGTACTACGAGACGATCGAGAAGCCGACCTCGGTCGACTCCTACGACGTCTTCCGTGGGGTGTGGACCCCCGACTGGCCGTCCGCCGGAGGGGTGCTGCCGGCGCTCTTCGACCCCCGCATCAACATCGACTCGTCGGGTCCGGGCCAGGACGTCGGCTACTTCAGCAACGACGCCGTCAACGCGCTCATCGACAAGGCCGACGCCACGGCCGACCCCGCTGCCCGGTCCAGGGTGTGGGAGCAGGCCGACCGGTCGATCCGCGACGAGGGCGGCTACATCGCGCTGTCGGCGACGAAGGCCCTCTACCTGCACGGAGCGGGCGTCAAGTCCTATGAGGACCACAGCGTCGGTGGCATCGTCGACCTCGCCACCGTGTCCGTGCGCTGACGCACCGAGCGCCCCGACGCTCCCCGACGCTTCGAGAGGACCACCGTGCCCCGCCTGCTCTTCGTCCACGCCCACCCCGACGACGAGACCCTGACGTGCGGCATCGCGATGGCCCACCACGTCGCCCGTGGCGACGAGGTGCACGTGCTGACGTGCACCCTGGGTGAGGAGGGCGAGGTCATCCCCCCGGGGCTCGCCGAGCTCGAGGGTGACCCCGACGACCGGCTCGGACCCTACCGCCACGGTGAGCTGACGCGCGCCCTCGACCGGATCGGGGCCGTCGTGCACGTGCTCGGGGCCGACGAGGCGGCCGGGCGGCTCTCGCGCTTCCGGGACTCCGGCATGGTCGGCTCCCCGGCTGCGGCTCGCCCCGAGGCCTTCGCGGCGGCGGACCTCGACGTGGCCGGCGGTCTCGTCGCCGAGCTCGTGCGCGACCTGCGACCCGACGTCGTCGTCACCTACGACGAGCACGGCGGCTACGGCCACCCCGACCACGTCCAGACCCACCGGGTCACGCGGCGCGCCCTGGAGCTCCTCGACGCCGCCGACCGGCCTACGCGCGTGTACGAGATCCTCACGCCGCTCGGCTGGGCGCGCGAGGACCGCGCGTGGCTGGCCGCCGCCCACCCCGACCTGCTCGACACCAGCGCGTGGTGGAGCCGTCAGGATCTCGGCCCGGAGCCGCCCGCGCCGCCGCGGCTCGGCGTGCCCGCGGCCCACGACGCGTTCCCGCCGTCGGTCGTCGACGACGACCGCGTCACGCACGCCGTGGTCGACGAGGCCGCGCGCACGGTCCAGAGCGACGCGTTGCGCGAGCACGCGACCCAGGTCATCGTCGCGAGCGCGGACGTGCACGCCCTGTCCAACCTCGTCGCCGCGCGGACGACGGCCCGCGAGGGCTTCCGGCGTGTCGACCCGCTCACGTGGCAGACCGTGGGTGGACCCGTGCAGGCGGGCGAGGCCGGCCTGCTCGCCTGACCGACGGCAACGATCTCGTCACGGAGCCGACACCTCGCGGTGCTTCGCTGCAATCGGAGCGCCGCGGCGTTACCTTCGTGCCACACGATGTCCCCTGCCCGGAGAGCCGATGGCCCACGACTGGTCCGACGACACGCGCCGCGAGCGGCGCTCGACGGTGCTGCGCCTGCTCGTGGCCACGATCGTCCTCGGCGGCGGCTACGCCGGCCTCTGCGTGTGGTCCTCCCAGCACGTCCCGGCATCCGTGTCGGTGGGTGACATCCGGGTCGGTGGGATGACGCCCGAGTCCGCCCGGGCGGCCATCGACAAGGGCTCGCGGTCGCTGCTCGACACGCCCATCGTGCTCAGCGTGCCGGGCCGTGCCGCGCCGATCGAGGTCGTGCCGCGTGACGCCGGACTCACGGTCGACGCCGAGCGCTCCCTCGAGGGGCTCACCGGCTTCACGCTCGACCCGCGGGTCGTGTGGGACAAGCTCACGGGGTCGGTCCGGACACCGCTGCTCACGGCCGCGGACGACGAGGCCCTCACGGCCTACCTCGACCGGCTCGCACCCGGACTGGCCGTCGCCCCCGTGGAGGGCGGGGTGACCTTCCCCGACGGCTCCGTCTCCGTCGACATGCCGGCGCCGGGCAGCACGCTCGACGTGGCCGCGACGAAGCTCGCGCTGCGCCGCGCCTTCCCCGACTCCACGCAGGCCACGGCAGTGGTGCGCCAGGTGCCGCCCGCCGTGAGCGCGGACGTCGTCCAGCAGGTCGGCTCGCAGTTCGGCAGCACGGCGATGTCCCGGCCGCTCACCCTCGTGTCCGGCTCGACGCGCGTGCTGCTCTCCCCGGCCGAGTACGCTCCGATGGTCTCGGTCGTGCCCGACGGGTCGGGCGGGCTCACGCCGCGCTTCGACGAGCCCGGCCTCGCCCGGCTCGTCGCCGGCAAGGTGACCGTGCCGAGCCGGACGGCGAGCAGCGCCCGCTGGGTCTTCGAGCCGAACAACGGCAAGCCCCGCCTCGTGCCCTCCGTCGACGGGCTCACCTTCGACGAGGACGCGGTCGCCAGGCAGGTCGTCGCCGCCATCTCCGGCACCGAGCGCACGGTGGACGTGCGGCCCGCGGTCGCCCAGCCACCCTTCACCACCGAGGACGCCCAGCAGGCCGGTGTCACCACCCTCGTGGCGGACTTCCGCTCGCCCTTCCCGACGAACGACGCGACGCGCACCAACAACCTCGTCGTCGCGACGAAGCGCATCAACGGCATCTACGTGCCGCCCGGGGGCACCTTCAGCCTCAACGGGATCCTCGGCGAGCGCACCGAGGACAAGGGGTATGCCGACGGCACCGTCATCATCGACGGCAGGCTGACACGCGGGACCGGGGGCGGCATCAGCCAGGTGTCCACCGTCGTCTACAACCTGGCCTACTTCGCCGGCGTCGACTTCCTCGCGTTCAGCCCGCACGCGTTCTTCATCCCGCGCTACCCGGAAGGCCGTGAGGCCACCGTCTACTGGCCGACGATCGACAACAAGTGGAAGAACGACACCCCCTACGGGATGCTGCTGCAGACCTGGGTCGAGGGTGGCTTCGTCCACGGACGGGTGTGGAGCACGAAGACCTGGGACATCACGTCGGTCAAGGGCCCGAGGCGAAACGTCGTGCCCCCCAAGACGATTCGCACCGACAGCCTGAAGTGCTACCCGCAGCAGCCCAACCCGGGCTTCGACGTCACCGTGACGCGTGAGTGGCGCCGCCCCGGGTCGAGCACCCTCGTCAGGAGCGAGCCGGTCAGCACCCACTACGTGCCCGAGGACCACATCATCTGCACGAACCCCGCCGCCACGCCGCCGTGACCGGTGCGCGCCCGCGACGGTGCTACGCCGGGTGCGCCCCGGTGCTCAGGCGGTCGGACGGGCGAGGTAGGTGTACTCGTGGTGCACACCGAACCCCAGTCCCTCCCAGAACGCGACACCGTCGGTGTTGTCGGCCGAGACCTGCAGGTAGATCGCCGGCATGTTGTTCTCGCGGGCGACCATGGCGATCGCCGAGACGATGGTCGTGGCCAGGCCCTTGCGGCGGTGGTCGGGGTGCACCCAGAGCCCGAAGATGCCGGCCCACCCGGGGTGGATCGCCATGCGCGCCAAGGCGATGATCCGCCTCGACTCGGGATCGGTGACCGAGAGGAAGAGCTGCCCGTCGCTGCCCGTGAGGACCGCCTCGGTCGCTCCCGGCACGACGGTGCGCTGCTCGGCGTAGCTCATGAGCCAGTCGAGCTTGAGCTCCGCGTCGGCGGTGACCGGGACCGACGCTTCGGTGAGGGGCGGCACCGCGGCGGACAGGCCCGTCATGACGAGGACCCGCTGCCAGTCGTCACGGCCGCCGCCGATGGCATAGCCGCGCTCGAGGAGCGCAGCAGCAGCTGGGATCCCGTCGACGGCGAACCCACGCTCGCCGTGGACCTGGAAGATCGGCGGACGGTCGCGCTCGGCGTACCACTTCTCGACGAAGTCGATCGCCTTGTCGACCGGCAGGCTCGGGTCGCCCACGACGAGCGCCGAGTTGGCCCGACCCGTGAAGCCGTCGGACGCGCGGAGCACCCAGTCGCCGATGCCGCCGCGGTCGAGCGCCTGCCAGCCCTTGGCCATCAGCTTCTCGAGGTCGTCGGCCGACACGCGCTCGTGCGCGCGGCCCGGGCGGCTGGCGGGCGGCGGCACGTCCTTGGCGGCGAGGACGTCCGTACGGATCAGCTTCACCCGCTCCGTCTTCGTGTCGACGACGAGGAAGTCGTCGTTGCGGGCGACGAGCTCGCCGACGAAGTCGGTGGCGGCCGCCTCGGCGCCCTCGGCGAGCCGGTAGCGCACGACGACCCTGCTGCCGATCGTCAGGCCCGCGGTGAGGCGGTGGCCGGTGGTGTCCGCGGCAGCGGTGGGGGAGATCGGGGTCGCCTCCGAGCCCTTCGTGGTGTCCTCCGAGGACGTCGTCTCCGGGTCGGTCTCATCCGTGGGGCCGTGCGTGGGCTCGCCGTTCATGTCCGGCATACTAGGCCGTGCAGCATCCGCTCCCGAACGCTCCACAGCAGGAGGTCCGCTCCCCATGACCTATGTCATCGCCCAGCCTTGCGTCGATCTCAAGGACCGTGCCTGCATCGAGGAGTGTCCGGTCGACTGCATCTACGAGGGCAAGCGGTCGCTCTACATCCACCCCGACGAGTGCGTCGACTGCGGCGCCTGCGAGCCCGTGTGCCCCGTCGAGGCGATCTACTACGAGGACGACGTCCCCGAGCAGTGGGCCGACTACTACAACGCCAACGTCGAGTTCTTCAACGACCTCGGCAGCCCCGGTGGCGCCGCCAAGCTCGGCATCATCGACAAGGACCACCCGCTCATCGAGGCGCTCCCGCCGCAGGAACACGACGAGTGACCGTGCCCGGCGCGCCCAGCGCGTCCGTGCGGGGGCTCGACCTCCCGGACTTCCCGTGGGACTCGCTCGCGCCCTACAAGGCGCGAGCGGTCGCACATCCGGAGGGCATCGTCGACCTGTCGGTCGGCACGCCGGTCGACCCGACCCCCGAGGTCGTGCGTCGGGCGCTCGCAGACGCGTCCGATGCGCCGGGCTACCCGCTGACCGTCGGCACCGCCGACCTGCGGGCCGCGATCTGCGAGTGGTTCGAGCGTCGCCGCGGCGTCCCGGGCCTGACCGTCGACGCGGTCCTGCCGACCATCGGCAGCAAGGAGCTCGTGGCCTGGCTGCCCACCCTGCTCGGCCTGCGCGCCGGTGACGTCGTCGGCATCCCCGCGGTCGCCTACCCGACCTACGACATCGGCGCGCGCATCGCCGGCGCGACGGGCGTCGTCGCCCAGTCGCTGACGAGCCTCGGCCCGCTCACGGCGGCCACGACGCCGAAGCTGTTGTGGCTCAACAGCCCCGGCAACCCCAACGGCCAGGTGCTGGGCGTCCCGCACCTGCGCAAGGTCGTCGAGTGGGCGCGTGGGCACGGGGTCGTCGTCGCCAGCGACGAGTGCTACGCCGAGCTCGACTGGCGCGAGGGCCACATCGGCACCGCGACGCCGAGCATCCTCCACCCTGACGTCTGCGGCGGGTCCCACGAGGGCCTGCTCGCCGTCTACTCGCTGTCCAAGCAGTCCAACCTCGCCGGCTACCGCGCCGCGTTCGTCGCCGGCGACCCCGCGCTCGTCGGCGCGATCCTCGAGGTGCGCAAGCACGCCGGAATGATCATGCCCACACCCGTCCAGCACGCCATGGCTGTCGCCCTGCGCGACGACACCCACGTGCAGACGCAGCGGACGGCATATGCCCGCCGTCGCGAGCAGCTGCTCGCCGCCGTCACCCGAGCGGGGCTGCGCGTCGACCACTCCGAGGCCGGGCTCTACCTCTGGGCCACCCGCGAAGAGGACTGCTGGACAACGGTTTCCGATCTCGCCGACCGCGGCATCCTCGTCGCGCCGGGCGCGTTCTACGGCGCGGCCGGCAGCCAGCACGTGCGCATCGCGCTCACGGCCACCGACGAACGCATCGCCGCCGCCTGCTCCCGGCTCTGACGCCGAGACCGTCTTGGCCCCCGTTGCGGCCCGACGTCGTGCGGTGGTATGGGGTGGACCTGTTTTCTCAGCGGACCCGACGCTGGGGTAACGTCGCTCGCGGATACGTCCGGCGCCGTTGGGCCGGAGTGACAGGAGGCGAGGAACAGTGACGAAGGCAGTGGACGCGACACTCAAGGTCGCAGACAAGGAACTCACGTTCCCGGGAGTCGACGCCGTCGAGGGCAACGACGGGCTCGGGGTGGGGTCCCTGCTGAAGGAGACCGGCCTCGTCACCTATGACGTCGGCTTCGTCAACACCGCGTCGTGCAAGAGCGCGATCACCTACATCGACGGCGACGAGGGCATCCTGCGCTACCGCGGGTACCCCATCGCCGAGCTGGCCGAGAAGTCCACGTTCGTCGAGGTCTCCTACCTGCTCATCTACGGCGAGCTGCCCACGCCTGAGGAGCTGACCCGCTTCGAGGACTCGATCCGCCGGCACACGATGCTGCACGAGGACCTCCGCGCGTTCTTCAACGGCTTCCCGCGCGACGCGCACCCGATGCCCGTGCTCAGCTCGGCCGTCTCGGCGCTCGGCACGTTCTACCAGGACAGCCTCGACCCCTTCGACCAGGAGCAGGTCGAGATCTCGACCGTCCGCCTCCTCGCCAAGCTGCCGACCATCGCGGCCATGGCGCACAAGAAGAGCGTCGGCCAGCCGTACATGTACCCCGACAACTCGCTGTCCTTCGTCGAGAACTTCCTGCGGATGACGTTCGGCTACCCCGTCGAGCCCTACGAGGTCGACCCGACCGTCGCCAAGGCCCTCGACCTGCTCTTCATCCTGCACGCCGACCACGAGCAGAACTGCTCGACCTCGACGGTGCGCCTCGTCGGCTCGGCCCACGCGAACCTCTTCAACTCGGTCTCGGCCGGCATCCACGCCCTGTCCGGCCCGCTCCACGGCGGCGCCAACCAGGCGGTCCTCGAGATGCTCGGCAAGCTCCACGAGTCGGGCGACGACCCGAAGAAGTTCATGGAGAAGGTCAAGAACAAGGAGGACGGTGTCCGCCTCATGGGCTTCGGGCACCGCGTCTACAAGAACTACGACCCGCGCGCCGCGATCATCAAGAAGGCCGCCGACGACATCCTCGAGAAGCTCGGCCAGAACGACCCGTTGCTCGAGATCGCCAAGGGCCTCGAGGAGATCGCGCTGGCCGACGACTACTTCGTCGAGCGCAAGCTCTACCCGAACGTCGACTTCTACACCGGCCTCATCTACAAGGCCATGGGCTTCGAGTCGAAGATGTTCACGGTGCTCTTCGCCATCGGCCGTCTCCCGGGCTGGATCGCCCAGTGGCGCGAGATGATGACGGACCCGGAGACGAAGATCGGCCGTCCGCGCCAGATCTACACGGGCGAGGCCCAGCGCAGCTACCCCGCCTGAGCCGTCGGCTCACCCGAGATCCACCCGATGCCCCCGCCCCTCCTGGGACGGGGGCATCGGCATGATGGGGCGATGGCCAAGTACCTCGTCAACGACGCGGCCGTCGCCCGGTGCCGCGACCTCATCGACAAGCGGCAGTACGTCCTCGACAGCGACTAGGGACAGGTGCAGCCGGATGCAGAGGCGCAGAACGCCTACCTCGAGCGGCACCCGTGGGACGACTACGCCGCGTGGCACCTCGGCCTGACCGAGGGCGCGAACGACGGGACCAAGGCGCGCTACGCCTTCGTCGTCGGCGACTTCCGGCGAGTCCACCGAACGGCGCTCATCGCCTGCGTCTACCGCGCGAGCGAGTGGCGGCACAAGGACGTCGAGCTCGCCGCGCACGACCTGCTCCAGCACCTCGACCGGGTGTCCGGCTGACCACGACCCGTCCCACGGAGCCGGCAGGGAGCCCGCCCGGGGGCGTATGCCGCCGGGCTCAGCCGAGGGTGATCGTGACCGTCGTGCCGTCGGAGCCGGACGACCAGCCCTCGTCGCCCTTCGAGCGGTCCCACACGCGGTCTCCGATGCTGACCTTGCTCGCCCCGTAGATCTCGGCGCGCGCCACGGCCCACTGCGCGACGGCCCAGGCGGTCGTGCGGTCGCGGGCCGTCACGGTGAGCATGCCCTCACCGGGTCGGACCGAGGTGACGCCCATCTGCTCGGACAGGTCGGCAGCCACGCGCTGCGGCGCGAGGCTGGTCTTCACCGCGTCGAGGCGGCACGTCAGGCCGGCGGGGGAGTGCCCGGTCAAGGTCGAGGCGAGCACCCGGCCCTGGCCCTCGTGGTCGCGGTAGGCCTCGGGGAAGCCGCTCTTCTGGACGCGCTGGGCGATCTTCGTGATGTCGGCGGTCTCGTAGCCCTGGTACTTCTCGAGGGCGTCGTAGAACGCGTTGGTCGCGTGGACGGGGTCAAGGATCTGCTCCTTGGTGCCCCAGCCCTGGCTCGGCCGCTGCTGGAAGAGGCCGAGCGAGTCGCGGTCGCCGTAGCGCAGGTTGCGGATCTTCGACTCCTGGAACGCCGTCGTCAACGCGATCGTGGCCGCACGCGGCGGCATCTCACGTTTGATCGACAGCGCCGCAATGAGGGCGGCGTTGGCCGTCTGGTCGGGGTCGAAGGTCTCGGTGATCCCGCCGGCCTTGATCGTGCACTGCGGGTTGACGACGCTCTGGATGAGGAAGCGGGCACCGAACCACCCGGCCGTGCCGACGACCGCCAGCACGAGCAGGATCGGCACCCAGCGGGGGCGGCGACGAGCGCGCGGGCGGCCCCGGGAGTCGGCAAGGGTCGGGCCCGGTCGGTTCTTCGGCATGGGGTCCTCAGGTGGTCCGGCTCTGGTCTGAACCGGTGGCGTCCGGTCTGGGTCAGTCGTTGGCGTGCAGGGCGGCGTTGAGAGTGATGCCCGTCCCCGCGCGGTCGCGGGCCTCGACGGCACCGCTCACGCTGTTGCGGATGAACAGGATGTTGCTCGACCCCGACAGCTCCCTGGCCTTGACCACGGTGCCGTCGGGCAGCGTCACCTTCGTGCCCGCCGTCACGTAGAGCCCGGCCTCGACGACGCAGTCGTCCCCGAGCGCGATGCCGATGCCGCCGTTGGCTCCGACGAGACAACGCTCGCCGATGCTGACGCGTTCCGTCCCGCCACCGGACAGGGTGCCCATGATCGAGGCGCCGGCGCCGATGTCGGACCCGTCCCCGACGACGACGCCCTGCACGATGCGACCCTCGACCATCGAGGTGCCGAGCGTGCCGGCGTTGAAGTTGCAGAAGCCCTCGTGCATGACCGTCGTGCCCGCCGAGAGGTGCGCGCCGAGGCGCACCCGGTCGGCGTCGGCGATGCGCACGCCCTGCGGTACGACGAAGTCGGTCATCCTCGGGAACTTGTCGACGCCGTAGACGGCGACGTGCTGGCCCCGGGCCCGCAGCCGCATCCGCGTCTGCTCGAAGCCGTCGACGGCGCACGCACCGGCGCTCGTCCAGACGATGTTCGGCAGGGCACCGAAGACGCCGTCGAGGTTGATGGTGTTGGGCTCGACGAGGCAGTGCGACAGCAGGTGCAGACGCAGGTAGGCGTCCGGCGCGTCGGCCGGGGGGGCGTCGAGGTCGATCTCGACGAGCCGGACCTCGGTGCGCACGCGGCGCGCCTCGTCGGTGCCGACGAGGGCGTCGAGGCCCTCGGGGACGGTCGCGCCGGCCGGGCGCTCCCCGAGCGCCGGCTGCGGGAACCACGTGTCGAGCACCTGCCCGTCATCAGTGGTCGTCGTCAGTCCGTGTCCCCATGCGTTGCGCTCCGACATGGCCGCAAGGATATGGGGACCGCCCGCACCGGTGAAACGCGGACCCGCACCGTGGTCACCGGACGGTGACGGTCGGACGGTCCCGCGGGCGCCGCGACCTGGTGGCCTCCGGATAACCTTCGCGTATGCCGTCCACCTCGCCGCCCGCCGACCCGACCACCGTGCCCGCCGACACGGGGGCCCGCGCCGCCACCCTCGACCTGTCCGCCGATGTCACGACGCTCACGGCCGCGATCTGCGACATCGAGTCGGTCAGCCAGGACGAGGCGGCGCTCGCCGACGCGATCGAGGCCGCCCTGCGGCCCCTCGCGCACCTCGAGGTCGTCCGCGACGGCAACACCGTCGTCGCCCGCACCTCCCTCGGCCGCTCGGAGCGGGTCGTGCTGGCCGGACACATCGACACGGTGCCGCTGACCGCGGTGCCCAACCTGCCCACGCGCCGCGTCGACGGCGAGCTGTGGGGTCGGGGCACGGTCGACATGAAGGGCGGTGTCGGCGTCATGCTCCGCATCGCGGCGCAGGTGCCCGAGCCGAGTCGTGACCTGACCTTCCTCTTCTACGAGTGCGAGGAGATCGACGGGAAGTACAACGGTCTGGCCCGCCTCGCCGACACCTCGCCAGAGCTGCTCGCCGGCGACTTCGCCGTCCTCCTCGAGCCGACCGACGGTGCCATCGAGGGCGGCTGCAAGGGCACCCTCCGCGCCGAGGTCGTCACCAAGGGCGTCGCCGCCCACTCGGCCCGCCCGTGGAAGGGCCACAACGCCATCCACGACGCCGCGGCGGTGCTCTCGCGGCTGACCGCCTACGAGGCCGAGACCATCACCGTCGACGGACTCGACTACCACGAGGCCCTCCAGGCCGTCGGGATCAGCGGCGGGATCGCCGGCAACGTCATCCCCGACCGGTGCACCGTCACCGTCAACTACCGCTACGCGCCCGACAAGAACACCGAGGAGGCCTTCGCGCACGTGCGCCAGGTCTTCGACGGCTTCGACGTGACGCTCGGCGACGCGGCCGACGGCGCGCGACCGGGTCTGCTGCTGCCCGCCGCCAAGGCGTTCATCGACGCGCTCGGTGTGCCCGTCAACCCGAAGGAGGGGTGGACCGACGTCGCGCGCTTCTCCGCGCTCGGCATCCCCGCCGTCAACTTCGGGCCCGGAGACCCCAACCTCGCGCACATGGACGACGAGCGCTGCCCGGTCGAGCAGTACGTCGAGGCCGAGGCCGCCCTGCTGCGCTGGCTCGGCTGACCTCTCCGCATAGGGTGGCGCTGTGACCGACCACCAGCCTGCACCCGTCACCTCGGGGAGCCCGCACGAGGACCGGCGCCAGACCGGTCCGGTGACGCTGCGCCGTCACAAGGTGCCCGTGACGACGACCGACCAGCGACTGCTCGAGGCGCACCAGCAGGGCGAGTGGCTGCACGCCGACCCGTGGCGCGTCATGCGCATCCAGTCCGAGTTCGTCGAGGGTTTCGGCACGCTCTCCGAGCTCGGACCGGCGGCCGCGGTCTTCGGCTCGGCGCGCACGCGACCCGAGGACCCGGCATACGCCATCGGGGTCGAGGTGGGCCGCCTGCTGGCGGAGGCGGGCTACGCCGTCATCACCGGCGGTGGGCCGGGGGCGATGGAGGCGGCCAACAAGGGTGCCTTCGAGGCGAAGGGGACCTCGGTCGGGCTCGGCATCGAGCTGCCCTTCGAGACGGGACTCAACGAGTACGTCGACCTCGGCATCAACTTCCGGTACTTCTTCGCCCGCAAGGTCATGTTCCTCAAGTACTCCCGCGGCTTCATCGTGCTGCCGGGAGGCTTCGGCACCCTCGACGAGCTCTTCGAGGCGCTGACGCTCGCGCAGACGCAGAAGGTCACCGAGTTCCCCATCGTGCTCATGGGCGCCGCGTACTGGCAGGGGCTCATCGACTGGCTGGGCGACACGGTGCTCGACCACGGCATGATCAGTCCGGCGGACCTCAAGCGACTCATCGTCACCGACGACCCGGACGAGGCCGTCAAGGCGATCCGCACGTACGAGGAGCCGCGCGCGTGAAGTGGTTCATCCTCCTCGTCGGGATCGTCGTCCTGTGCTTCGTCGTCGCGCTCATCCTCGGGCTCGCTGGCGGTGGCCTCGGCCGCAACACGACGAGCCTGAGCCACGAGCCCCTGCCCGACGAGCCGATCCGCGACACCGACTTCGACGACCTCGTCTTCGACGTGGGCGCCCGGGGCTACCGGATGAGCCAGGTCGACGGGGTCGTCGACCGGCTGAGGCGCGAGCTCCGCGAGAAGGACGAGGAGATCGCCGTGCTGCGCCGGGACACCCGGGCTCACTCCGCGCCCGAGCCGGCCGAGCGGTCCGACCCCGCGGAGCCCGCCGAGGCGGCGGAGCCCGCTGAGGCGGCCGAGGCGGCGACGGAGGGGCTCGAGCCGACCCCCGAGCCGGCCGAGCCGTCCGATCCGACGGTCGGCCGCGAACGCACCACATGACCGAGGTGTTCTCGCTGCGTTCGCGGGGCGTCTTCGTCGCCTGGGTGCTCGCGGTCTACGCGCTGGCCCGGGTCGTCACGACGACGATCCTGCTGCTCGTCATGCAGCACCAGGTCCCGTCCGGCATGACCGGCGGCGACGACGTGCCCGTGTCCTACTTCCCGTTCACGGCACTCTGGGATGGCCAGTGGTACCAGACGATCGCCCAGCACGGGTACCCCTCGGAGCTTCCGGTCGGCGAGAGCGGGGCCGTCCAGCAGAACCCGTGGGCCTTCTACCCGCTCTTCCCGTTCATGGCCCGCGCCGGCATGGCCGTGACCGGGCTCGACTTCCCGGCGGTGGGCTCGACGATCGCGCTCCTCTGCGGGGCCGGCGCGGCCGTGCTCATGGGACTGCTGCTGCGTGAGCGCATCGGCGACCCGGCCGCATACCTCGTCATCGCCCTGTGGGCGAGCTTCCCCGCGTCGGTGACGCTGCAGCTGGCCTACACCGAGTCGCTCGCCATGCTGCTGCTCGTCGGCTACCTCTACGCGCTGGCCAAGGAGCGGTGGCTCGTCGCGACGGTCGTGGCCCTGCTCGTCGGGCTCTCGAGACCGATCGCCGTGCCGCTGGGACTCGTGACGCTCGTCGTGGTCTTCCTGCGTTGGCGGGCGCGCCGCGAGCGTCCGATCAGTCGCGGGACGTATGCCGCGATGCTCGCCTCGCTCGTCGGCTGCGGTGTCGCCGGGCTGCTGTGGCCCGCCATCGCGTGGTGGCGCACCGGCGTGCCGTCGGCCTACACCGACACGATGGCGTCGTGGCGTGGCTCGGGCACCGTCGAGCCGTTCACGCCGTGGGTCGGGATGTCGGAGTATGCGTTCGGCGATACGTGGGGGCCGGTGATGCTCGTCCTCGTGCCGCTCGTCGTCATCGCCATGGTGGCCGGGCCGTGGGCCCGCAACCTGGGCGCCGACCTGCGCACGTGGACGCTCGCCTATCCGGCCTACCTCGCGGCGGTGCTCGACCCCTTCACGAGCATCTTCCGCTACCTCATCCCGCTCTTCCCGCTCCTCGTCGTCGTGCTCGGGGCGGGCTGGGCCGACCGTCGCGGCAACGCGTGGAAGCGGCTGCTGTGGCGCTTCGTCCCGCTCCTCGTCCTCAGCGTCGTGGGCCAGTACTACTGGACCGACATCCTGTGGCGCTTCGTCCCCCCGAGCGACTACCCACCGTGACCCGTCGTCCCTGATCTCACCCGCGCCCCAGCCGCGTGTGGCCGACACGGCCGCTGGTCGGGCGCGAGGTCGTGCGCCCCGTGCGCCCTGACGACAGCCGGTGCGCGATCTCGCGCGTGACCAGGTCCAGCGTGCCGAGAGCGGCGGTCAGGTGCCGGTGTAGGTGGGCTTCTCCTTGGCGAGGAAGGCGTCGACGGCGGCCCGGTGGTCGCTGCTGCCACCCGTCAACGCCATGAGCTCGGCCTCGTGCGCCAGGGCCGCGGGCAGGTCGGCGCCCGCCGAGTAGGCGACGGCCCGCCGGATCGAGCCGTAGGCCAGCGTCGGGCCCTCGGCGAGGGTCCGGGCCAGCTCGGTCACCGTCGCCTCTAGCTCGTCAGCGGGCACGACCTTCGTGACGAGCCCCATCGCCAACGCCTCTGCCGCCGAGACCGTGCGCGGCAGGAGCAGCAGCTCCTTGGCGCGGGCGGGCCCGACGAGACGGGGCAGCGTCCACGAGGCCCCGGAGTCGCACGAGAGCGCGATGCCCGCGAACGAGGTGTTGAGCCCGGACTGCTCCGACGCGACCCGGAAGTCGCACGCCAGCGCGAAGCTCATCCCCGCCCCGGCCGCCACGCCGTTGAGGGCCGCGACGACGGGCTTGTTCATCGTCGAGAGCGCGATCACGATCGGGTTGTAGTGGTCGGTCACGGTCGTCTCGAGCGTCGACGTCGGGTCGCCGAGGCTGCGGACGTGCTCCTTGAGGTCCTGCCCGACGCAGAAGGCCCGCCCGGTCCCCGTGAGCACGACGCACCGCACGGCGGGGTCCTCACCGACCTCGCGGAGCGCCGCGACGAGGGCATCCTTGAGGGCGTTGTCGAGGCTGTTCATGGCGTCCGGGCGGTTGAGCCGGAGCCAGGCGATGCCGTCGGCGACCTCGACGAGCAGGGGCTCGGTGGCGGGCGAGGAGGAGGAGTCGGGCGTCTGCGTCATGGGCGCCACTCTGTCCCAATCCGTCCCCAGGCGGAAGCGTGACGAGCCTCGGAGGGGCCGGACGTGCCCTCTGTCACATCCCCAATTAGGTCTCGCAAACGAGACACGGAATAATGGGGCCAAAGACCGAGGATTCCTAGGGAAGGGGAACCATGGCAGCAATGAAGCCGAGGACCGGCGATGGCCCGCTCGAGGTCGTCAAGGAGGGCCGCGGCATCGTGCTGCGGATGCCCCTTGAGGGCGGCGGGCGTCTCGTCGTCGAGATGACCCCCGACGAGGCTGCAGCTCTGCGTGACGCGATCCAGGGTTGTGACGGCGTCAACTGACCCTTCCGCCTGATCCAGGTTCGACGGCCCCTGACCTCACGGTCGGGGGCCGTTTCGCATGCCCACCCCGGGCGGAGGATGGCGTATGCCGTCCGGCCGGCCGGACGGCATACGTGCGCTCAGCGCTTGACGGCCACGAGCAGACCGTCGCCGACCGGCAGCAGCGACACCGTGAACTGGTCGTGCTCGCGGATCGCGCGGCCGACCTCGCGGAGGGTGCGCGTCTCGGCGTCCCGGTTGGCGGGGTCGGACTCCTTGTCGGTCCACRTCATGACGAGGGTGCCGCCGGAACGCAGCAGGCGGGTGGCCTGGGCGAGGTACTCGGGGTACTCCTCCTTGTCGGCGTCGACGACGACGAGGTCATAGGCGCCGTCGGTCATCCGGGGGAGCACCTCGAGGGCACGGCCGGCGATGCAGCGGGTGCGCTGGTGGGCGATGCCGGCAGCCGCGAAGGCGTCGCGCGCGGCCCGCTGGTGCTCGGTCTCGAGGTCGATGGTCGTGAGGATGCCGTCGGCGGGCATGCCGCCGAGCAGCCAGAGACCCGAGGCGCCCGCGCCGGTCCCGATCTCCATGACGGCCTTGGCCTCGGTCGCGGCCGCGAGCATCTGGAGCACGGCGCCGACACCGTTGCCGACGGCCGGCGCACCCAGCTCCTCACCGCGGTGGGTGGCCTCCTCGACGTGCTCGCTCGGGGTGACGAACTCCTCGGCGTGTGACCACGCGGCGACCTTCTGGGTGCTCATGTTCGTCACCCTACTGTGACGTGCCGGGCCGATTCGGCACCCCGTCGCCCTGAAGCGGGTAAGGATCAGGTCATGGACGAACACGACAAGCCGACCGCGGAGCACCTGCGTCCGGGCGGCGTCGACGACGCCACGGTCGAGGCCCTGGGCAAGCTGTCCGAGGCCCTCGAGGTCGTCGAGGACGCCCGCGGCCATCTCTACGGCTTCCACCGGCTCACGGGGATGGCGGACCTCACCCTGGGCGAGGCCGTCGACCTCTTCCGCGAGGCGGGCCACACCGAGCTCGCCGACCGGCTGCAGACCGAGCTCGTCGGCCGCAACGTCGTGCAGGGACGGTGGACCTTCCAGATCGTCGAGGAGTACGACGACGACTACTACGCGACCTTCAAGGAGCTCGAGAAGACGGCGCGCGACGACCTCGTCGGTGGCCGACGCCACCTCTTCGAGGCGGAGATGAAGGAAGACCGACGAACGCACGGCCGGGCCCACCACGAAGCGGTCCCGCACGACGGCAGCGAGCAGTCCCGCTGACCACCCCGCCCGCCGTCCGGCTACCCCGTCCACAGCAGAACCACAGGTTCTGGCTGGCGGTCGGACAGGGCAATCCGAGACGATCGACGGGAACGAAACGAGATCTGACGGCGTTCTTGTCGTTGACCCCTCTCCGTGAAAGGCCCAGCCCCCTGTGAGCACCAGCGTGACGTCCACCTCTCCCACCTCGGTGGAGCAGGCCGACTCGACGTGGACTCCCCCCACGTGGGAGGAGATCGTCGAGCAGCACTCGGCGCGCGTGTACCGCCTGGCCTACCGCCTCACGGGCAACCCGCACGACGCGGAGGACCTGACGCACGACGTCTTCGTGCGCGTCTTCCGGTCGCTGCACTCCTACCAGCCGGGCACCTTCGAGGGCTGGCTGCACCGCATCACGACCAACGTCTTCCTCGACAAGATGCGTCGCAAGCAGCGCATCCGCTTCGACGCCCTGCCCGACGACGCTGCCGGTCGGCTCCCCAGCAACGAGAAGGGGCCGGAGCAGACCTACCACGACGCCCGTTTCGACGACGACGTGCAGCGGGCGCTCGACGCTCTTGCGCCGGAGTTCCGCGCGGCCGTCGTCCTCTGCGACATCGAGGGCCTCAGCTACGAGGAGATCAGCGCGACGCTCGGCGTCAAGCTCGGCACCGTCCGCTCGCGCATCCACCGTGGCCGCGCCCAGTTGCGCGAGGCCCTCGCGCACCGCGCCCCCGAGGTGGCCGCCGCCGCCCGTACGGCCAAGCCCGAGTCGCGCGCCGCTCGCGCCGGCCTGCGCCTTCCCGGCCGCCGAGTCGCGGCGAGCTCGCGCTGATGGGTCCGGAGGTGATGTCGTGACGCCGCACCTCAAGGGATACGTCCGCGCCTACGTCGACCGCGCCCTGCCGCCGGCGATGCTGCACCTCTACGACAAGCACCTCGTGTGCTGCACCGTCTGCCGCGCCGCCGCCGACCAGGAGCGCCGCATCGTCGCGTCGCTGCGCTCCGACACCGGCGTCCCGATGAGCCTGCGCACCTCCCTCATGGGTCTCGGTGCTGCTCCTTCGGGTGAGCCCCAGCCCGCGCCCGCTCCCTCGCGTGAGACCAGGGCCCCCCGCATCCCGCTGCCGCCCGTGGGTTTCCGTATGCCGTCGACGCCGTCCTACGAGCCCGTGCCCACCGTTCGGCCCACCGCTCCTGCCCTGCACCGCTCGCCGATGCGTGCTGCGGTGGTGGCCTCGATCGCGGCGGGCGCGTCGGTCGCTGCCGCGTGGGGACTCGCGATCGCGCCCGTGCCCGGCTCGCGGACCCCTTCGGTGCGGGGCCCGGTGGCCAACTTCGGGGCCGGTCCCGTCAGCGCCGTGAACTTCGGCGGCTCCGTGCTGCCCGGCAACAGGATCTCTCCCGTCACGCGTCAGACGCAGGGTCTCGGCGACGTCGGCGCCGGCAACGTCCCGTACTGGGTCGTCACGACCCGCACGTCGGCCCGTACCGCGTCGCTGGCCGTCGACCCGACCTCCGCCCTGGTGGCCCCGGTTCGGGTCACCAACGTCCGTTCGGCACAATCAGGGCCATGAGCGACGAGTCGACGACGCCGGAGCCCGACCCCACGGCAGCTCGCGAGACCGACGAGCGCACTGAGGCCCTCGGGCACGCAGGAGCGCCCGACGTGGAGCAGACCGGCATCATCGACCTGCACGACACCCGGGCCATCCCCTCCGCGTCGCCGACGACACCGGCCCCCGTCCCGACCGCATCGGAGGCGCAGCCGCCGGTGAGGGCCTCCGACTCTCGTCCCGCCGACACGGGTGACGACGCGTGGTTCGACGTCTTCGGAGGCGAGCACCCGACCGAGGGTGCCGGCGTCCCTGCCCGGGCCGATGCCGCCTGGGGCAGCGACCGCGCCGACTCGCTCGCCGAGGAGGCCTACCGCTCGGCCTACGCCCCGCCCACCCCCGAGGCCGACGCGCCCTCTGCGACCGGGCCCGGTGCGTCCACCCCCCCGGGCGACGCGCTGGCCGGCGCCGCCGCGGCAGCCGGCGGGACGGCACACCTCGGCTCCGTGCCCCAGGCACCCGCGGGGGGCGACCCTGATCTCGGGAGCGGCCCCGTGCCGCCCGCGGGCGTCGCACTCGCCGACCCGCCGGCGCCGTCCGCCCGCCGCGGTCGCGGCAAGCTGGTCGCCGCCGTCGTCGGGCTCTGCCTGCTTTCCGGTGTCATCGGTGGCATCGCGAGCCAGGTCGCCGAGGACCGCATCAACCTCGCCGGCTCGACCCTGCCCGAGCCCGGTCCGGGCGCCACGCAGCGACCTGCCGGCTCGGTCGCCAACATCGCCGCCGTCGCCCTGCCGAGCGTCGTGACCATCAAGGTCGACGCCGGCAGCGAGGGATCGGCGACCGGATCCGGCTTCGTCATCGACGGCAAGGGCCACGTCCTGACGAACAACCACGTCGTCGAGCCCGGCGTCAACGGTGACATCGAGATCGTGCTGAGCAACGGCGACACCGAGAAGGCGACCATCGTCGGGCGCGACGCGAGCTACGACCTCGCCGTGCTCAAGATCAACCGCACCGACCTGAAGCCCCTGACGCTCGGCGCGTCCGACAAGGTCGTCGTCGGCGACCAGGTCATCGCCGTCGGTGCACCGCTCGGCCTCGACCAGACCGTCACCACCGGCATCGTCAGCGCGCTCAACCGCCCCGTGACGCCGGGAGAGGGCAGCGAGTCCTCCTTCATCAACGCCATCCAGACGGACGCGGCGATCAACCCCGGCAACTCCGGTGGCCCGCTGCTCGACATGACGGGCAAGGTCATCGGCGTCAACAGCGCCATCGCCCGGGTTCCGGGGACGAGCGGCTCCACCGGCGGCAGCATCGGGCTCGGCTTCGCCATCCCGAGCGACCAGGCCCGGCGCACCGCCGACCAGCTCATCGCGACGGGCAAGGCCACCCACCCGGTCATCGGCGTCAACCTCAGCCGCACGTTCGTCGGTGACGGCGCCCAGGTCCTCGACGCGCCCGACGCGGTGACCTCCGGGGGGCCGGCCGCCAAGGCCGGCGTCAAGGCCGGCGACGTCATCATCGGCTTCGAGGGCAAGCGCATCCGCACCCCGGACCAGCTCATCGTCTCGATCCGCGCGCGGGCCGTCGGCGACACCGTGAGCCTCAAGGTCGAGCGTGACGGCACGGAGCTCGAGCTCCAGATGACGCTGGAAGCGGATCCGGCCAAGTAGAGCACGACGCGCCACCGTAGGATGGCGCAGCCGGTACGCGTGGAAGCGAGGGACTGTGTTCGACATCAACGGGTGGGAGCTGCTCCTGCTCGGTCTGCTCGCGATCCTCATCCTGGGTCCCGAGCGCCTGCCCGAGTACGCCGCCAAGTTCGGCAAGTTCGTCCGCCAGGCCCGCGGCATGGCCGACCGGGCCAAACAGCAGCTCAAGGACGAGATGGGGCCGGAGTTCTCCGACGTGGACTGGCGGGCCTACGACCCGCGCCAGTACGACCCGCGCAAGATCGTGCGCGACGCGCTCTCCGCGCCACCCGACGAGGACGACCAGCAGTCGCCCGTCGTCGACAAGCCCGTGAGCACGCCTCGCGGCCACGACCCGTCGGTCCCGACGCCCTGGGACAGCGAAGCGACGTGAATCTCTGACCCAGAGGCATCTCTGTCGTTGGTCGGGGTTATCGTCACTCCTTGATGCCTGCTGATCCTGCTTCTCAACCGCCCGCCTCCGTCCGGTCCCTGTGGCGGCTGCGCGGCTACCTGCGCCCGCACCGCTGGGCCCTCGTCGTCATGTTCGTCGCGTCGCTCGCCGGCGTCGGCCTCTCCATCGCGGTCCCCCTCGTGACACGGGCCGTCATCGACGGGCCGATCACCGAGCACGAGCTCGGGCCGGTCCTCCCGCTCGGCCTGCTCGCCCTGGCCCTCGGCGTGCTCGAGGCCGTCCTCATCTTCGTGCGCCGGTGGGTGCAGTCCAACGCCGTGCTGGGGCTCGAGACGCAGCTGCGCCGCGACCTCTACGAACGCCTCCAGGCCCTTCCGATGAGCTTCCACACCCGGTGGCAGTCGGGGCAGCTGCTCTCCCGCGCGACGACCGACCTCTCGGCCATCCGCCGGTTCAGCGGTTTCGGCCTGCTCTTCCTCGTCGTCAACGTCCTGCAGGTCACGGCCGTCACGATCGTGCTCCTGACGATGTACTGGCCGCTCGGGCTCGTCGTCGCGGCGACGGCGGTTCCCATCACCTGGCTCTCGATGCGCTTCGAGAAGGCTTATGTCGTGATGTCCCGGCGCGTCCAGGACCAGCAGGGCGACCTCGCGACCCAGGCGGAGGAGGGCGCGGTCGGCATTCGCGTCATCAAGTCGTTCGGACGCAGCGACCACATGGCCCGTCGCTACGACGAGGCGGCGCTCGAGCTGCGGGCGACGAGCCTCGACAAGGTCCGCCTCTCGGCGAAGTTCTGGACCTTCCTCGAGGTCATCCCCAACCTCGCCGTCGTCGTCGTGCTCCTGCTCGGCGCCATCGGCGTCGGCCAGGGTGACCTGACGCCCGGCGAGCTCGTCGCCTTCATCACCCTGATGCTCTCGCTCGTGTGGCCCGTGTCCTCCCTCGGCGTCATCCTCGCGATGGCGCAGGAGGCCATGACCGCGGCCGCGCGTGTGCTCGAGATCTTCGACACCGAGCCCGACATCGTCTCCGGCGCGCACGAGGTCGGTGCGCGCCGCGGCCACCTGCGCTTCGAGCACGTCGACTTCGCCTTCCCCGACGCGCCCGACCAGCCGGTGCTGCGCGACGTCAACCTCGACGTCGCTCCCGGCGAGACCCTCGCGCTCGTCGGCGCGACCGGCTCGGGCAAGACCGCCCTCACCGCGCTCGTCCCGCGCCTCTTCGATGTCACCGCTGGCCGCATCACCATCGACGGCGTCGACGTGCGCGACTTCGAGCTCGCCGCGTTGCGCAGTGTCGTCGCGACGGCCTTCGAGGAGCCGACGCTCTTCTCCATGAGCGCCCGCGAGAACGTCACCCTCGGACGCGCCGACGCCTCGGAGGACGACGTGCTCGCCGCCCTCGAGATCGCCCAGGCCGGCTTCGTCCTCGACCTCCCCTGGGGTCTCGACACCCGCATCGGCGAGCAGGGCCTGTCACTCTCAGGTGGTCAGCGCCAGCGCCTCGCCCTGGCCCGAGCCGTCCTCGCCCGTCCGGCCGTCCTCGTCCTCGACGACACCCTCTCGGCCCTCGACGTGCACACCGAGAAGCTCGTCGAGGAGGCCCTGTCGAGAGTCCTTTCGGAGACCACCGGCCTCGTCGTGGCGCACCGCGCCTCGACGGTGATGCTCGCCGACCGGGTCGCGCTCCTCGAGCACGGCACCATCACCCACGTCGGCACCCACCGCGAGCTGCTCGACGGCGTCCCGGCCTACCGCGAGCTGCTCGCGGCCGACGCCGTGGAGGAGGCGGAGGCCTCCGCGACGGGCGGCCGCGCCACCGACGCGACCCAGGAGGTGCCGGCGTGACGGCCTCGGCCCAGCAGTGGCGCGGCGTCGCCGCCGACGACATCGACGGCGACCTGACGGCCGAGACCTCGGCCCGGCTCGCCGGCCGCTCCAGGCGGCTGCTGCGCGACGTGCTCCGGCCGTGGCGCCAGGCGCTCTGGTGGCTCATGGTCGTCGTCGTCATCGAGAACGCCGCTCGGCTGTCCATCCCGTACCTCGTCAAGGTGGGCATCGACACCGGCATCCCGCCGATCCGGGAGTCGGGCGACCTCGGCCCGCTCCTGCTCGTCGTCGGGCTCGTCCTCGTCGCCACGCTGACGCAGGCAGTCTCGCGCAACCTCTTCCTCGTGCGCTCCGGCCTGATCGGCCAGGACATCCTGCTGTCGATCCGGCGACGCGTCTTCCGCCACTTCCAGCACCTGAGCCCGGCTTTCCACGACCGCTACACGTCCGGGCGCGTCATCTCCCGGCAGACCTCCGACGTCGACGCCATCTACGAGATGCTCGAGACCGGGTTCGACGGGCTCGTCACGGCCGCGCTGACCCTCGTGGGCACCTCCGTGCTGCTGCTCGTCCTCGACGTCAAGCTCGGCCTCGTGGCGCTCCTCTGTGGTCCCGCTCTCGCGCTGCTGACCAACTGGTTCCGCAAGGCGTCGGCCAAGAGCTACCGCGCCACCCGAGAGAAGGTCGCCCTCGTCATCGTCCACTTCGTGGAGTCGATGAACGGCATCCGGGCCGTGCAGGCCTTTCGCCGCGAGCCGCGCAACCAGGCGATCTTCGAGGACGTCAACGACCAGTACCGCCGGGCCAACCTCGTCGCGTTCCGGCTCGTGGCGTGGTTCATGCCGGGCATCCGGCTCATCGGCAGCGTCACGATCGCCGTCGTCCTCGTCTACGGCGGCTACCTCGCTTATCAGGGCGAGGTCACCGTCGGGGTGCTCGCGGCCTTCCTGCTCTACCTGCGGCAGTTCTTCGAGCCGATGATGGAGATCTCGCAGTTCTACAACACCTTCCAGTCGGCCTCGGCCGCGCTCGAGAAGCTCTCCGGCGTGCTCGAGGAGGTGCCCGACGTCCCCCTGCCGATCGACCCGATGCCTCTCGGGGCGCCCCGCGGTGAGGTCCGCTTCGACGACGTCCGCTTCGAGTACGTCGCGGGCACCGCGGTGCTACCCGGCCTCGACCTGACCGTGCCGGCCGGGCAGACGCTCGCGCTCGTCGGCACGACCGGTGCGGGCAAGACCACCATCGCCAAGCTCGCGACCCGCTTCTACGACCCGACCGCCGGGACGGTGAGCCTCGACGGGGTCGACCTGACCCGGCTGGCGTCCGACGACCTGCACCGCGCCGTCGTCATGGTGACGCAGGAGAACTACCTCTTCAGCGGCACCGTCGCCGACAACATCCGTTTCGGCCGGCCCGATGCCACCGACGACGAGGTCAAGGCGGCGGCCCGCTCGCTCGGCGCGCACGACTTCATCGTGGAGCTGCCGCAGGGGTATGCCACGCCAGTGTCCAACCGGGGTGGGCTGCTGAGCGCCGGTCAGCGTCAGCTCGTCGCCTTCGCGCGGGCCTTCCTCGCCGATCCGGCGGTGCTCATCCTCGACGAGGCGACGTCGTCGCTCGACGTGCCCTCCGAGCGGCTCGTGCAGCAGGCCCTCGGGACGATCCTCGCCGGGCGCACCGCCATCGTCATCGCGCACCGCCTCTCGACGGTCGAGATCGCCGACCGGGTGCTCGTGCTCGAGCACGGCCGCATCGTCGAGGACGGCGCGCCGAGCGATCTCGTCGCGGCCGGCGACGGCCGCTACTCGGACCTCCACCGAGCCTGGGTCGACTCGCTCGCCTGACCTCTCACCACCGAACGCGGCGTCCGGTGGTGAGGCGGTGGGCGGGAGAATGCGTCAGAGGGCCCTCCCGCTGGGTCAGCGGCCGGCTGGGGTGAGGCCGAGCGAACGGCCGGCGAGGCCGCGGGCGCGAGAGCCGAGGTTGCGGGCGATGCCGCGCAGAGCGACGGCAGCAGCGGTGTCGGGATCGCCGAGCACGACCGGCGTGCCGTTGTCGCCGCCCTCGCGCAGGCGCGTGTCGAGGGGGATCTGGCCGAGCAGCTCGACCGGGGCACCGATGCTCTTCGTCAGCGAGTCGGCGACCGCCTGCCCGCCGCCGGAGCCGAAGATCTCCTGGCGGGTGCCGTCCGGCAGCTCGAGCCAGCTCATGTTCTCGATGACGCCGACGACCCGCTGGTGGGTCTGCAGGGCGATCGAGCCGGCCCGCTCGGCCACCTCGGCGGCGGCCTGCTGCGGGGTCGTCACGACGAGGATCTCGGCGGTCGGGATGAGCTGTGCGACGGAGATCGCGATGTCGCCGGTGCCGGGCGGCAGGTCGAGCAGGAGGACGTCGAGGTCGCCCCAGAAGACGTCGCCGAGGAACTGCTGGAGCGCGCGGTGCAGCATCGGGCCACGCCACACGACGGGCTGGTTGCCGGGCACGAACATGCCGATCGAGATGACCTTCACGTCGTGGCTGATGGGCGGCAGGATCATGTCGTCGACCTGCGTGGGCCGCTGCTCGACGCCGAGCATGCGCGGCACCGAGAAGCCGTAGACGTCGGCGTCGACGACGCCCACCCGCAGGCCCTGCGCGGCCATCGCGGCGGCGAGGTTGACGGTCACCGACGACTTGCCGACACCGCCCTTGCCGGAGGCCACGGCATACACCCGCGTCAGGCTGTTGGGCTTGGCAAAGGGGATCTCCTTCTCCGGGGCGCCGCCACGCAGCTGCGAGCGCAGCTCGGCGCGCTGCTCGTCGCTCATGACGTCGAGCTCGACCTCGACCGAGGTCACGCCGTCGAGGGCGAGGAGCGCGTTGCTCGAGTCCTTGGTGAGCGTCTCCTTCATGGGGCAGCCGGAGACGGTCAGGAAGATCGCGAGGTCGACCTTGCCGGCGTCGTCGATCTCGACCGACTTGACCATGCCGAGCTCGGTGATCGGCTTGCGGATCTCGGGGTCGTTGACCTTCGACAGCGCCGTGAGCATGGCGTCACGGCTGGGCAGTGCGGCGACAGACATGTGTTCCATCGTATGCCGACGTGCCGGGCCTCCCGACCACGGCCGGGGTGCGCTCGCTCACGGTCGGTGCCGGTTGTCCTTGGGCTCGTCGTCGGCGCCGTGGACGATCCCGCGGTCCTCCATCTCCTCGAGCAGCGAACGCAGCTCGGAGCGCACGAAGTCACGCGTGGCCTGCTCACGCAGGGCGAGACGCAGGGAGGCCACCTCGCGGGTCAGGAACTCGGTGTCGGCGAGGTTGCGCTCGTCGCGGGCCCGGTCCTGCTCGAGGGCCACCCGGTCGCGGTCGGCCTGGCGGTTCTGCGCGAGGAGGATGAGCGGTGCGGCATACGACGCCTGGAGGCTCAGCATGAGCGTCAGGAAGATGAACGGGAACTCGTCGAAGACGAGCCCCGGGGGCGCGAGGACGTTCCAGGCGATCCAGGCGGCGACGAAGACCGTCATCCCGATGAGGAACTGGGCCGTGCCCATGAAGCGGGCGAACTGCTCGGACAGGACGCCGAAGGCCTCCTGGGTCAGGGTGATCCGGGGCAGGACCCGGGCACGCTTCTCCTGCGGCTGGTCGAGCTTGTCCCCGCGGACCGCCCGGGCGCCAGGACGACGCTCGGCGCGCTCGCTCACGGCTTCACCCCCAGCTCGTGCCGCTCCTCACGCCAGTCCTCCGGGAGGATGTGGTCGAGCACGTCGTCGACGGTGACCGCTCCGATGAGGCGTCCGTCGTCGTCGACGACGGGCAGCGAGACGAGGTTGTAGGTCGCGAGGGTGCGCGTCACGGTCTCGAGCGACGCGGTGGCCACGACGGGCTCGATCTCCTTGTCGATGATCGACCCGACGGCGCCGTGCGGCGGCTCGCGCAGCAGGCGCTGGATGTGGACGAGGCCGAGGTAGCGGCCGGTCGGGGCCTCGAGCGGCGGGCGGCAGACGTAGACCATCGACGCCAGCGCCGGGGCGAGCTCCTCGCGGCGCACCGTCGCGAGGGCCTCGGCGATGGTCGCCTCGGGTCCGAGGATGACGGGTTCGGTCGTCATCATGCCGCCGGCGGTCTTCTCGTCGTAGGCGAGCAGACGACGCAGGGGAGCGGCCTCGTCGGGCTCCATGAGCTGGAGCAGCTCCTCGGCCTGCTCGGGCGGCAGGTCGGCGAGCAGATCGGCCGCGTCGTCGGGCTCCATCGCCTCGAGGACGTCGGCCGCGCGTTCGTTGGCCAGGCCGGCGAGGATCTCGACCTGGTCGTCCTCCGGCAGCTCCTCGAGCACGTCGGCGAGGCGCTCGTCGTCGAGCGCGGCGGCCACCTCGGCCCGGCGCTTGGGGTTGAGGTCGTGGATGACCTCGGCGAGGTCGGCGACCTTGAGGTCGTCGTAGGTCTCGAGGAGGCGCTCGGCGCTCTGGGCGCCGGCCTGCTCGTGGAGGCCGACGACGTCGCGGATGTCGACGAGCATCGTCTTGCCCGAGCGGCGACGCGTGAGCCGGGACATCGCCTTCGAGGCCGACGAGACCCCCGCCGGCGCCTGCCGGACGAAGACCCGCGTGCCGATCCAGTCGCGACGCGGGCCCTGCTCGATGGCAAGGTCCTCGACGAGCGAGTCGGCGAAGCCGGCCTCGACGGCCTCGGCCGTCGTGACGCGGACGGTCCGGTCGAACAGCTCGGCGGCGACGAGGACCTCGTTGGTGCGCTGTTCGAAGCGGCGCATGTTGACCAGGCCGGTCGTGATGACGGCGCCGGCGTCGATCGACGTGACCCGGGTCATCGGCACGAAGACCCGGCGGCGACCGGGCACCTCGACGACGAGGCCGATGACGCGGGGCTCGGGTCGGTTGACCGAGAACATCACGACGACGTCGCGCACGCGCCCGACCTGGTCACCGAGCGGGTCGAAGACGCTCAGTCCGGTCAGGCGCGCGACGAAGACGCGGGTGCTCGCACTCATGGCCCAAGGCTATGGGGTCAGCGTCCGCGGCGACGGGTGCCACGTCGCTGGCGCTTCTTGCGCAGCTTCGCGCGCTCCTTCGCGGCGTTGCGCGCGGCCTTCGCCTCGTCCTTGGCCCGCTTGCGCTCGGCCTTCTCCTCGCCGCGCCCACCCCAGTGCCACGGGCGCCAGGACGTGGTCGTCGCGGCGGTGCGGGCCGGGGGCTCGCGGTGGTCGTGGGCGGCATATGCGCCGGGGGACTCGAGCGGGCTGTCGAAGGGCACGAGGGCGGTGACGGTGCACTCGGCCGCCCAGCGTGTCAGCGAGTCGTCGACCGAGTTGAGCCGCGACGCGCGGAGGAGCTCGGCCGCGCGCTGCCACTCGGGGGTGCCGGGCTCGAGGACGTGGACGTGTGCGCGGACCGTGAGCAGGCGGCCCCCGGTGTCCTTGCTGCGCAGGATGACCCTGACCTCCTTGGGCAGCCACGGGAGTGGCTGCTCGCCCGGTCCGCTCACGACGAGGGCCGCCCCGTCGTCCCACACGTGCCAGGCCGGCCACGTGCGGTCGTCGGCGACCTCGATCCAGAGCAGACCGGACTTCGCCATCGCCTCGCCGAGCAGGGCGGTCGCGGAGGCGGCGGACGCGGCGGACTGCGGGTCGGCCTGCGTGGGCGGCGCCGTGGGCGCGGAGGGCACCTGTTCGGTGCCCGTCCCCGTGCCCTTCTCGGGGCTCGTCCCTGCGCCCTGCTCGGTCACAGGCTCGGTCGCGCGCTCGGTCACACCGCCACCTTAGTGATCCCGCCCTCATCGGCGGTACGCGTGACTGTCGTCATAACGCGGGCCGTCCGCCCGTTGCTACGTTGACGCCCATGCGCAGCGCCAAGGACTTCTTCCGGCCGCTCGCGGTGGGGGCGCCGACGCCCCTGACGCAGGTGCCGGCCCGCCCGTCCCGGGTCATCCACTTCTTCGACCCGAGCAACCCGAAGATGGCCGCGAAGGTGCCGGATCTCGTCGGCACCGTCGACGTCCTCCTCGGCAACCTCGAGGACGCCGTCAAGGCCGACCGCAAGGAGGCGGCCCGGGCCGGCCTCGTCGAGATCGCGAAGGCCACCGACTTCGGCGAGAACACCCAGCTCTGGACGCGCATCAACGCGCTGGACAGCCCGTGGGCGCTCGACGACCTCACGACCCTCGTCACGGAGATCGGCGACAAGCTCGACGTCGTCATGGTGCCGAAGGTGCAGGGCGCCGAGGACATCCACTACGTCGACCGCCTCCTCGCCCAGCTCGAGGCGAAAGCGGGCCTGACCCGTCCGATCCTCGTGCACGCGATCCTCGAGACGGCGCGCGGCATGGTCAACGTCGAGGAGATCTGTGGCGCCTCGCCGCGCATGCAGGGCCTGTCGCTGGGACCGGCCGACCTCGCGGCCGACCGACGCATGAAGACGACCCGCGTCGGCGGCGGGCACCCCGGCTACCTCGTGCGCACCGACCCCGTCGACGGTGACATCACGGGAGCGCGCGCGACGGCGCAGCAGGACCTCTGGCACTACACGATCGCCCGCATGGTCGATGCGTGCGCGATGCACGGGATCTACCCGTACTACGGACCGTTCGGCGACATCCAGGACGTCGTCGCGTGCGAGGACCAGTTCCGCAACGCCTTCCTCCTCGGCTGCGTCGGCACGTGGTCGCTGCACCCGGTGCAGATCGAGATCGCCAAACGCGTCTTCAGCCCGTCGGCCGAGGACGTCGCGCACGCGCGACGCGTCGTCGCCGCGATGGGCGACGGCACGGGTGCCGTCATGCTCGACGGGAAGATGGAGGACGACGCCAGCCTCAAGCAGTGTCTCGTCATCGTCGAGCTCGCCGAGCGTCTCTCCCAGACCGACCCCGCGCTCGCCGAGCTGTATGCCGCCGAGCCCGCCCCGCAGGAAGGCTGACTGCCGTGCCCGTCGAGCCCGACGCATACCGCCCCCGACGCTCGGTGCTCTACATGCCGAGCTCCAACGAGCGCGCCCTGGAGAAGGCGAAGACCCTTCCCGTCGATGCCCTCATCCTCGACCTCGAGGACGCCGTCGCCCCCGATGCGAAGGAGACGGCGCGCGAGAAGGCATGCGCCGCAGTGCAGTCCGGAGACTACGGCCGGCGTGAGCTGACGATCCGGGTCAACGGCCTGGGGTCGCAGTGGCACGACGCCGACCTCGCGGCGGCGGCCGCGGCCGGACCGGACGCGATCGTCGTGCCCAAGGTCGGCTCGGCCGACGAGGTGCGCGGCCTCGTCGCCGCGATGGAGGCCGCCGGCGCTCCGGAGCACACGCGGCTCTGGGCGATGGTCGAGACGCCGGTGGCCGTGCTGCACGCCGAGGAGATCGCGCGCGCGTCCGACCGTCTTGCCTGTCTCGTGCTCGGCACGAACGACCTCTACAAGGAGCTCGGCGCGAGCTTCGCCCCGGGACGGATCGCGATCCAGACCTCGCTCCAGCTCGCGGTCCTCGCGGCGCGGGCTGCCGGGGTGGCTGTCGTCGACGGCGTCTACAACGACGTCAAGGACTCCGACGGCTTCCTCGCCGAGGCGCGCCAGGGCCGGGAGATGGGCTTCGACGGCAAGACGCTGATCCACCCGGGGCAGGTGGAGGCGTGCAACGACGTCTTCGCGCCGAGCGCCGAGCAGGTCGAGCAGGCGCGGGCCGTGATCGCCGCCTTCGAGACCGCGCAGGCCGAGGGCAAGGGCGTCGTCACCCTCGACGGGAGGCTCATCGAGAGCCTGCACGTCGACACCGCCCACAAGGTCCTCGCGACCGCCGAGGCCATCGCCGCGCTGTCCTGACCGACACCGTGGACACCGCTCGCCGCAGGGCACGGTGCCGTCGCAAAACGAGGTGTGCGCTCGCGCGTGGACGGTGTTGGATCGGGGCATGTCGATCGAGCTGAGCGCGCCGGGAGTCCAGGGCCTCGTCGAGGCCGTGCACGAGATGCGCGAGTGGCAGCAGGACGGGATGCCGGTCCAGCTGCACCCCGGCGACCTCGGCTGGAACTGGAGCTTCGGCGCCGACGCGACCGCGGCGGCCGTTCGCACGTGGAGCCGCGACGGGCGCCTCGTCGCAGTCGGGTTCCTCGACGACCCGCGCGTGCTCCGGATGGCGATCGCGCCGGAGGCCGGTGACGACGACGAGCTGGCGCAGCAGCTGCTCTCCGACGTGTCGCGCCCCGAGCGTGGCGTGCTCCCCGCCGGGGAGGGCTCGGTGGAGGCGCGTTTCGGTGATGCCTTCCGCGCCCGCCTCGCGGACGACGGATGGGCCGACGGCGAGCCGTGGACGCCGCTCGTCCGAGACCTGACCGAGCCCGTCGAGGACAGCGGACTGCGGGTGGAGGTCGTCGGCGCGGACCCGGAGCCGGAGCGGCTCCGTGACCGGGTGGCGGTCCAGCGCGCGTCGTTCGAGACCTCGACGTTCAGCGAGGAGCGGTGGCGGGAGATGGCGTCCGGGCCTGCCTACGTCGACGCGAGGTGCCTCGTCGCCTACGACGAGTCCGGAGCCGCGGTGGCAACCGCGACCGTGTGGTCGGCCGGACCGGGGCGACCCGGTCTCATCGAGCCGCTGGGGGCGCACCGCGACCACCGGGGCCGCGGCCACGGGCGCGCGATCACCCTCGCGAGCGCGGCCACCCTCCGGGAGCTGGGCGCCTCGAGCTGCCTGGTCTGCACCCCGAGCGCCAACGTCGGTGGTGTCGCCGCCTACGTCTCGGCCGGCTTCCGCCGCCTGCCGGACGCCCACGACCTGCACCGCGCTGCGTGAGCCGGGCCGTCAGGACCGGGCGGCCGCCCAGGTCATCTCGGCGCTGACGTTGCCGCTCCAGAAGCCGTCGTCGTGGCCTCCCGTGGTGAAGTGGGCCTCGGTGCCCGGAAGGCGCAGGGCGAGAACGCGGTTCGCGGCGATGAACGGGTCGGACATGCCGCAGTCGAGCCTCACGGGAATGCCCTGCAGCCGGTCCAGCCGGTTGAAGATCGAGTGCCGGTCGAAGTCGGCCCGCCCGTCGTAGGCGCGGGCGGGCGTCTCGCTGCCCTTCTGCCACAGTGCTGCGCTCGCGGCGACGACGCCGCTGACGCGAGAACGCCCGAGCTCGCTCGCGATGAGAAGCGCACCGAAGCCGCCCATCGACCACCCGAGCAGGACGACCGGCGAGGACGCCGGCAGCCCGGCAGCCTTCAGCGCCATCGGCACGAGCTCGTCACGGACCATCGCCCCGGTGTCGCTGCCGTCGCGGCGTGGGTGCCAGTAGCTGTTGCCCCCGTCGACGGAGACCAGCGCCATCCTGGAGGGCTCGACGGCATCGCCGAAACCGAGGTTGAACGCGTCGTCGGCGCCCCCTCCGAAACCGTGCAGCGCCACGACGAGCCCCCGGGGTCGGCCTGCGCGGGGCACGGCCATCCGCCAGCGTGGGGCCTCGACACCGAAGCGGTCCGACAGCACCCCGTCGCTGAGGGTCGGCCCGTCGGTGGCGGAGCAGCCGCCGACCCCGGTCGTCGCCGTCGCCAGACCGAGCGCTCCGAGCAGGACGACGCGTCGAGACGGCCCGGTGTCGGAGGACATGCGGGGAGCGTAGGACTCAGGCGGCCACRCGACGGGGCGACGCGCGCCGGGACGCACCCGGCTGACGACGAAATGCCCCGATCGAGCGAGGTCGGGGCGGCGTTCTGCTCCCGGGACGGCGCCCCCCGCTGGCTTCCTTGAGTCTGCCCATCGGCTTCGTTGCCCGGGGGACACCCTGACCGCCTCGCACGTTGGACCAGGCATGGGCCAGCAGATGCGGACGGGGGAGCAGGCAGCCCGGCGCCCCGAGCCGGACGCGCCGCGATCCGGTCAGAGCGGGCTGACCCGCCGCCGCCTGCTCACGCTCGGCGCGGTGGGTGCCGTCGCCGCCGGAGGGGCGTATGCCGTGTCGCGCGGTCCCGGCCTCGCGTCCCTCCCGCGGCTGGCGGGCCTGGGTGAGCCGACGCCGCCGGAGCTGCGCATCGACCCGCAGCCGGTCGACCGCTCGGCCCTGCAGGCGCGGCAGCGCATCGGGGCCGCGGCCCACGTCTACGAGGTGACGGCCCGTCCCGCCACGTACTACGTCACCGAGCCGTTCGGGGCGCGCCTCGACCGGTGGCTCGCCCTGCACCGGCGCCACGTCGGCCAGGTGCCCGACGAGGTGCGCTCCTACGGGGCCTGGGTCCGCGGCTCGGCGACGTCGTGGCACAGCTCGGGGGAGGCCATCGACATCGCGCGGCTGCGCGCCGACGGCCGCGACCTGACGAGCCTGCGCTACGACCTGTGGCGTGACGCACCGGCGCCCGAGCTGCGTCGTCGCCTCGCGCTCTACTGGCGCACGGCCGCCGGACTGCACCACGAGTTCGCCGACGTCCTGACCTACCTCTTCGACGCGGCGCACAGCAACCACATCCACGTCGACCTCGGCCGGTTCGGGCCGGAGCGTCCGCGCCTCATCCGTCGTTCCGACGCCCAGGTGCAGGCCGTCCAGGCGATGTGCCGGCACGTCTGGGGTCGCACCGACGTGGAGATCTCCGGCGACTTCGACGACGTGACCCGGGAGGCGACCACCCGCATCCTCGAGCAGACCGGCAGCCCGGCGGAGCTCGGCGACAGCCGAGAGGCCTGGCAGGCCTTCATGGTCGCCACGATGGAGCGGGCCTAGGCGGAATCGACGTGACGGCGCCCCCGGGGCCGATCATTAGGATCGGGGCCATGGCCAAGACCGTGCTCACACCCCAGTCCGAGGACTTCCCCCGGTGGTACCAGGACATCGTCGCCAAGGCGGAGCTCGCCGACAACGGTCCGGTGCGCGGCACCATGGTCATCCGACCGTACGGCTACGCGATCTGGGAGCGGATGCAGGCCGACATGGACCGGCGCATCAAGGAGGCCGGCGCACGCAACGCCTACTTCCCGCTCTTCATCCCGGAGTCCTACCTCAACCGCGAGGCCGAGCACGTCGAGGGCTTCAGCCCCGAGCTCGCGGTCGTGACCCACGCGGGCGGCAAGGAGCTCGAGGAGAAGGTCGTCGTGCGCCCGACCTCCGAGACGGTCATCGGCGAGTACATGGCGAAATGGACGCAGAGCTACCGCGACCTGCCGCTGCTGCTCAACCAGTGGGCCAACGTCGTGCGGTGGGAGCTGCGCCCGCGGATCTTCCTGCGCACGAGCGAGTTCCTCTGGCAGGAGGGCCACACGGCGCACGCCACCGAAGAGGACGCGCGCCTCTACGCGAAGCGGATCCACGAGGAGGTCTACGCGCCGTTCATGCGCGAGATGCTCGCCATGCCCGTCGTCCTCGGTCGCAAGACGAAGCGCGAGCGTTTCGCCGGTGCGACGAACACCCTTGCGCTGGAAGGGATGATGCGCGACGGCAAGGCCCTGCAGATGGGCACGAGCCACGAGCTCGGCCAGAACTTCGCCAAGGCCTTCGACATCACCTACCTGTCCGAGCAGGGCCGCCAGGAGACGTGCTGGACGACGTCGTGGGGCAGCTCGACCCGCATGCTCGGCGGCCTCATCATGGGCCACGGTGACGACCACGGTCTGCGTGTGCCGCCGAGGCTCGCTCCCGTCCAGGCGCTCGTCATGGTCGTCAAGGACGGCGAGGGCGTGGTCGAGGCAGCGCGTCAGGTCGTCGCCGACCTCCTCGCGCGCGGGGTGCGGGCCGAGCTCGACGCCCGTGTCGACACGCCGTTCGGACGTCGCGCCGTCGACGCCGAGCTCAAGGGCATCCCGCTGCGGGTCGAGGTCGGTCCCCGCGACCTCGCCGAGGGCTCCGTCACCGTCGCCCGACGCATCGCCGGTGGCAAGTCGTCGGTGCCGCTCGGCGGCGTCGTCGACACGGTGGCCGGCGCGCTCGACGAGGACCACGACGCGCTGTATGCCGCCGCGCTCGCCCACCGCGACACGAACACCGCCGCCGTGAGCACCATCGAGGAGGCCGCCGAGGCGGCCCGCGCCGGCTGGGCCACCATCCCGTGGTCGACCCTCGGTGAGGAGGGAGAGTCGCTGCTCGCGGAGTCGGCAGTGACGGTCCGGTGCCTGACGATGCCTGACGGCTCCGTGCCGACCTCGGAGTCCGACGCCGGCGTGCTCGCGGTCGTCGGCCGCGCCTACTGACGTGGCACGTCGCCGGTCCCTCGGCCACCGGCGTGGTGCCGCCCACACCCGGGCCGGGAAGACGCCGGGCTGCGGCATGGTTGACGAGTGCGTGAGGACGGCGATCGAGACGTGAGTGACGAGACGGTGGTCGGCGGACGGCATGCGCCCGCGGTTCAGATGGCGCCCACGGCGCAGCCGGAGACGCTGACGCCCCTGCTACGCGACCGCGAGAGCGTCATGGTCTACGACCGGTCGCACGTGCTCGGCCCCGACACCCTGCGCGCGATCCTCGAGGCCGCGCGGTGGTCGCCGTCGGCCGGCAACTCGCAGCCCTGGGGCTTCCTTGTCGGCCTGCGCGGCGACGACACGCACGCCGCCATGGTCGAGGTCCTCTCGTCAGCCAACCAGGTGTGGGCGCCGTCCGCCTCGTCGATCATCCTGACGCTGCACCAGGTCGCGACCGACGAGGACCACGAGCTCGCCTACAGCGACTACGCGATGTTCGACCTCGGGCAGGCGGTCGCCCACATCACCGTGCAGGCTCGCTCGATGGGCCTGCAGGTGCGTCAGTTCGGCGGCTTCGACCACGGTGCGGCGACGGAGCGGTTCGCCGTGCCGCCGCACTGGGCGGTCACGACGGGCATCGCGCTCGGACTGCCCGCCGGCCCGGACGACGACGGCGAGATGCCGGACTGGGTGCTGGCCCGGGCGCGGCTGCCGCGGTCCCGCCTGCCGCTCGAGGCCTTCGTCCACTCCGGGAAGTTCGGCCACCCGGCGGACTTCCTCACCGACTGACCGAGAGCGCCCGCACAGATGATGGAGGCCACCCCACGAACGGGTGGCCTCCATCTGGTCTGTGGCCCATCGGTGTGACGACGAGCGTCGCTACCACCGCGACGTCGCCGCCGCGATGAGGTCACCGAAGAGCAGGCCCTCGTCGACCGCATACCCACGACGGGTGAACCAGTCACACATGTTGTGGGTGTCGCGTTCGAGGAACTCCGGGCCGTGCGGGTTGCCGATGACGTCGACGACCTGCGGCCAGTCGATGAGGACGAGCCGCGCGTCGTCCCCCTCCCCCTCGAGCAGCACGTTGTACGGGGAGAGGTCACCGTGCGCCCAGCCGAGCTCGGCGAGCCGCAGCATCGCCTCACGCAGCTGCTCGAACAGCACCGGCAGCAGGTCCGGGTCCGGACGCACCTGCGCCAGCCGCGGCGCGGCCTGCCCGTCGGGGGTGCCGATGAACTCCATCAGCATCTCGTCGTCGGACATCTGCACCGGGTAGGGCACCGGCAGCCCCTCGTGCCAGAGGCGGACCAGCGTCTCGAACTCGGCGAACGCCCAGAGGCCGCTGATCAGCTCCTTGCCGAACGCGGTGCGGGTCCGGATGGCCCGCGTCTCGCGCGACTTCCGCACGCGCCGGCCCTCGAGGTAGCCGGAGTCGCGGTGGAACATGCGGTGCTTGCTCGACCGGTACCGCTTGCCGGCCATGAGCACGTCCCGGTCGGCGGAGCCGGGCACCCACCGTCGGACGAGGTGGACGTCGGCCTCCTTGCCGGTCTTGAGCACCCCGAGGTCGGCCTCGACGGCGCCGAGGTCG
Source organism: Terrabacter sp. RAF57 (assembly GCF_052113925.1). NCBI lineage: Bacteria > Bacillati > Actinomycetota > Actinomycetes > Micrococcales > Intrasporangiaceae > Terrabacter > Terrabacter sp. RAF57. The sequence goes on along the minus strand of NZ_JBFRDT010000002.1, from coordinate 325,382 downwards.
GTGATGACCCAGTCGGGGCGGGGCTTCGGGCCGTGGGTGGCTCCGTCCCAGCTCGACCACCGCTCACCTTCGGGAGGGCCGTCGGGGTCGGTGTCGACCGCGTACGGCTCGTCCTCGAGACCGAGGGTGCGCCGAGCGGTCAGTCTGGTGTCGACGACCGCGAGGTCGTCGTCGTGAAAAGCGTTGAATGACAAGAGAACTCCAAGGAAGAAGAGATGTGGGCAGGCATGCCCGGGGCCGTGATGGTCATGTCACCCTCCTTGGGGTCTGGCGTGCGGCCGTGTGCCACTGCGCTCGCGAAGAGACTGGCGCATCCAGCGGGTCCCGCGCAACGGAATTGATTCCGCGTGGCTTCGAGTGTTTGCCGCGATCTGTATCACCGAGCCCCCCGTTCACCTCTACCGTGGCAAGGAGCAGGGGAGACGTCTCGGAGGGAGCCCAGGTATGCCGTCCGCGTCCTTCGGCGGGGGAGCGGTGCGCGTGCGTGCGCCCCGCGGCTACGACGCGTCCGCCGCGACCGACCGCACCGACCGGGACCTGCCGTCAGGAGACCGGCGGGCGGCCGAGCGGGCCGCCCTCGTCGAGGCCCTGCGCACCGACGACTTCGTCGTCGTCGACCGGATCGACCTGACACCACAGCGATCTCGCGACCTCGGTGGTCCCGCGCCGGCCAACAGGGTGGGCACCGTGAAGCTCGACGTCGACGTGCCGGCCGGCAACGACGCCGTCATCCTGCTCGAGCGCGACGGGGTCTACTCGTGGCACCTGCCGGTCGATGCGGCCGAGCGCACGCGGTCGATCGACCCCGGCCCCCGCACCGTGTCCTTCGCCCTGTCGGTGCAGCCGGAGCGCCCGCGCCGTCCGCGACCGCGGTCACGGGGCCTCGACGGGCCGGGCGCAGAACCGGCTGACCGTGGGCTGCTCGGCGATCTCGCCCACGGCGTCCTCCAGGCGATCGTGCTGCGCTTCGCCGCACCCGTCATCGTCGGCAAGGTCGTCGAGCGACTCGAGTCGGGCGTGCGCACCGGGCTCGTCCACGTCACGGGGGGAGCGCTCGACGCGTGGAAGCCCGTCGGCTCGCTCGCGGAGGTGGGCCTCCCCACCGACCGCGCGGCACGGGTTCTGCTCCTCGTCCACGGCACGTTCTCGTCGACCACCAGTGCCTTCGGGGCTCTCGCCGTCACGCCCGGCGCGGAGGGCTTCGTCGACACCCTCGTGTCCGCGTACGACGCCGTCATCGGCTTCGACCACCGCACGCTCAGCGTCGACCCGGAGCGCAACGCCCGCGACCTGCTCGCCCTGCTCGCGCCCCACGACGGCGAGCTCGTCCTCGACGTCATCACGCACAGCCGCGGCGGGCTGGTCACGCGGTCGTTCGTCGAGTCGGTGCTGCCGGGTGCCGGACTGCGCGTGGCGGTCGACTCCATCGTCTTCGTGGCCTCCACCAACGGCGGCACCCACCTCGCCGACCCAGAGCGCTGGCACGACCTCGTCGACCTCTACACGAACCTCGTCATGGTGACCGCCGCCGGTCTCTCCCTCGTGCCCGGCGGGGCCCCCTTCGCGGCCGTCGTCAGCGGTGTCGTCCGTGGCCTCGGCGCGCTCGTGAAGTACCTCGTGTCGTATGCCGCCGGCGACGACGGCGTGCCCGGCCTCGCCGCCATGACGCCCGACGGGCCCTTCGTCACGACCCTCAACGAGGACCAGCCGGGCCAGCCCCGGCCCGGGACGAGCTGGTACGTCGTCTCGTCCGACTTCCACGTGTCGCTCCTCGACGACCACCACAACCCGCCCGAGTTCCCCCGCGAGCTCGCCGTCCGTCTCGCCGAGGGCTTCGTCGACAGGATCTTCAAGGGGCGCAACGACCTTGTCGTCGACACCGACTCGATGTCGGCGATCGGCCTGCCGACCGGCGGCTACGTGCGCGACACGTTCGCGCTCGGCACCAACGACGTCGTCTACCACGTCAACTACTTCTCGCAGCTCTCCGTCATCGGTGCGATCTCGCAGTGGCTGCCCCTCGGGCTCGGCGCGTCCGAGGAGGAGGCGCACCTGCCCGAGTGGATGACCGCGGGGCCGGTGCTCGGCGCCGACGGTGGTGGTGACGAGCGTGGACTCGAGATGGCCGAGGTGGAGGCGCCGACCACCGCCGCCCGGCCCCCGACGGCCGCCCGTCCGCCGTCCGCGACCAGGCCTCCCGGCACGACCGCACGCCCGCCTGCGAGACCCTCCACCGGCCCGCGGGCGGAGCCGCCGGCGCGGACGGGCGTCCGGAAGGCGACGTCGAAGAGGGCGACGGCGACGAAGGCGACGAAGGCGACGGCGAAGAAGGCGACGCGCCGCGACCGCGAGAAGCCCCCGAGCGCTGGACCGACGAGCCCTCTCGAGGGAACGACGGAGGCCGAGCTCGCGGCGGAGATGCCCTCCACGGTGTCCCCGGGTGCCGACGCCACGGTGCGGGTCCGGCTGGCACGGCAGACGCTGGCACCGACGGAGGGCACGGTCCACGTCTCGAGGACGGTCCACGTCGACGCGGAGCGCCCGATCAGCGTGCAGGTCTACGCCAAGGACAACGTGCAGGTCCTCGAGACCGACGCCAAGGTCTTCGGCCTGCCGAGCGGCGACTGGGCCAGCGAGCTGACCTTCCGGGTACGTGCCCTCGCGCCCGGGCCCGTCCGCGTCTCCGTCGTCCTGCGACAGGGCTGGGTGCCCGTCGCCTCGGTCACCCTGGAGTCGACCGCAGCCGCTGCGGGGCTGGTCGCCGCGACGCCCGTCACCGCCACGGTCCACACCGGCATCGACGCCCCAGAGCTCGACGGCCTGCCCTGCCTCGACATCGTCGAGAGTCGTCGCGTCACGGGCGAGCGCGTCTACAGCTATGCGCTCCGGCTCGTGCCGGGCGAGGCCGAGCGGGTCTTCGAGTCGGCACCGATCCTCGGGCGCGACGAGTTCGTGCGCGACCGGATCGCCGAGGTGGAGCGGGTCATCAAGGACCCCGACCTGACGCCGCGCCAGAGGATGTCGCAGCTGCAGAACACCGGCACCATGCTCTTCGACCAGTTCTTCCCCGAGGACATGCAGGCCTACCTCTGGGAGCACCGCGACCTCGTGCACGACCTCATCGTCTACACCGACGAGCCGTTCGTGCCGTGGGAGCTCGTCCACCTCAAGCCCGCTCGCGGCAAACGCGGCACCACGCCACGCTTCCTCGCGTCCGGCGGGCTCGTGCGCTGGCAGCTCGGCAGCTTCCCGCCCCGGGCTGTCCGCGTGCGGCGGGGCCACGCACGGTCGATCTGTCCCGTCTACGCCAACCCGATGTTCAAGAACGACGTCGGTGCCGCCGAGGCCGGCTACCTCAAGGACCGGTTCGGCGCCAAGGCCGTGACGGCGACCCCGAGCGGCGTCGAGCGTCTCCTGCGCGGCGGCGGCTTCGACCTGCTCCACTTCTCGGGCCACGGGGCGGCACGTTCCGACGACATCGCCGAGGCGAAGGTGCTGCTCAAGGGCCAGCGGCGCGGCACCACCGTGCGCGAGCAGTACCTCAGCTCGACCGACGTGTCCCAGAACCTCGACTGGACCGGACCCGACAGCGTCGGTCCCATCGTCGTCCTCAACGCCTGCCAGACCGGACGGTCCGGCGAGCTCTTCACGACGGTGGGCGGTTTCGCCAAGGCGTTCCTCGACGCCGGTGCCTCGGCCTTCGTGTCGTGCCTGTGGTCGGTCCAGGAGGAGCCGGCACGGGTTTTCGTCGAGACGCTCTACGAGGAGCTGCTCAAGGGCACCCAGATGTCCCGGGCGAGCGCGCTGGCCCGGGCGGCCGCGCGGGACGCGGACGACCCGACGTGGCTCGCCTACGTCGTGTACGCGAGACCTGACGCGGTCCTCGAGACACTGTGAAACGGCATACACCCCAGTCGAACCCGCTCAACCGAGGGGTTCCGAGAAGGAAGGAACGGCCATGGCAAGCAGGGCTCTGTGCGTGGGGATCAACGAGTTCGAGTCGCTGCCGCAGACGAGCTGGCTCAACGGCTGCGTCAACGACGCGAACGACATCGCCAAGGCGCTGCGGCCCCTCGGCTTCACGGCCCGCGCGACGACGGTGCTCACCGACGCCGGCGCGACGAAGAAGGCCGTCATGACGGCGCTGACGACGCTCGTCGACACCGCGAAGGCCGGTGACCACCTCATCTTCACCTTCTCCAGCCACGGCACGCAGGTGCCCAACGAGCCCGGTGGCGACGACGAGCCGGACGGTCTCGACGAGGCCTTCGCGTGCCACGACATCCGCCAGAAGGGCGACCAGTGGGACCGCGACACCGTCATCGTCGACGACGAGCTGCGCGACCTCTTCGCCCGCGTGCCCGCCGGCGTGCTGCTCGAGGTGCTGCTCGACACGTGCCACAGCGGCACCGGCCTCAAGGACCTCGACGAGATCCTCCAGGCCCAGCTCCTCGGCCGCAAACCGCGCTACCTTCCGCCACCCACCCCCCGCGGACTCGACCAGTCCCGGGCGATCCGCGCCGTCACGCCGGTGCGCACCGTCGACCGCAAGGCGCTCGTCGAGCTGACGAAGAGCCGCGCCACGGCCTCGAAGCCCGTCCTCTTCGCGGCGTGCAAGCCCAACCAGACGGCGTCGGACGCGACGTTCGACGGCCGCTCCAACGGGGCCTTCACCTACCTCTTCCTCAAGGCCATGAAGGCAGGCCCGACGGCGACCCGCACCGAGCTGCTCCGCACCGTGACGGCCGGGCTCAAGGACGGCGACTTCAGCCAGCGTTCGACGCTCGAGGGTCCGGTCAAGGCCAAGAAGGTCGCCTTCGGCCAGCTCTGGTAGCTGGTGGCTCCGACGAACTCCGGTGACCGAGGACACAGGTGTCGACACTCACACGCGGGCGCGCTGACCGCGTGCCCGGGGCGACGGCATACTCGGTCGCAGTTGTCCGAGAGCCCAGACGCAAGGTGGCGATCCGAGCATGTCCCGACTGCAGCAGACCGACGGCCTCACCGAGGAGCAGACCGAGCTGATCAAGCTCGTCCGTGAGTTCGTCGACGAGCAGATCATCCCCGTCGCCATGGAGCTCGAGCACCGGGACGAGTACCCCCAGGCCATCGTCGACGGAATGAAGGAGATGGGGATCTTCGGGTTGATGATCCCCGAGGAGTACGGCGGCCTGGGCGAGTCCCTGCTGACCTACGCCCTCTGCGTCGAGGAGATCGCGCGCGGCTGGATGAGTGTCAGCGGCATCATCAACACCCACTTCATCGTCGCGTACATGGTGCTCCAGCACGGGACCGAGGAGCAGAAGCAGCACTACCTGCCGAAGATGGCGACGGGCGAGATCCGGGGTGCGTTCTCGATGAGCGAGCCGGGCTGCGGTTCGGACGTGGCCGCCATCAAGACCAAGGCCGTCAAGGGCGACGACGGCGAGTGGTCGATCACCGGACAGAAGATGTGGCTGACCAACGGCGGCTCCGCCAACCTCGTCGCCGTCCTCGTCAAGACCGACACCGGCGCCGACTCCGTCTACAAGAACATGACGACCTTCCTCGTCGACAAGGAGTCGGGCTTCGGCGAGACCGCCCAGGGCGTCACGGTGCCCGGCAAGATCGACAAGATGGGCTACAAGGGCGTCGACACGACCGAGCTCATCTTCGACGGGCACCGCACGACCGACGCGCAGATCCTCGGAGGCGAGCCGGGCAAGGGCTTCTACCAGATGATGGACGGCGTCGAGGTCGGCCGTGTCAACGTCGCTGCCCGCGGATGTGGTGTCGCGAGAAGGGCTTTCGAGCTCGGCATCTCCTACGCCCAGCAGCGCGAGACCTTCGGCAAGAAGATCGTCGACCACCAGGCCGTGCTCTTCCGCCTCGCCGACATGGCCGTCAAGGTCGAGGCCGCGCACGAGATGATGGTCAAGGCCGCCCGCAAGAAGGACTCCGGCCAGCGCAACGACCTCGAGGCCGGCATGGCGAAGTACCTTGCGTCCGAGTACTGCTCGCAGGTCGTCGAGGACAGCTTCCGCATCCACGGCGGCTACGGCTACTCCAAGGAGTACGAGATCGAGCGCCTCTACCGCGAGGCGCCGATGCTGCTCATCGGCGAGGGCACGGCCGACATCCAGCGGATGATCATCGGCCGCCGCCTCGTCGAGGACTACAAGCTCAAGGCCTGAGGGCCCCTCTCCACCGGAGCGGGGATGCGAGGATGGACGCATGAGCCTGCAACCGAAGGGTCCGGGGGGACGCCAGGGATTCGCGACACTCTCCCTGGAGTACCCCATGTCGCTGGGTGTGTTCGAGCAGTACGTCGACGCGCAGAAGGCCGTCGACACGCTCTCCGACAACCAGTTCCCGGTCGAGAACTGCCTCATCGTCGGCACCGACCTCAAGCAGATGGAGCGGGTGACCGCGCGCCTCACGTGGGGACGTGTCGCTCTCGGCGGTCTGCTCTCCGGCGTGTGGCTCGGGCTCTTCGTGGGCCTGATCCTCTCGCTCTTCTCCCGCCCCTCGAACCCGTTGACCCTGCTGCTCTACACCGCCCTCTACGGCGCCGTGTTCGGCCTCATCTGGTCGCTCGTCGGCTACGCCTTCACCCGCGGTGCACGCGACTTCTCGTCGGTCAGCCAGGTCGTCGCGACGCGCTACGAGGTCTTCTGCGAGCACAAGTTCGCCCAGCAGGGTCGCCAGATCCTCGCCGACGCGGGCATCGGCGTCGGCGGCCGGGCGGGCATCGGCATCGCCCCGGTCACTCCGACCTCGCCGCCGACGCAGCCGTCGGGTCCGGACCAGCCGGGTCCACCGCCTCCCGCCGGCTGACGCAGCTGCAACGAAAGCGCTCGCCCAGGTGTCCTTCCCGATGACGGATCCCGATGAAGGAGCGCCCGATRCAGTCCCGAAGGCCTCGCCCGTATGCCGTCGGCCGCGTCCTCGCGACCGGCGTCGCCGCCGCGCTGGCGCTCGTCGCGTGCGGCACCACCACCGCGCCCCAGCCGGGGGAGACGTCGCTCGCCGGCGGCCCGGTGCGGCCCGTCACCAGCCAGCCCGTCGAGGCCGACGGGGGTCTGCGGTGCCCCGAGTCCATCGACACCGCGGCCCTCGACAAGCCCGTGCCCGTGCCGCAGAAGCCGCAGGGCGTGGACGCCACGGGTCGGCTCCTGCCCGACCGCGACCCGACCTCGCTCGTCATCTGCGGCTATCCGGCCGCGGACATCATGAAGCCGGTCTCGGCCCCGTTCCGCCTGGCCAAGCGCGCCGTCGCGAGCGACGCGCAACGGGCGGCACTGGTGGAGGCTCTGACGTGGTCGCCGCGCGACACCGGGGCCCAGCGGGTGTGCACGCTCATGGCCGGCAACGAGACGGCATACGTCGTCGGGGCCGCCTACGGTGACGCGATCGTGTGGGTCGGCGCGCTGGCCGACGCCAACGCCTGCTCGACGTCGACGAACGGCGACTTCCGGTCGGGTCCCGGCCCGGCGGTCGTGCTCGACCAGATGTTCGGCAGCCGCACCCCTCCCTCCGCCGGGGTCGCCGCGTGCAACCGGGCGTCGTGGGGACGCCTGGGCGACGACCGGAGCCTGGCCCCGGAGGGCAACCCGACGGCGACCGTGTGCCGTGACGCGGCGGACGGCACGGTGAAGGCGGCGCAGCTGGACGCCGCGAAGTCGGCCGAGGTCGCCGCGGCGCTGCGCGCCTTGCCGACGAAGCCGACAGGGCAGACGTGCCAGGGCCCGGACAACCCGAGCAACGGGCGATTCACGCTCCTGCTCACGTATGCCGTGGGGCCGCCCGTGCGCCTCTCCATCGACCCGGACTGCGCACCGGCCGTGCTCGGCTCGAACCTCGAGTCCGCCGACGCGTCCTCGCTCGTCGAGCTCGTCGAGCGGTGGAGCGCGAGGATCCCCGGTCCCGACCTGAACGGCTCGGTGTCGTCGACGTCGCCCTGACCCACCGAACGCGGCGTTCGGTCTCGAAAGCGGTGGCCGGGCCGCTGAGCTCGAGACCGAAGCCGCGTTCGGTCAGGTGGGGGAGGGTCGGTCAGGCGCTCAGGCCTCGGCGCCGTCCCAGATGCGGGCGATCCACTGCTCGACCTCGTCGGAGCTGCGCGGCATCGCGGCCGAGAGGTTCTCGCAGCCGTCCTCGGTGATGAGGATGTCGTCCTCGATGCGCACGCCGTTGCCGCGGAACTCGTCGGGGACGAGCTCGTCGTCGGCCTTGAAGTAGAGGCCCGGCTCGACGGTGAGGACCATGCCCGGCTTCAGCTCGGCGTCGGAGTACTCCTCGCGGGTCGCGAGGGCGCAGTCGTGCACGTCGATCCCGAGGTGGTGGCTCGTGCCGTGCACCATCCAGCGGCGGTGGTGCTGACCGTGGTCGGCGTCGAGCGTGCCCTCGACGTCGATGCCCTCGGGGAGCAGGCCCCACTCATGGAGGTGCTCGGCGATGACGCGGATGGCCGCTGCGTGGACGTCGCTGAACCTGTTGCCCGGCTTGCAGGCGGCGATGCCGGCCTCCTGGGCGGCGAACACGGCGTCGTAGATCTTGCGCTGCGCGTCGGTGAAGGTGCCGCTGACCGGCAGGGTGCGGGTGATGTCGGCGGTGAAGAGCGAGTCGACCTCGACGCCGGCGTCGAGGAGCAGCAGGTCGCCGTCCTTGATGTCGCCGGTGTTCTTGATCCAGTGCAGCGTGTTGGCGTGGTCGCCGCTGGCGCAGATCGAGTCGTAGCCGACACCGTTGCCGTGGTGGCGGGCGTGCAGGCCGAAGACGCCCTCGACCCAGCGCTCGCCGCGGCCGCGGCGGACCGCCTCGGGCAGGTCGGCGATGACGGCGTCGAAGCCCTTGTGGGTGCCGTCGACGGCGTCGCGCATCTGCTCGACCTCCCACTCGTCCTTGACGAAGCGGAGCGTCGAGAGGAACGCAGCGAGCTGCTCGTCGGCCTCGCGCTGGCGGTCGACGCGGGTCTCGGCCTCGGCGGACTCCTGCGTCTCGGCCGCGGCGGCGCGGGCCTTGTCGACGCGGGTCGCGACCTCCGCGTCGGCGTCGCGCACGACGCGGATCGCCACCTGGCCGGCGTCCTTGCCGACGGCCTCACCGAACTCGTCGATGTGGCGGGCCGTGACGCCGAGCTCGGACTCGATGTCGGCGAGAGTGGGGCGGGCCCCGACCCAGAACTCGCCGTAGCGCGAGTCGCCGAAGAACTCCTCGGTGTCGCGGTCGGCGAGCGGGCGGAAGTAGAGAACGGCCTCGTGCCCGTCGCCGGCCTCGCCGTCGGCGGAGGCGCGCGGCTCGAGCACGAGCACGGCGTCGGGCTCGCGGTCGCTGCCGAGGCCCGTCAGGTGGGCGAAGGCGCTGTGCGGACGGAAGACGTAGTCGCAGTCGTTGCTGCGCACCTTGAGGCCGCCGGCCGGGACGACGAGGCGCTCACCGGGGAAGGCGGCACTGACGGCGTCACGGCGACGGGCTGCGTGGTCGGCGACCTCGGCCCGGGGGGTCACCCCGGTGTCGCGCGGCGCCCAACCTGTCGCGACGAAGGCCCGGAACTCGTCGGTCGTCGGGCGCTTGCGGCTCGGAGAGGTCTTCTGCTCTTCACTCATCACCCCGCCATGGTGCCACGCGGCACGGGGACCGCCGAACCAGGTTTCCCCGCGCCCGCGTACCTCCCGTCCCGCTCCCGCCGGGCACCCCGGTGGGGTACCTGCGGGTCCGGGGCGGTGGCATACGGTCTGGGGGTGGCCCGCACCGACCGACCCGCCCGGCCGACCACCGCCCACCGGAGCCTGCCCTCGCTGAGGGCGAGCACCCGTCGGGCCATGAGACCGAGCGGGCCGCCGACCGACGAGATCCCCATCTGGACGACRCCGGACGGGGTCGACTCGGTGACCGCCCAGGCCGTCATCGACCTCGCCATGCGCGCCGGCGTCGCGATGATCGCCACCGGTGCGGCCGCCGCGGACGTCACGGCGACCGTGCTCACCCTGACCAAGGCGTACGGCCTCAGCTCGGTCCACGTCGACGTCACCTACACGTCGGTCACAGTCTCCTACCACCGCGGCCCGAACGCCGACCCGATCACCGTCATGCGCATCGTGCGGTTCCGCGTGCAGGACTACACGCGGCTCGAGCGCCTCCGCGGGCTCATCGTCGACCTGTCACAGGACCCGGTGCCCGTCGACGAGGCCCGGGTGCGCTTCGACTCGGTCATCACGGCCCCACACCCTTACCGCCGCTGGCTCGTCACCGTTGCCGGCGGCGCGCTCGCGGCGGGTGCCGCCGGCCTCGTGGGCGCTGGGCCGTTCATCATCCTGCTCAGCTTCCTCACCGCGACGGTCGTCGGCCGCGTCCTCAGCTGGTTGACCGGCGCGGGCGTCGCGGCCTTCTTCGCGCAGTGCGTCGGCGCGGCCATCCCGACCGCAGTGGCGACCCTCGTCGTCGCGGCCCAGTCGGCCGGGATGACCTTCGTCGGCGACGTGTCACCCTCGCTCGTCGTCGCGTCCGGCATCGTGCTGCTGCTCTCGGGACTGTCGGTCGTCGGCGCCGCCGAGGACGCCCTCGAGGGCTATTACGTCACGGCCGGCGCGCGGGCTTTCGAGGTGATCGTGCTCTCGCTCGGCATCGCGGTCGGCATCTCCGTCGTGCTCTCCCTCGGCAACCGGCTCGACTACCCGATCGCGATCAGCTCGCAGACCTTGCTCAGCGACGACGTCGTCGTGCAGGTCGTCTGCGCCGTCATCATCGCCGTCTCTTTCGCCGTCATGTCCTACGCCAGCGGCCGTGCGGTCGCCGTGGCCGGGGTCGCGGGCGGCCTCGGCTGGGCCGTCCTCGCGCTGGGGGAGCGGCTGCTGCAGCTCGGCGCTGTGAGCGCGTCGGCGACGGCCGCGCTCGTCATCGGCTTCGCAGCCCGGCTCGTCGCCCGGCACCTGACCATCTCTGCGCTCGCCGTCACGACGGCCGCGATCGTGCCGCTGCTGCCAGGGCGGATGGCCTACGAGGGCATCTCGCAGATCGTCACGAACCCCGACGGCAACGGGTTCGCGGTCGGCGTGCCGACGCTCCTGCTGTCCTTCGGGCTCGGCCTCGGGCTCGCCGCGGGCGTCTCGCTCGGCACGTACTTCGCGAGCCTGCTCGTCGCCAAGAGCCAGGGCGTGCGGCCGCGTCCCGCCGCCGGCGCGACCCTCCCCGCCGACCCCGACCCCGACGCGTCCGGCAGCACCGCGCCGGTGCTCTCCGAGACGAGCGACCTCGCTGCCACGAGCGACGCCGACGCGCAGGCGTGAGCAAGCACACGGCATACGACCATGGGYGTATGCCGCCCGCTCCGGCAGGCTGGGAGCCGCTCGTCCCAGCGGGGCCGGGTGACCACCTTCGACGAGGAGCGGGCATGCAGTTCGGACGCAGCTACGAGGAGTTCGAGGTCGGTGCGGTCTACCGGCACTGGCCCGGCAAGACGGTCACGGAGTACGACGACCACCTCTTCTGCCTGCTGACGATGAACCACCACCCGCTCCACCTCGACACCCACTACGCCGCGGGGTCGACGCAGTTCGGGCAGAACGTCGTCGTCGGCAACTACGTCTACTCGCTGCTCCTCGGCATGTCGGTGCCGGACGTGTCGGGCAAGGCCATCGCCAACCTCGAGATCGAGTCGCTGCGCCACGTCGCGCCGACCTTCCACGGCGACACGATCTACGGCGAGACGACCGTGCTCGACAAGTGGGAGTCGACCTCGAAGGACGACCGCGGCGTCGTCCACGTCGAGACGATCGGCTACAAGCAGGACGGCACCGTGGTGTGCATCTTCCGGCGCAAGGTCATGGTGCCCAAGGAGAACTACCTCGAGGCCCGCGGCGGCGAGCAGCCCGGCCGCCCCGTGCCGGTGCCCGACAAGAACTGGCCCGGCCGCGAGGCGGCTCCCGAGGCACGCGGCCAGTCCTGACCCACGGGGGTTGAGTGGAGATCTCCCGGCACCAGGTGCCGGAAGACCTCCACGGACGCGTGACATCAGGAGCTAGGGAACTCCCACGACGCGACCTTCTGCGTCTCGCCCCCGCCGGTCACCGTGACCGTGCCCTTGACCTCGGACTGGGTCGACCTCGCCACGAACGGGGTGCGTCCGCCGACCGGCTGGCCGTAGGCGACCGTGAAGGCGTCGGCCGGGTCGGTCGAGGTCAGGGCGATCGGTCCGGCAGTCACCCACCCGACGGCGAGGTCGTGCTCCGTGCCGGGCGCGGCAACCGAGTGCGGCTCGACCCCGACCTGCAGGCTGCCGGCGTCCTTCAGGGCGAGGGGGCCGCTGCGCCGACCGAAGCCGAAACGCTCGCCGTCGCGCCACAGCAGGACCGACGTCCGTGCGCTCACGGTGACCACGGCCGCGTCCACGCCTCCCGCCCGCCCGCTTCGCAGGGCGGCGCCGTCGGCGAGCCAGTCGACGGCGGGTGTCGCGGTGGTGGTCGGCCGGGTCCGGCTCCAGATGATCCCGATCACCTGCTCGGGGTCGGCGGAGCCCAGGTCGCTGCGGAAGACGGACCCGACAGCCTTCCTGCTCGTCGGGTCGCTGAGCGTGCCCCGGCTGCTCCCGGCTCCACCCGTCGCCAGGCCCGGCGCGGTCACGAGCTGGGCCATGGCGTAGCCGGTCTCGGGCCCCTCGGCTCCGGTGAGGGCGTAGCCGTAGACCACGCCCGGCTGGCCGGACTCGGACGGCATGAGGAAGCTCGCTCGACCGAGGGGCGTCGCCGGAACGGTGCGCACCACGGTGCGCTGGACCTCAGCACCGTCGGACAGCTCCCACCGCTCGACGACCTGACCGGCACCCGTTGGAGACACGTCCACCGTCACGCCGGCCCCGACCCGGGGCACACCGGCGTCGAAGGTCGTGCCGTCGAGGACCAGGGGGGCGTCGGTCACCACACCGTTCGTGGTCGTGGGGCCGGCCGGGAGGGCGCGGGGCTGGCCCGTGCCGAGCTGGACCGCGATGACGGCGATGCCGGCGACGGCAGCAGCGACGAGGCCCGTGGTCGCGACGCGGCGGCGGCGCACGACGCGCCGTCCCCGCGTCAGCACGGTCTCGGGATCGAAGGCCAGGCCCGTGACGTGAGCCGCGTCGGCCAGCGCCGCCCTGACGTCTGTGTCCGGTGCTGCATTCATCGGGCGCTCCTGCCTGCATCGGTGCGGTCATGGGTCTCGGTGGGCGGGGCTGCGTCAGGTGCCTCGGCGCTGTGCGTGGCGGCCAGGGCCGTGCGGAGGGAGGCGAGGCCGCGGGAGCCGGCGCTCTTGACGGCGCCGACCGAGATGCCGAGCACGTCGGCCGTGGCCTGCTCGGACAGGTCGGTGTAGTAGCGCAGGACGACGACGGTGCGCTGCTGCTCCGGGAGCGTGCGCAGCAGGCGCACGACGAGGTCGCGGTCGTCGCTCGTCCCGACCGCGTCGCGCCGGGTCCGCCCTCCGGGCGTCTCCGGCGGGGTGTCGGTCGTCAGCTCGCGTCGCGTCGCGCGCCACACGTCGGTGCGGTGGTTGACGAGGATCCGGCGGGCGTACGCCAGTGCCTCGCCCTCGCGCACCCGCGGCCAGGCGACGTACGTCTTGACGAGCGCTGCCTGGGTCAGCTCCTGGGCGGCGTGGTGCTCCCCCGTGAGCAGCCACGCCGTGCGCAGCAGGGCGGGCCCGGCCTGCTCCATGAAGGTCGTGAAGTCGGTGTCGCGTGCGGCACTGCGGCGGCTCACGTCGTTCCCCTGTCCGTGCTCGTCATGCCCTACCTACGGGCCGTGCCCCGCAAAGGTTGCCAGCAACGGTGACCGGACGCTCACCGGCACGGACGGGGCGTGGCCGAGGCGGCCCGCGGACGCCCCTACGCTTGGGGGCGTGACTCCGACCGGGACCGACAGTGCAGGGCACCCACGCCCGGTCATCGACCTGCACGCCCACTCGGCGGTCAGCGACGGCACGGAGACACCGACCGAGCTCGTCGCCGCTGCAGCCACGGCCGGCGTCGACGTCCTCGCCATCACCGACCACGACACGGTCGGCGGCTGGGCCGAGGCCGCCGACGCAGCGCGTGTCCACGGTGTGACGCTCGTGCGCGGCATCGAGATCTCGTGCGCCTGGCGCCACTCCTCGATCCACCTGCTCGGCTACCTCCCCGACGCCGACGACCGGCCGCTCCGGGACGAGCTCGCTCGTGCCCGAGACTCCCGCTCGACGCGTCTCGAACGGATGGTCGCGCTCATGGCGGCGGACGGCATACCCCTGGGCTACGACGAGGTGCTCGCGCAGGTCGGCCCCGGTGCCACCCCGGGACGCCCCCACATCGCCGACGCCCTCATCGCCAACGGCACGATCCGCCACCGCGACGAGGCGTTCCGCTCGTGGCTCGGCGACGACTCGCCCTACTATGTCGGCCACTACGCGCCCGACCCCGTCCGGGCCGTCGAGCTCGTGCGCGCAGCGGGCGGGGTGCCGGTCATCGCGCACCCCTTCACGCGGACCCGGTCGGGCGACCTCGACGACGCCCTCGTGGCGCGGATGCGCGAGGCCGGGCTCGTGGGGCTCGAGGCGCACCACCGCGACCACGGGCCCGAGGAGGTCGCCCGCGCGACGGCGCTCGCCGACCGGCTCGGGCTGCTCCTCACGGGCTCAAGCGACTACCACGGCGAGGGCAAGCGCAACCGCCTCGCCGAGAACACGACGACCCTCGAGGTGCTCGAGGCGATCGAGGCAGCCTCGAGCGGGGCCACGGAGGTCATCAGGCCGTGAGCGTCGTCGACACGACCGTCTTCCTCAGCACCTTCATCACCCTGGTCGTCATCCTCGACCCGCCCGGCGCAGTGCCGATCTTCCTCGCCCTGACCGGTTCGCTGACCAAGGTCCAGCGCCACGTCGCGGCCCGTCGTGCCTCGCTCGTCGCCGTCTTCGTCATCGGGATGTTCGCGCTCTTCGGCAAGAGCATCCTCGACTACCTCCACATCTCGATCGCCGCGCTCCAGGGGGCCGGCGGCCTGCTCCTGCTCCTCGTCGCGCTCGAGCTGCTGACCGGCAAGGAGTCCGACTCGCTCGCCGACGCAGGCGTCAACGTGGCCCTCGTGCCGCTCGGGACGCCGCTGCTCGCGGGTCCGGGCGCCATCGTCGCGACGATGCTCGCGGTGCAGGGCTCGGACACGACCGGGGCGTACGTCGCCGTCGGCTCCGCCCTCGTCGGGGCGATGCTCGTCGTCTACCTCGTGCTCCGCTTCGCCGGGCAGGTGCGCCGACTGCTGCGTGAGAGCGGCACGATGCTGCTCACCCGCATCGCCGGGCTGCTGCTGTCGGCGATCGCCGTGCAGATGGTCGCCGACTCGGTGCGGGCGTTCGTCAACGGCGAGGGCTGACGGCCGAAGCGCCGGGCCGCTCAGCCGTCGACGCGCTCGACGAGCACGGCCGTGCCGAGGCCTGCGGCACCGCTGACGGCCGCGACGCCCCAGCGCCCGCCGCGGCGCTCGAGCGCCTCGACGCACTGGCCGACGAGGATCGCGCCCGTCGCCCCGAAGGCGTGCCCCATCGCCATGGTGCCGCCGTCGGGGTTCATCCGGTCCGGCCCGGCGTCGAGGTCGCGGCGGAAGCGCAGGCACAGCGCAGAGAAGGCCTCGGCGAACTCGAAGACATCGACGTCCTTGGGAGACAGGCCGGCCCGCGCTAGCACCTGCTCGACGGCCGACTGCCCGGCCGTGAGCATGACGACGGGGTCGACGGCCGTCGAGGCGGCGGCGACGATGCGGGCCCGTGGCACGAGCCCCGCCGTCCGAGCCGCCCTCGCCGCACCGATGAGCAGCAGCGCTGCCGCGTCCGCGACGGCAGGGGAGGTGCCCACCGTGTGCAGGTGCTCGATCCGGTCGAGGGGGCGTATGCCGTGCGCCGCCGCGAGCGCGATGTCGTCCTGGCCGTCCGCCCCCAGCTGCGCGAAGGCGGGCGCCAGGGCCGCGAGGGACTCGGCGGTCGTGCCGGGCCGGACGAGCTCGTCGTGGTCGAGGCCGGGGCCGCGGTCGTCGGCCGGTACCGGGACGAGCGACCGGGCGAAGGCGCCCTCCACGCGGGCCCGCGTCGCCTTGGCCTGCGTCTCGAGGGCATACGCGTCGAGCTGCTCGCGGGTGAAGCCCTCGAGCGTCGCGTTGAGGTCTGCAGCGATGCCCATGTGGACCGAGCCGAGACGGCGCACGAGGGCGGGGTCGGCATACAGCGCGCCGCGGTCGGCGAACATCGGCACGCGCGACACGCTCTCGACGCCCCCGGCAACGGCGAGCGAGAGGTCGCCGGCGCGGACCCGGGCCGCAGTCTGGCCGACGGCGTCGATGCCGGACGCGCAGAAGCGGTTGAGCGTGACACCCGGCACGGAGGTGCCCCAGCCGGCGACGAGGGTGGCCGTGCGGGCGAGGTCGGCGCCCTGCTCGTCGACCTGGGTCGCGCAGCCGAGCGTCACGTCGTCGATGCGCTCCGGGTCGATCCCGGTGCGTTCGACGAGGGCCCGTTGGAGGTGCACGACGAGGTCGACGGCGGTGAGGCCGTGCAGCGACCCGCGCGCGGACCCGCGCCCGCGGGGGGTGCGGACGACATCGAGGACGTACGCATCGTCGCCGTCGTCCATGCGTCCTCCGTTCGGTCCTGCCGGAGCTCACGAGACCTGCCGCTCCTGGTCGGCGGCCCGGACCCGCAGCGGCCGCGTCGCACCCGGCGAGTCACTCTGCTAGTTGTAGTACCGTGCCCGGAGAAGGGCAAGGCTGGGCACCGACGGCGGCGTCGGGAGCGGAGGCGGACATGACGGGCGGCAGCTCGAGCACCTCCCCGACGGGGGTCTGGGTGCTCGGTGGCTCGCAGACGGACTTCGCGCGCCACCTGACCCGTGAGGGGCGAGACGTCTCCGACCTCGTGGGGGAGATCGTCGACCGCACCCTCGAGGCGAGCCGCGCCGGCGCGGCCGAGGTGGAGGTCATCCACGTCGGCAACGCCTTCGGCCAGCTCTTCACCGGTCAGGGCCACCTCGGGGCGATGCCCGCGACGGTCCGGCCCGACCTGTGGGGGGTTCCGGCCGCCCGGCACGAGGCCGCGTGCGCGTCGGGCGGGGTGGCGCTGCTCGCCGCCATGGCCGACCTCCGGGCAGGGCACTACGACTGCGCCCTCGTGCTCGGCGTCGAGCTCGAGAAGACCGTGCCCGGCGACGAGGCGGCCACGCACCTCGGCGCGGCCGCCTGGGTGGGCCACGACGGTGAGGGCGCTCGCTTCATGTGGCCCCACGTCTTCAGCGCCATCGCCGACGAGTACGACCGGCGGCACGGCCTCGACGACGCCCACCTGCGCGCCATCGCGGCTCTCAACCTCGCGAACGCCCGACGCAACCCCAACGCCCAGACCCGCGGCTGGGATGTCCCGGACCTCACCGGCCCCGACGCCTCCGACGACACGCGAAACCCCGTCGTCGAGGGCCGGATCCGCCGCTACGACTGCAGCCAGGTCACCGACGGCGCCGCGGGGGTGGTCCTCGTCTCCGACGCGTGGCTGCGCGACCACCCGGGGCGACGACCCGTCGCGCGCATCGAGGGATGGGGCCACCGCACCGTGGGCCTCGGGCTCCGGCAGAAGCTCGACCGTGACCGCGACGAGCTCTACGTCCTGCCGCACGTGCGCCGGGCTGTGACCGACGCGTTCGACCGGGCCCACGTCACCCTCGAGGACCTCGACGGGTTCGAGGTGCACGACTGCTTCACCCCGACCGAGTACCTCGCCATCGACCACATCGGGCTGACCGGTCCGGGGGAGTCGTGGAAGGCCGTCGAGGACGGCTCCATCGCGCTGGGTGGTCGCCTGCCCATCAACCCGAGCGGTGGGCTCATCGGCGGCGGCCACCCGGTGGGGGCCAGCGGCATCCGCATGCTCGTCGACGCGGCCAAGCAGGTCAGCGGGACTGCCGGCGACTACCAGGTCGAGGGTGCCCGCACCTTCGGCACGCTCAACTTCGGTGGCAGCACCGCCACCACCGTCAGCCTCGTCGTCGGTGCCGTCGCCGACTGAACGCGAACTCCCCGAACCACGGAAACCACTGAGAGCCAAGGAGACCCGGATGGATGTCGACATCGTCGGTCGGATGCTGTCGACCCTGCCCGCGGACGACGACCATCCCTACCGCACGGGCCCGTGGCAGCCGCAGACGACCGAGTGGAGGGCGGACGACCTCGACGTCGTCGAGGGTGAGGTGCCCACCGACCTCGACGGGGTCTACCTCCGCAACACGGAGAACCCCGTCCACCCCTCGCTCAAGCACTACCACCCGTTCGACGGCGACGGGATGGTCCACGTCGTCGGCTTCCGTGACGGAAAAGCCTTCTACCGCAACCGGTTCGTGCGCACTGACGGCTTCCTCGCCGAGCAGGAGGCAGGACAGTCGCTGTGGGCCGGGCTCGCCGAACCGCCCTACCTCTCGCTCCGCGAGGACGGCTGGGGCGCCCGGCGCCAGATGAAGGACGCGTCGTCGACCGACGTCATCGTCCACCGCGGCACGGCCCTCACGAGCTTCTACCAGTGCGGCGACCTCTACCGCGTCGACCCGATGTCGGCCGAGACCCTCGGCAAGGCGACGTGGAACGGCCGCTTCCCCTTCGACTGGGGCGTCTCGGCCCACCCGAAGGTCGACGACCGCACCGGCGAGCTCCTCTTCTTCAACTACAGCAAGGAGGCGCCGTACATGCACTACGGCGTCGTCGACGAGGCGGACGACCTCGTCCACTACGTCGACGTCCCGCTGCCCGGCCCGCGGCTGCCGCACGACATGGCCTTCACCGAGAACTACGTCGTGCTCAACGACTTCCCGCTCTTCTGGGAGCCGGAGGCCCTCGCCAAGGGCGCACACGTCGCGCGCTTCCACCGTGACATGCCGAGCCGCTTCGCCGTCATCCCGCGGCGCGGGAAGACGAGCGACATCCGGTGGTTCGAGGCCGACCCGACGTACGTCCTGCACTTCGTCAACGCGTACGAGGACGGCGACGAGATCGTCCTCGACGGCTTCTTCCAGGGCGACCCCGAGCCGCAGGACAACGGCATGGGCAACCGGTGGGAGCGGGCCTTCCGCTTCCTCGCCCTCGACCGCATGCAGGCACGCCTGCACCGCTGGCGGCTCAACCTCCGCACCGGCCTCGTCACCGAGTCGCCGCTCTCCGACAGCATCACCGAGTTCGGCATGATGAACGGCTCGTACGCCGGTGGGAAGTACCGGTATGCCTACGCCGCGACCGGCAAGCCCGCCTGGTTCCTCTTCGACGGCCTCGTCAAGCACGACCTCCACTCGGGCACGGAGGAGCGATACTCCTTCGGAGACAACGTCTTCGGCAGCGAGACCGCGATGGCGCCGCGCGTCGGGAGTGCCGGCGAGGACGACGGCTACCTCGTGACCCTGACGACCGACATGAACGACGACGCCTCCTACTGCGTCGTGTTCGACGCCGCCCGGGTCTCCGACGGGCCGGTCTGCAAGCTCAGGCTGCCCGAGCGGATCTCGAGTGGCACCCACTCGACCTGGGCCCCGGGTGCCGAGCTGCGACGGTGGAGCACGGCGGACACGGCAGCGGATGCGATCGGTCTCTGAGCCGGTGGTCGACGACGTCGACCCCGGCACCGTGCCCACCCGGCTCGATCCCGGGTCGACGAACGCCATCGGACGCATGCTCGGGCTGCTCGGCGACGAGTGGACCCTCCTCATCCTCCAGCGGGCGCTGCGCGGCACGACCCGCTACGGCCAGTTCCTCGACGAGGTCGCCATCTCCAACGCGGTCCTCACCTCCCGCCTCGCGACGATGGAGCGCGAGGGCCTGCTGCGCCGCGTCGTCTACCAGGAGCGCCCCGTCCGGGCCGAGTACGTCCTCACCCAGCGCGGCCGTGGGCTGTGGCCGGTCACCATCGCGATCTGGGACTGGGAGCGACGCTGGGTGCCGCGGCACGCCGCGACGCTCCCGGCGATGCGCCACGCGCTCTGCGGCCAGAACTTCGCACCGGTCCTGACATGCACGGGCTGCCGCGAGGTCGTGCGCTCCGGCGACGTCCACGCCGAGTGGGGGCCGAGCGGCTCGTGGGAGCGGTCCGTCCCGGAGTCGACGACGCGACGGCGCTCAGACCCCCGCGTGGACCGGTCCTCTGYGGGACTCTTTCCCGAGACGATGGCGATCTTCGGCAACCGCTGGTCCTCCGCCCTCATCGGCGCCTCCCTCCGGGGGCTGACGCGCTTCGGTGACTTCGAGGAGGCACTCGGCGCGCCGCCGAGCCTCGTCGCCGAGCGGCTCCGCGCCTTCTGTGACATCGGCGTGCTCGAGGCCAGGGGTCGCCGGAAGGGTGGTGCCGACGGCCGAGCCGAGTACCACCTCACCGACAAGGGCCACGCCTTCTACCCGGTCGTCGCCGTGGCCATCGACTGGGCGCAGCACTGGTATGCCGCCGAGGAGGGTCCCGCGCTCGTGCAGCAGCACGTGCCGTGCGGGTCTCCGCTCGCCGTCGCGCTCGCCTGTGACCAGTGCTCGGCCGACCTCCACGGCAGCGACATCGAGGTCGTGCCACGCGCGCACCGCCGGTCCGACCGCTAGAGGCGAGCAGCCACTCCCCAGACGAAGCACCCGCAGCCGCAACGCAGCTCAGGCACACGTACACGCACACGTACACGCACATCGCAGTGACCACCTCACGCCGAACCACGAAGGAGCGCCGAGCCATGGCGAACGCACGGGGACTGCACGCGCCGGAGAAGGTCGCCGACTACCGGGCCAGGGGCTGGTGGGGCGAGGACACCCTCGACGGGCTCTTCGCCGAGCGGGTGCGCGCCCGCGGGGACGCCCTTGCCGTCGTCGACCCCGCCAACCGCGAGGCGCTGCTCGGCTCGGCGCCGCGACGGCTGACGTGGCGCGAGCTCGACGACGAGGTCACGGCCCTCGCCGCGCGACTGCTGTCGCTCGGTCTCGTCCGAGGTGACGTGGTCGCGGTCCAGCTCGCCAACTCGGTCGAGCTCGTCGAGGTCTACCTCGCGGCCTGGCGCCTTGGCGTCGTCGTGTCGCCGTTGCCCGTGCAGCTGCGCGAGCGCGAGGTGGCCGCCATGTGTGCGAGGGCCGGCGTGACGGCATACCTCGGCAGTGCCCGGTTCGGTGACCGGGCCCTGGCCGCGGACGCGGCGACGGCGCTCGGTGGGGTGGAGTCGGTGCAAGCCGTCATCGCCTACGGCCCCGAGGAGGAGACGGCCGACGTGCCCATCGGCCTCCGCGTCTGGCACCCGGGGCCGGCCACGGACGCTGATCGCGAGGCGGTCGAGGCACGCGCCGCCGCCGACCCCAACGAGGCCAACGACGCCGTGACGATCTGCTGGACGTCGGGCACCGAGAGCGCGCCCAAGGGCGTCCCGCGCTGTCACATGGACTGGCTCGCCGTCGGCGTCGCGACCACCGAGGCACCGCAGGTGACGGTCGACGACGTGCTGCTCAACCCCTTCCCGATGATCAACATGGCCGGCATCAGCGGGATGTTCCTGCCGTGGCTGCTCACCGGCTGCGTCCTCGTGCAGCACCACCCCTTCGACCTGCCGACGTTCCTCGGCCAGGTCGCCGTCGAGCGCGCCACCTACACGTGCGCCCCTCCCGCGCTGCTGTGGATGCTGCTCGGCAACGAGGCGCTGATGGCGACTGTCGACGTCAGCAGCCTGACGCGCATCGGCTCCGGCTCGGCGCCGCTGCAGCCCGCGATGGTGCGCGGCTGGCAGGAGCGGCACGGCATCAGTGTCATCAACTTCTTCGGGTCCAACGAGGGGATCGGCCTGCTGTCGAGTCCTGTCGACTTCCCTGACCCCGACGACCGCGCGCAGTTCTTCCCGCGGTTCGGCGCGCCGGGGGTCACGTGGTCGACCCGGGCCGGGGAGTGGACCGACACCCGGCTCGTCGACATCGTCACGGGCGAGGACGTCACCGAGCCCGGCCACCCGGGTGAGCTGCACATCAGCGGGCCGAGCGTCTTCGCCGGATACCTCAACGGCGAGGAGCTGCAGAGCCCCTTCGACGACCGCGGCTACCTGCGCACCGGGGACCTCTTCGAGATCGCGGGGGACCACGGACAGTTCCTCCGCTACCTCGACCGGGCCCGCGACCAGGTGATCCGCGGCGGCATGAACATCGCCCCGGCCGAGCTCGAGGGACTCATCGCCGACCACCCGGCCGTCGCCGACGTCGCCGTCATCGGCGACCCGGACGAGCGGCTCGGCGAGCGTGTCGCGGCCGTCGTCGTGCTCCGCCCGGGCACGAGCCTGACGCTCGACGAGCTCGTCGGGTGGCTGCGGGAGCGGAGCATCGCCTCGTTCAAGCTGCCCGAGCGGCTCGAGGTGCGCGACGAGCTCCCCCGCAACCCCGTCGGCAAGGTGCTCAAGCGGCTCCTGCGGCAACCGGACGCGCCCGCGGTCCGCGACCTCCCCGACGCTGGCGGAGCCGGGACGCCGGGGGCGAGGGGGTGACGCCGCAGGAGCTGCTCGCGGCGCTGCGGCTCCCCGTCGTGGCGGCGCCGATGTTCCTCGTCTCGGGGCCCGAGCTCGTCGTCGCGGCGGCCCGGGCGGGCATCCTCGGCGCTTTCCCGACGCAGAACTGCCGCACGCCCGAGCAGCTCGACGAGTGGCTGGGAGCGATCGCCTCGGGCTCGGGTGACGCACCGTGGGCGGTCAACCTCGTCACGCACCGGAGCAACACGCGCCTGGCCGACGACCTCGCCCTCGTCGCGGCGCACCGACCGCCCGTCGTCATCACCGCCCTCGGCTCGCCGCGTCCGGTCATCGACACCGTCAAGGCCTACGGCGGGCTCGTCGTGGCCGACGTCATCGACCTCGTCCTCGCCCGCAAGGCGATCGCGGCGGGCGTCGACGGCCTCGCCTGCATCAGCGCCGGGGCCGGGGGACACACCGGGCACCTGTCGCCCTTCGCCTTCGTCTCCGCGGTGCGCGACCTCTTCGACGGTCTCGTCACCGTGGGCGGGGGCATCGCGGACGGTGCCGGCGTCGCGGGCGCTGTGGCCGCGGGTGCCGACCTCGTCTACATGGGCACCCGCTTCCTCGCGACGACGGAGAGCCGGGCCGCCGACGACTACAAGCAGATGGTCGTCGCGCACGGCCCCGACGACCTCGTCGTCAGCGACGGCATCACGGGAGCCGATGCGTCCTGGCTGCGGCCGAGCCTGCGGGCTCACGGGCTCGACCCCGACCACCTCGTGCACGACGGGGTCCGCAGCTACGACGCGGCCGAGTCACCGGCGAAGAAGTGGTCGCAGCTGTGGGCCGCCGGGCAGGGGCTCCAGAGCATCCGGTCGGTGCTCCCGGTCGCCGACGTCGTCGACGAGCTCGAGCGCGAGTTCCGGGCCGCCGCGGCACGCCTCGACCGCGTCGCCTCCCGCCCCCACTGACCGGGGCTGGGGATGTCGTCGGCTGGATGTCGCGGGCGGGTCGTAGGGTGTCGGCGTGACGACGGGACCGGCTGAGCAGACGACCTTTGCGGGCATGCCCACGCCGCTCTACTCCGGCTCGCCGTCGCGGCTGCTCGCGTGGCTCGACTGCCCGCGGCGCTACCGCATGCAGTACCTCGACCGACCACGCCCACAGGCCCGCCCGCAGCGCGCCCACACCTCGGTCGGCATCGCGACCCACAACGCACTCCGCGACTTCTGGGACCTCCCGGTGGGCCAGCGGACGCCGGCCGGCGTCGCCGAGCTCGTCCGCTCGTCGTGGATCGACGTGGGCTTCCGTGACCCCCAGCAGTCCGCCGGGTGGCGGCTGCGGGTCCGCGACGCCGTCACCGAGTACCTCCGGTCCAGCGACCGCGACAACCAGCCCGTCGGCATCGAGCGCAGCGTCTCGCTCAAGACCGACGAGGTCGCCATCACCGGCCGCATCGACCGGCTCGACGACCGCGCGGGCGAGCTCGTCGTCGTCGACTACAAGACGGGCCGCCAGGTCCCCACCGAGGACGACGCGCGCACCTCGCTGCCCCTCGCGTTGTATGCCGTCGCAGCCTCCCGGATGTTCCGCCGGCCGTGCCACAGGGTCGAGCTGCACCACGTGCCCTCCGGCACGATCGCCGCGCACGAGCACACGGACGAGTCCCTCGCGCGCAAGATCGCCGAGGCCGAGTCGATCGCCGCCGACCTGCGCCGGGCCGACGCCGAGTTCAGGGAGCTCGGCGTCGAGTCGACGAGGTTCGCGCCGCGCACCTCCGCGATCTGCTCGTGGTGCGACTTCCGCGCGCACTGCCCCGAGGGCCAGCAGATGGGCCCCGAGAAGTCCGACTGGGCCGGCCTCGAGGCCGCCGGCTACGAGACGACCCCACCGGAGCGCGACGATGCCTGAGCCCACCACTGAGCCCACCACCCGGTCCGCACCCGAGCGCGACCTGCGGCCGGCGTTCCTCGCGGCCACCGATCACGTCATCGCGATCCTGTCCCGGGACGGCGTCGCCGCCGCCCGGCACCAGCCGAGCGCGCTGCCCGAGTGGAGCGTCGGCGGCCTCGTGGCCCACCTCCCGGCAAGGCGATGATTCCCGTCGACATCGAGGTCGCCCGGTTCGACGGTCTCGCGATCACGGACGTGCCCGACCTCGTCAAGATCGACGTCGAAGGTGCGGAGTACCGCGTGCTCGCAGGGATGTTGCCGTCCATCGCGCTGTGGTCACCACTGCCGGTCATCCTCTGCGAGGTCGGTTGGGGTGCCGGGCACCCGGAGTGGCCCCAGGAGCTGGCAGCCTTCGACGCGCTGAAAGCGCTCGGCTACGGGACCACGCTGGTGAACGGCGACGAGGTGGACGTCCGCGACCTGCGGAGCACGACGGACGTCCTGTTCATCCCGGGCCCCCGCGCCTGACACACTGTCGGGCATGGGGACCCGCAGCCGTAGCAGCGACGTGAAGAGAGCACCGACCGTCGTGGCCCTGGCCAACCAGAAGGGCGGCGTCGCCAAGACGACGTCGGTCGCGAGCATCGGCGCCGCGCTCGCCGAGCTCGGGCAGCGCGTCCTCCTCGTCGACCTCGACCCGCAGGCCTGCCTCACCTTCTCGCTGGGCGTCGACCCCGACACCGTCGAGCGGTCGATCCACGACGTCCTCACCGGCTCCGCCGAGCTCGATGACGTCGTCGTCACGTGCGAGGAGGGCATCGACCTCGTGCCATCGGCGATCGACCTCGCGGGCGCCGAGGCCATGCTGCTGCCGCGACCCGGTCGCGAGTACGTCCTGCGCTCGGCCCTCGAAGGCGCCGACACGGCATACGACGTCGTGCTGCTCGACTGCTCGCCGAGCCTCGGGGTGCTGACGCTCAACGCGCTGACGGCCGCCGACGCCCTCATCATCCCGATGCCCTGCGAGATGCTCAGCCACCGCGGTGTCGGACAGCTGCTCGACACCGTCGCCGACGTGCAGAAGATCCTCAACCGCGACCTGGAGGTGTGGGGCATCCTGCCGACCCTCTTCGACGGTCGAAGCAACCACGCGCGCGAGGTGCTCGCCGACGTGGGGGAGCGCTACGACCTGCCCGTCCTCGAGCCACCGATCCCCAAGACCGTGCGCTTCGCGGAGGCACCCGCCGTCGGCCGCTCGATCCTCACGACGGCCCGCACGTCGAAGGGCGCGCAGGCCTACCGCGAGGTCGCCGCCTCGCTGCTCGCGAGGCTGTGAGCAAGGTCCCAGACGTTCGACCGGACCCGCCGACGGGGAATGAACCGTGGTGAGGGCGCGCTGCACCTGAGAGCGTCGCCACCCACCACGAAGGAGAATCCCCTTGATTTCCACCCCCGCACTGGTCGCACCGAGCGCCGGAGCCGCCTTCGAGGCCCGGACCGTCGAGCACCGCGACCTGCGAGACGACGACGTCCTCATCGACATCAAGTTCGCCGGCATCTGCCACAGCGACATCCACCAGGTCCGCGAGGAGTGGGGCAGCGCGATCTTCCCCATGGTCCCCGGCCACGAGATCGCCGGTGTCGTGTCCGCCGTCGGTGACGGTGTCACGAAGTACCAGGTCGGCGACCGCGTCGGTGTCGGCTGCATGGTCGACTCGTGCGGCGAGTGCGAGTTCTGCAAGGACGGCGAGGAGCAGTTCTGCTCCAAGGGCGCGGTCATGACCTACAACGGCAAGGGCTACGACGGCGAGCCGACCAAGGGTGGCTACGCCCAGCAGGTCGTCGTCTCCGAGCGCTTCGCCGTCCGCATCCCCGACGGCATCGAGCTCGACGTCGCCGCCCCGCTGCTCTGCGCCGGGATCACCGTGTGGTCCCCGCTGAAGCGCTGGGGCGCCGGCCCCGGCAAGAAGGTCGCCGTCATCGGGCTCGGCGGCCTGGGCCACATGGCCGTCAAGCTCGCCGCCGCCATGGGCGCCGAGGTCAGCGTGCTCAGCCGCACCGACGCCAAGAAGGGCGACGGCGAGGCGCTCGGCGCGACGCACTACTTCGCGACCGGCGACGAGGGTGTCCTCAAGGGCCTCAAGGGGACCTTCGACATCATCATCAACACGGTGAGCGCCGACCTGCCGATGCAGACCTACATCGGCCTGCTGCGCCCGCTCGGTGTCATCGCCAACGTCGGGCTGCCCACGGGCAACTACGACTTCGCGCCCGGTGCCGTCGTCGGCGGCAGCCGCGTCGTGGCCGGCTCGAACATCGGCGGAATCCCCGCGACCGCCGAGATGCTGGCCTTCTGCGCCGAGCACGGCATCGGCGCGTCGGTCGAGACGATCTCGGCCGACGAGGTCGACGCGGCCTACGACCGCGTCGTGGCCGGCGACGTGCGCTACCGCTTCGTCATCGACACCGCGACGATCAACGCCTGATCCAAACCGTCGCCCCACCGAGGGCGTATGCCGTACGGCCGGGTCCCGCGAGGGCCCGGCCGTCCGCGTTCCCGGCGTCACCTGCCCCTCGAGGGGTGGGTGGCGACGTCAGTCGGTTGCGGCTGATGGTGTGGCCGTCGGGTCGAGGGCGGGGAGGCCGTCGATGGAGGTCGCGTTCTTCGTCGCACGGTAGGTCGCCAGGCCCTCGTCACCCCGGTTGCCTGCCCACCGGGTCAGTAGGTCCCGGTCGCTCTCGTGGCTCATGAACGGCACGGCATAGCCGCACGAGTCCGAGACGCGTTCGACGTCGATGACGACGACTCCCCGTGCCCCGGGGTGGTCGGCGAAGAGCCCACGGTACGAGTCGAACTCGCTTTCACCGAGCGCCACGTAGCGACCGGTCCCGTGCAGCCGCACGATGTTCGGCGGCCCCTCGAACGCGCAGAACATGACGGTGACGCGACCGTTCTCGCGCAGGTGTGCCGCGGTCTCGGAGCCGCTGCCCGTGAGGTCGAGATAGGCGACCTCGTGCTCGCCGAGCACCGCGAAGGTGCCGTCGAGGCCCTTGGGGGAGAGGTTGACGTGCCCGTCGGAGGCGAGCGGCGCCGTCGCGACGAAGAAGAGGTGCTGCGCCTCGATGAAGGCGCGCAGGCGCTCGTCGATGCGATCGTGCAGCTTCATGGGTGGGCCTCCTCGGTGCCGGCGTCTCGCCCCAGCGTAGGAGCCCGTCACGGCGCCGACCCGGGCTGACCGCAGCGTGGACCCGACCGGGTGCGCGAGCAGCCCCCCGGGCTGTGCGACGGCCCGGGCGGACACCGTGTGGTGTCGACCCGGGCCTCTCACGTGCTGGAGGCGACGTCAGCCGATGTGGCTCGACGTCGCTGCGTCACTCGGCAGCGGCCGTCGCGGGCGCGGACTCGCCGCGACCCGCACCACCGCGGCCGGCACCGCCACGACGGCGACGGCGCGGCGGACGCGCCCCACCCTCGGCGGCGTCGGACGCATCGTCGGGGCCGTTGCCGGCAGCAGCCGACGACTCGGAGCCACCGGCCTCGCCTGCGGCACCGGCGGCTGCAGCGCCGGCGCCACGGGTGCGACGGCGGTTGCGGCTGCGGCGGGGGCGGTTCTCGCCGCCCTCGGCGGCCGGCGTCTCACCGGCGTCGGACGAGCCGGACGAGCCGGACGAGCCGTTCGCCTCGGCGTCGCCGCGGCCGCGGTCGGAGCGCGAGCGCCCACGGTCGCCGCCACGGTCACCGCGGTCACCGCGCTCACCCCGGTCACGGTCGCCGCGACCGGCTCCGGCGCCCGCGCCGGACTTGCCGTGGCGCTTGCCCGTCTCGCCGAGGTCCTCGATCTCCTCGGCACCGAGGCCCGCGAGCTTCTGCTGCGAGCGACGCAGGCGGCCCTTGGCGTCGGTGGGGATGTCGAGGTCGCTGTAGAGGTGGTCGGAGCTCGAGTAGGTCTCCTGCGGCTCGGGGATGCCGAGGTCGAGCGTCTTGTTGATGAGCGCCCAGCGGTGCAGGTCGTCCCAGTCGACGAAGGTCACCGCGACACCGGTGTTGCCGGCGCGGGCCGTGCGGCCGATGCGGTGCAGGTAGGTCTTCTCGTCCTCGGGGCACTGGTAGTTGATGACGTGCGTGACGTTCTCGACGTCGATGCCGCGGGCCGCGACGTCGGTGGCGACGAGGATGTCGACCTTGCCGTTGCGGAAGGCGCGCAGCGCCTGCTCGCGGGCACCCTGCCCGAGGTCACCGTGGATCGCGGCAGCCGCGAAGCCACGCTCGACGAGCTCGTCGGACACCTTGGCGGCGGTGCGCTTGGTCCGGCTGAAGATGATCGTCAGCCCACGGCCGTTGGCCTGGAGCATGCGCGAGAGCATCTCGACCTTGTCCATGGCGTGCGCACGGTAGACGAACTGCTCGACGGCCTTGACCGTGTGGGCGTTCTCGTTCTCGTCGCCCATCGCCCGGATGTGCGTCGGCTGGGACATGTAGCGACGGGCGAGGGCCACGATGGCGCCCGGCATCGTCGCGGAGAAGAGCATCGTCTGGCGCGAGGCCGGCGTCAGCGACATGAGGGTCTCGACGTCCGGCAGGAAGCCGAGGTCGAGCATCTCGTCGGCCTCGTCGAGCACGACGGTGCGCGCCTGCGACAGGTCGAGGTGACCCTGCTTGGCCAGGTCGATGAGGCGGCCGGGCGTGCCGACGACGACCTCGACGCCCTTCTTGAGGGCCTCGATCTGCGGCTCGTAGGCGCGGCCGCCGTAGACGGTGAGGACGCGGACGCCGCGCTTGCGGCCGGCCCGCTCGAGGTCGCTCGCGACCTGGACGGCGAGCTCGCGCGTCGGGGCGACGGCGAGGGCCTGCGGCTTGCCCGGACGGGCCTGCTCGTCGAAGCCGGCGTCGCCGGGGGCGAGGACGCGGTTGAGGATCGGCACGCCGAACCCGAGGGTCTTGCCGGTGCCGGTCTTGGCCTGGCCGATGATGTCGTGGCCACCGAGGGCGACCGGCAGCGTCATCGCCTGGATGGGGAAGGGGTGGACGATCCCGTGCTCGGCGAGCGAGGCGACGATGTCGGGGTGGACGTCGAAGTCGGCGAAGGTCAGCTCGGGGGCGACCGGCTCCTCGGCCGCGGGGGTGAGCGGCTCGGCCGACTCGGTGGGGGCCTCGGGAGCCGTGTCCGCGACCGTCTCGGCGACGGTGGGCTCGGGCGCGTCCGTGGCGACCCCCGCGTCGGCAGGGGTCTCGTGGGGCTGGGTCATGGGCATCTCTCGATCGGCACGAGCACCCCGACGGTGCGGGAGCTCAGTGGCGCGTGACGGGCCGATCGGAGACTGTCAGGGACGGTGGGTGGCTCTCGCACTGCTTGGACGCGGTGCGGGCTCCACCGGTGCGCGGGGACTCCGCGAGCACCATCTGGGCAAACCATCGGGCCGACCGGGCACCGAGTTGTCAAGCCCAGTCTACCGGCATGCGGGCAGAACGCCCGAACTCCGTCACTAGATTGGGCGCATGAGCGACGACGCGACGCAACGACCCCAGGTCGACACGGACCATGGGAGCCGCGAGGAGAGCACCGACGAGCCCGGCTACCTCGCCGCCGTCACGGACCTGCTCGGTGCGCTCGCGTACGGCGAGCTGCGTGCTTTCAGCCAGCTGGCCAAGGACGCCGAGCTCGCGCCAACGCTGCACCACAAGTCGGCGCTCGCCGTCCTCGCCGCCCACGAGCTGAAGAACTACTCGGTGCTCACCGAGCGCCTCCAGTCCCTCGGCGTCGAGCCGGAGTCGGCCATGGAGCCGTTCGTGGCGGCCGTCGACGCCTTCCACGAGCGCACGGCCGCCTCCGACTTCCTCGAGGGACTCGTCAAGGCCTATGTCGGCGAGGGCATCGCCCAGGACTTTTACCGCGAGATCTCGCGCTACGTCGACGAGGACACGCGCGCGCTCGTCGTCAGCGTCCTCGAGGACACCGGTCAGGCCGACTTCGCGGTCACCGTCGTCCGCGAGGCCATCGCCGCCGACCCGCGCCTCGCGGGCCGGCTCGCGCTCTGGGGCCGTCGCCTCGTCGGCGAGGCCATCACCCAGGCCCAGCGCGTGGGCGTCGAGCGTGACGCGCTGGCCAGCATCCTCGTCGGGGCCCCCGGGCGTGCCGGGGCCGACCTCGCCGAGCTCGGCCGCATGTTCGCCCGCCTCACCGACGAGCACTCCCGCCGGATGGAGCGCCTCGGCCTGTCCGCCTGAGAGGGCGTATGCCGCCCTCCCGGCCACCGACGGAGGCCGCGGTCCCTCGGACCGGGCGACACGGCATACGCCACGGGGTGGGCGGACATGCCGAAGGGCCCGACCGCGTGCGGTCGGGCCCTTCGGTCGTGCGGTCGGTCAGACCGACTTGTGGCTCATGCGGCCGTAGAGAACGATGATGATCGCCGCCACGATGGCGCCGAGGATCAGCGGGATCCACGCGATGCCCGAGTTGTTGGAGTAGCCGAGCTGGCGCACGACGAACGTCACGAGGACGTTGGCGACGATGCCGATGAGGATCGTCACGACGAGCGAGATGTTCTGCTTGCCGGGGAGGATCAGACGGCCGAGTGCACCGATGATGGCACCGACGATGATGGCCCCGATGATTGTTCCGATCATGTGACGCTCCTTCTGGCCGCCACAGGGCGACCGCTTGGTCCGCGAGGGGCGCGGACAACACATGCGACGAGATCAATGTCCCATCGCGTGGGGCTGGTGTGGTGGATGTGGCGCCTGCCAATTCCACGGGGATTCGCCCGCGAGGGGACGAAGGGGACGAGGGACCCGGGTCGGGAGCTCGTCCGAAAGCGTCAGCGCGTCTGGCGGTTGCCGGTGATCATGCCGTAGCCGACGATGAGCGCGGCTGCGACGACGACGCCGATGAGGCCGGAGATCCAGTCGATCCCCTTGGTGTCGTTGACACCGGTGGCCTTGTAGTAGATGAACGCGCCGATCAGGGAGCCGATGGCACCGAGGATGACGGTGAGCAGGACACTCATGTCCTGCTTCCCGGGGAGCACCAGCCGGGCGAGCGGTCCCACGATCGCACCCGCGACGAGGGCGGCAAGGATGGTTCCGATCATGTCTACGCTTCCTCCTTCGAGCCCGCAGGACGGGCGGCGACGACCCGGCGATCCCGGCTCGTTCCTCCACCTTGTACCCGCATGGTCGCTCCGGGCCACACCCCGACGGAGGACGTGTCGGGACGCCGTCTCGGCGGGCATGACGAAGGCCGCCGACCGTGGTGGTCGGCGGCCTTCGTCATGCCCGGACGGCCCGTCCTCGGGCGGTGGTCCTCCGGCGGGTCGCGGCGGTCGCCGTGGCCGGTACCGGGAATGTCGGCGGGGTCGTGCTCCTCGGACGCGTTCAATGAGCGCCGAAGCCGACCCCCGACTTGCGCTCGGCACCCGTCGTCACGTAGCCGATCGAGGCAGACGGGACCATGATGCGACCGCCCTTGTCGTCGGTCAGCTCGAGGGCCTCGGAGCCGAGCGACGCCTTGACGGCGGCGAAGATCTCGTCGCTGCTCTGGGTCGTCTCGAAGGTGATCTCGCGTGCCACGTTCTGCACGCCGATGCGGACCTCCACGTCAAACCTGCTTTCTCAGTTCTGGTGGACGCGGTCGACCGCGTCCTGTCGTCACCTTAACGAGCCGGCGTGCCGACCGATTCCCTGGCCGGGCCGCCGGGCCTGTCGCCCTCGTCGCCGCGGCCCTCGCCCCGTCCGACGACCGGGAACGCACCGAAGCCGCGGCGGATGAGCGCGGCGGTGAGGCGCACGGCCGTCTCCTTGGAGAGCGTCGCCTCGTGGGTCAGCCAGTGGCGGGCCGACGTCTGCGCCAGGCCGACGAAGGCCACGCCGACGAGGACGGCCTCCTCCTGGTCCATCGAGGTCTCGCTGCGGATGATCTCGGCCATCGCCTCGGCGCACGTGAGGTCGATCTGGTCGAGACGGCGGCGCACCTCGGGCTCGTTGGCGAGGTCGGACTCGAAGATGAGCCGGAACGCCGCGCCCTCCTGGCCGACGAAGTCGAAGTAGGCGCGCGTCATCGTGTTGATGCGGGCCTTGTTGTCCGACAGGGCCAGGGCGTCGCGAACGAGCTCCTCGAGCTCGCCGGTGTGCTGGTCGATGAGCGCGAGGTAGAGCTCGAGCTTGCCGGGGAAGTGCTGGTAGAGCACCGGCTTGGACACCCCGGCCCGCGCCGCGATGTCGTCCATCGCGGCAGCGTGGTAGCCGTTCTCGACGAAGACGCCGAGCGCGGCGTCGAGCAGCTGGGCGCGCCGCTCCGATCGGGGCAGCCGCTGGCCGCGGCCCGGCGGGGTGGTCTCGTCTGCCATGCGGATCCTCTTCGGGTGTGGGCGCGTTGCTCGTCGGTCCTCGGCGTCCGCCCCCGCAGACGACCGTGTCCGTCTCACCATACCGAGCAGTACGGTGAGGGCATGTCGACGGATCCGCTGGTCAAGACGGGTCGGGCGCTCAGCAAGGCCGAGACGACGAGGTACGCCCGCCACGTGCTGCTGCCCGACGTGGGCCGCGACGGGCAGGAGCGCCTGGCCGCCGCCCGGGTGCTCGTGATCGGTGCCGGTGGTCTCGGGTCGCCCGCGCTGCTCTACCTCGCCGCGGCGGGGATCGGCACGATCGGGGTCGTCGACGCCGACGTCGTGGACCTCACCAACCTCCACCGCCAGGTCATCCACTCGGACGCCGACATCGGTCGACTCAAGACCGAGTCCGCGGAGGCCGCCGTCCACCGCGTCAACCCGCACGTCCAGGTGGTCCGACACGACGTCGCGCTCGACTCGGGCAACGCCCTGGGGATCATCGGCGACTACGACCTCGTCGTCGACGGCACCGACAACTTCCCGACCCGCTACCTCGTCAACGACGCCTGCGTCATGCTCGGCAAGCCGCACGTGTGGGGCTCGATCCTCCGTTTCGACGGCCAGGTCTCGGTGTGGTGGGCCGGTCACGGGCCGTGCTACCGCTGCGTCTTCCCCGACCCACCGCCGCCCGGTTCGGTGCCGAGCTGCGCCGAGGGCGGCGTGCTCGGGGTCCTGTGCGCCGTCATCGGGTCGATCCAGTCGACCGAGGCGATCAAGCTCCTGCTCGGCATCGGCGAGCCGCTCGTCGGCCGGCTCGTGGTCCACGACGCGCTGCGCCAGACCTGGGACACCCTGACGGTCAGGGCCGACCCCGAGTGCCCGGTCTGCGGCGACGAGCCGACCGTCACCGAGCTCATCGACTACGTCGAGTTCTGCGGCGTGCCCGGTGCCGCCGCCCTCGACGAGGGCGACCTGCCGACGGTCACCGTCCACGACATGGTGGGCGAGCTCGCCGCCGACGAGCCGCCCCTGCTCGTCGACGTGCGCGGCGACGAGGAGCGGGCCATCGCCTCGATCCCCGGCGCCGTCGCGATCCACCTCGACCGCTTCCGGTCCGGGGAGGCGTTCGACGAGCTGCCCACGGACAGAAGGGTGCTCATCCACTGCAAGGTGGGTGGCCGATCGGCCGAGGCGACTCGGCTCGCGCTGCGCGCGGGGCTCACGGACGTCGCGAACGTCGAGGGCGGCATACTCGCCTACCTCCGGGAGATCGACCCGAGCCAACCCGAGTACTGAGAGGACGCCCGTGCCGCTGGAGGACCACGCCGAGCGCGTGCTCGACCTCGTCGCGACCATCCCCGAGGGGCGGGTGCTCGCCTACGGCGACATCGCCAAGCGCCTCGGCGGCATGGGTCCGCGCACGGTGGGCACCGTGATGAGCCGCTACGGGTCCGACCTGCCGTGGTGGCGGGTCATCCGCTCCGACGGTCGGCCGCCGCAGGGCCTCGAGGACGAGGCCCTCGAGCACTGGCGGGCCGAGGGGACGCCCATGGTGGGCGGGCTCGTCGAGGGTGGCCGCGCCGACATGGGCCGGGCACGCTGGGACTTCGGCGGAGCGCCGGCGGCGTCCGGTGCCACCAGGGGAGCGGGGCCGCGCGGCGGGCTGCACCACATCGAGATCTGGGTCGACGACATCACCGCCGCCACGCGCGAGTGGGGCTGGCTGCTCGGACGGCTCGGCTACCACCTCGGTGACGACTGGGGGCACGGCCAGGCGTGGGAGCTCGGCTCGCTCTACGTCGTCGTCGAGGCCGGCCCCGACGTCGTCGCCGGACGCCATGAGCGCACCCGCGCGGGCCTGAACCACCTTGCTTTCCATGGCGGTTCGCGCGCCGAGGTCGACGCGCTCGTCGACGCCTGCGGCGAGGGCGGCTGGACGCTGATGTTCGCCGACAGCCACCCGTATGCCGGTGGCGCGCAGCACTACGCCGCCTACCTCGAGAGCGGCGAGGGCTTCGAGGTCGAGGTCGTCGCGGCTGACACCTGACGCGGGATCCCGGACGCACGGTCCCGTCCGGACGTCGGGACCCCTGCCGGGACCTTCGGCCCTGCCGGTCCGGGCCGCGGCGCGTGAGGGTGGGAGAGCGGCCCGTGGCTGCGGGTCGCTCACGAGGGTGACGCCACGTCGTCAGCCAGGTCACCAGGGAGACGGTCCGATGGTCATGTCCACGTATGCCTCGGCGCCGGGCAGCGGGAGCGCCGCGGTGACGGGGTCGGACCCGTCGTGGGCCCGCCTCTACCGGATCGGTGGGGTCTGCGCCGGGTGTCTTCGTCGTCATGGTGACGGCCGGCATCGTCCTGGCCGTGGCGGCTCCGGCCGCGCCCACCGAGGGCGGCTGGGCCAGGCTCGCCCACATCGCCGCGCACCGATCGCTCTCTACGGGGTCCTGCTGCCGATCTGGATGGCCGCAGTGGCCTGGCACCTCTACCGGCTCGGTCGCCAGAGAGTGGTCAAGACTTGATTTGTTCCAGACAAGCCGGGAGACTCGGGGCATGACCGGAGCCGACGTCGAGGTGCAGCTGCGCGAGTCCGGGATGCGCGTCACGCGCCAGCGCGTCGCCGTCCTCTCGGTCCTGCACGACCACCCGCACACCGACACCGACACGGTCATCCGGCGCGTTCGCGAGGTCGCCGGCGACGTGTCCCACCAGGCCGTCTACGACGTCCTGCGCGCCCTCACGGACGCAGGACTCGTGCGCCGCATCCAGCCGACGGGCTCCGTCGCCCGCTACGAGGTGCGCGTCGGCGACAACCACCACCACGTCGTATGCCGCTCGTGCGGCTCCATCGCCGACGTCGACTGCGCCGTCGGCCACGCCCCCTGCCTCACGGCATCCGACCCCCACGGATTCGTGATCGACGAGGCCGAGGTGACGTACTGGGGCATCTGCCCCGAGTGCGCCGCCGAGGCCGCCTCCTGAAGTTGCCCACCCCAGAAAGAGAAGGACGTCCTCGTGTCTGAGCTCCACCAGCCCAACGCCGAAGTCGGCGAGATGAACGAGCCGGAGGCCAGCAAGTGCCCCGTGGCCCACGACCGGTCGACCCGCCCCGCGGGCACGAGCAACGAGGACTGGTGGCCCAACCGCCTCAACCTCAAGATCCTCGCCAAGAACCCCGCGGTCGCCAACCCGCTCGGTGAGGACTTCGACTACGCCGCGGCCTTCACCAGCCTCGACCTCGCCGCCGTCAAGGCCGACATCGCGGCCGTGCTCACCGACTCGCAGGACTGGTGGCCCGCCGACTTCGGCCACTACGGCCCGTTCATGATCCGCATGGCCTGGCACAGCGCCGGCACCTACCGCGTGCAGGACGGTCGCGGCGGCGCGGGTGCCGGGCAGCAGCGTTTCGCCCCGCTCAACTCCTGGCCCGACAACGGCAACCTCGACAAGGCCCGCCGCCTGCTGTGGCCGGTCAAGAAGAAGTACGGCCAGAAGCTCTCGTGGGCCGACCTCATCGTCCTCACCGGCAACGTCGCCCTCGAGTCGATGGGTTTCGAGACGTTCGGCTTCGGCGGCGGACGCGAGGACGTCTGGGAGCCGGACGCCGACGTCTACTGGGGCTCGGAGGCCGAGTGGCTCGG
Organism: Terrabacter sp. RAF57; assembly: GCF_052113925.1. NCBI lineage: Bacteria > Bacillati > Actinomycetota > Actinomycetes > Micrococcales > Intrasporangiaceae > Terrabacter > Terrabacter sp. RAF57. Next base: position 289,076 of record NZ_JBFRDT010000002.1, on the reverse strand, counting down.
CGACGAGCGCTACACCGGCGACCGCGACCTCGAGAACCCGCTCGCCGCGGTCCAGATGGGGCTCATCTACGTCAACCCCGAGGGTCCCAACGGCAACCCGGACCCCCTGCAGTCCGCCCGCGACATCCGCGAGACGTTCGGCCGCATGGCGATGAACGACGAGGAGACCGTCGCCCTCATCGCCGGTGGTCACACCTTCGGCAAGACGCACGGCGCCGCCGACCCGCTGAAGTACGTCGGCACTGAGCCAGAGGGTGCCCCGCTCGAGGAGCAGGGCCTCGGCTGGAAGCAGTCCTACGGCACCGGCAAGCTCCAGGACGCCATCACGTCCGGCCTCGAGGTCACGTGGACGCCCACGCCGACGCAGTGGGACAACACGTTCTTCGACRTGCTCTTCGGTCACGAGTGGGAGCTGTCGCAGAGCCCCGCGGGTGCGGCCCAGTGGGTCGCCAAGGATGCCGAGGCGATCATCCCGGCCCCGAACGAGGGCGGCGCCAAGCGCCTGCCCACGATGCTGACGACCGACCTGGCCCTGCGCGTCGACCCGGCGTACGAGAAGATCTCGCGCCGCTTCCACGAGAACCCGGCCGAGTTCGCCGACGCCTTCGCGCGTGCCTGGTTCAAGCTGACCCACCGCGACATGGGCCCGGTCGAGCGCTACCTCGGCCCCGAGGTGCCGCAGGAGGAGCTGCTGTGGCAGGACCCGCTCCCCACCGCCGCCGGTGAGCCGATCGGTGCCGACGACATCGCGACGCTCAAGCAGGCCATCGCCGACTCCGACCTCACCGTCACCCAGCTCGTCAAGGCCGCGTGGGCGTCCGCGTCGACGTTCCGCAGCAGCGACAAGCGCGGTGGCGCCAACGGTGCCCGCGTGCGCCTCGAGCCACAGAGCGGCTGGGACGTCAACGACCCGGCCGAGCTCGCGACCGTCCTGCGCGCCCTCGAGGGCATCCAGGCCGACTTCAACGGCCGTGGCGGTGCCACCGTCTCGCTCGCCGACCTCATCGTCCTCGGCGGCAACGTCGCGGTCGAGCAGGCCGCTGCTGCAGGCGGCGTCACGGTCGAGGTGCCCTTCCGCGCCGGCCGCGTCGACGCCACGCAGGAGCAGACCGACGTCGAGTCGTTCGGCTACCTCGAGCCGCGGCACGACGGCTTCCGCAACTACGTCGGCAAGCCCGGTCGCGTGCCGGCCGAGTACCTCCTCGTCGACCGTGCCAACCTGCTCGGCCTCTCGGCCCCGCAGATGACGGTCCTCGTCGGCGGCCTGCGCGTCCTCGGCGCCAACACGGGTGGCTCGACGACCGGTGTCCTCACCGACCGCGTCGGCACGCTGACGAACGACTTCTTCGTCAACCTGCTCGAGCTCGGCACGACGTGGACCGCTGCGAACGAGGGCGGCGACACGTTCACCGCGACGAACGCCGCCGGCGAGCAGACGTGGACCGGCAGCCGCGTCGACCTGCTCTTCGGCTCCAACTCCGAGCTGCGCGCCYTCGCCGAGGTCTACGCGAGCGACGACGCCGCCGAGAAGTTCGTCCACGACTTCGTCGCTGCCTGGTCGCAGGTCATGGAGGCCGACCGCTTCGACGTCAGGTGACGGCCTGAAGCACCGCACGGGGCCCGGGATGGCGTATGCCGTCCCGGGCCCTTCGCGTGCCCGCTCGCGCCGCGGGCGGCTGGGTCGAGGTCGCGTCACCGAGGGCCCTGGGCCCCGCCGAGTCAGGAACGGGGCGCGTCCATCGGGACGGGGCGGACGGCATACGCCATCGGGTCGTGCGCGGGTGTCGGTCAGGCGTGATGGAATCCTCCGGTGGTCATCCTCCGTCGAGCTCCCGCCCTCGCCCCGGCGCAGGTGCGGCTCGACGAGCGGCAGCAGGCCGCGCTCGACTCCTCGGCCCGGGTGCTGCGGGTCCTCGGCGGGCCGGGCACCGGCACGTCGACCGTCGCGGTCGAGCTCGTCGTCGACGCCGTGCGCCGTCAGGGGCTGCGGGCCGACTCGTGCCTCGTGCTCACCTCGAGCCGCAGCGCGGCCGGCGCGCTGCGCCAGCAGGTCACGGCGCGGCTCGGCGGCACGTCCACCGAGTCGCTCGCCCGGACGTGGCAGGCCTTCGGCTTCGGGGTGCTCCGGGCCGAGGCGGCGCTGCGCGGCGACCCACCGCCCCGGCTGCTCAACGGCCCCGAGCAGGACGTCATCCTGCGCGACCTGCTCGCCGGGCACGCGTCGGGGGAGGTGCGCGGGCCGGCATGGCCTGAGCAGCTGCGCGAGGCGCTTACGACCCGCGGCTTCCGCAACGAGCTGCGCGACCTGCTCATGCGCTCGGTCGAGCTGGGGCAGGGCCCCGACGATCTCGCTCGTCTCGCCGACGAGCACGACCGGCCCGAGTGGGCTGCGGCGGCGCACGTGCTGCGCGAGTACGACCAGGTCACCTCGTTCAGCCGGCACGGCTCCTACGACCCCGCGTGGGTGCTCACCGCGGTGGCCGAGCTGCTCGACGACGACCCGTCGGCACTCGACCGGCTGCACGAGCGCATCCGCCTCGTCGTCGTCGACGATGCCCAGGAGCTGACGTCGGCAGCGGCGCGGCTGCTGCGCGTCGTCGCCGGTGCCGGTGGCCCTCGGGTGGTGCTCCTCGGCGATCCCGACGTCGCCGTCCAGACCTTCCGCGGCGCCGACCCGCGCTTCCTCGCCGACGGCTGGACCGACCTCGCGGGGAGCGGGCGCGACCCCCGCTTCGTCGGCGGGCTCTTCGACCTCATCGACGACGCCGGTGACGGTGCGAGCGAGACCGTCGTCCTCGACCGGACCTACCGGCTCGGCGCGGCCATGGTGGGGGTGGCCGACCGGGTCTCGCGGCGCATCGGGGCGCTCGGCGGCGGCGAGCAGCGCCGGATGTCGTCGGCGACCGGCGACCCGTCGCGGGGCACCGTCGAGGTGGCCCTGCTGCGGTCCGCCGCCCAGGAGACGGCTCACGTCGCGGCACTGCTGCGCCGGGCGCACCTCGTCGAGGGCGTGCCCTGGACCGACATGGCCGTCATCGTGCGCGGATCGGGCCGCGCCGACRCGATGCGTCGCCTGCTCGGGCAGGCCGGGGTGCCGGTCGAGGCCGGGAGCGCCGAGACGCCGGTGCGCGACGAGAGCGCGGTGCGCCCGCTGCTGCACCTGCTCGACGAGAGCATCGCCATCGCCCGCGCCGAGCACCGCGGCGAGAGCCACGTCATCGACCCCGTGCGGGCCGCCGACCTCGTGCTGTCGCCGGTCGGGGGGAGCGACACCGTCGGTCTGCGGCGGCTGCGGCGACTGCTCCGGCAGGACGAGCTCGCCTCCGGGGGTGGGCGATCGAGCGACGAGCTGCTCGCCGAGCTGCTCCAGTCACAGCCCCGCGCCCGGATGCTCGGGCCGACCGCCCGGCCCGCCGAACGCATCGCGACGGCGCTCGCCGCAGGCGCCGCGGCGGCGAGAGTCGCCGACGACGGCCGGTGGGCGCGCGGGGTCACGGCCGAGTCCGTGCTCTGGGCCATCTGGCAGGGCGCGGGGGTTGCCGACGGATGGCGGCGGCAGGCGCTCTCCGGAGGCACGTCGGGCGAGCGGGCCGACCGCGACCTCGACGCCGTGCTCGCGCTCTTCGACGCGGCGGGCGCCTTCGTCGACCGGCTGCCGACCGCCGGCCCCGACAAGTTCCTCGAGCACATCCAGGGCCAGGACGTCCCCGGCGACACCCTGCTCGTCGGCGGTCAGTCCGGCGGCCGGGTCGCGCTGCTGACGCCGCAGACCGCCGCCGGCCGGGAGTGGCGCATCGTCGTCGTCGCGGGCGTGCAGGAGGGCGTGTGGCCCGACCTGCGCCTGCGCGGCTCGGTCCTCGGGTCCGAGGACCTCGTCGACGTCGTCGCCCAGCGGCCGCTCGGCTTCCGCGCCGCCCAGGCCGCGGTGCGCTACGACGAGACGCGCCTCTTCCTCGTCGCCGTCACCCGCGCCACCGAGCGGCTGCTCGTCACCGCCGTCGGCAACGAGGACGAGCAGCCGTCGGTCTACCTCGACCTCGTCGACCCGCCTGCCACGACGCGTCTGGCCGACGAGGTGCGCCCGCACTCCGAGGTGGCGCGCACCATGGCCCTGCCGGGGCTCGTCGGAGAGCTGAGGCGCGAGGCCGTCAGCCCCGACCCCGGCGTCGCCGAGCCGGCCCTCAACCTGCTCGCAGCCGCGGCGCGCGAGGGCGTGCGCGGGGCCGACCCGACCTCGTGGTGGGCGCTCCGGTCGGTCACGAGCGAGCGTCCCGTGCGCCGACCCGACGAGCCCGTGTCCGTGTCGCCGTCGAAGGTCACCTACTTCGCCGAGTGCGGGCTGCGCTGGTTCCTCACGTCGGTCGGTGGCGAGGGCGTGTCCCTCGGCGCAGCCTCCGTCGGCACCTTCGTCCACGACATCGTCGCCGAGCTGCCCGACGCGCCGCTCGAGGAGCTGAAGCACGAGGTCGACGCACGGTGGGGACGCCTCGGGCTCAAGCCCGGCTGGGTCACCGACCGCACCCACCAGGAGGCGCACGACATGGTGACGCGGTTCGTGGCCTACCGGTCCGCCGCCGAGCGCGACTGGGAGCGCGTCGGGATCGAGTCCGACTTCCGGGTCGAGGTGGGGCGCGCCGTCGTGGCCGGGCGCGTCGACCGCATCGAGCGCGACGCCGAGGGCCGCCTGCGCATCGTCGACCTCAAGACCGGCAAGTCCAAGCCGACCAAGGCCGAGCTGGCCCAGCACGGCCAGCTCGGGGCCTACCAGGTGGCCGTCGAGGAAGGCGGGTTCCCCGCGCTCGGAGACCGCAGTGCCGGGGCGGCGCTCGCCTTCATCGGCAAGGGAGGGCTCTGCGGGCTCAAGCCGAGCGTGCTGCCACAGCCACCGCTCGCGAGCAGCGACGACCCGACGTGGGCACGGACGCTCGTGCAGGAGACCGCCGAGGGGATGGGGGCGGCCGAGTTCCGGGCTGCGCAGGGCAAGGCCTGCGAGACCTGCCCGGTGCGGTCGTCGTGCCCCGTCCAGCCCGAGGGAGACGCCCTGTGACGACGACCGAGGCGCGCCCCGCGACGACGGTGGCGCACAGTGCGTTCGACATCGCGACGGCGCTCGAGATGCCGCCGCCCACGGCCGAGCAGGCCGCCGTCATCGAGGCGGGTGCCCGCCCGCTGCTCGTCGTCGCCGGCGCGGGCTCGGGCAAGACCGAGACGATGGCGGCGCGCGTCGTGTGGCTCGTCGCCAACGGCCTCGTCGACCCTGACCAGGTGCTCGGCCTGACCTTCACGCGCAAGGCCGCGGCCGAGCTCTCCCAGCGCATCGCCAAGCGCCTGCGAGGCCTCGAGCGGGCCGGCATCTGGACGCCGCCCGCCGACGACGGCACGGGCGCCGAGGTGCTCGGCGGCACGCCCACCGTCTCCACCTACCACGCGTATGCCGGCCGGCTCGTCCGCGAGCACGCCCTCCGGGTGGGCATCGAGCCGGAGTTCCGCATCCTCACCGAGGCCGGGGCGTGGCAGCTGGCTGCCGAGGCGGTGTCGCGCTGGGACGGTCCGATGGACGACGTCGTCAAGAGCGAGGCGACCGTCATCCAGGCCGTCATGGCGCTCGCGGGCGAGATGGCCGAGCACGTGCGCACGCCCGTCGACGTGATGGACCATCTTGACGCCGTGCTCGCGCGCCTCGACGCCCTGCCCGACGGCGAGGGCCGTGGGTCGCTCACCGCCGCGCGAGACGCGGTCGCCGTCCTGCGCGAGCGCCGCACGGTCCTGCCGATCGTCGAGGCCTTCCTCGCGCTCAAGCGCGAGCGCGAGTCCCTCGACTTCGCCGACCAGATGGCCATCGCGGCCCGGCTCACCCGTTCGGTGCCGGCCGTCGGCGAGATCGAGCGCGAGCGGTTCCGGGCCGTGCTGCTCGACGAGTTCCAGGACACGTCCGAGGCGCAGCTCGAGCTGCTCCGCTCGCTCTTCCACCACTCCGGGGTGGCGCTGACCGCCGTCGGCGACCCCAACCAGTCGATCTACGGCTGGCGCGGCGCGAGCGCGACCACCCTGCTGCGCTTCCCGTCCGAGTTCGGCGGCGACGAGGGCCCCGCCGACGTCCTGCCGCTGTCGACGAGCTGGCGCAACGACTCGCTCATCCTCGATGCGGCCAACGCCGTGGCCGCGCCGCTCGCGACCGAGCACGTGCAGCCGCTGCGGCCTCGGCCAGGCGCCGGGGTGGGCACGATCGAGGTGGCGCGGCTCGGGACCGCCGAGGAGGAGGCCGACCACCTCGCGGCCTGGATCGCCGCGCACTGGTTCAGCCCGAGCGGCCGGCGCACCGGCCGCAGCGCGGCCGTGCTGTGCCGGCGACGCTCGACCTTCCCCGTCGTCCTCGAGGCGCTGCGCCGCCACCAGCTGCCCGTCGAGGTCGTCGGCCTCGGTGGCCTGCTCGTCACCCCCGAGGTCAGCGACCTCGTCGCCGCTCTGTGGGTGGTGCAGGACCCCAGCCGCGGCGACCAGCTGATGCGCCTGTTGACCGGGCCCGTCGTCCGTCTCGGCGCGGCCGACCTGGCCGGGCTGTGGGCGTGGGCGCGTGAGCTGCACCGGCGAACGCCCCGCGTCGGGGCCGCCACCTCGACCGCACCCGACCAGCCGGCGCCCGGCGGCCCCGGCGCAGTCGCCGCGCAGGGGAGCCCGGGAGCCGGGCCCTCCGGAGGCCATACACCCACGGGCGACGGCGCTCCGGCGGACGGYGTCGTGGCGGAGGTGGCGGGTGCCGGTGGCGGCACGGCATCAGCCGATGACCGCCGGGGCTCTGACCTCGCGGCCGACAGTGCCGACACCGCCACGCTCGTCGAGGCCCTCGACGACCTGCCTCGCGCCGGGTGGACCGGACGCGACGGCGCCCGCATCGGCGACGAGGCACTGGCCCGGCTGCACGAGCTCGGCGACGTCGTGCGGCGGCTCCGTCGGCTCACGGCGCTGCCCCTCGTCGACCTCGTCGCCGAGGCCGAGGTCGCGATYGGGCTCGACATCGAGGTGCTCTCGCGGCCCGAACACACGGCCTCGACCGCCCGCGTGCACCTCGACGCCTTCGCCGACGTCGCGGCGCGCTATGCCACGACCGCCGATCGACCCACCCTGTCCGGCTTCCTCAGCTGGCTCGATGCCGCCCGCGACCAGGAGCGCGGTCTCGACGCCGGGCACACCGAGTCCGACGCCGACGCCGTCCAGGTCCTGACCGTGCACGCGGCCAAGGGGCTCGAGTGGGACGTCGTCGCGGTCCCGACCCTCGTCGAGGGAGTCTTCCCGGCGCACGGCGCGACAGCGGTGGCGCCCGTCGCCGACAGCGAGCCCACGGCATACGCCTGCTCGGGGGAGGTCAAGGACAAGGGCTGGCTCATCGGGCTCGACTCGCTGCCCTACGACCTGCGCGGCGACCGAGCCGGCCTGCCGCACCTCGACTGGCGCGGGGTGCCCGACCGCAAGGCACTGAGCGCCGCCATCGACGCGTTCGTGCTCGACGGTGGGCGTCATGCCGTGGCCGAGGAGCGGCGCCTCGCCTACGTCGCGCTGACGCGCGCACGGTCCGCGATGCTCCTGACGACCCACCTGTGGGGCTCGGCGAAGAAGACGCTGTCGGTGCCGTCACGCTTCATCACCGAGGTCGAGGAGACCCTGCCCGGATCCGTCGTGCGCACCGCCTGGGCGCCGGACCCCGAGCCGGTCGTCGACGACAAGGGCAAGGCGTCGGCACCGACCAACCCGCACCTGGCCGTCCCGATCTCACAGCTGTGGCCGCATGACCCGATGGGGGCGAGGCGCGCCGGCCTGCTCGACGCGCACCGACGGATCGCCGCCCTCGTGGACGCGGGTCCCACTGTGCCGCAAGGGGATCCGCGCGTCGACGACCTTCGCATCCTGCTCGCCGAGCAGGCGGCCCGGCGGTCTCGTGATGAGTCCGTCGTCGACGTCCCTCGCCACCTCTCGGCGTCCGCGGTCGTCTCGCTGGCCCGGGACGCGGAGGCGTTCGCGATGTCCCTCCGGCGTCCGATGCCGAGCCCGCCGGCCGTCGCCGCGCGGCAGGGCACGGCCTTCCACGCGTGGATCGAGGAGCACTACGCGCGCGCCGCGTTCGTCGACCTGCTCGACCTCCCAGGCAGCGCCGACGAGGGGGCAGCCGACGACGGCGACCTGGACGGGATGAAGGAGCGCTTCCTCGCCAGCGGGTGGGCCGACCGCATCCCCGAGGAGATCGAGATGTCGATCGAGACGGTCATCGACGGGATCGCCGTCCGCGGCCGGGTCGACGCCGTCTTCCCTCGCGACGACGGCGGTTGGACGGTCGTCGACTGGAAGACGGGCGCCAGGCCGACCGGGCGCGACGCGACCGTCCGCGCGCTCCAGCTCGCGGCGTATGCCGTCGCCTTCGCCCGGCTGCGCGGCGTCGACCCGTCGCTCGTCGACGCGGCGTTCTACTACGCGGGCGAAGGTGTCACGGTGCGTCCCGACCTCCCGGGCGAGGGCGCCCTCGTCGACCTGCTCCGCACCCTCCCCGACTAGCCCCCTCGAGTGAGCGCCCCGTCCCACTCGAGTGGCCGCCCCGTCACACCGATCCGGTCCGTCCGTGTGGGACCGGTGGGGTGCCGGGGCCACTCGACGGGAGTGACGGGTGGGGTCTCGGGGCCACTCGACGACGCGGCCTGGGCCCGTCAGCTGCGCGCGTCGTGCGCGGGGTGCTCGGGTCGGTGCTCGACAGGCACGAAGTCGGAGGCGCCCTCGTGGAGGTCGAGCACGCCGTCGGCGTCCTCGGGCAGGGCCTCGACCTCGTCGATCTCGAAGGTGGAGGCGTCGGCGTCCGCGGCCGTGAGCGGCACGGGCTGGGACTCCTCGACGGTCTCGTCGTGCCACGGTGACCGGTCCGGCTCGGCCGTCCCGTCGGGGACCGCTGGCATGTCGTAGGCCGCGACGGCGTCACCCGGTGCCGCATCGGCCGCCTCCGGCGACGTCGAGGGCGCCTCGGCGTCCCCGGCGGTCCAGTCATCGGGGGCCTCCGGCTCGTCGAGCAGCGAGGTCATCGAGATCGCCTGGGTCGCGCCGAGCATCGGGAAGGGCACGTGCGGCTGGGTCGCGTCCCACTCGGGCTCGGGCCGCTCGGGGTCGTCGGGGTCGAGGACCGCTGCGGCGCGCTCTCGCGCCTGTCGGGTGCGCTCGCTGCGCTCGGCGTCCTCCTGCGCGTGACGACGGTCGTCGTCCTCGACCTGGCCGTCGAGGGCGCGCAGCTCGTCGGCGGTGCGCTCGACGACGTCGAGCTGGCCCGAGGCGAGGGCGTGGAGCAGGGTCCGCAGCGGCGCCATCTCGGCCGCGAGCCGGGCCCGGCGCACGAGGTGCACGTCAGGTCGCTCGATGCGCGACTCGGCGTAGGCCTCGAGCACGGCATCGAGCGTCTCGGCCGGCGCGAGACTGGCGAGCTCGGCGAAGTCGTCCGCCGGGTCGCCGATGCGGCTGGCCTCCCAGGCCAGGACGCCACGCACGTGACCGCTCGACGAGTCGTCGTCGTCGTCGAACGACGCGAGGACGTTCTCGCCGGTGAAGGTGCCGTGGACCGTGCTCGGCGCGAAGCGCCACAGCGAGACGTCCTCGAGCGCGTGCTCCCACCGCGTGAGGAGCCCGGTGGGCACGTGCCCCGTCGCCGCGGCCCGGTCGAGCTCGGAGAGCTGGCGGCGGCGGTACGCCTCGGCGTCGTACGAGGGTCGCCCGGCCTCCTCGTAGAGCAGGTGCTCGACGTTGTGGATGTGCGCGAGGGTGCGACCCACCTCGGCCGTCAACGGGCCCGGACGGAGCCCCGCGAAGTCGAGGGGTCGACCGGGGACGCGCAGGTAGACGGCCGCTCGGCCCTCCGGCACCTGGGCGAGGCCGCGGACCATCGGCATGGCCACGTCGAGCCGGCGCCCGAGCAGGCCGGACAGGGCGGAGATGTCGTCGAGCATCGCGCCGGCCGCCGACGTGCACGGCGCCTTGACGACCCAGCGGCGGTCCTGGCTGTCCTGGACGTAGGCGATCTCGAAGAGGTCGCCGGGACGGCCCGGGACACCCTCCACCGTCACCGGGTCGAGGCCCGGCACGGCCGAGCTCGCCAGGGCGGCGAGGAAGAGCGGGCTGCGCGTCACGTGTCCACCGTAGGTCGAGCAGCGCGCCGAGCGTGGGAGGCGACGCCCGCGCCGGGTCGGTTCGGTGCAGGCTCGACACCGGTGCGCCGGTGCCGGCTCGCCGCCCTAGGGTGGGTCGCGTGGCAGTGACCGACGAGACCCTGGCCGACCTCGCGCTCTCGCGCAGCTCACTGGACCGGGTGGCGCTCGAGCGTCGGCGGCCCGAGGTCCTCACCGAGCTGCTCGACGACCCGCAGACCCGGGTCGCCGAGGTCCGGGGTGACCGCATGCAGGTGTCGGCCCCAGACGGCGCAGAGGTGGCCGGTGACGACGGGCTGACGCTCGTCCTGCGCGCCCCCGAGCCCGAGGACCACGCCCGGCTCGGACTGCACMTCGGCCGCGACGGCGACGGGACGGCATACGTGGGCGTCGTCTCGACGGACGACGGGAGCGCGGCCGACGAGGACCGGCCGCCGGAAGGCTGGCTCACGCTGCGTCAGGCGGGCGAGGCGCTCGCACCCCGCGACGCAGGCGTCTTCACGACCGCGCTGGCACTGGCCAACTGGCACGCGACGCACCGCTTCTGCCCTCGCTGTGGCGCCCCGACCCATCCCCGCCAGGGTGGCTGGGTGCGGCGCTGCGAGCGCGAGGGCAGCGAGCACTATCCGCGCACCGACCCGGCGGTCATCATGTCGGTCGTCGACCCGGACGACCGGCTGCTGCTGGGGCGGGGGGCGCACTGGCCGGAGGGTCGTTTCTCGGTGCTCGCCGGCTTCGTCGAGCCGGGGGAGTCGTTCGAGTCCGCGGTCGCCCGCGAGGTCGCCGAGGAGGTCGGCATCTCCGTCGAGGCGGCGCACTACCTCGGCAACCAGCCATGGCCGTTCCCCTCGTCGGTGATGATCGGTTTCCAGGCGACGACGCGCGAGACCGAGCTGACGATCGACCCCGTCGAGATGGCCGAGGCGCGCTGGGTGAGCCGTGAGGAGTACCGCGACCTGCTCCGCGACGGCTCGATCCGCACGCCGAGCGGCATCTCGATCGCCAAGCGGATCATCGAGCACTGGCTCGGCCAGACGGTCGAGTCCGTCGTCGAGCCGGGCACGCGGACGAGCTTCTGAGCCCGGTGGGTTGTACCCGTCAGCCCGCGAGGCGCGAACGGACCTCGGCGAGCGAGGGGTTCGTCGCGGCCGAGCCGTCGGGGAAGACGACGGTCGGGACCGTGCGGTTGCCGCCGTTGACGTGCTCGACGAAGTCGACGTGCTCGGGATTGGCCTCGAGGTCGATCTCGGTGAACGGCACGCCCTCGCGGGTCAGCTGGCCCTTGAGGCGTGTGCAGTAGCCGCACCACGTGGTCGTGAACATCGTGATCGAGCCCTCGTCGGGCGTGACCTGCGTGGACTGGGGCATCGGTTCCTACTCGTGTCGCGACGTCGTGCGTGGTGGTGGGGACGGCTCCCACGGGCGTCGTCCCTCGGTGCAAGGATGACCCCATGGCCAAGCGCGGCGCAAAACGATCCCCGAGGATGGACCTCGACGTCTACGAGACCGAGGTCCGTCGGCTGCAGGCCGAGCTCGTCGCGTTCCAGGAGTGGGTGCGTTCGACGGGTCAGCGGGTCGTCGTCGTCTTCGAGGGGCGCGATGCCGCCGGCAAGGGATCGGCGATCAAGCGGATCACCGAGTACCTCAGCCCTCGCGTCGCCCGGATCGCGGCCCTCCCGGCGCCGACCGATCGCGAGAAGACACAGTGGTACTTCCAGCGCTACATCGCCCACCTGCCCGCGGCCGGAGAGATCGTGCTCTTCGACCGGTCCTGGTACAACCGCGCCGGCGTCGAGCGGGTCATGGGCTTCTGCACCGACGAGCAGTACGCCCGGTTCCTCGAGCAGGCCCCGCTCTTCGAGCAGATGCTCGTCGATGACGGCGTCATCGTGCGCAAGTACTGGTTCAGCGTCTCCGACGTCGAGCAGGAGCGCCGGTTCCGCAGCCGCGCCAAGGACCCCATGCGCCAGTGGAAGCTCTCGCCGATGGACCTCGAGTCCATCACCCGGTGGGAGGACTACTCCGAGGCCAAGGACATCATGATGGCCGCGACGAGCACCGACTGGGCGCCGTGGCACGTCGTCGAGTCGGAGGACAAGCGGCGCTCGCGGGTCAACGTCATGCACCACCTGCTCAGCTCCATCCCGCACGCCGCGGTGGCGCCCGTCGTGCCGCCCGTTCCCAAGCGCCCCGCTCCGCGCGGCTACGAGCGCCCGCCGCAGCACGAGCAGAACTACGTGCCGGACCACGCCGCGAGCGTGCTGGCCGCCTCGAAGGGTGATCGCTCCTGAGCGCAGTACCGTCCGCCGACGAGATCCTCGCCGGGCTCGACCCGGAGCAACGCGAGGTCGCGATGGCCCCGCCGGGCCCCCTGTGCATCCTCGCGGGTGCGGGCACGGGCAAGACGCGCGCCATCACCCACCGCATCGCGTATGCCGTCCACTCGGGTGCGCAGCAGCCGCAGCGGGTGCTCGCGCTGACCTTCACGGCCCGCGCCGCCGGGGAGATGCGCACGCGCCTGCGCGGGCTCGGGGTGCAGGGCGTCCAGGCCCGCACCTTCCACGCCGCCGCGCTCCGGCAGCTGCACTTCTTCTGGCCGCAGGCCATCGGTGGCGCGGCCCCCGAGGTGATGAGCCACAAGGCGGCGGCCGTCGCCGAGGCGGCGAGCCGGCTGCGCATGCAGTTCGACCGCACGACCGTCCGCGACCTCGCCGCCGAGATCGAGTGGGCCAAGGTCAACCTCCTGACGCCGCAGTCGTATGCCGCCCGCGCCCGTGAGCAGCGACGCGAGCCCCCGGGCCTCGACCTCACCGCCATGGCCCGGCTCTTCGAGGCGTACGAGGACGTCAAGCAGCGTCGCGGCGTCATCGACTTCGAGGACGTCCTGCTCCTCACCGTCGGCATCCTCGACGAGCGCGAGGACATCGCCCGAACCGTCCGCGGCCAGTACCGCCAGTTCGTCGTCGACGAGTACCAGGACGTCAACGACCTCCAGCAGCGGCTCCTCGACCAGTGGCTGGGGGAGCGCAAGGACCTCTGCGTCGTCGGTGACCCCGCCCAGACGATCTACTCCTTCACCGGGGCCAGCCCGCGACACCTCGTCGGCTTCCCCCAGCGCTTCCCGGGGGCGCAGGTCGTGCGTCTCGTGCGCAACTACCGCTCCACACCGCAGATCGTCGGGCTCGCCAACACCATCGTCGCGTCCGGCACCCAGGCAGCGCGCGACGGGGCGGTGCGCCTCCTCGCACAGTCCGACCCGGGTCCCGCGCCCGAGCTGACGAGCTATCCCGACGACCCGGCCGAGGCTGCCGCGGTCGCTGACCGCATCCGCACGCTCGTCGCCGGCGGGCACCAGGCGGCCGAGATCGCCATCCTCTTCCGCACCAACGCCCAGTCCGAGGCCTTCGAGTCGGCTCTCACCGACGCCGGGGTGGCCTACCTCGTGCGGGGTGGCGACCGCTTCTTCGCTCGCAAGGAGGTGCGCGATGCGGTCCTGCTGCTGCGCGGCGCCGCCCGCAGCGACGACGGCGAGAAGCCGCTCGGCGAGATCACCCGCGACGTCATCACCGGCGCGGGTTGGTCGCATCAGCCCCCGTCGGGGAGCGGAGCCACCCGTGAGCGGTGGGAGTCGCTGACCGCGCTCGCGACGCTCGCCGACGACATCGCGGCAGCGGCCCCCGACGCCCGGCTGCCCGAGCTCGTCGCCGAGCTCGAGCGGCGGGCGGCCGAGCAGCACGCGCCGGCCGTGCAGGGCGTGACGCTCGCCAGCCTGCACGCCGCCAAGGGCCTGGAGTGGGACACCGTCTTCCTCGTCGGCGCCTCCGACGGCCTCATGCCCATCTCGATGGCCGAGGGTCCCGACGCCGTCGAGGAGGAGCGACGCCTGCTCTACGTCGGGCTCACGCGCGCCCGCAAACAGCTCTTCCTGTCGTGGTCCGGCGCCCGCACGCCGGGAGCCCGGGCCACGCGCCGCGTCTCGAGGTTCCTCGCGCCGGCGGCCGACATCCTCGGTCAGGGCGCCCGCAGCGAGGCGAGGTCGGGCGGGTCCAAGCGGTCCGCGCCGAAGGTGGCACCCCGCGCGCACTGCCGCGGCTGCGGCGCCGAGCTCGTGTCCGCGGCGCAGCGCAAGACCGGCCGCTGCGACGACTGTCCGCCCACCTACGACGAGGCGACGTTCGAGCGGCTGCGCACGTGGCGCCTTGCCGTCGCGCGCGAGGCGAGCGTGCCGGCATTCGTCGTCTTCACCGACGCGACGCTCACCGCGATCGCCGAGGACGCGCCCTCCGACGAGGGTCGTCTGTCGGTCATCAGCGGCGTCGGCGCGCGCAAGCTCGAGCAGTACGGCAGCGACGTCCTTGCCATCCTGGCCGGTGCCGACCCGCAAGAAATCATCGAAAGCCGTTCTGCGGCAAAGGAATCCGCGGGTTAGACGCAGTGGCCCAAAATAAGTTCGGAAAACTTCGTTAAATCAGTTGTTCGCCCGCGAGGCGCACGCGTACCCTTGACGAAGTCAAGCCCAGTGGTCTCGGTGGCCAGCTGGGGCCCGTGAGCAGAAGTGAGGAGGTCGGCCTGATGGACAACGCCACGATGACGATGAGCGCAGTCTCCTGCGTCCTTTCCGTGCGTCTGCGGCCGACCACCGGCGATGTCCGCCTGGCGGCCACGCGCGCTCCGGAGCAGGGGACCACTGTGTCCATCGCCGCCGTCATGGGCGGCCGTGTCGCCGACTTCCGCGCCCCGATCCAGGGAGACGTCTCGGTCACCGGCCTCACGTCCGCCCCCGCCTACAAGACCCTCGATGTCGTTCGCTCCCGTTCTGGGAGGCCACCGGTCTGACAAGACCCGAAGCCTCACCTCCAGGCCGCGAACCCGACATCACCGGGTCCGCGGCCTTCGTGTTACCCGGGGGAGTTCCCCGGCCGAATGCCGCTCCCACACCGCACCAACCGACACCGACAGATGAGCACCCGACCGGGTGCCTGACAGATCAGGGACACAGATGACTCCCCGGATGCCGAGCAGCAGGACCGAGACCCGCACCACCGGTGCAGGCCTGCGGACCAAGCCAGACACGAGAGAGCAGGGGCACCCCGCCACGGGCGCCCAGGAGACGGAGGTGAGAACGATGCAGCTGAGCGAACTGATCGACATGAGAACCGAGGCGGAGCAGGTCGGCGAGACCATTCCGTGCCGCGACTACGACGCGGAGCTCTGGTTCGCCGAGCGACCCGAGGACGTCGAGTTCGCCAAGACGCTCTGCGGGCTCTGCCCGGCGCGCGTCCAGTGCCTCGCCGGCGCCCTCGAGCGCCAGGAGCCGTGGGGAGTCTGGGGCGGGCAGCTGCTCGTCCAGGGCGCCATCGTGGCTCGCAAGCGGCCACGCGGCCGTCCGCGCAAGCACCCCGTGGCTGCCTGAGCCTGCGTGACCACGCATGACCCAGACGCCCACGCCCACCACCAGCACTTTTCATCCCAGACCAGGAGATCGTCATGAACCAGCTCGAGATGCTGGCTCGCGACCGGATCAACCAGCGCAGTCAGCGCCAGGAACGCAGCGGCATCCGTCGCAGCGCCCGGCTGATCGCCCAGGAGATCCGCGCCAGTCGACGCCACAGCCAGAAGTGAACGACCGCGCCACGAGGCGCGTTGCAGGACAACTGAATCGAGTGAGCGAGCCGCGGGTGACGCGCACGTCACCCGCGGTTCCGCACGTCCGGGGCCGTTCGCCCCGCTCCTGAACCCCGTGCCCAGCCCCCTCCTTGCCCGGGCCGAGATCCCGCGTGGCGCCACGAACCACCCCCACGTCGGCGGATACTCGAAGAAGGAGAAGGGAGAACCCCGTGAACACCTCTACCGAAGCGGCGAGCGAACCAGCTACCAACGCCGCAGCCAGTGACGAGTCCCTCGTCTGCTCCGGGTGCGGCACGACCCCGCGGCCCGAGGACCAGTCGGCAGCCCGGCTCACGTGGAGCCGAGGCAGCGACGCCGGGCGCACGACCTGGACCTGCGAGCGATGCAGCCGCGAGAACCTCCGCTCGATCGAGAGCAAGCTCGACCCCGTCTGGTGGTGACGAGCAAGGCCGTGTGAGCGCGACCGTCCGGGCGATCGTCCGTCGATGGCGTGCGTCAGTCGGCGTCGCCCACGGGCGGTAGGTCCGCCCCGGGGAGCAGCTCGTCGACGATGGCGCGCCCGTGGACGGTGCCGCCGAGCTGGCTGAGCACGCCGATCCCGCCACCCCACACCCGGTGGATGAGGAGGTACTCGGGCGGCAGGTTGAGCTTGTAGGCGACGGCGTAGTTGGGCTGGCGCGGGTCGTTGATGTGCGCGAAGACGCCCCGGAGCCAGTCCCGGCTGAAGGTGAACGTGTCGGTGCGGAACGGCGCCATGAAGGGCTCGAGGTAGTCGAGGAGCCGCTGAGGGTCGAGGTCGATGTTGTCCTTGACGAAGCCGATCCCGCGCAGACCCTCGAGCACGTCCTCGGCGCTGCCTTCTAGGCCGGTGGTGAGCAGCGGCCCGATCTCGGGCGGCATGCCGTTCGGGAGCCGGTTCACGGCTCCGAAGTCGATGACGCCCAGGCGCCCGTCGGGCGTCATGCGGAAGTTGCCGGGGTGCGGGTCGGCGTGCAGCAGCCCGGCTCGGGCAGGCCCCGCGAGCAGGAAGCGCAGGTAGAGCTGCGAGGCTGTGTCGCGCTGCTCCTGGGTGCCCTCGGCGATGATCCGCGAGAGGGGGAGCCCGTCGAGCCACTCCGAGACGATGACGTGCTCGCGGCCGTCGACGACGTGCGGCACGGCGAAGTCGGGGTCGCCGTCGAAGGCGGCAGCGAAGGTCGCCTGGGACTCGGCCTCGAGGCGGTAGTCGAGCTCCTCGGCCATCCGGTCGCGCAGCTCGTCGAGGATCGGGCCGAGCTCGATGCCGGGCACCCAGCTCGCCGCGACCTTGGCGACCCGGCTGATCTGCCGGATGTCGCTCATCAGGGCGGCGCCGGCGCCCGGGTACTGGATCTTCACCGCGACGTCGCGACCGTCCTTCCAGACGGCCCGGTGCACCTGCCCGATCGATGCGGAGGCCACGGGGTGGTCGTCGAAGGACTCGAACTTGCTGCGCCACCGTGTGCCCATCTGGGCGCGGAGCACGCCGTGCACGGAGGTGGTCGGCATCGGCGGGGCGCTGTCCTGCAGCTTGGTCAGCATGGTCCGGTAGTGCACGGCGAGGTCCTCGGGCAGCGCGGCCTCGAAGATCGAGAGCGCCTGCCCGAACTTCATGGCGCCGCCCTTGAGCTCGCCGAGGACCTGGAAGAGCTGCTGCGCCGTGCGGGCCTGCAGCTCCGCGGCCACGATCTCCGCCGGGCGACCACCGAGCCGTTTGCCGAGGCCGAGGGCGGTCCGACCGGCGAAGCCGAGTGGCACCGAGGCGAGCTTGGCCGAGCGTACGACGGCCTTGCGTGGCAGGTCGGTCACGGCGCACCTCCTCGGGCGGGTCGACGGTCTCGTGCGGGCGCGAGTGGTCGGTCCGGCGCTGGTGAACGAGACAACATCGCGCGGCGGCGGATCGAGCCCACCCTCGACTCTATGTGTACCCGCCCGGGCAGGTGTGCCCGACCATCTGTCCAGCCTTGGCCCTGCGTCGGTCACGCCCCGCGGCGGAGCGACGCGTCCCCGGTGCCAGTCCACGCGCGGCCGGGGCCGCTCGTGCCGCCTGAGGCAAGGTGCGCAGGGCAGAGCGGGTGCGACGGCCAGCGTCGGTGGTCCATCCGCGGCCACGGGGGGCTCACCTCGACGGACACCCCGGGCGGGGGAGGGTGGCCCTCGAGGACCCCGTTCACGAGGAGGGTCACGCTGCCGACGACGAGATGGGACAGGCCCGGAACGAGGCCGTCGTGCTCGCCCTCGGGCGACCCGGCCGGCGCGAGGGCCCGTGTCGGCGTCGCCTGGCTCATCAGCGTCGGCCACGCGTCGTCGCGGTCGGCCCGGTGCCGGTCGAGGCACCAGAGGCACGGCGCGCCGGGGGAGCCGTCGACGAGCGGACCGATCACCGTACGGGGCCCGGCCGGGGCCACGGGCAGGTGCGGGACGCCATGACGCAGCCAGAGGTCGCCACGACGAGGGTCGACGACGGGCGACCCCACGAGGACGACGAGGTCGGGCCGTGGGCGCAGCGGCGCGGCGACCGCTCTGTCGACCGCGGTCCGGCCGTGCACGACTGTCGTGCCGGCGTGCGCCAGTGCCTCGGCGATGTCGGTGGCGACGTGGCCACAGCCGTCGACGACGACCCGCCCGGGGGCGCTGGCGCGTGCAGCGGCACCGGAGCCGGACGAGGACACCCCCGCCGGGAGCCGGTCGGTGAGCACGCCGAGCTCGGCGACGAGCTCGAGCAGCGCACGCCATCGTGCGGGAGCGATGCCAGCGTCGGCCGCCACGCGCTCGGTCGAGACGAAGGGGAGGGCGCCGTCGAGACGGGCGAGCAGGGCGGCCTCGGTGTCGCTGACCCCCGTGACGACAGGACCGCCCGGGAGCACGCCGAACTGGACCTCGCCGCGTCGTCTCGTCAGCGGACGCAGCCAGACGGGCACGCGGGGGTGGGGTGGGACGGCAGCAGCGGACATCGGACCTCCAGACCCGGTGGCGCCACCAGCGTGCGCCACCCTCGGTCGTCAGGCTCGCAGCCGCCCGGGTGCGGCGGTGCTCGTCGTCCACAGCCCCTGACGGCGGCCCGAGGACCTGACGTCTCCGGTCGGGCGTCGGCGAGGCCTGAGCCGGCCCGCGGGCCGGCTCGTGGGGGGGGTACGCGCGAGGGGGCGGGACCGTGTGGTCCCGCCCCCTCGATCTGCGGCGTCAGCGACGCCGCCGCGACCTGGTCAGGCCTTGCCCAGAATGCGGTTCAGGTTCGTGCCACAGACGGGGCACTGTCCCTTGGCCATGCGGCGACCGTTGTCAGAAACGACAACCTTGCCCTCGGCCTCGCGCTTCTCCTTGCACTTCACGCAGTAGAACTCGCCCTTGTAGGTCTCGTCAGCCATTGATGTCTCCTTGTAGATGGCACCCATCCGACGGGTGCCTCGACTCGTTCAACCCTAGAGCACGCTGAGCACGAAATCATGCTCATCCCCGCTTGGCGCGCCCGTCCGCCATGAGGTATGACGCGCGAGCGCGGCCGTGTCGGGCCCGTGCTCCGGGGCGTTGTCCCCACGCTGGCCTACCCTGCCCTCATGGCGACGGTGCGACGTGAGGTGGTGCACACGGTGGTCGACGGGGTGACCGTCGAGGTCCGCCGCAGCGCCAAGCGTCGCCGCACCGTGTCGGCCTACCGCCAGGAGGGGCGCCTCGTCGTCCTCGTCCCGGCGCGGATGAGCCGCGCCGAGGAAGGGGAGTGGGTGCGCACCATGGTCGCTCGGGTCGCCGCGTCCGAGCAGCGCCGCCAGCGCAGTGACGGCGACCTCGAGCAGCGCGCCCTCGCCCTGTCGCGCGAGCACCTCGGCGGGCGCGCCGTTCCGGCGAGCGTGCGGTGGGTCTCCAACCAGAACTCCCGCTGGGGTTCGTGCACCCCGGCCGAGGGCTCGATTCGCTTGTCCGACAAGCTCCGTGGCATGCCGGGCTGGGTCGTCGACTACGTCCTGCTCCACGAGCTGGCCCACCTGCTGCAGCCCGGGCACGGCCCGGAGTTCTGGGCCCTGCTGCAGGGCTACCCCCGTCTCGAGCGGGCCCGCGGCTACCTCCAGGGCGTCTCGGCCGCCGCCGGCCTCGACCTCAGCGACGAGTGAGCCCGACCACGCGCCCCGCCTGACGGCATACGACCGCGTATGCCGTGACGCCGGCCCGCGTCACGGGCGTCGGGTCAGCGGTGGCGCAGCCTCAGGCCGGCGTCCACGAGGGGGCGCAGGTCCTCTCGTGTCCCCTCGGGGAGGGCGTCCACCGGCCACCACCGGACGTCGAAGGACTCGGTGCTGACAGCCGACTCGGCCGACCTGGGGGTGCGCGCCGCGAAGCGGATGTCGAGGTGCTCACGGCACGTGCCGAAATCTCCGGAAAGATGATGTCGATCGAGCTGCGCGATCTCCGGAAAGGCCGTGATGTCCGCAATGCCCGACTCCTCACGCGCCTCACGAGTGGCCGCGTGCCACACCGACGCGTCGCCGGGCTCGAAGTGTCCCCCGAACTGGAACCACGCCCGCGCCCGGCGGTGCAGGGTCAGCAGCGCGGCGTCGCCGTCGTCGTCGAGCACGATGACGCTGCCCGTGAGGTGTGCCGGCGGTCCGGCCTTGCTCATCGCCGCCGGATGGGCGTGGAGGTGGTCGAGGAACTCCCCGCGCAGGCGCTCCTGCCGCTCGTCCGGCGCAGCCCACGACTCCAGCCGTGCGACGGCGTCGTCGTGCAGCCGGCGCCAGGCGGCCGCGTTCGGCCCCTCGAGGGGCTCGCCGGACCCGCGCGGGTCCCGCGGCACCGGCGGGCGGTGCGCCCCCGTCACCGCTGAGGGCCGGCGCCGGTGTCGCCACTGGTGTCGCCACCGGTGTCGCCGTCGTCGTCGGTGGCCGTGCCCGTGTCGGTGCCCGTGTCGGTGCCTGTGTCGGTGCCCGTGTCGGTGCCTGTGTCGGTGCCTGTGTCGGTGCCTGTGTCGGTGCCTGTGTCGGTGCCGCTGTCGGTGCCGCGCTCGCGGTCGGCCTCCTCGAGGATGCCCTGGAGCACGGAGTCGAGGTCCGCGCCCAGGTTGTCGCCGCCCTCGGGCAGCGCGCCCGCCGCGGAGGTGCCGGTCGCCCGCTCGACGTAGCCGATCGGGTCGTCGAGGTCGGCCGACGTGGGGGCGAGGTCGGGGTGGGCCCAGCGGCCGTCGCGGAGGGTCGCCCCGCCGGCGCTCTCGAGCGCGGCCCAGAGGTTCGCGGCGTCGCGCAGCCGGCGCGGGCGCAGCTCGAGCCCGACGAGCCCGGCAAACGTCTTCTGGGCCGCTCCGCCCACCCGACGCCGGCGGATCGTCTCGGCCAGCGCCGCCGACAGCGGCAGGTGCCGGGCCGTCGTCCGGTCGGTCACGTGATCGACCCAGCCCTCGGCCAGGGCGAGGAGCGTCTCGAGCCGGTCGAGGGCGGCGCGCTGGGCAGGGGTGGGCTGCGGCCGGAAGAGGTTGCCCTGCAGGGCCGTGCGCAGTGCCTCGGGGTCCGAGGGGTCGATCGTCGACAGGGCCGACTCGATGGCGTCGGTGTCGATCGTGATGTTGCGGGCGTAGTCGGAGACCGCCGAGAGCAGCTGTGGCCCGAGCCACGGCACCTCGGAGAAGAGGCGGACGCGGGCCGCCTCGCGGACCGCGAGGTAGAGGCGCACCTGCGCGATGTCGATCTCGAGCGACTCGGCGAGCTCGGCGACGTTGCCGGGAAGCAGGGCGACGACGCCCGGCTCGGTGAGGGGGAGGCCGACCTCGGTGCCGGTCACGACCTCGGTGGCGAGCGTGCCGACGGCCTGGCCGAGCTGGGCCGAGAACATCTGGCGGCTGAGGTTGCCGAGCATCGGCGCCCACTGCTCGACCATCTGCCGCGGGTCGAAGCCCTCCGGCAGCCCCTCGGGCAGGGCCTCGCCGAAAGCCTCCGGGCCGAGCTCGCCGACCTGCTTGCGCATCGCGTCGGACGTCGCGGCGGTGACGCCGTCGGAGACCGGCTCGATGAGCTCGAACCAGCGCGGCATCGTCGCCTCGACCCACTCGGCGCGGCTCAGGCCGGTCGCACGCCAGGCGGGGGAGGCCAACGTCGTCTGCTCGTCGAGCCACAGGGTCGCGACGGCGACGGCGTCGGCGACGGCCCGGGCAGCGGCCTCGTCGTGCACGTCGTTGCCCTGCGCGGCCATCACGTGCCGGCGGGCGACCTCGGTGGCCATGTCGCGCGAGCCCGTGGGTGACTCCTGGGCGGCCATGAAGGTGCCGAGCTGGGCCCGCATCGCCGCCTGCGTCGCGGGGTCGGTGGGGTCGACCCCCATGCTCTTCATGACCTCGGCCAGCTCGGGGTTGTCGGCAGCCTCGCCGAGCACCTTCTCGAGCATGGCCCCCAGGTCGGACGGGTCCATCCCGCCGAGGTCCGGCAGCCCGGGGAAGCCCTCACCGAAGCCGCCCCCGAAGCCGCCCCCGAAGCCGCTGCCGAAGCCAGCCGGGCCGGCTCCCGAGCCGGGTGAGCCGCCGCCGGGCCGGTTCAGCGGCAGGCCGAAGGGGGACTCGCCGGGCGCCCGGCCCGCATCGGGCGGGCCGACCTGGTCGCCGGTGTTGCCCTGCTGGCCGGCGTCGCCCTGATTGGCGTCGCCCTGCTGGCCCGCGTCGCCCTGGTCCTCGCCGGACACGTCGTCCTTGTCGCTGTGGTTGTCGTCACCGCGTCCACGGTCGTCGGCCATGCCTGCTCATCCCCACTCGAACGGATCTCCTGCCGGCCGTCTGGCCGTACACCAAGACAACCACGGATCGACCTCGTTGGTTCCCCACCCCGGGCACGGGCGCGAGCACGGGCGCGGGCACGGGCGCGGGCGCGGAACGCGGGGGCCCGCGCGGCGGCATACGATTGCGGGCGTGACGGTCACCCTTGCCGAGATCCGTGAGACACCTCTGTCGGTCGACGAGGTGCTCACGAGCGTCTCCTCGCCCAAGGCGGGCGGCGTCTGCCTCTTCGTCGGCACCGTGCGCGACCACGACGGGCCCGCCGGCGACGTCGCCGAGCAGACCGCGGACAAGACGGTGTCCGCCCTCGACTACTCCGCGCACCCGCAGGCGGCCGAGGCGGCCCGTGCGCTCGCCGACCGTCTCGCGGCCGATGGACGCTCCGTGCGGCTGGCCGTCGTCCACCGGGTGGGTCACCTCGAGGTCGGTGACGTCGCTGTGGTCGTCGGCGTCAGCGCCGAGCACCGCGGCGAGGCGTTCGACGTCTGCCGCGAGCTCATCGACGAGTTCAAGGCGACGATCCCGATCTGGAAGCACCAGCGCTTCGCCGACGGCGCCGACGAGTGGGTCGGCCTGCCGTGAGGACGATCAAGCGCGTGCCGGAGCAGCCCACCGGTACCGACCTGCCCACTCGTGCCGAGGTGCTCGAGGGTGAGGACACCGGCAGGCTCACCCGCGGCAACAAGGCGGTCCTGGCGGCGTTCTTCGTCATCCTCGTCGTCATGGTCGTCGGGTCGGTCGTCCACCTGCCGTATGCCGTCATGAGCCCCGGGCCCACGCAGGACACCCTCGGCACGTCCGGCGCCCAGGACAAGCCGATCATCGCGATCTCGGGGTTGCCGACCTACCCGACCGACGGCGCGCTGCGCTTCACCACGGTCCGCGTCGAGGGCGGACCCGGCTACCCCGTCGACGCGTGGGACATCCTGCAGGCGTGGGTCGACCCCGCCCGAGACGTCTTCCCCGTCGACGACGTCTTCGACCCGCAGGTCACCCAGGAGCAGGTGGCCGAGGCGAACGCCGTCCAGATGGAGGGCTCGCAGGAGGAGGCCACGGCCGTCGCGCTGCGCGCGATCGGCAAGGAGGTGCCGACCCACGTCGCCATCGCCGGCATCACCGACTCGTCGAGGGCCAAGGGTCTGCTCAAGGTCGGCGACCGTCTCGTCAGCATCGACGGCGAGCCCGTGACGACGACCCAGGCCCTGCGCGACGCCCTCCAGAAGAAGAAGCCCGGCGAGAGCGTGTCCCTCACGGTCACGCGCGGCGGCAAGGAGGTGACGGTCGACGTCCCGACCGTCGAGGGCCAGGGTGGCCGCACGGCACTCGGGGTCCTCCTCGGGCTCGACCACGACTTCCCGGCCAAGGTCACCATCGATGCCGGCGCCATCGGCGGTCCGTCCGCGGGACTCATGTTCTCCCTCGGCATCTACGACAAGCTGACGCCCGGCCCGCTGGCCGGGGGTCACCAGGTCGCCGGCACCGGCACGATCGACGACGAGGGCAAGGTCGGCCCCATCGGCGGCATCCGCCAGAAGCTCGCCGGTGCCCGCTCGGACGGCGCCGCCTACTTCCTCGCCCCGGCCGACAACTGCAACGAGGTGGTGGGCCACGTGCCCGACGGTCTCGACGTCTTCAAGGTGGGCACGTTCGACGAGGCTCGCACCGCGGTCGAGGCCATCGCCAAGGGCCAGACGGGCTCGCTGCCCCGCTGCTGACGTCGCGGGAGTGAGCCCTCAGGCGCTCAGTCCTCGAAGGTCGCCTTGAGGGCCTCGACGAGCCCGGGCGCGATGTCCTTGCCGGTCGCGACGGCGTCGTCCGAGTCGTGGTCGCGCTGGCGCAGCAGGCAGATCGAGGTGCCGTCGCGCAGGACGGCCACGACGAGCCGCACGTCCTTGCGGTCCGGATGGGCCGCGAGGTGGTCGACGGCGTCGTCGCCGCGGGAGGGCAGCTTGCGCTCGGCCTCCGGCGGCACGACCATGCGCTCGATCGCGAAGGCGCAGCCGTCGACCTCGTCGGGCCAGGCGAGCCGGCCGAGCAGCGTCTCGAGCGAGCTCGTCGTGGGCAGACCCTCCTGCTCGATGGCGGTCAGGGCGCCGTCAGCGAGGTCGGAGGGCCCCATCTGGTCGCGCAGCTGCGGCTCGCGCTCGAGCAGGTCAGCCGTGCGCACGAGCGCGAAGAGCCGGGCGGGCTGGTCCCAGCCGGAGGCCGCGACGTGCCGCTCGGTGTCGAGGGCGGCGATGGCGAGAGGGTCGATGACGGGCTGCGCGTTCACGCCCCCATGCTGCCGTATGCCGTCGGGTGGCCGGCGCTGACCCGGCGCTGACCCGGCGCTGACCCGGCGCCGGCCCGGCGCGGACCGGGCGCGGACCGGGGGCCGCCCCCGGGACGGGCCGCACGCATACGCCCTCGACGCTCGGGGTCTCGTGCCGGTCACGTTGCGGTATCGCGCAGCGGGTGCCGCACGAGCGCGGGTTATGGTTGCCGCAGGCGGCCTCAGGAGGCTGCCCACGGGTCCGCCCGACCACCTGCCCGCCCCAGCACCCAAGGCACTCCACGTGAGCGACAGCAACTTCGGCCCCCCGCCGGGCAACTTCAACGACGACGACTCGGGCTCGCCCCGACGCCCCGACGCGGCCACGCTGCCGCCCACCCGACGCCCGCTCGTCACGTCCCTCGTCGTGGCGGCCGCGCTGCTCGTGGTCATCGCCATCGCGGCGCAGTTCTGGACCGAGGTGCTGTGGTACCAGTCGGTCGGCTTCGCGGGGGTCTTCAGCACCCAGATCGTCACCAAGATCCTGCTGGGTCTCGTCGGTGGGCTGCTGACAGCAGCGATGGTGTGGTCGAGCATCCACTTCGCCTTCCGCAACCGTCCGATCTACGCCCCGTCGCCCGACACGCAGGCCATGGAGCACTACCGCCAGCTCGTCGAGCCGATGCGTCGCACCGCGACGATCGCGGCACCGCTCGCGGTCGGCCTCTTCGCCGGTCTGTCGGCAGCGACGCAGTGGGACACCTTCCTGCTATGGCGCAACGGCAGCCCGTTCGGCACCACCGACCCCGAGTTCAGCCTCGACATCGGCTTCTTCGTCTTCGACCTGCCGTGGATCAACTTCGTCGTCGCGTTCCTGACGATGATCCTCGTCATCGGCTTCATCACGGCCGCCTTCACGCACTACCTCTACGGCGGCATCGTCGCCGGCAACAAGATGCGCTCGACCCAGGCCGCCCGCGTGCACCTGTCGGTCATCGCGGCCGCCCTCGTGCTCGTGCGCGCCGTCGCCTTCTGGGTCGACCGCTACAACCTCGCGACCGCGCAGTCGACGAAGATCACCGGCATCCAGTACACCGAGTCGCACGCGATCATCCCGACGAAAGGCATCCTCGCGCTGGCCGCCGTCATGTGCGCGATCATGTTCCTCACGACGATCTGGACGCGCTCGTGGCGCCTGCCGCTCGTCGGCGTCGCCGTGCTGGCGGTCATCGTCGTCGCGGTCGGTGGCATCTACCCGGCCCTCGTGCAGTCGCTCAAGGTGCGTCCGTCGGAGAAGTCTCTCGAGGTCCCGTACATCCAGCGCAACATCAACGCGACCCGGGCGGCCTACGGCTTCAGTGAGATCAACGTCGACTCGTACGACACGAAGACCGTCGCGGCGCCCGGCCAGCTGCGTGGCGACGCGGCCACCGTGCCGGGCATCCGACTCATCGACCCCAACGTCGTGGGCCCGACGTTCAAGCAGCTCGAGGCGAGCAAGGGCTACTACCAGTTCGCCGACGTGCTCGACGTCGACCGCTACCAGATCGAGGGCAAGTCCCAGGACACCGTCATCGCGGCCCGCGAGCTCGACCTCAGCGGCGTGCCCGACGGCCAGCGCAACTGGCTCAACGACCACACCGTCTACACCCACGGCTACGGCGTCGTCGCGGCCAAGGGCAACACGCGGGAACCCGACGGTCGTCCGACCTTCATCGAGTCGCAGATCGGCACCGAGGGTGCGCTCGGGAAGTACGAGCCGCGCATCTACTTCGGTGAGAACTCGCCGGAGTACTCCATCGTCGRCGRCAACAAGCAGGAGTTCGACTACCCGGACCCCCAGGGCACCGGGCAGATCAACTACACGTACGCCGGCGTGGGTGGCGTGCAGCTCGACGCCGTCCGGCGCCTCGCGTATGCCGTGAAGTACCGCGAGATCAACTTCCTCCTCTCCGACGCGGTGACCAACGACTCGCGCGTCCTCGACCACCGAACGCCGCGTGAGCGCGTGCAGCGGGTCGCGCCGTGGCTGACGCTCGACGGCAACGCCTACCCGGCGGTCGTCGACGGTCGGGTCCAGTGGATCCTCGACGGCTACACGACGTCGGCGAACTACCCGTACTCCCAGACGACGACGCTCGACACGGCGACCGAGGACGCCGTGACGAGCACCCGCAACTCGGTGCGTGCCGTGCAGGCCGGCCAGGTCAACTACGTCCGCAACTCCGTCAAGGCGACGGTGGACGCCTACGACGGCACGGTGACGCTCTACCAGTGGGACGAGCAGGACCCGGTGCTCAAGGCGTGGATGTCGATCTTCCCGGGCACGGTCAAGCCGCTCAGCGACATCAAGGGCTCGCTCATGGCGCACCTGCGCTACCCGGAGGACCTCTTCAAGGTGCAGCGCACGCTGCTGGAGAAGTACCACGACCAGGACGCAGCGTCGTTCTACGGTGGCCAGAACTTCTGGCGCGTGCCCGACGACCCGACGCAGCCCGCCGACAACCTGCTCCAGCCGCCGTACTACCTCTCGCTCGCGATGCCCGACCAGTCGAGCCCGGCGTTCTCGCTGACCTCGACCTTCATGCCCACCGGTGACCGCAACGTGCTCTCGGGCTTCCTCGCCGTGGACGGCGACGCGGGCAGCCAGGACGGCAAGAAGTCGTCGGCCTACGGCAAGATGCGCCTTCTCGAGACGACGGGTGGGTCGGTCAACGGCCCCGGTCAGGTCTACAACGACATGCGGACCTCGACCGTCACCTCCAACGACGCGTCGCTCGGTCGCCAGCTGACCCTCGCGCAGTTCATCTCGACCACCTCGTCGACCGGGGCCAGCGTCATCTTCGGCAACCAGCTGACCCTGCCGGTCGGTGGGGGACTGCTCTACGTCCAGCCGATCTACGTCCAGGCCCGATCGAGCGGCTCGGGTACCTACCCGCGCCTCTCGGCCGTGGCGGTCGCCTTCGGCGACAAGATCGCCTGGGCCGGCTCGCTCGATGCGGCTCTCAACGACCTCTTCGGTGGTTCGTCGGGTGCGCAGGCCGGTGACACCGGCACGACTCCGACTCCCACCCCGACTCCGACACCCACGCCGGGCAGCACGGCGACGCCGACGCCGACGCCGTCGACCGCGACGCCCGGGAGCCCGGACGCGGCGGCGCTGTCGAAGGCGCTCAAGGACGCCCAGGCGGCGTACGTCGAGGGCGAGGCTGCTCTCAAGCGGGGTGACTTCGCCGCCTACGGTCAGGCGCAGGCCAAGCTCAAGGAGGCGCTGACGCGCGCGGTCGAGGCCTCACCGCGGTCGGCGCCGACCGCGACACCCTGACCGACCGATCTCGATCACGACCTGTGGCAGCACGCGAATCGCGTGCTGCCACAGGTCGTTCCGGCGTCGACCACGCTGGATCTGAGCACGACCGGACCCCGATTTGGTCCTGCGCGAGGTTTCGCGTAACGTTGCTCTTGCCGACGCGGGGTGGAGCAGCTCGGTAGCTCGCCGGGCTCATAACCCGGAGGTCGCAGGTTCAAATCCTGCCCCCGCTACTGATCGCGTCAGCGACACGAAGGGCCCCAGAGTGATCTGGGGTCCTTCGTCGTCCCCCGGCGAGCCACTGGCGCAACGACCTGCCGTCGCGGCAGGCTGGGCCCGAGGCGCCGCGTCCGGTGGCGCACGCTGAGGGGAGCCGGCCGTGGTGGAGGAGACAGCCCGGGAGCGGGCCACGCGGCTCATCGCCCGGGGCAACCCGGCCGGACTGCTCTACGGGGCCATCATCACCGGCGCTGTCATGAGCGCGACCGCGAACCACGCGCCGTCGACGGGGCGCGTCGTCCTCGCGGCGGTCTTCGTCCTCGTCGTCTATTGGCTCGCCGACGTCTACGTGCGCGCCTTCTCCGACCAGTTCACGCACGCCGGGTCGCCGTTGCCACGGCGGATGGTGGCCGCCGTACGCCACGAGTCGCGCGTGCTCATGGGCGGTGTACCGGCGATCGTGGTCGTCCTCGTCGCCTCCCTGCTCGGGGCCGATACCGCGCTCGCGGTCAACCTCGCCCTGTGGCTCACCGTCATCGAGCTCGGGGCGGTCGGCTATCTCGGGGCTCGCGCCGCGGGCTCGAGCCCGCGCAGGGCCGTCCGGGAGTCGCTCGCAGCGGCCCTGCTCGGCGTCGTCATGGTCGTCTCCAAGACGTTCCTGCACTGAGCGTCGCCCCGGGCCGTCGCCCTCGGCCGTCGCCGGGCCAGCACGTCGCCCCAGCCAGCCTCGAGGTTCAGGACGTCCGAACGAGAGACCCCAGGGACCTCAGGTAGCGGCCCGCGACGAGACGCTGCGCCCGGCGCCCGACGGGGCCGCTGAGGCGCGCCACGGCGCCGTCCGGGCGTGAGAACGCGCGCACCGTGAAGGTGACCGCGCCGTCCTCCCCGAGCGACACGACGAACGACTCCTCGCCCGCCTCCGGGTGTCCGGGGAGCGTGCCGTAGGCGAAACCGCGACGCCGCGGTCCCTCGACGACGTCGACGACGCGTACGGGTGCCCGGAGGGACAGCGGCCCGGGGCCGAGGCGCAGGTCGGCGACGACGGCGGGCAGCACGAGCGGGCTCGAGGCGACCACGCGCACGCCGGCGCCGCGCTGGACGGCCCACCCGAGCAGCGCCTCCGTCGCACGGTCGAGGGCGTCCGGGCCGTGACCGACGACGGCGCGCCGTCGCAGGTGCCCGTAACCCGCCGGGAGGGGGCCCTTGCGCAGGCTCGCACCCACCTCCGGATAGGTCAGCGGCGCCAGCGCCAGCTCGGCGAGGCGGTCGCCGGCGAGAAGAAGGGGCCCGTCCATGCGCCCAGCATGCCCGATCGTCGCGGTCGTGCGACCAGGACGGCTCATCCACAGGAGGTCCGCGCGTCGCCCGGCATCCCGCTCGTGGCGTGCACAATGAGCCCGTGCTGCTGACCATCACGACGACGGCGACGGGGACCACGGTCGCGAGCGACCTCGGCTACCTGCTGCACAAGCACCCGGACCGTGTGCAGTCCTTCGAGCTGCCGGTCGGCACGGCACACGTCTTCTACCCCGAGTCGGACGAGCGGCGGTGCACCGCAGCGTTGCTGCTCGAGGTCGACCCCGTCGGCACCGTCCGGGGCAAACGTTTCGGCGGCGACGGATTCGTGCTCGCCCAGTACGTCAACGACCGTCCGTATGCCGCGTCGTCGATGCTCGCGGTGGCGCTCGGCAAGGTGTGGGGCACGGCGCTCAAGGGACGCTGCCCGGCCCGACCGGACCTCGAGGGCGYCGCCCTCCCGCTCACCGTCGCCGTGCCGGCGCTGCCCTGCTCGGGCGGCGTGGACCTCGTCCGGCGGCTCTTCGCGCCCCTCGGCTGGCAGGTCCGGGCCGACGCCGTCGCCCTCGACCCCGAGGTGCCGCGGTGGGGCGACTCGCGCTACGCCGACGTGACGCTGACGGGCACCATGCCGCTCGCCGACGCCCTGAGCCACCTCTACGTGCTCCTGCCGGTGCTCGACGGCGCGAAGCACTACTGGGTCAGCACCGACGAGGTCGACAAGCTCGTCCGGAACGCCGGCGCGTGGCTGGGCAGCCACCCGGAGCGCGACCTCGTCACCCGTCGCTACCTCAAGCACCAGCGCGAGTTCGTCGCGGAGGCCACCGAGCGCCTCGACGCGCTCGACGACGTCGCCGCCGAGTCGCTGCAGCCCGAGCCGACCACCGGCGGTGACGGTGACGATGTCCAGCCGGCGACCCCGCTCGTCCGACTCCGGTCCGCCGCCGTCCTCGCCGCCCTGCGCGACACGGCCTCGCACCGCGTCGTCGACCTCGGCTGCGGCGAGGGCGCGCTGCTGCGCGAGCTGCTGGCCGACCCCGCGTTCACCGAGGTCGTCGGCGTCGACGTCGCGCCCGGTGCCCTCGAACGTGCCGAGCGGCGCCTCGCGCTGGAGCGGATGCCCGACAGCGTCCGTGCGCGCCTGACGCTGCGCCAGTCGTCGGCCACCTACCGCGACCGCGCGCTCGAGGGCTTCGACGCCGTCGTCCTCATGGAGGTGGTCGAGCACCTCGACCCCGATCGGCTGCCGGCCCTCGAGCGCAGCGTCTTCGGCCACGCACGCCCGGCGGCGGTCGTCGTGACCACGCCGAACGCCGAGTTCAACGTGCGCTACGAGCGTCTCGCGGCCGGCGCGATGCGACACCCCGACCACCGGTTCGAGTGGACCCGGGCCGAGTTCGGGCGGTGGGCCTGGGCCGTCGCCGAGACCCACGGGTACGCCGTCGAGCTGCGTCCCGTGGGCGAGGTGGACCCGGAGGTCGGGTCACCCACCCAGCTCGCGCTCTTCCGCCGCGTGGACCTCCGTCCGGACTCCGCGGCCGACGCCGACCTGACGAGCGAAGGTGGTGCGGCATGACGACGATCGCGATCCCGGAGCTCGCCCTCGTCGCCCTCGTCGGGGCGTCCGGGTCGGGCAAGTCGACGTTCGCGGCACAGCACTTCGGCCGCTTCGAGGTCATCTCGAGCGACTTCTGCCGCGGGCTCGTGTCCGACGACGAGAACGACCAGGCGGCCTCGAAGGACGCCTTCGACGTGCTCGCCTACATCGCCGGCAAGAGACTCGCCGCCGGACGGCTCACGGTCGTCGACGCGACCAACGTCTCGAAGGACGCTCGGCGCCAGCTCGTCGAGCTCGCCAAGGCGCACGACGTGCTGCCCGTCGCCGTCGTCCTCGACGTGCCGGTGGCCGTCGCCGTCGAGCGCAACCGCGAGCGGCCCGACCGCGACTTCGGCGCCCACGTCGTCAGACGGCACCACGACCAGCTCCGTCGGTCACTCAAAGGCCTTGGGAGAGAAGGCTTCCGCAAGGTCCACGTGCTGAACGGCGTCGACGAGATCGCTTCGGTCGAGGTGATCCGCGAGCGACTGCTCAACGACCGTCGCGACGAGCACGGCCCGTTCGACGTCATCGGCGACGTGCACGGCTGCCGGGTCGAGCTGGAGCAGCTGCTCGACCGGCTCGGCTACGCGATGGTCCGCGACGACGGGGGGCGAGCCATCGACGCCGAGCACCCCGAGGGCCGCCGTGCCGTGTTCGTCGGCGACCTCGTCGACCGGGGTCCCGACACCCCGGGGGTGCTGCGTCTCGCCATGGGCATGACGGCGGCGGGGCACGCCCTCGCGGTCCCGGGCAACCACGAGCACAAGCTCGTCCGCGCGCTCGACGGCGCCCGCGTCCAGGTGAGCCACGGGCTCGAGACGACGCTCGCCCAGCTCGGGCAGGAGCCCGCCGAGTTCCGCGCGGCCGTGCGTGACTGGTGCTACGGCCTGGTGTCGCACCTCGTGCTCGACGACGGCCGGCTCGTGGTCGCCCACGCGGGGCTCAAGGAGGCCTACCACGGACGGGCCTCGGGGCGGGTCCGGTCGTTCGCCCTCTACGGCGACACGACGGGGGAGACCGACGAGTTCGGGCTGCCCGTCCGCTACCCGTGGGCGCGCGACTACCGCGGCCGGGCGATGGTCCTCTACGGCCACACGCCGACTCCCGACCCCGAGTGGGTCAACAACACGATGTGCCTCGACACCGGGTGCGCCTTCGGCGGTCACCTCACGGCACTGCGCTACCCGGAGAAGGAGGTCGTGCAGGTCACCGCCGAGCAGGTCTGGTACGCACCGTCCAAGCCGTTCCCGGTCGCCGGCGGGGGCACCGGAGCCGCGGGCGACGCCCGCGCCGGTCAGGCCCGTGGCGACGACGACCTCGACCTCACGGACGTCCTCGGGCGCCGCGTCGTCGAGACGGGCCACCACGGGCGCATCTCGATCCGCGGCGAGAACGCCGCCGGCGCTCTGGAGGTGATGAGCCGCTTCGCCGTGCACCCGCGCTGGCTCGGCTACCTGCCGCCGACCATGGCGCCGGTCGCGACGTCGCGGCGCCCCGACCTGCTCGAGCACCCCGACGAGGCCTTCGCCGCCTACGCCGAGGCCGGTGTGGGTGAGGTCGTGTGCGAGGAGAAGCACATGGGCTCGCGAGCCGTCGTGCTCGTGTGCCGCGACGCCGCCACGGCAGCCCGGCGCTTCGGGGCCCGGTCGGGCGAGACCGGGGTCGTGCACACCCGCACGGGTCGGTCGTTCCTCGACGGCCCGCTCACCGAGTCCCTCCTCGCGCGGGTGCGGACGGCCGTGGGGGAGGCCGGGCTCTGGGACGAGCTCGGGACCGACTGGCTCCTGCTCGACGCCGAGCTCCTGCCGTGGTCGCTCAAGGCCGAGGCGCTGCTGCGCGAGCAGTACGCGTCAGTCGGCGCGGCGGCACGCGCCGCGCTGCCCGCCGCCGTCGACGTGCTCGAGCGGGCTGCCGGCCGCGGTCTCGACGTCGCCGCCCTGCTCGGTCGCACCACGGCACGGCGGGCCAACGCCGAGGCGTTCACGGCGGCATACCGCCGGTACTGCTGGGACGTCGACGGTCTCGAGGGCGTGCAGCTCGCGCCCTTCCAGCTGCTCGCGGGCGAGGGCAGCACGTGGCACGACCGCGGGCACCGGTGGCACCTCGACCGCATCGACCGCCTCGTCGACGCCGACCCGACGACCTTCCGCACGACGCGCCGTCTCGTCGTCGACACCGCCGACCCGTCGTCGGTCGCGGCCGGGGTGCGGTGGTGGGAGGACCTCACCGCCTCGGGTGGCGAGGGCATGGTCGTCAAGCCGGCTACCGGCATGCTGCGCACCCGCGCGGGTCTCGTGCAGCCGGGCCTCAAGGTGCGCGGCCGGGAGTACCTCCGCATCATCTACGGACCCGACTACACGGTGCCGCACCACCTCGAGCGGCTCCGGGAACGCAACCTCGGGCACAAGCGGTCCCTCGCCCTGCGCGAGTACGCGCTCGGGCTCGAGTCCCTGGAGCGACTGGCCCGGGGCGAGCCGCTGTGGCGCGTCCACGAGCCCGTCTTCGCCGTGCTCGCCCTCGAGTCGGAACCGGTCGACCCCCGTCTCTGACGCATTCCCCTGCCACGCCGGGCACACGTCCGTGACAATCGCTGTCTCGGGGTCCGGCGCGCAGGAGGTGCGTCATGACAACGAGCACGCGTCAGACAGCCGTGCGTCGGGCGGTCCCACGTGGCTCGGGACAGGGGCCGCCCCGGGGTGCGCGCCCGGGTCTTCGCCGCGGCTGCGATGCTCGTGCTCATGGTCGGGTCAGTGGTGCTGTCGGCGCAGTCGTCGACCGCAGCCACGACATCGGGCCGCGCGATGTGGGTGTGGTCGTGGACCGACGCGGGGGCCGTGGTCCAGCTCGCCCAGTCCCGTGGCATCGGGACGCTCTTCGTGGGCGTGCCGCCCGACCTCGCGACGAGCCCCGCGCTGCCGACGGTGCGCGCCCTCGTGACCCGGGCCAGGGCGGCTGGACTGCGCGTCGATGCGCTCGGCGGCGACCCCGGCTGGGTCGACGACGCTACGTGGGCCGTTGACCACTGGGTCAGGCCCACCATCGCGACGGGCCTGTTCACCGGCCTCCACGTCGACGTCGAGCCGTGGACGACGCCGGCCTGGACCACACGGCAGTCGACGACCGTGTCGAGGTACCTCACCCTGCTCGACCTTCTCGTGGCCGCCAGTGGTGGCCGCCCCCTCGAGGCGGACATCCCCTTCTGGTTCGGCCACGTCACAGCCGGCAGGAAGTCGACCCTCGACACGGAGACGATGCGTCGCGTCTCGGCGGTGACGATCATGGCCTACCGCAACACGGCCGCCGGCCCCGACGGCACCCTCGCCATCGCCGCCGCCGAGCTCAGGACCGCAGCGGCGCTCGGCAGGCCCGTCCGGATCGGCCAGGAGACGAACGACCTCGGGGCCGACCCCGCCGAGGTCAAGCAGACCTTCTACGGCCAGACCCTGACACGGATGAACGACCAGCTCGCCCAGGTCGACTCGGGTGCCTCGGCCTACGCGACGTACGCCGGCGTCGCGGTCCACGACGCGACGGGGTATGCCGCGATGGCGCCGTGACGGCGGACAACGCTGCGAGGGTGCGGTGACCAGGGACCGGACGCGACGGCATACGCGAGCGGTCCACGTCGTTGTCCGGGTGACGTCGCCCGTCGGGCGGCCCGGGCAGCAGGAGGCACCATGAAGGCCATCGTCATCGACCGGTTCGGCGGACCCGAGGAGCTGCACGAGGCGCAGCGGCCCGACCCGCAGCCGGCCCCCGGTCAGGTCCGGGTCCGGGTCGAGGCGGTCGGGGTCAACCCCGCCGACGGCAAGGCCCGCAGCGGCCTCATGGCCCCGCCCGACACGACGTTCCCGTTCGTGCTCGGTCTCGAGGCGGCCGGTGTCGTCGACGCGCTGGGGGACGGCGTCACCGACGTCGCCGTGGGCGACCGGGTCGTCGGGTTCGCGGAGGGCGGTGCCTACGCCGAGCTCGCCGTGCTGAGCACGTATGCCGTCCTGCCCGACGCGCTCGACGCCACCGTCGCCGTGTCGCTGCCCGTCGCGGGCGAGACGTCCCGACGCGTCCTGCGCCTCCTGGGCGTGCAGCCCGGCGAGACGCTGCTCGTGCACGGGGCCAGCGGGGTGGTCGGCGAGGTCGCGACCCAGCTCGCCGTCGCGGGCGGTGCCACCGTCATCGGCACGGCCTCGGCCGCCAACCAGGAGCGTGTCGCGGCCCTCGGCGCCACGCCGACGACGTACGGCGACGGCTGGCTCGACCGCGTGCGCGCCCTGGCGCCGAACGGGGTGGACGCCGTGCTCGACGCGAGCGGCGCCGGTGTGCTCGACCAGTCGGTCGAGCTCCTCGGCAGCCCCGACCGGCTCGTCACGATCGCCGACCCGGCCGCCTTCACCACGGGCGTCACCTTCAGCGGCACGTCGCAGCGTTCGGCGGAGGAGCTCGCCGACCTCGTGGCCCAGCGGGCGTCCGGTGCCGTCACGACGACCATCTCGCGCGTGCTGCCGCTCGCCGAGGCGTCCGAGGCGCAGGCGCTGAGCGACAGCGGTCGCGCCGGCGGCAAGCTCGTGCTCGTCCCCTGACCTCGGGCGCCCTCCGCCTCAGCGAGAGAGGCTGCGGACGGGCAGCTCGAACCACCTGAGGTGGTCGAAGTCGACGTTGACGTGCGCCTCGTCGCACCGCTCCGGCGTCGCGGCGGCGAGGACCGCACGCGCGTCGGCGAGGTGTCCGGCGAGTGCGTCCTCGCCAGCCCTCTCGAGCTGCGCGGGGTAGGTCAGGTGGCCCTGCTCGAAGCTCACCTGGTGCAGCCGCAGCGGGGGTTCGACAGGCCCGTCCTGGTGGCGCCAGAGCCCTGTGGCTGGCTCGAAGTCGTAGTCGCCGAGCAGTCGCCAGCCGTCGCGGGCCACAAGGCGGACGGCCTCGATGACGTAGTCGGCGACGACGTCGGAGATGAAGTAGTTGAAGTTGACCCGCACCCAGCCCGGCTTGATGCCCTCGCAGCCGCGCCCGATCTCGCGCTCGAACTCGTGCGAGCGCTCGAGGTCGATGCCCAGGAGATAGTGGCCGTAGGGCCCCGCGCACGAGCAGCCGCCGCGGGCCTGGATGCCGAAGAGGTCGTTGAGCACGGCGACGACGAAGTTGTGGTGGAGGTAGCGCTCGCCCTGCGCGTGGACGACGAACGACACGATCGACAGGCGCTCGGCCTCGAGGTTGCCGAGGATCTCGATGGCGGGCTCGTCGCGCCAGGCCGTGACCGCGCGCTGGAGGAAGTGGTCCTCGCGGGCGCGGATGGTCTC
The DNA here is from genome assembly GCF_052113925.1 of Terrabacter sp. RAF57. Lineage (NCBI taxonomy): Bacteria > Bacillati > Actinomycetota > Actinomycetes > Micrococcales > Intrasporangiaceae > Terrabacter > Terrabacter sp. RAF57. Next base: position 252,546 of record NZ_JBFRDT010000002.1, on the reverse strand, counting down.
CACGCCGACGGCCTCCTTGAGCTTGAAGACGAGCCCGGCGCGGATGGCCTCGATGATGGCGGGTGTGCCGCCCTCCTCCCGGTGCGCGGGGTCGGTGAGGTAGTCGTGGGCGTCGGGGTTGACGTAGGCGACGGTCCCACCCCCGGGCACGTCCGGCACTCGGTTGGTCATGAGGTCGCGGCGCACGACGAGGACGCCGGGCGTGCTCGGGCCCCCGATGAACTTGTGCGGGCTGAGGAAGATGGCGTCCTTGTATGCCATCGGGTCGGCGACGCCCCGGCCGCCCCGGCCGTACATCTCGATGTCGACGTACGGCGCGGCCGCGGCGTAGTCCCAGAACGCGAGCGCGCCGTGCGCGTGGAGCAGGGAGGAGATCGCGTCGGTGTCGGTGACGATGCCGGTGACGTTGCTCGCGGCAGAGAACGAGCCGATGAGCAGGGGCCGGTCGGCGTGCTCGACGAGACGCTCGCGGAGCACCTCGATGTCGACGTGCCCGTCGAGGTCCTGTGGGATGACGATGACGTCGGCGACGCACTCGCGCCACATCACCTCGTTGGAGTGGTGCTCGTAGGGCCCGATGAAGATGACCGGCCGCTGGTCGGCGGGCACGAGATCGCTGGCGTGCCAACGGTCCTCGAAGTTCGACGGGATGCGCAGGCCGAGGATTCCGACGAGCCTGTCGATGGCCCCGGTGCAGCCCGAACCGGCGAAGACGACGACCGTCTCGTCGTCACCACCCACGGCGTCGCGGATGGTGCGCCGGGCGTCCTCGCGCAGTCGCGTCGTCTGCAGCCCGGTACCCGAGCTCTCGGTGTGGGTGTTGGCGTAGCGGGGGAGCACCTCGTCGCGGATGAAGTCCTCGATGAAGGTCAGGCCGCGGCCCGACGCGGTGTAGTCCGCGTAGGTGACGCGGCGCGGGCCGTAGGGGCCGTGCATCACCTGGTCGTCGCCGATGACGCTCGCGCGGATCGTGGTCAGCAGGTCGTTCTCCGGGGCTCCAGCCATGACCCAAGCATACCGCATGGTGATGCTAGCCGAGAAGAGCATAACTATTAGTTATCTGAGATGGCGAGTGTGGCGAGGGTGCGGTTATGTGAGCGGCACGACGCACACGACCGTCCCGGTGCCGCCCTGCGACACGGCACTCGTGAACGCGCGTGTCGAGCCGTGATCGGCGCAGATGCGGCGGACCGAGGAGTCGTCGGTGAACGCTTCTCGCTGCACGAAGACGACCCTGCCCAGAGCGGACGGGTCCGAGCAGTCGACGGCCCGCACGTCTCGGGCCGGGTCCGCAGTGACGCACTGGCCCGTTGAGATGTCTTGGGCGGCATCGTCGGAGGTCACGGCGCGGAAGACCAGAAAGGCCAGGACCGCAAGCAGCAACGGGCCGAAGCGCCGGAGGCTCGAGGTGTGTGCAGGCTTCGGCATGGAGCCGTCCTGTGGCGAGTCGGTCAACGTGAGGACTCCAGTCGTGGCGGGGTGGTGGCGGCGGGAGGTGCCTCCGCATTCTGCACGCACTCGACGCCCAGGTGTTGCGTTCACGACTCGTCACCTCCCGCGCTCCGTCGCATAGGGTCGATCCGTGACAGCGATCTCCTACCCGCTCGCGGAGCACACGCTCGCCAACGGCCTGCGCGTCATCGTCAGCGAGGACCACACGGTGCCCAACGTCGCGGTGAACCTGTGGGTCGGCGTCGGCTCCCGCCACGAGACCCCCGGACGCACCGGCTTCGCTCACCTCTTCGAGCACCTGATGTTCCAGGGCAGCCGCGCCGTCGCGTCGGGCGAGCACTTCTCGGCCCTCATGGACGAGGGTGCGCGGCTCAACGCCACGACGTGGTTCGACCGCACGAACTACTTCGAGACGGTGCCGACCGGTGCACTCGAGCTCGCGCTGTGGCTCGAGGCCGATCGGCACGGCCACCTCCTCGACGCCGTGACGCAGGAGAACCTCGACAACCAGCGCGACGTCGTCAAGGAGGAGAAGCGCCAGCGCTACGACAACGTGCCCTACGGCTCGGCGCTCATCGACATCTACGCGACCGCGTTCCCCGAGGACCACCCCTACCACCACCCGACGATCGGGTCGATGGAAGACCTCGACGCCGCGACGCTCGAGGACGTCCACGCCTTCTTCCGCGCGCACTACGGGCCCAACAACACCGTCCTGACCCTCGTCGGCGACGTGACCCCGGAGGAGGGCTTCGCCGCTGCCGAGACGTACTTCGGCGGCCTCCCGGCCATCGAGCTGCACCCGCGGGAGCGGCACGCGCAGCTGCCACCGCTCTCCGAGCCGGTCCGGCTCGACCGCGTCGGTGACGTCCCCAACGACCGGATCTACGTCTCCTTCCGGCTCCCCGTCGACACGACTCCCGACTACCTCGCCTGCCAGGTCGCCGTCGACGTGCTCGGCGGCCTGGCGAGCTCTCGGCTCGTGCGCCGTCTCGTCCGCACCGACGAGACCGCCGTGGCCGTGGGTGGCTGGACGATGGGACTCGTCGACGGCGTCGGCCTCGGCACCATCACCGTGGACGTGTCCGCAGGCGCCGACGTCGAGAAGGTCGAGGCCGCGGTGTGCGAGGAGATCCGCCGCTTCATCGAGGAGGGGCCGGATGACGCCGAGCTCGAGTCGGTCATCGCCGACACCGAACGCTCGTGGCTGAGCGCGCTCGCGAGCATCGAGGAGCGCGCCGACCACATCAGCCACCACGCGCTGCTCACGGGCGACCCGGCATACGTCAACACCTTCGTCGAGCGCATCCGCGCGGTGACCGCAGAGCAGGCCCGCGCCGCCGCGGCGGCGTGGCTCGACCCCGCGTCGCGGGCGGTCGTGCGCTACCTCGCCGACACGAGCAAGGACGCCGACCAGCACGACGACACCGACCGCACCGACAAGGACTCGGAGGAGGCCGCATGACCGCCGTCGCCCGCCCCGTCGTCGCGCCGCCCGAGCCGTGGGACTTCCCCGAGGGCAGCGCCCACGACCTGCCCAACGGCCTGCGCCTGCTCACCTACGACGTCCCCGGCCAGTACGTCGTCTCGGTGCGCCTCGGCCTGCCCGTGTCGCTCCGGGACGAGCCGCGCGAGCGCGAGGGCGTGGCCTCGATCATGTCCCGCACCCTCGACGAGGGCACCGCAGAGCACACGGCCGAGGAGTTCGCCCGGCTGCTCGAGCGCAAGGGTGTCAGCTTCGGGGCGGGGATGGCGGACGCCGGTCTCTCCCTCGACCTCGACGTCGTCAAGGGCAACCTCGAGCCCGCGCTCGACCTGCTCCGTCAGATCCTCACCGAGCCGGCCTTCCCGCAGACCGAGGTCGCCCGCCAGGTGCGCACCCGTCTCGCCGAGATCGAGCAGGAGCGCTCGGTCGCCGCGCACCGCGCCGGGCTCGAGTTCGTCCGCACGTTCTACGCCTCCGACGACCGCTCGTCCAGGCCCACGGGCGGCACGCGCGAGACCGTCTCGTCGATCACGCGAGACGACGTCGTGGACTTCCATGCGGAGCACGTCGTCGCCGCCGGCGGCACGGTGGTCGTCGCCGGGGACCTCGACGGGCTCGACGTGCCGGCCCTCGTCGAGGCCGCCCTCGGTGGGTGGGCCCACGGTCCGCGGGACCGGGAGCGCTACCTCCAGCACGCCGCCGCCCTCGCGCCCGACCGCGGTCGCATCGTCCTCGTGTCCCGCCCGGGCTCGGTGCAGACCGAGTTCGTCATCGGCGCGCCTGGACCCGACCGCTCCGTCGAGGGTGGCTGGGCGCCCTACCCCGTGCTCGGCTTCGTCCTGGGAGGCTCTCCGAACGCTCGCATCGACGCCGTCCTGCGCGAGGAGAAGGGCTACACCTACGGCATCCGGTCGAGCTTCCGCCCGCGGCGTCGCGGCGGTGTGTTCCTCACGTCCGGCTCCGTGCGCGCCGACTCGACCGCGGAATCACTGAGGCTCCTCGTCGAGATCCTCGAGAGCGGCCGGGACGGGTTCAGCGACAAGGAGATCCGCTCCGGTGTCGACTTCATCTCCAAGACTGCGCCGGGTCGCTACGCCACCGCTGACTCCATCGCCGACGAGGCGGTGGGCATGGCTCTCGACGGTCGCACCACCGCGTTCACGACCGACAACCTCCGCGACCTCGCGACCGTCGACCGCAGCCGGGTCGAGGCGGCCTACGCCCGCTTCGCCGAAGGAGCCGGCATCGGCAGTGGCGAACCCGGAGCCGGGTGGACGATCGTCGTCGTCGGAGACGCCGCAGCCCACCTGCCAGCCATCGAGGCCCTCGGCCTCGGCGACGTCACCGTAGTCACCGACGCCTGACCCCGAAACGACCTCGCGTTCGAGGTGATGCCGACCCCCGGGTGCGTCTCGGCATCACCTCGAACCGGGGAGTGTGTGTCGGCTGTTTAGAGCGGGCGCTCCATGACGTAGTCGTCCTCGTAGACACCGCCGACGAGGAAGCGCTTGGTGCCGACTCGGTCGAAGCCGCTCTTGCCGTAGAAGCGCTGGGCGCGCTCGTTCTGCTGGTTGACGCCCAGCCACACGCCGGCGGCGCCGGAGTCGCGTGCCCAGTCCAGGGATCGGCTCATGAGCAGCGCCGCAGCGCCCGTGCCATGAGCCTGCGGCAGGACGTAGATCTTGGACAGCTCGACGGTCGGGCGGAGCCGGATCGCGGCGCTGACGTCCTCGTCCTGTGGGTCGCCGGCGACGAGCATCGCGTACCCCAGTGCGGTCCCGTCGCGCTCGGCCAGGAGGACGTGGCGGTGGGCGTCGGTGACGTAGTCGGTGAAGCGGGCGGGGGAGAGGACCTCCTCGACGAACGCCTCGACACGGTCACGCGTCATCGACGGCGGACACGCGAGCACGAACGTCGCTGCGGCGACCTCGGCCAGCGCTGGCACGTCAGCCTCGCGGGCAGGGCGGACCGATGCGACGGGGACCGCCGGGGCGGGTACGGAGGAGTCGGCGGGGTCGGCGGAGTCGGCGGGGTCGGCGGAGTCGGTGCTCATGCCGAAAGGCTATGCCGGACAGCGCAGCCCGCCCAGAGCACCCCGCCCAGAGCAACCCGCCCAGTGCATCCCGACCAGGGCGGCCTCAGGCAGGCGTGGTGCCGATGCGCGAGAGCACCTCGTCGTGCAGCAGGCCGTTGGTCGCGAGCGCGTTGCCGCTCCAGCAGCCGTCCTTGCCGTCGAGTCCGGTGAACCGCCCACCGGCCTCCTGCACGATCGCGACGAGCGCGGCCATGTCGTGGACGGCGAGCTCGGGCTCGGCCGCGATGTCGGCGGCACCCTCGGCCACGAGCATGTAGGACCAGAAGTCGCCGTAGGCACGGGTCCGCCAGCAGTCGTCCATGAGGTCGAGGAAGTCGTCACGCCGGCCGCGCACCCGCCAGCCGGCGAGCGAGGAGTACGACAGCGACGCGTCACCGAGCCGTCCGACCTGGGACACCGAGATGCGCTTGGCCGACGACAGGGAGCGGCCGCTCCAAGCGCCTGAGCCGGTCGCGGCCCACCAGCGACGCTGCAGGGCCGGCGCGGCGACGAGGCCCAGCACCGGGACGTTGTCGACGACGAGGCCGATGAGCGTGGCCCACACGGGCACGCCGCGGACGAAGTTCTTCGTGCCGTCGATGGGGTCGATGATCCACCGCCGCGGACCGTGCCCGGTCGTGTCGAACTCCTCGCCCTCGACGGCGTCACGCGGTCGGGTGCGCTTGAGCTGCAGCCGGACGAGCTCCTCGGCGGCCCGGTCGGCGTCGGTGACGGGCGTGAGGTCCGGCTTGCTCTCGACGACGAGGTCGGCGGCACGGAAGCGTGCCATCGTCACCCTCTCGACGGCATCCGCGAGGACATGGGCCAGACGAAGGTCGTCGTCGTAGGAGGTCACCGGCTCAACCTAGCGGGATCGGTCCGAGCAGGGGCGATGAGCCCGACGACGAAGGTCGCTGCGGCTCAGTGCTCCTCGGTCGTGCTCCGGCTGCTGAGCAGGCGACGCAGCGACTCGAGACGTGACGCGCCGGCCGGTCCGGCGTGACCGTCGGCCACCCAGGCGTCGAGCGCGCACTCCTCCTCGTCGTGCGTGCAGCCGCGGGGGCAGTTGTCGGTGCCCTCGGCGAGGTCGGGGAAGTGGTCGATGATGTGGTCGACGTCGATGTGGGCGAGTCCGAACGACCGGATGCCCGGCGTGTCGATGACCCAGCCGTCGTCGGAGCCGTCGGCACCGTGCAGCCGCAGTGCCACGGCGTTCGTCGAGGTGTGGCGCCCGCGGCCGGTCGTGTCGTTGACGACGCCGGTGGCGCGCAGGGCGCCGGGGACGAGGCCGTTGACGAGAGTGCTCTTGCCGACGCCGGAGTGCCCGACGAGGACGGAGACCTTGCCGGAGAGCCTGGCGCGGAGGTCCTCGAGGCCGGAGAAGTCGCCGTCCTTCCACGACGTCACGACGTGCTCGACCTCGAGCGGCGTGTAGTGCGCGAGGAAGTCGCTCGGGTCGACGAGATCGGCCTTCGTCAGCGCCAGCAGCGGCTCGAGGTCCGCGTCGTAGGCCGCGACGAGGCAGCGGTCGACCATGCGCGGCCGCGGCTCGGGGTCGGCCAGGGCCGTCACGATGACGAGCTGGTCGGCGTTGGCCACGATGATCCGCTCGTAGGGGTCCGTGTCGTCGGCCGTGCGTCGCAGCACCGACCGACGCTCCTCGATGCGCACGATGCGGGCGAGCGCGTCCGGACCGCCTGCCAGGTCGCCGACGAGCGCGACGTCGTCACCGACGACGACCCTCGTGCGGCCGATCTCACGGGCCTTCATGGCCGTGACGACGCGCTCGGGCTCCTTCTTGCCGAGCGAACCCTTGGGGATGAGGCACGTGTAGCGGCCACGGTCGACGCCGATGACCATGGCGACGACGGCGTCCGCGTGGGCGGGCCGCTCCTTCGTGCGGGGCCGGGACCCCTTGCGACTGGGGCGGACCCGGATGTCTCCCTCGTCGAGGTCCCGCCAGCTCATCGAGTGAGCACCACCGGGCGTGAGCCGTCGAGCATGCCCTGCCACAGCCCGACGAAGTCGGGCAGCGTCTTGCGGGTCGTGTCGATGTCCTCGACGTGCACGCCGGGCACGCGCAGTCCGATGATCGCGCCTGCGGTGGCCATGCGATGGTCGTGGTAGGTGCGGAACCGGCCACCGTGCAAGGGTGCCGGCGAGATGCGCAGCCCGTCGTCGGTCTCGGTGACGTGCGACCCGACCCGACCGAGCTCTGCCGTGAGGGCCGCGAGACGGTCGGTCTCGTGGCCGCGGATGTGGGCCACGCCCCGGATCCACGTCGGCGTCGACGCGAGCGCCGCGAGTGCAGCCACCGTCGGGGTCAGCTCCGCGGCGTCGTGCAGGTCGATGTCGATGCCGACGAGCTCACCGCTGCCGACGACCGTGAGTCCCGAGCGGTCGAGGCGCACGTCGGCGCCCATGGTGTCGAGGATCTCGCGGAGGAGGTCGCCGGCCTGGGTCGTGTGCTGGGGCCATCCGGGCACCCGCACCGTCCCGCCGACGACGAGCGCCGCCGCGACGAAGGGCCCGGCGTTGGACAGGTCCGGCTCGACCGACACGTCGAGGGCGTTGATCTCCGAAGGCTCGACACGCCAGGTGTCGGGCTCGCTGTCGTCGACGATCGCGCCCGCGTCGCGCAGCGTCTCGACCGTCATGAGAATGTGCGGCTCGCTGGGCACCGGCTTGCCGTCGTGGTGCACCGTGACGCCCTCGTCGTAGCGTGCCCCGGCGAGGAGCAACGCCGAGATGAACTGCGACGAGGCCGACGCGTCCATCGTCACCGACCCGCCCGGCACCCGTCCGCGCCCGTGGACCGTGACCGGCAGGTGCCCCTCGTGGTCGTCGACCTCGACCCCGAGCGCGCGCAGCGCATCGGTGACCGGCCCCATCGGGCGCACCCGCGCCTGGGGGTCGCCGTCGAGCCGGACCGGTCCGTCGGCGAGCGCCGCCACGGCGGGCAGGAAGCGCATCACGGTGCCCGCCAGGCCGCAGTCGACCGTCACGTCACCGCTCAGCGTCTCGGGCGGCGTCACCACCCAGTCGAGCACGCTGTCGACCGCACCGACCCCACCGCTGCCGGACTCACCTTCCGGCTGGACGTCGTCGATGCGTACGCCCAGGGCGCGCAGCGCGTCGGCCATGAGGAGCGTGTCACGCGAGCGCAGGGGCGCCCGCAGCCGTGAACGGTCGCTGGCCAGTGCGGCGAGCACGAGGTAGCGGTTGGTCAGGGACTTGCTGCCCGGCAGGACGACCGTGGCATCGAGCGGTCCGGGCGCGAGCGGCGCCGCCCAGTCGGGCTCCTCGGTCAGAGTGGCGCCGTCGGTGGCGCCGTCCCTCACGGGCATGGGGTGGGGCGATGGATCAGCGGGACTCAACTCAGCTCACGACGTCCTGGGCTCGATGGGCGAGCAGGCGCGCCTCACGCTTGGCGGCCCGCTGGGCGTGACGGGCCTCGCGGCGCGTCGTCTTCGTGGCGTGCTGGGCGCGCCAGGCCAGGCCCGGCTTGCCCTCGGTGTCGACGGCGGCGAGGAGCAGGCCGCCGAGCAGACCGACGTTCTTGAGGAAGAGGCTGCGGCTCTGCGCCTTGCGGGTGGGGTCGGTCTCCTCCCAGAAGGCGTGCTCGATCGCCGTCGTCGGCACGACCGAGGCGGCGAGCACCGTCGAGGCGAGCCGCGGCATCCGACCGGTGGCGAGCAGGAGCCCCCCGCCGAGCAGGGCGGCGCCGTTGACCCGGACGAAGAGGTCGGGGTCCTTCGCGGCGACCTCGGCCCCCGGCACCTGGCCCGGCACCTTCTGGAGCAGGTGGGCGGCCTGGCCGGTGCGCGCAGCCGGGTGGCGGAGCGCCTCCACGCCGGCGGCGACGAAGACGGATGCGAGCAGCGGGCGGGCGAGACGACGGACGATCATGCGTTTTCCTCCTCTGGCCGCGACCCGTTCGAACGCGTCGTGACCATCGTGGACCTGTGGGCACCTACGGTATCGACATACCCGGGGCGCAGGACGTGCCGCCCACGCCGGCCCTCGGGGTCGTCGCGGTCGTGACGGACGGGTATGCCGTCACGATCCATGTCGTCGGCCACCCGGCATACGCTGTGGCGCATGTGCGGGAGGTATGCCGCGAGCGCGCGGCCCGACGAGCTCATCGAGGCCTTCGACGTCGACGAGGACCACACCGACGAGCCCGCGCGCAGCGTGCTCAAGAACCCCCAGAGCCCGCCGGCCGGCGAGCCCGACTGGAACATGGCCCCGTCCAAGCAGGCGCCGGTCGTCCTGACCCGGAGGCCGCGCGGCACCGGAGGCACCGACGGCGCAGACGAGGAGGCCGTCCCCGCCCGGCAGCTCCGGATGCTCACGTGGGGTCTGGTGCCGGCGTGGTCCAAGGACGTCTCGACGGGTCTGCGCATGACCAACGCGCGCGCGGAGTCGGTGCTCGGCAAGGGTGCCTTCGCCAAGGCCGCCCTCTCGCGCCGCTGCCTCGTGCCGGCCGACGGGTGGTACGAGTGGCAGGTCTCGCCGACCGCGGTCGACGCCAAGGGCAAGCCGCGCAAGCAGCCCTTCTTCATCCACCGCGCCGACGGCGGCCCCGTCGCCTTCGCCGGGCTCTACGAGTTCTGGCGCGACCGCGAGCTGCCCGAGGGCGACCCGGCGGCGTGGTTGACGACCTTCACGATCATCACGACCGCAGCCGACCCCGGCATGGACCGCATCCACGACCGCCAGCCCCTCGTCCTCGAGCCCGCCCAGTGGGAGCACTGGCTCGATCCCGACGAGAAGGACCCGGGCTACGTCCAGGGCGTCCTCGAGTTCGCCGCGCCCGGACGCTTCGAGGCGCACCCGGTCAGCCGTGCGGTGGGTGCGACGCGCAACAACGGTCCCGCCCTCGTCGAGCCCGTCCCCGAGTCCGAGCTCGAGGGTGTCGTAGACCCGATGACCGGTGAGGTGGTCGGCGCGTGAGCGCACCGGCCCGTGAGGCGGTTCGCGAGATCGAGACGCCCGGCGGGCCCGGACGCGCCCACATCCAGCGACCCGCACGCCCACGCGGCACCGTCGTCCTCGGCCACGGCGCCGGGGGAGGGCTCGGAGCGATCGACCTCGCGATCGCCCGCGAGGTGCTCGTCGGCGCGGGCTGGGCGGTCGTGCTCGTCGAGCAGCCGTGGCTCGTGGCCGGTCGCAAGGTGGCCGGTCGCCCGCCCACGCTCGACGTCGCCTGGGTGCCGATCGTCGAGGCGCTCATGACCGGCCGGGGCCGCCTGCCGCGCCCCCTCGTCGTCGGCGGCCGCAGTGCGGGCGCGCGCGTGGCGTGCCGCACGGCCGGACCGCTCGAGGCCGATGCCGGCCTCCTGCTCAGCTTCCCCCTCCACCTGCCGGGTCAGCCGGAGAAGCTGCGCGCCCACGAGCTCGCGCTCGCGCCAGAGCCGTCATGGGTGGTTCAGGGCACCCACGACACGTTCGGCACGCCCGACGAGGTGCGCGCGCACCTGCCGGTGGGCACGACGCTCGTCGAGGTCCCCGGCGCGCACAGCTTCCCGAAGGGCTCGCGCAGCGCCCTCACCGAGGCCCTTGGCACGATCGCGGGAATGCTGCCCGGCTAGGTGTCGTTGCACGGAGCATGGTCACCTGCCCCACCCGTGAGCCCGAGAGCGTCGCGACCGTGCCGACCGAGCACGGTCTGCTGACGCAGCCCACCGGTCTAGGCTGGGAGGCGATGGCAAAGGACAAGAAGACCGATCCGAGCGCTGCCCTGCGGCTGACGGACCCGAGCACCGACACGAGCGCGACGACCCGGGGGTCGGCGACTGCACCGTCCGCCGACCCCGACGACCTCGCGCGCGCCGACGCGACCGTCGACGTCGCGAGCGAGAGCGAGCACGATCGTCGAGCGCGCTTCGAGCGCGAGGCGATKCCCCTGCTCGACCAGCTCTACAGCGCTGCTCTGCGCACGACGCGCAACCCGAGCGACGCCGAGGACCTCGTGCAGGAGACGTTCGCCAAGGCGTACGCCGCGTTCCACCAGTACAAGCCGGGCACGAACCTCAAGGCGTGGATGTACCGCATCCTCACCAACACGTACATCAACAGCTACCGCAAGAAGCAGCGCCAGCCCCTCGAGTCCGACTCGGCCGAGATCGAGGACTACCAGCTGGCGCGGGCCGAGTCGCACACGTCGGTCGGCCTCCGGTCCGCCGAGGCCGAGGCGCTCGACCACCTCCCCGACAGCGACGTCAAGCGCGCCCTGCAGGCGATCCCCGAGGAGTTCCGCCTCGCGGTCTACTTCGCCGACGTCGAGGGCTACGCCTACAAGGAGATCGCCGAGATCATGGACACCCCCATCGGCACCGTCATGAGCCGCCTGCACCGCGGCCGCCGTCAGCTGCGCGAGCTCCTCTCGGAGTATGCCGCCGACCGCGGTTTCGCTGCGGCCGGCACCTCCGAGGGTGCCGCGATGGGTGCGGGGATCGCTGCTGGCACGGAAGGAAGCCGGTCATGAACGACCACACGACGGGTGGACAGGGTGCGTCGGACAGCGCGATGACGCGCACCGACTGCTCCGAGGCGTTGCTGAGGGTCTACGAGTACCTCGACGGCGAGCTGGGCCCCGACGAGTGCGCCAAGATCCAGGCGCACCTCGACGAGTGCGGGCCGTGCCTCAAGGAGTACGACCTCGACACGACCCTCAAGTCCCTCATCAAGCGTTCGTGCGAGTGCGAGCAGGCGCCGGAGGCGCTGCGCCTGACCATCATGTCGCGCATCTCGATGACCATGATCCAGGTCGACCGCGGCTGATCAGCGGCCCACGACGTCACGTCGGGTCCCACGGAGACGACGAAGGCCCGCCCCGAGCTGCTCGGGTGCGGGCCTCTGACGTCTGCGGCTCAGGCGTTGGGCTTGCGGCCGTGGTTGGCGGCGTTGCCCTTGCGGGAGCGGCGCTTGCGGGCGCGCTTGCTCATCGTCGGCTCCTAATGGGTCGTACAGTGGTCTCGGGCCCCGGTGCGGGACACGAAGACCTGATTCTTCCACATCCTGCGCGAGTGGCCAATTTGGTCGCAGGGATGCCCTGCAAACCTTAAAATCTTCGTATAGATCCGGCATGGATACGCCGGATCTGCTTCCGTGCGCCCGCGCGCGCAAGGCATCCTGAGCATCGAGGGAAACCTCTGTTGTTCTGTGCTGCCGCAGCAACGCCCCTCCATGGCGCACGCATCCGGAACATCCACTTATGAAGGAGCCCCCACATGTTCGCTGCCCTCCTGTCGGCACTTGCGTCCAACGACTACGCCACGCGCGCGCTCATCTCGCTCAGCAGCATCTGGGGATGGGGCGGCTGAGCCGAAGAACCGGTGAACGGCGTCACGGACGCAGTGCGTCCGTGGCGCCGTTTCGCACTACCGTGAACGATGTGAGCACGGTCCCCATCGCGAGCAGTCGATCGCAGTGGTTGCCCGCCTACCTTGCCCTCGTCGTCGCGACTTCCGTCGCGACCGGAGTGGCGTCCTGGATGTTCCTGCCGCGGCCCGGGCTGGGGCCCCTGCTGCTTCTCTGCCTGATGGGCATCCTCAGCTTCCAGATCCGCGAGCCCGACGTCGGTCTGCGCATCAGCTTCTCCTTCCTCTCGATCATCCTGCTGGCCTCCGCCGCGATCGTGGGCGCGTTCGGGGCCTGGCTCGTGGGCAGCGTCTCGATGCTCATCGACCGGCGACAGCGCAGATGGACTGCAACGATGTTCAACGCCGCCATGAGCGGGTTCGTCGGCGCGGCCGGAGCGATGGTCTACGCCATGCTCGGTGGCGTCGAGGGGAGCGGGACGGTCGGTCTGAGCACCGTCGCGCTCGCCCGGGACCTCGGGTGGCCGTTGTTCGCCGCCGACGTCGTGGCGTGCCTCCTCAACGCTGCCCTGCTGTCCGGTGTCATCCACTTCGACCAGGGCATCCCCTTCGGCGTCCAGGTGCGACGCGTGCTCAGCGGGTCCGGAGTCGCCTTCGTGGGCTACGGCATCATCGGGCTGCTCTTCGTCATCCTCTGGTACCCCGCGGGGCTGGGCGCCTTCAGCGCCCTCCTCGTGCTCGCCCCGCTGCTCGCCGCCCGCTGGGCCTTCATCCAGTACGGCGAGGAGCTCCGCTCGCACGAGCGGACCATCGACACGCTGGTCACCGCGCTCGGCACCAAGGAGCCCGCCGCCGTGGACCGGAGCCGGCGCGCCGCCGTGCTCGCCGAGTGGATCGCCGAGGAGCTCGGCCTGACACCGGGCCAGATCGGCACGGTGCGGTATGCCGCGACGCTCCACGAGATCGGCCACCTGGGGGTGGCCACCCGGTTGCTGCGCCGGTCCCCGGCCTCGCTGAGCCCCACCGAGCGGCGGGTCATCGACGGCCACTGCGTCGTCGGCGCCCGGATGATCGAGGGCATCGATTTCCTCGAGGACGCCCGGTCCGGCATCCGCCACCAGCACGAGCGCTTCGACGGGACCGGCCGACCCGACGGACGCGCGGGCCAGGACATCCCCATCGCCGCGCGCATCGTCGCCGTCACGACCGCGATCGACGACGTCATCCGGGAACCCGGTGCCGCCCCGGTCGTCTCGATCGCCGAGGTTGCGAGGCGACTGCGTGGCGACCCCGGTCGCTTCGACCCGGACGTCGTCGCGGCCGCCGTCATCGCGCTGGACAAGCACGGCTGGCCGGCCGGCTCGCCGGCGCCGGTGGCCTCGTGAAGGGCGCCCTGAGGCGGGAGCCCCTGGCCGGGATCTTCGGCGTCCTGGGGCTGCTCGTGACCGTCGTCGTCGCGGTCCAGAGCGGCGACGTGCCCGCGCTGCACGACTCCGCGACGATCTGGGTCGTCGTCGCCTTCGCCGTCACGATCGTGCTCGGCGAGTGGTTCCACATCTCGGCGCCGGGCTTCAGGGGAGCGGCCCCCATCGCGCTGGCGGCCGCCTTCGGACTCGCCCTGACGACCGACCTGCCAGGCAAGGTCCACCTGCCGTACGGCGCGCCCTTCGCCCTCGCGGTGACGGCTACGGCCATGGCGCTCGGGACCACGGTGCGCGTCGCGGCGCGTCGAGACACGAGCCTCGTCGACACGGCCGGACGGTTCGTCGCCATCGTCGTCGCCACGCTCGTCTACCGTGTCGCGGTGCTCGGACAGGCGCCGGGGTCACCGGCCCGCCAGACGCTCGGCACGCCTGAGCAGCGTGCCGCGCTGCTGCTCGGGATCTGCCTGCTGGCCCTCGTCACGGATGCCCTGTTCACCTCCCTGCTCCGTGGGCTGTCGGCCGGCGCGAACGTGCGTCGGACGTTCATCGAGGAGTTCCGCTCGTCGTTCGCGCTGTCGATCGCGGTCGCGGTCACCGGCGTCCTCATCGCGCTCGCCGCCCCGCCCCTCGGCATCGTGGCACTGCCGCTCTTCCTCATCCCGCTCGTCCTGACGCTCTTCGCGTTCCGGCGCTACGTCAGCATCCGCGCCACCTACCTCCAGAGCATCCGGACGCTCTCGCGACTCACCGACGCCGCGGGCTACACCCCGTCCGGGCACTCCGAGCGCGTGGCGGCCCTGTCGGTCCAGGTCGGCCGCGAGCTGGGCCTGTCGGAGCGCGAGCTGCTCGACCTCGAGTACGCCGCGCTGCTCCACGACATCGGACAGGTGGCTCTCGTCGAGCCGATCCCCGGTGGCGCCACCGTCCTCGCGGCGCCGGCCGACCAGCGGCGCATCGAGGCCGACACCGTCGCCATCGTCCGAGAGACCGGCGTCTTCGAGGGGGTCGCGCGGATCCTCGAGCACCAGACGACGCCCTACCGCCAGGTGCGCGAGCTCGGCGAGGAGATCCCCCTGACGAGCCGCATCGTCAAGGTCGTCAACGCCTACGAGGACCTCACGGCCGGCGCCCGCAGCGCTCGGGCGCGCGAGGCGGCCATCGAACGCATCTACCTCGGCCTCGGCTACGAGTACGACCCGCGCGTCGTCGACGCCCTCCTGAAGTCCCTCGGCTCCTCGGCCCACGCCTGAGACAGGGGTCACACCGCGCCGGAGGCCCTTGGGTCGGTCCGTGTCGCCGTGCCATGATGGCGACTTCGGGCAACCCCCGTCGCGAGAACGAAACCTGCAGGCCAGACCCCCGGCACTGTCCACCAGTGAGGGCGCCTGCCCTCTTCGTCTCCATGCGAACGAGGTGTTCCAGCATGAGTGCGTTGCCCACCAGCCAGCTCTTCGACCCCAGCGACCCGGTCTTCCGGGCCCACGTGGGCGGGAAGCTCGGGGTACACGCCACGTCGGAGCTGCGCGATGCTGCCGACCTCTCCCTCCTCTACACGCCGGGGGTCGCCCAGGTCTCTCTCGCCATCGCGGCCGACCCGACGCTGGCCGCCGTCTACACGAGTCGACGCAACACCGTCGCCGTCGTCAGCGACGGCACCGCCGTCCTCGGGCTCGGCGACGTCGGACCGCTGGCCGCCATGCCCGTGATGGAGGGCAAAGCGGTGCTCTTCAAGCACTTCGCCGACGTCGACGCCGTCCCCGTGTGCATGGAGACCGGCAGCGTCGACGAGATCGTCGACGCGGTGGCGCGGATCGCACCGACGTACGGCGGCATCAACCTCGAGGACATCTCGGCGCCGCGGTGCTTCGAGATCGAGCGCCGGCTCCAGGACCGTCTCGACATCCCGGTCTTCCACGACGACCAGCACGGCACGGCGATCGTGGCCCTGGCCGCCCTGCTCAACGCGGTCAGGGTCGTCGACAAGGACCTCGCCGACCTCACGGTCGTCGTCTCCGGCGCCGGTGCCGCCGGCGTCGCCGTGAGCCGGATCCTCGTGTCGGCCGGCGTGGGCGACGTGGTCGTCGTCGACTCCCGTGGCGTGCTTGGTCCCGACCGTGACGACCTGGCCACCCACAAGCGCGAGCTCCGGGAGGTGACCAACCGGCACGGGGTGACCGGCGCCATCGGCGACGCGCTCTCCGGGGCCGACGTCCTCATCGGCGTCTCCGGGGGCACGGTCGCCGAGCGCGACCTCCTGCGGATGGCACCGCGCGCGATCATCTTCGCGCTCGCCAACCCCGACCCCGAGGTGCACCCGCTCGTCGCCGCCCGCTTCGCCGAGGTGGTCGCGACCGGCCGCTCCGACTTCCCGAACCAGATCAACAACGTCCTCGCCTTCCCGGGCATCTTCCGCGGTGCGCTCGACTCCGGGGCCCGCCGGATCACCGAGGAGATGAAGCTGGCGGCAGCGCACGCCATCGCCGGGCTCGTCGACGCGCCGACGGCAGACCGGATCGTGCCCAGCGTGTTCGACGAGCGCGTGGCGCCGGCCGTGGCCGAGGCCGTCTCGGGCCGGGTCCTCGGGGGAGTGCGCTAGCCGGCCGACCGTGACGACGCTCCCGGCCCGGACGGGCCGGGAGCGTCGTCGTCGGCCGGGTCGGTGAGTCCTCTGGCCGCGAGGGCCTCCCCCGTCGAGCGTGCGAAGGCGACGACGTGCACGACCGTCGGCACGACGACGGCCCGTGGGTCGCGGTCGAGGCCTCGGGCGCGGGCCGACTCGCGCACGCTGGAGAACGACCCGGCCACCCAGGGCACCGAGCGCACGACGACGCCGAGGGTGAGGGCCACGACCTCGGGGTCGACGACGCGGCGCAGCGGGCRGGCCGCCCGCACCACGCCGTCGAGCAGGTCGGTGACCGGGGTCGTCGCCGTGAGGATGCCCGCCGCGACGAACGCGTTGACGATGCCGAGGACGACGCGGACGGCATACGCGAGGTCGTGCGACCACCACTGGAAGGCCAGCAGGACGACGAGGACGGGGAGGAGGCCACGCATCGACCGCACGAGGCGGCGGGACGGCAGGCGCGCTGCCAGCACGACCCCGGCCAGGACGACGGTCGTGACGGCGAGCGGCCACACCGACTGCGCGAACCACGGCGTCGCCCCGACGACGAGGACGCCGACGAGCTTGAGCCACAAAGGCATTCGATGGACCACCGACGTGCCGGGGACGTGCGCCGTGAACATGCCGGGACCGTTCACGGCGCGTCGGACAGTGCGAGGTAGCGCTCCACGGCCGTCCCCGGCTCACCGTCGAAGACGATGCGCCCCTCGTCGACGACGAGGGTCCGGTCGGCGTGGAGGGCGAGGTCGAGGTCATGGGTCGCGAGGACGACGGACTGGGGGAGCGAGTCGAGCAGGGAGCGCAACCGGAGGGTGTTGCGTCGGTCGAGGAGCGTCGTCGGCTCGTCGAGGACGAGCAGACCCGGTTCGGTGGCGAGGACGACGGCGAGGGCCATGAGCTGACGCTCACCCCCGGACAGGTCGTAGACGCTCTGGTCGGCGAGGTGGGCCAGTCCGAAGCGCTCGAGCACCCGCTCGGCGGCGGCCCGGCGGTCGGTGCGCGACCGGTGCAGCCGCCGCAGGGAGAGCTCGACGTCCTCGCGCCCCGTGGGCATGACGAGCTGGGAGATCGGGTCGGTGAAGGCGAACGCGACGCGCCGGCGCACGCGGGCCCCGTGACGCACCGTGTCGAGGGCGTCGACGGTGACGGTGCCCGACGTCGGGGTGACGAGGCCGTTGAGGAGGCGCAGCAACGTCGACTTGCCCGACCCGTTGGCGCCGATGACCGTCACCCGCGACTCGGCCAGGACGAGGTCGACGGGCCCGAGGATGGTGCGCGTCCGCTGCCCGGGCGAACCGTCGACGGGCACGGTCACCGTCGCGGCCTCGAGGCGGACCTCCGTCACGGACGGGTCACGCGCGGGGGCGCCGCGGGCGCACGAGGACGTCCGGGAAGGCGCGGTGCACGGCGACGGCGGCGACGACCGCGACGACGTCCTTGACGAGGTCGCCCGGGAGGAAGGGCAGGTCCGCGCTGATCGCGGCCGACAGCGGCAGCCGGAGGTTGACCATGAGCCCGACGACCCCGAGCGCGTGGACGACCGCGACGGTCGTCGCGAAGGAGGCGAGCAGGAGCACTGGCACCCAGAGCGACCGGTTGGTGCGGCGGACGACCACGCGGGCGGCGACCCCCACGACGAGCGCCGCGACGAGGAACGACACGAGGTAGCCGGCCGTCGGTCCGCTCAGCACCTGCAGGCCGGACTGACCCCGGCTGAAGACCGGCAGCCCGACGAAGCCGAGCAGCAGGTAGAGCGCCACGGCGAGTCCGCCGCGGAGGGGCCCGAGCACGAGCCCGGTGAGCACGACGGCGAGGGTCTGCAGCGTGATCGGCACCCCGAACCCGCCCACGGGGATGCCGGGCACGACGGCGGCCGCGACGAGGAGCGCCGTGAAGACGGCGACGAGAGCGACCGACTGCGCGTCGACGCCGTGGGTCTGCTGACCGGCGCCGCGACCGCCGGCCCGGGAGGCCTGGCCGGTCGTGGTGGCCCTCGACTCGACACGGTCCCGGGTCGCCGTCGTCGTCTGCGCGGGATCGTGGCGCACGGGGGTGTTGTCGGTCACGGGCAGGACCCTACCGGGGCGCCGTTCGGCCTCCGGTCACTATGGTGCTGGAATGCTCGCTGCCTACGCCGCCGGTCAGTCCGCCTCCGACCCGCTCTCCGGTCTCGTCGTCGGGGACCGCCCCGATCCGGAGGCCCGCCCGGGCTGGACCGTCGTCGACCTGCGCGCCGCCGCGCTCAACCACCACGACGTGTGGTCGCTGCGTGGCGTCGGCCTCGCGGCGGACCGGCTGCCGATGGTCCTCGGCTGCGACGGCGCCGGGGTCGACGCCGACGGAAACGAGGTCATCGTCCACGCCGTCGTCCCCTCGGAGGGCTGGCGCGGCGACGAGACCCTCGACCCGCGACGCACCCTTCTGTCAGAGCTGCACGACGGCACCCTCGCCGAGAAGGTCCTCGTCCCCGAGGGCAACGTCGTGCCGAAGCCGGCGTCGATGTCGTGGGAGACGGCTGCCTGTCTCTCGACGGCGTGGCTCACGGCATACCGCATGCTCTTCACCAACTCCGGCGTGCAGCCGGGCGGCACGGTGCTCGTCCAGGGCGCCGGTGGCGGTGTCGCCACGGCGCTCATCCAGCTCGGCTCGGCCGCCGGCTACCGGATGTGGGCCACCTCCCGCGACGAGGCCCGGGGTCAGCGGGCCCTCGAGATCGGCGCCGACCGCGTCTTCGGCTCGGGCGAGCGGCTGCCCGACCGCGTCGACGCCGTCATGGAGACCGTCGGCGCCGCGACGTGGTCGCACTCGGTCAACTCGCTCCGCCCCGGCGGGACGATCGTCATCTCCGGGGCGACGTCCGGCGACGCCCCGGCGAAGGCCGAGCTGACGAAGATCTTCTTCAAGCAGCTGCGCGTCGTCGGCTCGACGATGGGCACCCGCGAGGAGCTCGGGCAGCTGGCCCGCCTCGTCGAGCAGGCACGCATCGAGCCGGTCGTCGACTCGGTCCTGCCACTCGCCCGGGCTCGTGACGGCTTCGCACGGATGGTCGACGGCGATGTCTTCGGCAAGGTCGTCTTCACCGTCGGGTGACGTCCGCGGGCTCGTCCCGCCCTGCCCCCGGCGGTCAGGACCCGTGCGCGCCCGAGACGTGCACGACCGCCGACAGGCCGTCCGCCGACGGCGAGCCGGCCTCGCCGACCAGCCACTCGCACCACAGCGCGGCCCGCAGCCGGGCGACGAGCTGTCCGAGCTCGTAGGGGCTGTCGGCGCCGAGGGTGACCGAGAGGCGGCCCACGTCGGCGGTGCCCGACTCGACGCCGTGAAGCGCAGCGCGAACCGCCCGGGACACCGCGTCGAGGCGGGTGGCGGTGCCGGCGGGGGCGATGCCCACGGCAACGGCCTCCGGGCTGCCCGGCTCGATGCCCAGGGCTGCCCGCACGGCCTCGACGCGTCCGTAGCCGAACCAGTCGCCGGGGCCGGTGCGCACGAGGTCGCGTCCACGGGGGTGGGACTCGAGGGGCTCGTCGACGAGGATCCCCGGCACCCCCCGCAGGACGGCGGCGGGCACGGCGGACACCTTGCCCTTCGCGAGGTCTGCCGCGGCGGCGATCTCGTCGGCGACCGCGCGGGTCGTCACCTCGAGCGGCTTGCCGTCGGCGTCGGTGCCCCCGCGCAGGTCGTCGAGGACGCGCAGCCCGTGGGCGCCGAGGGCGAAGTCGACCTGTCCGACGCGCCAGGCACGTCCGGCGGTGTCGCTCAGGACCACCCCGACCCGGACGCCGTGCCGCGCGACGAGGGCGTCATGGACCTGCTGACAGATGCCGTCGGGGTCGTGGGGGAGCAGCAGCCACCCGCCACGTGCCCCCGTGTTGGAGCCGTCGACACCCGCCGCCGCCATGATGGGTCCGGCCTTGGCGCGGACGATCCGCGTGACGCGGTCGCCCACCGAACGCTCGGCGACGACGTACTCGGTCTCGCCGTGCACGACGCGGTCCTTGTCTGGATCGTGCGTCACGAGACCGAGGGCCTTGCTCGCGATCTTGCTCGAGACGACGACGACGTCGCCGTCGGCGAGCCGGACGCCCGCGTGGTCGAGACCGACCTGGAGCACATCGGCGAGGTCGTCCCCCTCGCGCACCTCGGGTATGCCGGTGAGCGGGGTGATCGTGATCGGCGCGGTCACGCCCGGGCTCGCTCCGTGCGCAGCCGCAGACCGAGGTCGAGGGCCGCCCCGGCCATGTCGGCGGCTGCCTCGACCGAGCTCATGAGCAGCGGGCGGCGCAGGACCTCGAGACCGCGGCGTGCCGGCATGGGGTCGTCCTCGTCGACGAGCCAGCCGTCGAGGAAGTCGGCGTAGAGCCCGGCGACGCCGGCGCTCGACTCCTCGACCCCGATCGTGCGCAGGCACACGTCGGCGTGGCCCCGCACCGGACGCCCCCCGACGAGGGGGGAGACCCCGACGACCGGCGCGCGGGTGCCGCGCAGCGCGTCACGCACACCCGGGACGCCGAGGATGATGCCGATCGAGACGACGGGGTTGCTCGGCGGCAGGATGACGACGTCGGCCTCGCGGATCGCGTCGAGCACGCCGGGAGCCGGCGTGGCTCGGTCGAGGCCGGCCACGACGAACCGGTCGGCAGCGAGCTCTGCGCGGTGGCGCACCCACCACTCCTGGAAGTGGATGGCCCGCTGCTCGCCGTCCTGCTCGACGACGACGTGCGTCTCGACGGGGGTGTCGGTCATCGGCAGGAGGCGTACGCCGAGCTCACCGAGCCCCCAGCGGGCCGAGAGCCGCTTGACGACGCCGCTCAGCGGCATACCCTGGCCGAGCAGCTGCGAGCGGTAGACGTGGGTGCCGAAGTCCTTGTCTCCCAAGGTGAACCACTGTGGCTCGGCGCCGAGCGCGGCGAGCTCCTCGGCGAGGTGGTGCGACTCGTCGGCGCGCCCCCAGCCCTGCCCCTCGTGGATGCCTCCGCCCAGGGTGTAGAGCAGCGTGTCGATGTCGGGGCACACCCGCAGGCCGAAGAGCGTGATGTCGTCGCCGGTGTTGCCGATGACCGTCAGCTCGAGCGGATCGGGGCGGTCGGGATCGGCGACCAGTGGGTAGGTCTGTCGGGCGTGGTGGAGCAGGCCCCGGAGGAACCGGGCGCCGCCGACTCCTCCGGCCAGGGCGGTGATGCGCATGCGCCGATCCTCTCAGCAGTCTGCTCCCGTCCCGTCGTGCGGGGTCGGCCCGGACATGTCGAACCTGCGAATATCACCAACGGGCTTGACGTAGGGCATATGACACGCATGTAATTTCATTGTTGTATTCGGTCGGGGTTGGATCGCTGGGAATCTTGGACGCATTTGTCCGGAACCTCCGGAGAACGGTGCCGCTCGGTGCGACAGTGCTGACACAAAGTGCAGTCAGGGTCGAGGAGGGGTCATGCACGAGTTGATGGTTGTTTGGTCGGACACGGGCGAGCAGGAGGGTGAGCTCTCCTGGCAGGAGCGCTCGCTCTGCGCCCAGACCGACCCGGAGGCGTTCTTCCCTGAGAAGGGCGGCTCCACCCGCGAGGCCAAGAAGGTCTGCGTGGGATGCGAGGTGCGATCCGAGTGCCTCGAGTACGCCCTGTCCAATGACGAGAGATTCGGCATCTGGGGCGGACTGTCCGAGCGAGAGCGCCGCAAGCTGAAGAAGCGCGCGGTCTGATCGTGAGGTTCCAGCCCGGCACCTCGCTGGTGTCCGGGTGCAGGTAGCCGCTGTGCCCGACGAGCTCGCCGAAGACCTGAGCACCCCCGCTGGCGCGGGGAGTGCGTCGTCCGTGTCGTTGTCCGCCCCTCCCTCCACCGGGCATCGACCGAACGGAACGGTCGACGCGATCGTCGTCGTGCACAACGGAGCTGCGTGGCTGGCGCAGTGTCTCGACGGCCTGGCCGCCCAGACACTGCCGCCAGCGCGGCTCGTCATCGTCGACGTCGCGAGCAGCGACACGTCGAACGCCATCGCGCGCGCCCACTCCGGCGTGCGTCGGGCGATCCCCTCCGTCGAGATCGTGCGTCTCGACGGCCGCGTACCGATCGGTCGCGCCATCGACGCCGGTGTCGCGTCGCTCCCCGTCGGCGCCGACGCGTCCACGAGCTGGGTCTGGGTGCTCCACGACGACACCGTGCCGCGTGCCAACGCGCTCGCCCAGCTGCTCCAGGCCGGGCTCCGCTCGAAGTCCGTCGGGGTGGCCGGGCCCAAGATCGTCGCTTGGGACGACCCGCGACGCCTCGTCGAGATGGGCATCCAGATCACCCGCACGGGCCGCCGCCTGGCCTCGCCCGCCCGCGGGGAGGCCGACCAGGGCCAGTACGACCACCGCGCGGACGTCCTCGCGGTGAGCACGAGCGGCATGCTCGTGCGACGCTCCGCCTACGACGACATCGGTGGCTTCGACCCCGCGTTCGTCGAGCACGGAGCCGACCTCGACCTCGGCTGGCGGGCGCAGCTCGCCGGCCACCGCGTCATCGTCGTGCCGGGTGCGGTCGTGCGGGACGCGTCCGCCGGCATCGACGGTGAGCGACCGGGTGTCCCCAGCCCTCGTGAGCTCGAACGCCGCGGGCGCCGGGCCGCCCGACAGGTCACGCTGGCCCGCTGCTCGCCGCTGGCCGCACCGTTCCTCGCCGTCTGGATGGCGCTGTCCGCCCTCGTGTCGTCCGTGACCCTGCTCGTGGCCAAGCGCCCGAGGCAGGCCTGGCGCGAGCTGACCGACGTCAGCGCGCTGCTCCACCCGTTCGCGACCCTCGGCGCCCGCTGGCGTGGACGCCGGACCAAGCGGTTGCGCCGGGACCACCTCGGCACGCTCTTCGTCGCACCGGCCGTGGCCGCTCGCACCACCATCGACCACATCCAGGACGCCATCACCCCCGAGCGCACCCGCGCGCGGCGCGAGGCGGCCGTCACCACCGAGACCGGCCCCGTCGCCGACGACTCCGAGTCGCTCGACCACCTGCCGGCATCGCTGCCGCGTCGCATCGTCTCGCACCCCGGGTTCCTCGCCGTCCTCGCCGTGCTCGTCGCGACGACGGCCGCCTGGCGCGACGCCATCCGGGCCGGGGCGCTCTCACCCACGAACGCCGGCGTGGCCGGCGGCGAGCTGCGACCCGTCTCGACCGACGCCTCTGGCCTGTGGCACGCGTTCCGCGACGCCTGGCACGGCGCCGGACTCGGCACCGGCGCCGAGTCCGGCCCCCATCTCGCCGTGCTCTCCGCCCTGACCTGGCTCGCCGAGCGGGTCCCCGGCGTCGCCGAGAGCCGGTCGAGCGCCGGGGTGACCATCGCCTGGCTGCTCTTCCTCACGCCGGTGCTCGCGACGTGGTCGGCCTATCTCGCCGGACGCGTCGTCACCTCCTCGCGGGTCGCCCGGGCGCTGGGTGCCCTGGCCTGGGGCACGGCCGGCGTCGCCGCGACCGGCATCGCGCAGGGTCGGGTCGGCGTGGCCGTCGTCCACGTCCTGCTGCCCTTCGTCCTCGCCGGCTTCTGCCTCGCGGCCCGCCGCGACGGCACCTTCACCGCCTCCTTCGCGACGGCGCTCGCGACGGCGGTGGTCGGGGCCTTCGCGCCGCCGCTGCTCGCGCTCTCGGTCGTCGCGGCCCTGCTGCTCCTGGTCCTCGGCCCGGGCCTGCGCCGGGCCCGCGCTCTCGTCCTGCTCGTCGTGCCCACCGCGCTCCTCGGACCGTGGGTGGCCCAGTTCGTCGAGGACGCACGGCTGCTCCTCTCCGGTCCCGGCCTCGTCACGACCGTCGACGACCGCGGCCCGTCGGGGGTGCTCGCGCACGTCCTCGGCGAGCCCGGGGCGACCAGCTGGGCCGTGTGGCTCGGTGCGCCGCTCGTCCTGCTCGGGGTCCTCGGGCTGGCGACGCGGGGACGCAGCCGCGCCGAGTCCGTCGGTCTGCTCGTCGGTGGGGTGCTCGCGCTGCTCGGGCTCGCCGCCGCCCTCGTGTCCGGGCGGGTCGTCCTCGGCTCGGCCGAGACCGGGGTCGGGCAGTCCGCCACGGCACACCTCTGGGCGGGCGTCGGCGTGCAGCTCTGGCTGGCCGGCCTGCTCGTCGGGGTGCTGGCGGGCAGCAGGCCCGTGCTCGAGTCGCTGGCCCGTCCGGGTCGTCGCTGGGGGTTCGCCGCAGCCGTCGCCGCCGCGGCGCTCGCCGTCGTCCCGGTCCTGGCCGGCGCCGCCTCCTGGGGCGTCCAAGGGATCGGCCACACGCTCTCGGTGGGGCAGGCCACCCTCCCCGCCGTCGCGATCGAGCAGGGCAGCGGCCCGCTCGGCAACCGCCTGCTGCTCCTGCGTCCGTCCGACGACGTCGTGGACTTCGTCCTCGCCGGTCAGGAGCCGGGCGAGCTGCTGCGTGACCTCGACCGCACCCCCGACGCCGATGACGCGCCGCTCGTCGACGCCGTGGCCAACCTCGTGGGCGGCCGCGGGGCCGACTCCCTCGACTCCACCGCCCTGGCCCGCCTCGGCGTCGGCTTCGTGCAGGTGCGGGCGACGGCCGACTCCGCGCTCGCCCGCCGCCTCGACTCCTCCGAGGGTCTGAGCCGTCTCGGCACGAGTGAGCGCGGCATCCTCTGGAAGGTGCAGCCGCTCCCCGCCGCCGACGGCGGGGTCGCTGCGACCGCTCCGTCCCGGGCCCGCCTCGTCGACGCCGATGGAGCGCTGCTGCGCGTCGTGCCCACGTCGGGACCGCACGCCGCGGTCGACACGATGCTTCCGGCCGGGAAGGCCGCACGCTTCGTCGTCCTGGCCGAGCCCGCCGAGTGGTCGCAGCAGGCGCTCGTGACCTTCGACGGCCGAGAGCTCGTACCGGTGGCCGGGGCCGCCCAGCCCACGTATGCCGTGCCACCCACCGCCGGGGAGCTCGAGATCGATCTCGCTGCAGCACAGCCGTGGTGGCGCCTCGGCCAGGGTCTGCTGCTCGGCTTCGTGGCGTTCATGGCCGTGCCCTTCGGCAACCGACGCTCGAGGAGGCGCACATGACGAACGTGTCCGGAATGGTCCGGGCGGGCGCCGTGGCGCTCGTCGCCGCGGGACTCGCGGTCGGAGCGACCCGGGTGAGCGGCTCCGTGCAGCTCGCGACCCCGGGCGGGCAGGCCGGCCTGCCCGAGTCCTCCACCGTCCTGCTCGACGAGTCCTCCCTCGTGTGCCCGGGCCAGCAGCGACTCGGAGCCACGGGGCTGAGGGACGTCGAGGGCACCGTCACCGTCGCGGCGGCCACTCCCGACCAGGGTGTCGTCGCCGGCGCACCGGCGGGCGGCTCCGGCACCGTCGCCCTGCTCGGCGGCTCGTCGTCCACCGGGCTCGCCCAGAGCTCAGACCGGGGAGCGGAGGTCTCGGCCGGCACCGCCGCCCCCGACGTCGTCATCGCGAGGGCGCGGGGCGCCTTCGCCCCCGGGCTCGTGGCCACCCAGGTGTGGCGCCACGGCGGTGACGACGACCGCGGCCTGGCCGTGACCCCCTGCCAGCTGCCGTCGTCCGACGTCTGGCTCGTCGGTGGCGGTGGAGGCCCCTCGCGCACCGAGCGCGTCATCGTCAGCAACCCCGGAGCCAACGCCGTGTCCGTCTCCCTAGAGGTCCTGGGGCGAGGGGGGCCCGTCGACGCGGCCGGCGCGCGCAGCATCTCCATCCCGCCTCTCTCGCGGGAGGTCGTCTCGCTCGACGCCCTCGCGCCCGACGAGGCCGGTCCGGTCGTCCACGTCACCGCCACCGGTGGCGTCGTGTCGGCCGTGCTCGACGAGCAGTGGATCCTCGGTGCGACCGGCCGTGGCATCGACGACGCGACCCGCGCCGCGTCGCCGAGCACCGACCTCGTCGTGCCCGGTGTCGAGACCGGTGGCGGCATCTCGCTGCGCCTGGCCAACCCCGGAAGCACCGAGGCCCTGGCCCAGGTGCGACTGCTCACCGACAAGGGGGCGGTGCAGCCGGAGGACCTCCGGGCCGTGCGCGTGCCGGCGGGCTCGACGCTCGACGTGGCGATGCCGTCCAACCCGGCTGCCATGGGTGTCGGTGTCCGGTCCGACCACCCGCTCGTGGCTGCGGCCTGGACCGAGCGCCGGGCGACGACCGGCGACCAGATGGGCGACTTCGCCTGGACGCCCGCGACCCCGGCTCTCCGGGGAGTCGCCGGAGTCCTGCTGCCCGGACTCGACGGCACCACGAAACGCCTTCTCCTGACAGCAGGTTCGGCTCCCGCGACGGCTCAGGTGCGGCTCGGCTCCGGCGACAGCGCCCAGGTGTCCACCGTCGACGTGCCGGCCGACTCGACCGTGGCCGTCGACGCCAAGGACGCGAAGAGCGTGTGGGTCGTGCCGACGAAGGGGACACTGCGAGGCGCCGTCTCCGTGGCAGGGGTCGACGGGGGAGTGCCGTTCTTCTCGGTGGCCTCGCTCAGTGACGCACCCGTGCGGGCCCTGTCGGTGCCGGTGCGTCAGGTGCGCAACTAGCGACGGCCCCGCCCGGCCCGGTGTCGGCGGGTCACTCGCCGAAGCCGGGGTCGAGCTCCTCGGGAGCGACCCCGAGCAGCCCGGCGACCTGCTCCGTCACGATGTCGGCCACGAGGGCAGCGACGTCTCGCCGGTCGGTGACGCGCGTCTCGACGGGCCGACGGTAGACGACGATCCGCGCCGGACGCGCGCTCGTCGCCGGGTAGAGCCGGCCGAGCGGCACCTCGCGGTGGTCCCACGGAGCAGGTCCGCGGGGCACGTCCTCGACGGCGAACTCCACTGCGGGAAAGGCACGCCCGCACGTCGCCTCGAGCCGGGCCGCGGCGTCGAGGACGAAGTCGTCGAACTCGTCGCGGCGCGAGGTCATGGCGGGGACCGGCGGCCAGGCCAAGGGCCCCCGGCGGCCACGTCCGTGCCGGTCACGCCGACGACGGCGCCCGGGCGTGCGGGGTGAGGCGGTGTCCACGTCTCCACTCTAGATCGACCGTCACCTCGCGCACGGACGCCACCCGGCGGCATACGCCCGTGATCTCGTGCTCGGACGGCGTGGTGATTCGTCCTCTTCGGGAGGGCGGACTAGAGTCCCGGATCGTGGGTCTGACACGTGGTTGCTCGAAGACGGGATGCGCCCGTCCTGCCGTCGCGACCCTGACGTACGCCTACGCCGACCGCGCGGTCGTCGTGGGCCCGCTCGCGACCTACGCCGAGCCGCACACCTACGACCTGTGCCTCGAGCACGCCGAGCGGATGACCGCCCCCCGTGGCTGGGAGGTCGTGCGTGTGGGTGGAGACTTCCCCGAGCCGGCCCTGGCCGCCGACGACCTCCTCGCCCTGGCCGACGCCGTCCGCGAGGCCGGCCGCCCGCGCACGAGCCGCCCCGGAGAGACCCGCACGACGTCCCGGGGCCAGGCTGCCGCGGAGGCGGAGTCCGGCGCCGTCGAGTCCGGCCGCCGCGGACACCTGCGCATCCTCAAGGACTCCTGACCACTAGGGTGTTCGGCGTGCCCCACCTCGCAGACTTCGTCAAGGCCTACGACGTACGTGGAATCGTGCCCGACCAGCTCTCTCCCGACGTGGCCCACGCCCTCGGCGCCGCGTTCGCCGAGGTCGTCGCCGTCCCGGACGGGGCCAGCGGTGTCGTCATCGGCCACGACATGCGCCCGAGCTCGCCGGAGCTCTCCGCGGCCTTCGCCGCCGGTGTGACCTCGCGCGGCGTCGACGTGACCGTCATCGGGCTCTGCTCGACCGACGGCCTCTACTACGCCAGCGGCGCCCTCGACCTCCCCGGCGCGATGTTCACGGCGAGCCACAACCCGGCCCAGTACAACGGCATCAAGCTGTGCCGGTCGGCGGCCCGCCCCGTGGGCCAGGACTCGGGTCTCGCCGAGATCCGCGACCTCGCCCAGTGGCTGCTCGACGGTGGGACCGGCCTCGCRCACCCGGCCGGGGGTCCCGGCTCGGTGACGACGCGCGATCTGCTCGGTGACTACGCCGCCTTCCTGCGCGGCCTCGTCGACCTGTCCGGTTCGCGCCCGCTCAAGGTCGTCGTCGACGCCGGCAACGGCATGGGCGGCCACACGGTGCCGGCCGTGCTCGGCACGGGCGGCGGGCTGCCCGAGCTGCCACTCGAGATCGTCCCGCTCTACTTCGAGCTCGACGGCACCTTCCCGAACCACGAGGCCAACCCCCTCGACCCCGCCAACCTCGTCGACCTCCAGGCCGCCGTGCGTCAGCACGGTGCCGACATCGGCCTCGCCTTCGACGGTGACGCCGACCGCTGCTTCGTCATCGACGCCGACGGCGAGCCCGTCTCGCCCAGCGCCGTCACCGGGCTCGTCGCGGTCCGCGAGATCCTCCGCGCCCGCGAGGGCGGCGACACCGAGGTGTCCATCGTCCACAACGTCATCTCGAGCGCCGCGGTGCGCGAGATCGTCGTCGAGCACGACGCGACGCCGGTGCGCACCCGCGTCGGCCACTCGTTCATCAAGGCCGAGATGGCCCGCGCCGGAGCCGTCTTCGGCGGCGAGCACTCGGCTCACTACTACTTCCGCGACTTCTGGTACGCCGACACCGGCATGCTCGCCGCCATGCACGTCCTCGCCGCCCTCGGCGAGCAGGACGGCCCGCTGTCCGACCTCTGTGGCGAGTACGAGCGCTACGTCGCATCCGGCGAGATCAACTCGACGGTGACCGACCAGGCCGCCGTCGTCGAGCAGGTACGGGCCTGGGCCCAGGTGCGCGGCGCCGGCACCGACGAGCTCGACGGGCTCACCGTCACGAGCCCCGAGGGCGACGCCCCGATGTGGTGGTTCAACGTGCGCGCCTCCAACACGGAGCCGCTCCTGCGGCTCAACGTCGAGGCCGCCGACCGTGAGACGATGCAGGACGTGCGCGACGAGCTGCTCGCCCTGATCCGGTCGGGTGCCACCGCGGGCGACGAGAACGGGTCCACCACCGCCCAGGACGCAGGAGACGCTTCGTGAGCCAGAGCCAGCAGACGATCGAGCCGTGGCTGCGCGGCATCCTCCGGTGCCCGCAGTGCAAGGGCGAGCTCGTCGACGCCGTGCACACGACGGGTGAGCCGGCCGGCACGAGCGAGACCACCGAGAACACCGCGACCACCACGACTGCCGAGACCGCCGAACTGCGCTGCGACGCATGCCACCTCGCCTACCCCGTCGAGGGCGGCGTCCCCGTCCTGCTCGTCGACCTCGCCCGCCGCACCGACGGCTGAGACCGGTGGGCGCCGTGTTCGACGAAGCCCGCCTCGACGACGAGGGCGCCCTGGCCTCTCTCGACGCCAGCGACACGCTGCGCGCCCTGGCCGGCGCGGGTGCCCAGGTGCGGCGCACGGTCGCGGCCTCGGCCGAAGCCGGCCTCGACCGGCTCCGTGACGTCGGGCCCCGTGGGGTCGTCGTCGCGGCCGCCGGCGGCTCCGTCGCCGTAGCCGACCTCTTCGAGGCCGTGTCCCGCGGCGCGGCGGCCCTGCCGGTACAGAGCTGCTCATCGGGGTCGCTCCCCGGCTGGGTGGGGGCCCTCGACGTCGTCATCGCCGTGTCCCAGTCCGGTCGGGCGGCCGGAACGCTCGCGCTCGCCGCCGAGGCTGCGCGGCGAGGCGCGTTCCTCGTCACCGTGGGGGCGGCCGACTCGCCGCTGGCCGACGTCTGTGCCCGGGCCCACGGCGTGCACGTCCCCATCGCGCTCAGCGGGGTGTCCTCACGGACGTCGGTGTGGGCCCAGGCCATCCCTGCGCTGCTCGCCGCCGACGCCATGGGCATCGCGTCCGTCAGCCACGAGACGCTCGCCGAGCTCGCCGACGTCCTCGACCGCACGGCCACCGACGCGCGACCGTCGTCCGAGTCGTTCGTCAACCCCGCCAAGGTGCTCGCGACCGAGCTCGCCGAGTCGACGCCCATCGTCCTCGGCGAGGGACCCTTCGGCGACGTCACGGCCCGCCGGGCCGCCGCCATGTTCGGCCGCACGGGCCGGGTGCCCGTCGCGCACGGCGCCCTGCCCGACGCCGCGAGCCAGATCGTCGCGTGCTTCGACGGCCCACTCGCGCCGGGCCAGTCCGGGGGCGGCGGGACCGACGACATCTTCGCCGACCCGTTCCTCGACGGCCCGACGCGGCCGCCGCTGCGGCTCATCATGCTGCGCGACACCTCGCCCGGGGAGCCGCACGGTCTGGTCGACACCGTCGTGTCCGTGGCTGAGGACGCCGGTGTGCGCGTCTCGCTCATCGACGCCCCGGCCGCCGACCCCCTGCTGCGCCTCGCGCACCACGTCGCCCTGGCCGACTTCGCCGCGACCTACCTCGCGCTCGGCTTCGGCTTCGACCCCGCGAACTCGCCCCACGTGCGCCTGCTGCGGGGCGCCCGCGACACCTGACCCGCCCGAGACACCGAGGGCGTATGCCCGTGTGCCGATCGTGCGCAAACGGATGCCGTCCGGGGTCGGTCGGTTCACCCACGTAGGCTGCCACGGTGACGGAGCACTACGACCTGGCCATCATCGGCAGCGGCTCGGGCAACTCGCTCGTGACCCCCGACTTCGACGACAAGCGCGTCGCGATCATCGAGGGTGGGACGTTCGGCGGCACCTGCCTCAACGTCGGCTGCATCCCGACGAAGATGTTCGCCTACGCCGCGGACCTCGCGCGCGACGTGCGCGAGGCCGGCCGCTACGGCGTCGACGCCACGCTGGAAGGGGTGCGCTGGGCCGACGTCCGCGACCGCGTCTTCGGGCGCATCGACCCCATCTCGGACGGTGGCCGGCGCTACCGCGTCGAGGGACCCAACACCACGGCCTACCTCGGGCACGCGCGCTTCACCGGTGACCGGACGCTCGTCGTCGACCTCGGCGACGGCCGCGAGGAGACGCTGACGGCCGACCAGGTCGTCGTGGCCGCCGGCGCCCACCCGGTCGTGCCCGACGTCGTCACCGAGTCGGGCGTGCCGTTCCACACCTCCGACACGATCATGCGCATCGCCGCGCTGCCCGAGCGGCTCGCGATCATCGGCGGCGGTTTCATCGCGGCCGAGATGGCCCACGTCTTCGCCTCGTTCGGCGTGCAGGTCACGGTCGTCGCCCGGTCGTCGCTGCTGCTGCGCCACCTCGACACCGACATCGCGCAGCGTTTCACCGACCTGGCCCGCGAGCAGTGGGACGTGCGCACCGAATCGACGGTCACGGCCGTCGAGACCGGCGCCGGGGGAGCGGGCGTGCGCCTGCGCCTCGACGACGACACGGCCGTCGACGCCGACCTGCTGCTCGTCGCCACCGGTCGCGTGCCCAACAGCGGGGGCCTCGGCGTCGAGGCGGGGGGCCTGCGGCTGCTCGACGACGCGCGCATCGAGGTCGACGCCTACGGCCGCACGAGCGCCCCGGGTGTCTGGGCCCTCGGCGACATCAGCGCGCCGCACCAGCTCAAGCACCTGGCGAACGCCGAGGCCCGGACCATCGCGCACAACCTCGTGCACCCCGGCGACCTGCGCGTCCTGCCGCACGAGAACGTGCCGTCCGGGGTCTTCAGCCACCCGCAGATCGCCACGGTCGGCCTGACCGAGCAGGAGTGCGTCGAGCAGGGCCGCGCGCACACGGCGTACGTCCAGGCCTACGGCGACACGGCATACGGCTGGGCCATGGAGGACACGACGGGCATCTGCAAGCTCGTGGCCGACCCCACGACGGGTCTCCTCCTCGGAGCCCACCTCATGGGTCCGCAGGCGACCTCCCTCATCCAGCCGCTCGTGCAGGGGCTGGCGTTCGGCACGACCGTCCACGACCTCGCCCGCGGGCAGTACTGGATCCACCCGGCTCTCGCGGAGGTCGTCGAGAACGCGCTGCTCGGGCTGAAGCTCGACGACCCGGCCTGAGCGCGTTCCCAGCGGGCTCCCAGACCACCCTAGGATGACGCCATGGCAGGCGGACTCGTAGCGCTCCTCGACGACATCGCGGCACTCGTGAAGCTCGCGGCGGCATCCGTCGACGACGTGGGCGCTGCCGCCGCGAAGGCCAGCGTCAAGGCCACCGGCGTCGTCGTCGACGACACGGCCGTGACCCCGCGCTACGTGCAGGGTCTGGCACCCGAGCGCGAGCTGCCGATCATCAAGCGGATCGCGCTCGGCTCGCTGCGCAACAAGCTGCTCATCATCCTCCCGGTCATCATGGTGCTCAGCCAGTTCGTGCCGTGGCTGCTGACGCCGATCCTCATGGTCGGCGGCGCCTACCTCGCCTACGAGGGCGCCGAGAAGGTCTGGGAGATCGTCTCGGGCCACGAGGAGGAGGAGGCCGAGGTCGGCGAGGTCGACGAGAAGGCCGTCGTCTCCGGCGCGATCCRCACCGACTTCATCCTGTCGGCCGAGATCATGGTCATCGCCCTCAACGAGGTCGACACCGAGCCGTTCGTCTCGCGCCTCATCATCCTCGTCATCGTGGCGCTGCTCATCACGGCGCTCGTCTACGGCGTCGTCGGCCTCATCGTCAAGATGGACGACGTCGGCCTGCACCTCGCCGGACGCGAGTCAGGGGCCTCGCAGCGCATCGGCCGGGGCCTCGTCAAGGGGATGCCGAAGCTGCTCTCGGTGCTGTCGACCGTCGGCATCGCGGCGATGCTCTGGGTCGGTGGGCACATCCTGCTCGTCGGCGTCGACGAGCTCGGCTGGCACGCGCTCTACGACCTCGTCCACCACCTCGAGGAGGGCGTGGCCGGGGTGGCCGGCATCGGTGGCTTCCTCGCCTGGGTCGTCAACACGCTCGCGTCGGCCCTCATCGGTCTCGTCGTCGGCGCCGTCGTCGTCGCCGTCCTGCACGTCATCCCGCGCCGCACGAAGCACGACGAGGCCGCGACCACGCACTGACGGCGGCGCGCCCCGGCCCGTCCTCGGACCCTGCTCCCTGAAGCGGAGCAGCTTCCGACAGAGAGACTGCCGGACCGATCCGCCGCGGACTCGGATCCTGCTCCCGAGAACGGAGCAGGATCGCAGCTGTGGGCCAGGCCTCGACAGGGGATTCGAGGCCGACGAGGCTCGCGGCTAGACTGGGCGACTGCCGGCGTGGGTGATGACCCGCCAGATGAGCCCAGAGGGGCGCGCCGGGTCTGCAGACCGACGATCAAAGGAAACGATCACTCATGTCCTTCGACTACAAGGTTGCCGACCTGAGCCTCGCCGAGGCCGGCCGACACCAGCTCCGACTCGCCGAGCACGAGATGCCCGGCCTCATGGCGATCCGCGAGGAGTACGCCGAAGCCCAGCCGCTCAAGGGCGCCCGCATCGCCGGCTCCCTCCACATGACGGTCCAGACGGCCGTGCTCATCGAGACGCTCACCGCGCTCGGTGCCGAGGTCCGCTGGGCCTCCTGCAACATCTACTCGACGCAGGACGAGGCCGCCGCGGCCGTCGTCGTCGGCCCGAAGGGCTCCGCCGACGACCTCCAGGGCGTGCCCGTCTTCGCCTGGAAGGGCGAGACGCTCCCCGAGTACTGGTGGTGCACCGACCAGATCCTCACCTGGCCCGGCGGCGAGGGTCCGAACATGATCCTCGACGACGGCGGCGACGCGACGATGCTCGTGCACAAGGGCCGCGAGTGGGAGCAGGCCGGCCAGGTGCCGCCGACCACCGAGGAGGACTCCGAGGAGTTCGGCGTCTTCAAGGAGCTCGTGCGCCAGACGCTGACCACCGACCCGCAGAAGTGGACGACGGTCGCCGCCGGCATCAAGGGCGTCACCGAGGAGACCACGACCGGTGTCCACCGCCTCTACCAGCTGGCCGAGGCCGGCGAGCTGCTCTTCCCGGCCATCAACGTCAACGACGCGGTGACCAAGAGCAAGTTCGACAACACCTACGGCTGCCGCCACTCGCTCATCGACGGCCTCAACCGCGCCACCGACGTCCTCATCGGTGGCAAGGTCGCCGTCGTCGCCGGCTTCGGCGACGTGGGCAAGGGCTGCGCCGAGTCCCTCCGCGGCCAGGGCGCCCGCGTCATCGTCACCGAGATCGACCCGATCTGCGCCCTGCAGGCCGCGATGGAGGGCTTCCAGGTCGCCCGCCTCGAGGACGTCGTCGAGTCCGCCGACATCTTCATCACGACGACCGGCTGCTACGACGTCATCACGGCCGAGCACATGACGAAGATGAAGAACAAGGCGATCGTGGCCAACATCGGCCACTTCGACAACGAGATCGACATGGCCGGCCTCGCTCGCGTCCCCGGCATCCAGAAGACCGAGATCAAGCCGCAGGTCCACGAGTGGACGTTCACCTCGGGCAGCTCGATCATCGTGCTCTCCGAGGGCCGCCTGATGAACCTCGGCAACGCCACCGGCCACCCGAGCTTCGTCATGAGCAACTCGTTCTCCAACCAGACGATCGCCCAGATCGAGCTCTTCACGAAGACCGGCGACTACGCCAAGCAGGTCTACACCCTGCCGAAGCACCTCGACGAGAAGGTCGCGCGCCTGCACCTCGACGCCCTCGGCGTCCGGCTCACCGAGCTGACCAAGGGCCAGGCCGAGTACCTCGGCGTCGACGTCGCCGGGCCGTACAAGCCGGAGCACTACCGCTACTGAGCCCGCCCGTACCGCCCCGCAGGGGAGCGGCACCTGACGGCGTACGTATGCCGCCCACCTCACGAGGTGGGCGGCATCCGTGTGTTCGGGGTGGGGAGTGCTGCCGGTCAGCGCGGTGCGCGGAGCAAGACGTACTCCGAGCCGCGCTGCACGACCGTCCACTGCGCCTGCTCCGTCAGCGCCTCGATGACCGGCTGCCCCTTGGTGAGCAGGGCGTACGTGCAGCCCGTCCGGCGCACGTAGGCCTGCCAGCCCGGGGCCGCGCGCTCGAAGTCGAGGTGCTCCTTGACGTGTCCGGTCGCGTAGACCTCGACGCGCCCGTCGATGGTGGGCCGTACGTTCGGGTGGCGCCAGATGAGCCAGCCCCCGACGCCGTAGTCGTTGCACACGACGGTGCCCTGCGGCAGGGCCGACAACGGCGTGTCGAGGTCGTTGGCCCCCCACGTCGGGACGGCCGCTCGGGTCGGCAGGATCAGGGCTGCGACGAGCAGCCCGAGCGCCGCGAGGCCGACGGTCAGGCCGACCTCGCGCCGAGTCACGGGTTCGCGGTCCGGCGGGAGGAGGCCCTGGATCGTCGCCGCGGCGACCGGGGCGATGATGGCGGCTCCGACGGCGACCGTCCGGCTGTAGAGCAGGGCCAGCCCGATGGCGAGCCCGACGAGGAGGATGTCGGTCCAGCGGGCGCGGTGCCGGGCGCGAGCCCAGACGAGGACGACGGCGGCTGCGAGGGCGAGGAAGGCGAGGAAGCCCGGCTGCCGGAGCGACGGCGGCATCCACTCCTCGATGTACTGGGTCGTCTCGTTGACGGCGAAGGGCGACAGGAGCAGCTCGGGTCCGGTCGGCGTCACGGCGGCGGCCGCGAGGGAGGCCAGTGGCACGAGCGCGAGGCGCAGCCACTGCCGGCGGGTCACCGCACGGTCGAGCGCGATCCCGAGCAGCGCGACGACCCCGATGACGACACCGAAGAACCACATGCCGTGCGTGCAGGCCCAGACCCACGTGACGGGCACGAGCCACCACCGCGGGCGAGCGTCCGCGGCCGAGCGCAGCCAGGCCGCCGTGAAGGCCACGGCGAAGGCGAACGAGAGCAGGTGCGGCCGCAGCGACAGGCTCTGGCTCATCGCCACGAGTGCGACGGACGTGACGGCGGCCGAGGCGAGGAGCGAGGCCCGCGGCCGGGTCGCGCGCCACAGGGTGAGTCCGATGGCGGCCCCGCCGAGGGGGAGCAGCCAGGCCACACCGGGCAGCCCGAGGAACTGCTGGACGACGCTCATGAGCAGTTCGGGCAGCCACTCGTGCAGCCGCCACGGCTGCGTCGACATCGTGCTCCACGGGTCGGGCCCGTTGAAGGTCCACGTCTCGCGGAGCCGGTCGCCGGCCGCGAGGTGCCAGAAGGTGTCCGGGTCACCGACCGGACGGGCGATCTGGACGACGGCGACGAGGATGACGAGGCCGGGTAGCGCCTGGCGCACGCCGAGCGGCAGCGGGCCGCGTCGGCCGCGCGGGGTCGGCTCCGGCCCTCCGTCGACCGGGCCGTCGACCGGGCCGTTCTCCAGTCCGGTGTCCGGAGCCAGCTCGGCAGCCGGGGCGGTTCCCCGCGTGTCGCTCGTCACCGGGCGATCATCCCCGCTCACCGGACGGGACGGGGGCTTTTGGGCGGATTGGCACGCGGCGCGGCTGGTCGCGCGAACCGCTCCTGCCGTGCTCCTCGACGCTCCCGGGCGGCCCTCCCGTGGGAGGATCGGGAGACTCACCGACCACCCGTCTGGCAGGGACCCTCCATGAAGAAGCTCCTGACCGGTGCACTCCCACTGGCCCTCTCCGTCTCGCTCGCCGCCTGCTCGAAGTCCGTCGACCCGGCAGCGACACCGACTCCGGCCGGCTCGACCTCGAGCGCGACCACGCCGTCGGACGCGATGTCGTCGGGCACGACCGACGACACCGGCGCCACCGACACGGGCACGACGAGCGCGACGGCCGGTCCTGTCGACCAGGCGACGCCCGAGGCTGCGATGACCTCGTGGCTCGGCGCCATGGTCGCCGGGGACGGCAACACGGTGTGCGCGCTCATGGCCACGGGAGGCAAGGCGATCTCGAGCATCCCCGGGGCCGCCGCGGCCTGCGGCAAGACCATCACGCCGATGCTCGACCAGATCAAGGAGCTCGGGGCGGCCTTCCAGGGCCTGAAGATCAGCGGCGCCACGGTCAACGGCAACAACGCCACCTTCGAGAGCGTCACGACCGAGCCGGCGCTCGCCGCCGACGTCGTCTCGAGCTTCAAGGCCGTCAAGATCGGCGGCAAGTGGTACGTCACGCAGAGCTGACGGCCTGACGCCGCACCGCTCCACGAGGGGGCCCTACACCGTCGGGGCCCTTCGCCGTGTCCCGAGCCGTATGCCGCGTGGCCCGCTCCCGTCACGTGCTCGCGGAGGGTGCGCGGACGGCATGCGGCGCCCGGTCACGACTCGCTTGGGTCAGCAGGTCGTCAGGCGTGTGTGATGATTTGGTCAGGACGTACGGGGCGCGTGGTCCGCGGTCCCGGGAAGGAGTGTGTCGTGAAGGGTCGGGTACTGGTCGTCGACGACGACCTCGCACTCGCCGAGATGCTCGGGATCGTGCTGCGCAACGAGGGGCTCGAGGTCACGCACGTGGCCGAC
This sequence comes from Terrabacter sp. RAF57, assembly GCF_052113925.1. Lineage (NCBI taxonomy): Bacteria > Bacillati > Actinomycetota > Actinomycetes > Micrococcales > Intrasporangiaceae > Terrabacter > Terrabacter sp. RAF57. The sequence continues at coordinate 214,972 of NZ_JBFRDT010000002.1, read as the reverse complement.
GGCTCCGAGGCGGTCGGTGCCTTCCGTGAGTCGCGGCCCGACCTCGTGCTGCTCGACGTCATGCTCCCGGGGCTCGACGGCATGGAGGTCTGCCGTCGCATCCGTGCCGAGAGCGGGGTGCCCATCGTCATGCTCACCGCCCGCACCGACACCGTCGACGTCGTCGTGGGGCTCGAGTCCGGCGCCGACGACTACGTCGTCAAGCCCTTCAAGCCGCAGGAGCTCATCGCCCGCGTCCGAGCCCGGCTGCGCCGCGGCGATGAGCCCGCGCCCGAGAAGCTGTCGATCGGCGACCTCGAGATCGACGTGGCGGGCCACTCCGTCAAGCGCGACGGCGAGTCACTGTCCCTGACGCCGCTCGAGTTCGACCTGCTCGTCGCGCTGGCGCGCAAGCCCTGGCAGGTCTTCACCCGCGAGGTGCTCCTCGAGCAGGTGTGGGGCTACCGCCACGCGGGTGACACCCGCCTCGTCAACGTCCACGTCCAGCGACTGCGCTCCAAGATCGAGCACGACCCCGAACGGCCCGAGATCGTCGTGACCGTCCGTGGCGTCGGTTACAAGGCCGGCCCGTCCTGACATGACGGAGCGCGCGGCCCGAAGCGGACCCGCGGGGCTGGCCTCGCGGGCCGGTGCGGCGTTGCGCCGGGCCTGGCGCCGGCTGCTCCACCTGTGGCGGGCCTCCCTCGGCTTCCGCGTCGTCGTCGTGACGATGCTCCTCGGCATCCTCGTGCTCACCGCGGTGGGCACCTACCTCTACGGCTCGATCGCCCAGGGGCTCGTCGACAGCCGCCAGCGCATCGCGTCGGAGGACAGCCTGCGCGACGCGACCGACGCCCAGGGACAGTTCGACTCGACCGACCAGACGGACACGCAGGAGAAGCTGACCCAGTTCGCGACGACGCTCATCAACACCTACCGGCGCGACGCGGGCAACGAGACGCGCTACGTCGTGCTGACGCGGTTCGACGACAACACGTCGCCGTTCATCGTCAGGACGGTCGAGAGCGGCAGCGTCGGCGTCCGGTTCATCCCCGACGAGCTGCGCCAGCAGGTCGCGGCCCAGCCCGACCGCCAGCACCTCCAGGTCGCGACGATCGAGGAGGGCAACGACACCATCTCCGCCGTCATCGTCGGCCAGAAGGTCGTGCTCCCCGTGGCGGGCAACTACGGCCTCTACTTCATCTACCCGATGGACCGTGAGCGCGAGATCATCAGCTTCATCGGGCAGACCTTCCTCTTCGGCGGTGCCGCCCTCATCCTGCTCATCGGTGCCATCGCCTTCGTCGTGACGCGCCTCGTCGCCGACCCGGTGCGTCGCGCCGCCTCCGTCGCCGAGCGCTTCGCCGAGGGCAACCTCAACGAGCGCATGCAGGCGAAGGGCGAGGACGACCTCGCACGCCTCGGCACATCCTTCAACGGGATGGCCGCCTCGATCCAGCAGCAGATCGCCCAGCTCGAGAACCTCTCGCGCGTGCAGCAGCGGTTCGTCTCGGACGTCTCGCACGAGCTGCGCACGCCGCTCACGACGATCCGCATGGCCGGTGACCTCATCCACGACTCCCGGCACGACTTCGAGCCGACGGTCGCCCGCTCGGCCGAGCTGCTCCGCGGCGAGCTCGACCGCTTCGAGTCGCTGCTCAGCGACCTCCTCGAGATCTCGCGGTTCGACGCCGGTGCGGCCGTGCTCGAGGTCGAGGCGAGCGACCTGCGTGCCTGCGTCGAGYGGGCCGTCGACGCGCACCGCACCCTCGCCGCCCGCAAGGGCACCCAGCTCGTCGTCAACGCACCCTCGAGCGCCGTCGTCGCCGACATGGACTCGCGCCGCATCGAGCGCATCCTGCGCAACCTCGTGTCCAACGCCGTCGAGCACGGCGAGGGCAAGCCCGTCGAGGTGACGATCGGGTCCAACGACTCCGCCGTCGCCGTGACGGTGCGCGATCACGGCGTCGGGCTCCGGCCGGGCGAGGCGGCGCTCGTCTTCACCCGTTTCTGGCGTGCGGACCCCGCCCGGGCCCGCACGACCGGGGGCACCGGCCTCGGACTCGCCATCGCGCTCGAGGACGCCCGGCTGCACGCCGGCCGCCTCGAGGCCTGGGGAGCACGGGGAGAGGGGTCGTGCTTCCGCCTCACCCTGCCGCGCCAGGCCGATGCGACGATCACGAGCTCGCCCCTGCCGCTCAGCCCGCTCGCGGCGGAGGCCGCCCGCGCCCGCGCGGCCGGAGGGGACGACTCGACCGGCCCTGCCGGCGGCGACGGGTCCTCGGACGCCGGCCGCCCGGCCGACGACGACACGCTGCGGCTGCGACGCATCGTCGTGGAGCGCGCCCCGTGAGAGCCCGTGGTCTCGCGGCGCTGCTGCTCGCCGCCTCCACCGCCCTCGCGGCGTGCGGTGGCCTGCCCGCCACCGGCCCGGTCGTCGAAGGGCGCGCGCTGGGCGAGGTGCTCAACGAGCCGGTCCGCGTCGTGGCCGTCGGCCCGTTCGACGGGGCGAGCCAGGAGGCTGTCGTCCGGGGGTTCCTCCGGGCGGGCGAGGACACCGACGAGACCCATGCCACCGGGCAGTTGTTCCTCACGCCGCAGTCGGTCGACCTCTGGCGATGGTCGAGCGAGGACGTCGTCGTCTACGACGGTGACCTCACGCTGCGCCGGCTCACCGACGACACCGTCGAGGTGAGCGCCGACGCCCTGGCCAGGCTGACCCCGGACGGCCGCTACGTCGAGCAGCCGCCCGGCACCCGGGAGAAGGTGACCCTCGGCCTGACGAAGGTGGGCGGCGAGTGGCGCGTGGAGCTGCCCAAGACCGGCTTCGGGCTGTGGCTCGACAACGACCAGTTCAACCGCGTCTACGTCAACCGGGTCGTCCACTACGTGACGCGCACCGGGCGCGACCTCGTGCCGGACTCGCGGTGGTTCCCGATCGGGTCCCGTCTGGCCACGACCCTGGCGCGGGCTCAGTTGAGCGCCGTGCCCGGCCACCTCGCGGGCGCCGTCGCCACGGGCGTGCCCACGGGCACCCGGCTGGCCGTCAACGCCGTCCCGGTGACGAACGGCAGGGCCCAGGTCAACCTCAGCAGCGAGGCGCTGTCGGCCGACCCGGCCGGTCGCGCCGCGATGTGGGCCCAGCTGACCAAGACGTTGAGCCAGATCTCGTCGGTGAGCTCGGTGTCCCTCGCCGTCGACAGCACCCAGCTCGAGCTGCCCGGCGGCGTGACCACGGTGTCGTCCGCGGCCGAGCTCGGCTACGACGTCGTCCCCAAGACCTTCCTCGACACGGCGCAGCTGCGCACGGGAGATGCCATGAGGCGCTTCGACCCGCGCTACGTCCCCGACACGAAGGACGCGAAGCGGCCCGACCTCAAGCCCAAGGACGGCGACATCGCGCGCATCCCCGACACGTGGCGCAGCCTCGCGCTCGCCGTCGACAGCAAGCAGGTGGCGGCGGTGTCGGCCAACGGGCGTGACCTGTCGATCTGGCGAGCGACCGAGCAGCCGAGGACGGTCACCTCCTTCGCGACGTCACTCATCCGCCCGGTCTACGACGCCGACGGCTACCTGTGGATCGCCGGCAGCGACGAGCACGGCGACGACCGGGTCTACGTGCTCGACTCCGTCTCGAGCGACCCTGACTCCGCCCCGAAGCCGATCAGCACGCCGTGGCTGGGGGACCGCCGGGTCAAGGCCATCGCCGTGGCCGCGGACGCCACCCGCGTGCTCATCGTCACGACCGACCGGTCGGGAGGCGACGAGCAGCTCGGTCTCAGCGGCATCGTCCGCGCGACGAACGGCGAGCCGCAGGCGCTCGCGCAACCGCTGCGCCAGGCCCAGTCGCTGACCCGCATCCAGGACGTCACCTGGCTCGACCCGGTCGGGTACGCCGTCCTGGGCCAGGAGCGCCAGGGTGACCCGATGCGGGCGTGGCTGGCGACGATCGGTGCGGGCGTCGACGGCACACGGACGGGCGCAGCGCGGCTCGGCGCGGTCCCCGGAGCCGTGACCATCACGACCGTCGGCGGCCCGCGCGGCATCATCATCGTCACGAGCGACAACCGGGTGCTCGCCAGGGCAGGCTCGAACTGGCCCCTCATCGAGCGCGGCAGCGACGTCCTCGTCCCCGGCGGCTGAGCGCCGCCGGTCCGACCGTCCACACCCCTGCACGCCCGACGGCCGTCGTCCCCAGTGACGGCCTCAGGTCTCGACCCTCACGCCGCCGTGAGGTGGGATGGGGGCGTGCGAGGGCGTCGCGGGTCAGGGCTGGCGGGCCCGCCGCAGCGCGAGAGGCGCGCGGGGCGCGGGGTCGGGGACCTCGGGCGGGCGATCGGGGCCGCCCTCGCGGTCGGCGCGGCCACGGTGCGCGACAGCGACCTCGTCGACCTCGTCCTCCCGCGGGAGTGCGGTGGATGCCTCCGTCCGGGTGCCGTCTGGTGTGCTCGGTGCACACGTGCGCTCGAGGGCCTGGCCTTCGGGCCACCGGCCCCGCGTGACCCCGGCGGTCACTCGACGCATACGCCCGCGGTGCAGGGCCACGCCCGCGTGCACGGCGGCGGACCCTGGGTCGTGCCGCATCCCGTCCCGGAGGGCATGCCGCCAGTGCATGCCTGGGGCGTCTACGCCGACCCGCTCCGCGCGGCCGTGTCCGCGTGGAAGGACGCCGGCCGGCGCGACCTCGAGGCCGTCCTCGTGCCCCTCCTCGCCGTGTCRCTCGACGCGGCGCTGGCCGGCGTCGGCTGGGACGCCGGGGTCGTGCTCGTCGTGCCGGCCCCCTCGTCGCGACGCGCCGTCCGCGAGCGCGGCGACACGCCGATGACGGGCCTGTGCGAGGCAGCGGTCGCACAGCTCGTCGGGCGACCCGGCCCGGCGCTCCGGGTCGCCCCTGCCCTGCGTCATGTGCGGCGCGTGGAGGACCAGTCGGGACTGGGGACGGTCGAGCGCCGCGGCAACCTTGCCGGGGCCCTGTCAGTGATCCCCTTGTGGCACAGCGTGATCCGGGGCCGACGATGCCTGCTCGTCGACGACGTCGTAACCACGGGGGCCACCTTCGCCGAGGCCACCCGGGCGCTGCGCGCTGCCGGTGCCGGGTCCGTCGTGGGCGCCTCGATGGCCGCCACCCAGCGGACCCGCGGCTGACCCGTGACGTCCGGGGAGGCCCTGGCGGGCACCGTGTCTGTGATGTTGCCGGGGGATGTCCGGCACGCCTTCCAGTGGGCGCGCGGCCCCAGTAGTGTCGAGTCATGGACCCCCGTCCCACCGGGAACGGCCTGCCGGCCGCCCTCGGGGACGAGATCGACAGGAAGGGGTGGTGCCGCGTCGACCGCGGGCCCGTCCTAGGTGACCAGAGGCCCGGAAACACTCTCACTGCCCGCACGAAGAAGACGTGCGCGATCAAGGAGGAACCGTGGAGATCGTCGTCACTGGACGCCACGTCCAGATCCCCGACCGATTCCGTGAGCAGCTCGACGAGCGACTGGCCAAGGTGCCCGCGCTCGCGCCCAAGGTGCACCGCATCGACGTCGTCGTCACCCACGAGCGGGTCGCCCGCGGGTCCGAGAAGGTCGAGATCACGTGCCACGCCAAGGGTCCCGTGATCCGGGCGGAGGCTTGTCTCGACGACAAGTACGCCGCTCTCGACGCGGCCGTGGACAAGCTCATGGACCGCCTCAGGCGGGTGCACGACAAGCGCAAGGTCAGTCGCGGACGACGCATCCCCGAATCGGTCGCGCAGGCGACCGCCCGCATCGACGCCTCGGCGAACGGCGCGGCTCCCGACGACTCCGCAGCCGGCGACGCCGGTGACGGTCGGGTCGACGACCTCGAGCGCTTCGGTGCGCTCGGCAACTCACCCATCGAGGTCCGCGAGAAGATCCACACGGCCGCGCCCATGTCGCTCGAGGACGCGGTCAACCAGATGGAGCTCGTCGGACACGACTTCTTCCTCTTCCACGACGCAGACACCGATCGCCCGAGCGTGGTCTACCGGCGCCGCGGCTGGAGCTACGGGGTGCTGCACCTCGAGACCGACGCGGACGCCGCCGTCGCCGCCACGGGCTGATCCCCTGCTCCCCGGACGTCGACGGCGTCGGGGCGTCCCCGTCCAGGGGGCGCCCCGACGGGCGTCCGGACCGCGCCGCGCCGACGCGGGCCGTCTACCGGGCGGCGTGTCCGTGGTCTGGGCCAAGATGGAGGCGTGAACCCACCCCCCGACGTCATCCGTGTCCTCATCGTCGACGACCACGCCCTCTACCGTCGGGGCCTGCAGACCGTCCTGTCGACGGAGGACGGCATCGAGGTCGTCGGTGAGGCGGCCGACGGGATCGAGGCGGTCGACCAGGCCGAGGAGATCCTCCCCGACGTCATCGTCATGGACGTCGGCATGCCCAAGCGCGGAGGCATCGACGCGTGCCGGGTCATCAAGCAGCGGGTGCCCTCGGCGCGCATCCTCATGCTGACGAGCTCCGACGACGAGGCCAATCTCTTCGAGGCCGTCCGAGCGGGGGCCAACGGCTACCTCCTCAAGGACGTGCCTCCCGAGGAGGTGGCGGCCGGCATCCGCAGCGTCTTCCAGGGCCAGTCGCTCCTCTCGCCCCTCATGGCGTCCAAGCTGCTGGAGGAGTTCAAGGCGATCAGCCAGAAGGACGTGCCGCCCGCGCCCACGCCGGGGCTGGAGCTGCCGCGGCTGACCCACCGCGAGCTCGAGATCCTCCGCAGCGTCGCCAAGGGCAAGCTGAACCGTGAGATCGGCGCCGAGCTGTTCATCTCCGAGAACACCGTGCGCAACCACATCCGCAACATCCTCGACAAGCTGCAGATGCACTCGCGCATGGAGGCGGCGATGTATGCCGTCCGCCAGCGGCTCATCGACCCCGACTGACGCCGACTGACGCCGACTGACGCCGACTGACGCCGACCGACCGAGAGCACCACGACCACCACGACCGACCGGGCCGAGACGCCCAGGAGCACCGTCCATGACCGTTGCCGCGCGTCGGATGACGCGGGCGCAGGCGCGCCGCACCGCCATCGCCGCCCAGGGCTTCCTCGACCCCCGCCCCGAGCCCTTCACCGCGACGATGCGCCACGTCCAGCGCGTCGTCGACCGCGTCGGGGTCGTCCAGATCGACAGTGTCAACGTGCTCGCCCGCAGCCAGTACCTCCCGTTCTTCTCCCGGCTGGGGCCCTACGACCCGGCGCTGCTCGACCGGGCCCGCGACCGGGCCCCGAGACGCCTCGTCGAGTACTGGGCCCACGAGGCGAGCCTCGTCCCGCCGTCGACGTGGCCGCTGCTCGACTTCCGCATGCGCGCGGCCGCCGAGAAGGCGTGGGGCGGCATGCGACGCATCCTCGAGGAGCGCCCCGACTACGTCGACCTCGTCCGGGCCGAGGTCGAGGCCCGCGGCCCGATGACCGCGCGCGACGTCGAGGTCGCCCTCGCGCACGACCAGCCCCGGCGCACCGACCACTGGGGCTGGAACTGGTCCGACGTCAAGCAGGCCCTCGAGTACCTCTTCTGGGCCGGACAGATCAGCTCGGCAGGGCGCACGTCTCAGTTCGAGCGCCGGTATGCCGCACTCGCGGCCACCGCGCCGCCGCCGCTGCGCGGGGCCTGGGCCGACCGTCCCGGACCGGAGGCCGATCCCGACCGCTACCTCGAGCTCGTCCGCATCGCCGCCCGCGCGCACGGCGTCGGCACCGAGCTGTGCCTGGCCGACTACTTCCGGATCAGGCGCGAGGACGCCCGCCCGGCCATCGCCCGCCTCGTCGCCGACGGCGAGCTCATCCCGGTCACCGTGCCGGGCTGGAAGCCGGCCTGGCTGCACGCCGAGGCCCGGCTGCCGCGACGTGTCCATGCCGAGGCCCTGCTCAGCCCCTTCGACTCGCTCGTCTGGCAGCGCGAGCGCATCCACGCCCTCTGGGACTTCCACTACCGCATCGAGATCTACACGCCGGTCGAGAAGCGCGTCCACGGCTACTACGTCCTGCCCTTCCTCCACGGAGACGCCCTCGTGGCCCGGTGCGACCTCAAGGCCGACCGCGTCGCCGGCGTGCTGCGCTGCCACCGCGTCACGTGGGAACCCGGGGCGCCCGCCGAGGCGCGGCCGGCCCTGCTCGCCAACCTCGAGTCGATGGCCGCCTGGCTCGGCCTCGGTCGCGTCGACCTGCCCGTCGACCGGGCCGTCGACCAGGGTGTCGACCAGGCCGTCGACCCGACGGGCGCCGCCGCGGGCGGCTGAGCGCGTCCCGGGACACCCGGCATACGCCCTCGGGCACCGGCGCGGACCGGGTCGCCCACGGTGTCGGAACCGGGCCGCGCGCCGATGCGTTGGTCGTTGTGTCCGGAAGGCGGCTAGCCTAGGCGGGTCCCGTGACCCATCACGGGCGATGGAGCCCGCCCACCGGGCGAGTCCACACGTTCAGTCGGGAGTGAGATCACCAGATGGCCGTCATCGAGAAGCTGCTTCGCGCCGGCGAAGGCCGGACCCTGAAGAAGCTCCAGGGCATCGCCAAGCAGGTCAACGCCCTCGAGGCCGACTTCGAGAAGCTCACCGACGAGGAGCTGCGCGACGAGACCAAGGGTTTCCGCGAGCGCCTCGACAAGGGCGAGACCCTCGACATGCTGCTGCCGGAGGCGTTCGCCGCCGTCCGCGAGGCGAGCAAGCGCACCCTCGGCAAGCGGCACTTCGACGTCCAGGTCATGGGCGGCGCCGCGCTGCACATGGGCAACGTCGCCGAGATGAAGACCGGTGAGGGCAAGACCCTCGTCGCGACGCTCCCGAGCTACCTCAACGCCCTGTCGGGCAAGGGCGTCCACGTCATCACGGTCAACGACTTCCTCGCCGAGTACCAGTCCGAGCTCATGGGCCGCGTCCACCGAGCCCTCGGCATGGAGACCGGCTGCATCCTCGCCTCGATGACGCCCGAGCAGCGGCGCGCCGAGTACGCCAAGGACATCACGTACGGCACGAACAACGAGTTCGGCTTCGACTACCTCCGCGACAACATGGCGTGGGACCCCGCCGAGCTCGTCCAGCGCGGCCACAACTTCTGCATCGTCGACGAGGTCGACTCGATCCTCATCGACGAGGCGCGCACGCCGCTCATCATCTCCGGCCCGGCCGACCTCGCGACGAAGTGGTACGTCGAGTTCGCCCGCATCGCGGCCCGCCTCAATCGCGGCGAGGACGGACGCGGCGACTACGAGGTCGACGAGAAGAAGCGCACCGTCGGCGTCCTCGAGTCCGGCATCGCGCGCGTCGAGGACCTCCTCGGCATCGACAACCTCTACGACACGGTCAACACGCCGCTCATCGGCTACCTCAACAACTCCATCAAGGCCAAGGAGCTGTTCAAGAAGGACAAGGACTACGTCGTCATGAACGGCGAGATCCTCATCGTCGACGAGCACACGGGCCGCATGCTCCCGGGCCGCCGCTACAACGAAGGCATGCACCAGGCCATCGAGGCGAAGGAGGGCGTCGAGATCAAGAACGAGAACCAGACGCTCGCCACGATCACCCTGCAGAACTACTTCCGCATGTACGCCAAGCTCTCGGGCATGACGGGCACGGCCCAGACCGAGGCCGCCGAGCTCAACTCGATCTACAAGCTCGGCGTCATCCCGATCCCGACGAACCGCCCGATGGTCCGCAAGGACCAGGCCGACCTCGTCTACCGGACCGAGGTCGCCAAGTACGACGCCGTCGTCGACGACATCGCCGACAAGTACGCCGTCGGCCAGCCCGTCCTCGTCGGCACCGTGTCGGTCGAGAAGAGCGAGTACCTCTCGCAGCAGCTGAAGAAGCGCGGCATCAAGCACGAGGTCCTCAACGCCAAGCAGCACGAGCGCGAGGCCGCGATCGTCGCCGACGCGGGCCGCAAGGGCGCCGTCACCGTCGCGACGAACATGGCCGGTCGAGGCACCGACATCATGCTCGGCGGCAACTCCGAGTTCCGGGCCGTCGCCGAGCTGAAGCGTCGCGGGCTCGACCCGCACGAGACGCCGGAGGAGTACGAAGCCGCGTGGGACGAGGCGCTCGCCACGGCCGAGCGCGACGTCGCGGCCGAGCACGAGGAGGTCACCGAGCTCGGCRGCCTCTACGTCCTCGGCACCGAGCGCCACGAGTCGCGCCGCATCGACAACCAGCTCCGCGGTCGTTCCGGCCGCCAGGGTGACCCGGGTGAGTCGCGCTTCTACCTCTCGCTCAACGACGACCTCATGCGCCTGTTCAACGCCGGGCTCGTCGACCGCTTCATGCAGACCGCCGGCATGGAGGACAACGTGCCGATCGAGTCCAAGATGGTCACGAACTCGATCCAGAAGGCCCAGGGCTCGGTCGAGGCGCAGAACTACGAGATCCGCAAGAACGTCCTCAAGTACGACGACGTCATGAACCGCCAGCGCCAGGTCATCTACGACGAGCGCCGCGCGGTGCTCGAGGGGGAGGACCTCCACGAGCAGCTGCGTCTGTTCGTCAACGACGTCGTCGGCTCCTACGTCGACGCGGCCACGGCCGAGGGCTTCGCGGCCGACTGGGACCTCGAGAAGCTCTGGGACGCGATGCGCCAGGTCTACCCCGTCTCGGTCACCATCGAGGCGGTCGAGGACATGGCGGGCGGTCGCCAGGCCATCACCGCGGACCTGCTCCGCGAGCAGCTGATGTCCGACGCCCACCACGCGTACGACCAGCGTGAGGAGATGCTCGGCGCGGAGACGATGCGCGAGGTCGAGCGCCGGGTCGTCCTGTCGGTCCTGGACCGCAAGTGGCGCGAGCACCTCTACGAGATGGACTACCTCCAGGAGGGCATCGGCCTGCGGGCCATGGCCCAGCGCGACCCGCTCATCGAGTACCAGCGCGAGGGCTACCAGCTCTTCGAGGCGATGATGGAGGCCATCAAGGAGGAGTCGGTGAGTCACCTCTTCTCCGTCGAGGTGCAGCTGCCCGAGGCCGCCGCCGCTCCCGTCGGCGCCGCGCCGATGTCGGTCGGGGACCTGGTCGGCGGGCTCGCCGCCGCCGGTCACGTGGCCGACGACGCGACCGGTGCCGCCCTCAACGGCGAGACGGACGAGGAGGCTGAGGTCGCTGGACGCCGCCCGTTCGGCGCCGGCGTGCGCGTCTCCGGCGTCGACCTCGACCCCGAGTCGCAGCGACCGGCTGCCCTGCACTACACCGCCCCCGGCGAGGACGGCCGCGCCGTCGAGACCGGCGGCCAGCAGACGGTCGAGCGCAAGGCCGACCGTCGCGGCAAGAAGGTCAAGCGCAAGCGCCGCTGACGCAGCGACGCACGACGGCCCGGGCCCCTGAGGGAGCCCGGGCCGTCTGCACACCCAAGGGCGTATGCCGGGTGCGCGACTTCCGATGACGCGCGCGGTCAGCCGATGGTGAGCGCCGTGACGAGCCACCGCCCGTCGAGGCCCTCGAGCCGCAGGGCCAGGGCCCGGACTCGCCCGTGGGACACGACGACGGCGCAGGCCTCGACGATGCCGTCGGCCGGCTCGCACACGCGCACGCGACGCACGACCGCCGAGCGGCGTGGGCCGGGGGTGCGACGTCGGCCGGCGACCATGGCCTGCCTGGCGATGACCGAGTAGATCGTCGGCGCCGTGTGCCGGATGAGCTGGGGCGCGGGACGCTGGCCCGAGACGACCTCGACGATGGCCTGTGCGAGGCGTCCCACGAGCGGTGCCGGCTCGGGGAGCAGGCTCGTGCGGGTCGGCTGCCGGCCGAAGTCCTCGTCGTCGCGCGCGCCGAAGAAGTCGAGGGCGAGGGCGTCCTGGGCGTAGGGCGGCTCCCCGTGCCAGGCCTCGTCGGCGCTGATGATCCGAGGCGCCGTCTGGGGGATGCGCCGGACGGTGAAGCCGTCGCGGGTGGAGGTGCCGGTCTGGCCGGGTGGGGTGGTCGCTCGCGTCATCACCGGGCTCCCTGCTCTGCCGGGACGCCGTCGCCGGCGCCGACGGGGGCGCTGGACGGTCGGGGCACGGCTGCGCGGGACTCAGGGGTGCCCGGCCCTGACGGGGCGCTCGAGGGCGGACGCAGCTGCACTCCCGGCAGGATGACGTCCGGGTCCTCACCCACGACGTCGCGGTTGGCGGCATACCACCTCGGCCACTCGCGGGAGATCTGTGCGTCGGAGGCGTCCGGACCGAGGTGTCGGGCGGCGATCGTCCAGAGCGAGTCGCCACGGCGCACGGTGACGAGGTCGTGGGCCGACGCGGCGGGACGCGGGGGCGGGGCCATGAGCTGGGACCGGTCCGCGTCGAGCACCGGCACGGGCTGCGTCGGGAGGTAGCCGGGCTCGTCTGGCGGCCTCGGGGACGCAGGTGCGGCGATGCCCTGCTGCGTGCCCGGGGTGGGGGAGTAGCCCGGTTCGACGGGGAGCCCGGGAAGGTCGGCGGGCCGCGAGTGGGACGACGGGGTCGGGCTGGCAGACCCAGCCGCCCCCGCGGACCCGGCGGACCCGGCGGACCCGGCGGACCCGGCGGACGGTGTGTAACCGGGCGTCAGCTCGGTGGGTGTGTAGCCGGGCGTCAGGTCCGGTGCGGAGGCCCGTTCGGCGGACGACGTCTGAACACCGGCGCCGCGTGCCGTCGGAGCGGAGCCGGCACTCGAGACGGGCGCCGGGGGCAGGGCCACCGAGCCGACCGAGGCGCCGAGGACGAGGGTCAGCACCTTGCGCACCGCGGTCGGGGTGACCCGGTCGGCGACCTCGCGGGCCACCCGTCCTGCTGCACCCGGAAGGAGGGAGGCGACGGCGAACAGGCACCCGAGCGCGAGCCACGCGGCGAGCAGGACGCCCATCCAGGCGAGAGCGAGGAGGATGACGTCGTCCGGCCGGGCGGTGTCAGCAGTGTCGCTGCCCCGTCGTGCGACCGTCACGAGAGTCAGCAGGGTGATGACGGCGACGGCCAGCCCGACGGCGCCGGCCCCGACCTCGCGCAGGCGCGGGCCGTTCAGGCGCGTCCGACGCCGCTGGGCGCGGTGAGTCCCGGTTTCGCGGCCGCTCTCGTCGTCTCGTCGGGCAGCGGTGCGTGCTCCCGCTCCGTGTCCTGGTGCCAACTGCATTCCCCTGTCCATGCCTTCATTCAATGCAGTTTGCGTGTGTTTGGTCAAGTATGGTGTTGGTCAAGAATCGTCGGGTGGCCCGCACCATCGCAGCAGGGGAGGGTGTGCGCATGCGCTGGGACCGGCTCTTCGACGACCTCGAGGCTCAGCTCGCGCTGGACGACGTGCGGGAGCTCGAGGCCGAGGTCGCCGACCGCACCCGGCGCGAGCGCGCGCTGCTCGACGTGCACACGCGGCTGCTCGCGAACGTCGGTGCGACGCACGTGGGGCTGCGGGTGCGCGACCGCGTGCTCGCGGGTCGGCTCGTCGACGTCGGGCCGGACTGGGCACTCGTCGAGACCGCGCCGGGACGGCCGGTCCTCGTGGCCCTGCCTGCGGTCCGCGCGGTGTCGGGACTGGCGCCGGGGGCTCGGACGCCCTCCGTCGTGGCCCGGAGGTTCGGCCTCGGGGCGGCCCTACGGGCGGTGAGCCGCGACCGCGCCGTCGTGGAGGTCGTGGACGTGGACGGGCACGCGTCGACGGGGACCATCGACGTCGTGGGGTCCGACCACCTCGAGATCGCCGAGCACGCGGCCGACGAGGCCCGACGAGCGGCCAACGTCACCGGGCGGTCGCTCGTGCCCTTCTGGTCACTCGGCTCGGTCCGCCGGCTCTGAGGGCCGGGACCGGGGTGGCCTCACTCCTCGGCGGAGYCGCCGAACGGGTGCGCCTGCACGAACGACTTCGTCTCGGCGTACATCCGCTGGATGTAGCCCTCGAGCTCCGTGGCCTCGACGCGCCACTGGCCCCGGCCACCGATCTTGATGGCCGGCAGCTCCCCGGAGCGCACGAGGGCGTACGCCTGGGCGGAGGAGATGTTGAGGATCTCCGACACCTCGGCGAGCTGCAGGAACCGCTGGGCCACGTTGACTCCTCCTCTGGGCACCGTCTGTCGACGGCCTCGACCACACCCGTACCCGCCGCGGCGCGTCCGGACACGGCCGGTGCCACCGACCGGCACGGGCTCGTGGGTCGAGGGCAGGGAACGGCTCCATCCTAGGGATCCGTGCCGTCGTCATCGTCCGTCGTCCCCAGCTGTGCACCTGGACGGGCGGTGTGCGCCCGGTTGATGCAAGATGTTGCCGCGTCCGTCCGATGTCGTGCGACGGGCGTCCAGCCATCGCCGAGCGGACCACAGGGGGCCCACATGACCGAGCTGGCCAGTCCCAGCGCCAAGCGCCTGCAACGACCGTCCTGGCGTGACAGCCGCCTCGTCGTCGGTGTGCTGCTCGTCGTCGTCGCCGCGACGCTGGGGGCCAAGGCCGTCGCCAGCGCCGACGACCGCGTCCCGGTGTGGGTCGCGGCGGGCAACCTCGTGGCCGGTGACGAGGTCGAGGAGGCCTCCTTCGTGCGCGCCGACGTGCGACTCGCCGACGGGATGAACGCCTACCTCGCCGCCGACGCCACGGCGCCGACCGGCTCGTTCATGGTCCGTGACGTGCGCGCGGGTGAGCTGGTGCCCGTGTCCGCCGTCGGCGACGCCGATGCCGTCGCTGTGCAGCGGGTCACGGTCCGCGCCGACGCGATGTCGACGACCGGCCTGGCACGGGGGAGCCGCGTCGACGTCTTCATGACGCCCAAGGCCCCGACGACGAGCGACGCGGCCACCACCCCGACGAAGAAGGTCCTCGAGTCCGCCGCGGTGGCTGCGGTGATGACGAGCAGCGGTGGCTTCGGCGCGGGCTCGATGACGTCGGTGCAGATCTACGTGCCGGCCGACAAGGTCCAGCCGCTCGTCGAGGCTGTGGACGGCGAGGCGAAGCTGACCCTCGTCCCCTCCGTCGGGGCGGTCACCGGCGGCGGCGCATGACCGAGGTCCTGACCGCCCTCAGCCACCACTGGGAGTCTTCGGTCGCGACGACCCTCGAGGGTCTGCGTGACGTGACGGTGACGCGGCGGTGTGCCGACGTGTCCGAGCTGCTGTCGGTGGCCGACGCGGGTCTGGGCGACACTGCCGTTGTCTCCTCCGACCTGCGCGGCCTCGACCTCGCGGTCGTGAATCGCCTGCGCGCCAACCGGATCCGCGTGATCGGGGTGCACCCCGCCGACGACGAGCCCGCCGAGCGCCGCCTGCGACAGCTGACGATCACGGTGACGCTTCCCGTCGACGCGGGGACCGACCGGTGGGAGGTGTCGCTGCAGGAGGGATGGGGCGCATCCCACGACCTCGAGGCGGCCCTGAGCGGCGATGCGGGCGTCTGCGCCGACCAGCAGGCCGCGCCCGACCACACCGAGAGCTCGACCGACGGTGACGCGGGGTGGCGTCCGGCTGGCTCCGGTGGCATCGCCGCAGGCCGTGAGCACGTCGGCTCGCGCGATGCCGACGACCCGTCCGGCGACGACGCGGCCGCGGGGCGAGTGACCGGTTCGCGTCGCGGCCCCGAGCGTGCGTCGGTCATCGCGGTCTGGGGACCCACCGGCGCGCCCGGTCGCACGACGGTCGCGACGACCCTCGCTGCGGAGGTCGCCGGCCGTGGCGTCGAGGTGCTGCTCGTCGACGCCGACACCTACGGGGGCTGCGTGGCGCAGACCCTCGGGCTCCTCGACGAGGCGCCGGGCGTGGCGGCGGCGTGCCGTGCGGCCGACCAGGGCCTGCTCGACCTGGCCGCGCTCGCGCGCATCGCCCCGGTGGTCGTCCCGGGACTCCGCGTGCTGACGGGCCTGCCCAAGGCCGAGCGGTGGCCCGAGGTGCGCGCCGCAGCGCTCGAGCGCGTCCTCGAGCTGAGCCGGTCGCTCGTGCAGGTCGTCGTCGTCGACTGCGGCTTCTGCCTCGAGGACGACGAGGAGCTCAGCTACGACACCGTGGCCCCGCGACGCAACGAGGCCACGCTGACCTCCCTGGCCGCCTCCGACCTCGTCGTGGCGGTGGGCGGCGCCGACCCGGTCGCGCTCCAGCGTTTCGTCCGGGGTCTGCAGGAGCTCGGCACGGTGCCGTCCGGCGAGCCGGTGCCCGTCGTCAACCGGGTGCGCAGCGGCGCGGTCGGGTCCCGTCCCCAGTCCCGCATCGCCGACTCGCTCCTGCGGTTCGCCGGGCTCGCGTCGGTGCGGTTCGTGCCCGACGACGCCACCGCCGTCGACGCGGCTCTGCTCGCTGGGCGCTCGGTCGTCGAGCACGCGCCGGACTCGCCCGTCCGTCGTGCGGTGGCCGACCTCGCGACCGGTCTGCTGCCGTGGACGGTGGCATCGCCCGAGCCTCGCGAGCGGAGAGGGCGAGGCCGCCGCCGGGGCCATGGGCGCCGGTCGTCGAGTGCCGTCGGCGCCTGAGGGCACGGCGTCCGGTCAGGGCGCGAAGAGGATCGTCAGGCCACCGAGCGTGTAGAAGACCATGACCACCATCAGCGGTACCTGACCGATGACCGCGGCGCGACGGTCGAGGACGGTGATCGCCCGCTCGTGGGCGGCGAGGACGCCGAGCAGGTGCCCGACGACGATGCTCACGGCCTGGATCGTCGCGACGAGCGTCGGCTGGATGAGCAGGTCGTTCGGGGTGAGGTCGGCAGTCCCGAGCAGGTCGGCACCCGTCCCGAGCGGGTCGGTGAGCAGCCGCCACGCGAACTGCCCCTGATAGACCCAGAGCGACCAGTAGTGCGCGATGACGTAACCACCGGCGATGGGGATCAGCGACGGCGCGATGTCGCTGACGAAGGAGAACGAGCGGGAGAAGGGCTCGCCGGCGAGCCTCACCGACACGACCGAGGCCAGCCAGATCGTCAGGGCCACGAAGCCGAAGAAGGCGAGGAGGGTGGCCGTCCGGAGCAGTGCCGACGGCAGGGGAGAGGACTGCACGAACGTCGCCCACGAGAGGTTGGCCGAGAAGCCGTCGTATGCCGTCCCGCCGAGCATGACGGCAACCGTGGGCACGAGGCCCCGCTGGCCACGCAGGCCGTTGACGCCGTGCAGCGGGGTCCGCAGCACCCACCGCCCGTCATGGCGCCGGCCGAGCGGCGAGAGCAGGCCGAGCAGCCGTGACCACGCCTCGAAGGGGTCGGCGTGGTCGAACCACGTGCGGCCGAAGACGGCCGCACCCAGCAGCGACACGGCGAAGAAGCCGGCGACGAGGACGCGGAGGAAGCCCAGCGACGTGTTGTCCTCGGCGACGAGCTCGACCCACGTGAAGGTCCCGAGCCCGAGGGCCGCGGGCCACAGGCCCCAGCGGTAGGGCAGGGCCGCGAGGTCGGGCGAGACCCGGGCAAGTCGGAGCAGGCCGGCGTGGAGCGCGCGGAGCGGGTTGATGACCCGCCAGACCGGGCCGAGGAGCATCGAGGAGAAGGCGAGGCCCACCCACAGCCACACGTAGACGACCTGGGGCACCGGGTTGCGGGCCGAGTCGGGGCCGAACACGAGCGCCGCCAGCGTCCACACCGTGACGATGCCGGCCAGGACGCGGGCCACGATGCGCAGCCAGCGCGAGTCGAGCACGGCGGCGACGGGCCCGGGCAACAGCACCCCGTCGGTGTCGCGCAGCCGCGGCTCGCGCCACAGCGTGCTGATGGCGACGAACGAGATGACGAGCGCGGCGACCGCCGCGATGACGAGGGCGGTGAACGGCAGAGGAAGGTCGCCGCGGCTACCGACGCCGTGGGCGGGGACGACAGCCGGGACGGAGCCCGGACCGAGGGCTGGTGGGAGGGCGGAAGCGAGTGCGGCCGGGAGGGACGCCACGGTCAGCGGACAGCGACCGTGAGCAGGGTCAGGGCCGGCTCGTGGGTCTCGACCTCGTAGAGACCGGCCTCGGTGCCGGTCAGCCGCAGGGTCGTCGGGGTGCCGGCCTTGAGCGTCGCCTCGACGTCGAAGCCGTGGGCGTGCAGCTCGTCGTCGTGGTCGCTCGTCACGACGAGCTCGAGCGTCGAGCCGATCGGCAGGTCGACCTGCGCCGGGGCAGGCGTCACGGTCGTCCCGGTGACGGTCACCTCGAGGCGTTTGACGCTGCCCGTCGAGACGACGCCGGTGCTGCCGCCCGGTCCGGGATCGGGGGTGCCGGACGAGCAGGCGGCGGCACCGACGAGCGCGAGGACGCAGACGGCATACGGCAGGGCGCGAAACGTACGCATGGCCACGATCCTAAGCAAGGGCGTCTGGCAGAGTGTGAGCATGTCTGACCGCCTGACCTCGCTCGACGCGTCGTTCCTCTACCTCGAGGAGTCCACCACGTCGATGCACGTCGGGTCGGTCATGGTCTTCCAGCCTCCTCGCGACGGCTTCGACTACGACCAGCTCGTCCGCATCATCGAGAGCCGGATCGGGGCGATTCCGCGCTTCCGGCAGAAGGTCCGCGACGTCCCGGGCCGGATCGGCAACCCCGTCTGGGTCGACGACGAGGCCTTCGACATGGGCTACCACGTGCGTCGCGCCGGCCTGCCGCGTCCGGGCAGCGACCGGCAGCTGCAGGACTTCGTCGCCCGTGTCCAGCCGCGCAAGCTCGACCGCACCCGCCCGCTGTGGGAGGTCTACCTCGTCGAGGGCCTGCACGACGGACGGTTCGCCATCGTCACGAAGACCCACCACGCGCTCATCGACGGCGTCAACGCCCTCGACATCGCGCACGTCATCGTCGACGCCGTCAAGGGTGAGGACCTCGACGACGTCGTGCCGCCGTGGGAGCCGAGCCGGTCACCGTCGTCGGTCGAGCTCGTCACCAGTGCCGTCATCGATGCGGTGCGCCGCCCGACGCAGGTCGTCGACCTCGTCCGCGGCGGTCTCAACGACGCCCTCAACGTCGGCCTGCGTGCCGTCGAGTCGGCCGGCCAGGTGCTCTCGACGGTCGCGCGCACCGCCGCTCGTCCCGCGCCGGACTCGCCCCTCAACGCCGAGATCGGCTCGGCCCGCCGGTGGGTCATGATCGCGACCGATCTCGAGGACTACCGCCTCGTGCGCAAGCGGCTGGCCCGCGGCGCGTACGCCGAGGACGTGACGATCAACGACGTCGTGCTCGCGACGATCGCGGGCGGTTTCCGGGCATGGCTGCTCGGGCGCGGCGAGGCCGTCAGCCCCCACACGTCGGTGCGCGCCATGGTGCCGGTCAGCATCTACGGCGACGACCCGGCGGGGATGTATGCCAACCAGGTCATGGCCTGCGTCGTCAACCTCCCGGTCGGAGAGCCCGGGGCCTCGATGCGCCTGCACCAGATCGCGTTCGCGATGCGCCAGCAGATGGAGGGCGGACAGGCGGTCGGGGCGACGTCGCTCGCCAACCTCGCGGGGTTCGCGCCGCCGACCCTGCACGCCCTCGGTGCGCGTCTCGGCTCCGCGATGTCGCGCCGCCTCTACAACGTCATGATCACCAACGTGCCGGGCCCGCAGACGCCGCTCTACGCCGGAGACGCCGAGATGCTCTCGACCTATCCGGTGACGCCGCTCGCCAAGGGGCAGGCCCTCTCGATCGGCATCACGTCGTACAACGGCGGGGTCTACTTCGGCCTCAACGCCGACCGCGACGCCATGCCCGACGTCGACGTGCTCGGCCAGTCCATCGTCGAGTCGCTCGCCGAGCTGACGAGCGGGAGGGAGTCCTGATGCCGGTCGTGCGCGTCTACGTGCCGCTGGGGCGGGCAGGCCTCGACGAGCTCGCCACCGCAGGCGCGGTCGCTGCCGGTCCGGGCACGCCCCGGACGGCGTATGCCGTCACGTCGGGTCTCGAGCAGGCCGCGCCGGGTCTCGACGTCGAGGACCTCGAGTACGCCGCCTTCAGCGATGCCGTCGAGGCTGCGGCCGGGCTGCGGTCGGTGCGCTCGGACCGTCGCGTCGTCGCATCCGCCGACGCGGACGCCACGTGGGTCTCACCGCGCGACGGTGCGCCCGTGTCGAAGGTCGTGCTCACGGCGCCGCTGCCCCTCTCGCGGGTCGCGTCGTTCCACATCGACGACGAGGTGACCGGCGACGTCGACGAGGAGGCCGACGAGCTGCTCTGGTACGACGTCACCGAGCTCGACGACGTGCGTTCCTTCTTCGGCTGAGCCCCGACATGGCCGACGACGAGGTGGTCGCGCTCTACGACGAGGCCGGTCACGTGTCGGGATCGTCGCCGCGGTCGGTCATGCGCGCGCGCAACCTGCGTCACGCGGCCTCGTCGATCGTCGTGCGCGACCCGCTCGGTCGCATCTACCTCCACCGTCGCACGACGACGAAGGACGTCTACCCGGGTCTGCTCGACGTCGCGGCCGGTGGGGTCGTCCTGGCGGGGGAGGATCCGGCTGCGGGCGCGGTACGCGAGGTCGACGAGGAGCTCGGTGTCGCCGGGGTCCCGCTCGAGCCTCTCGGCGTGGCGGACTACGCCGACGACCACACGCGCTACCGGGCCTTCCGCTTCGTCGTGACGTGGGACGGCCCGATCCGGTGGCAACCCGAGGAGGTGTCATGGGGCGAGTGGGTGACGGTCGAGGAGCTCGTGCGCCGGTTCGACGACGAGGCCGACAGCATCGTGCCGGACAGCGTGGCCGTGTGGTCGTCCCTCGTGCGCGGATGGCATGCCGACCGGGTCCCGCTCCGCCAGGGCTGGGACAGCGTGGCGACGCTCGTGGAACAGCGCTGGGTCGACCGCACCGCGCGCCGGCCCGAGGTCGAGACGGCGCTGCTCGCCGAGGCGGTCCTGCTCCCGGCGATCGCGGACGGGCTTCCGGTGGAGGTGCCCCGCCCGGTCGTGCTCGACCGTGCGCCGCTGCGGCTGCGGCACGCCCTCGTGGCGGGGGAGGCCGTCGATCCGGCACGCCTGACCTCGGCGGACGGCGAGGTCTTCGCGGCCTTCCTCGAGGTGCTGCACGCCACCCCGCTTCCCCTCGCGGCCGATGCGGGGTGCCCGTCGGCAGCGGACGACCACGTCGAACGAACCGTCCGGGTGGAGCGGCTCGGGCTCGTCGTGCTGCCCCTCCTGGCGCCCGAGCACCGCTCGACCGCGGAGGCACTGCTCGAGCGGGTGGCGACCGTCGGTGAGCAGGCCCTGTGCCACGGGGACCTCGTGAGCGAGCACGTCCTCGCGCGAGACGGGCGGCTGTCCGGGGTCATCGACTGGGGCGACGCCCGGGTCACCGACCCCGCTCTCGACCTCGCGTGGGCGCTCAACGCGACATCGGTGGCCTTCGCCGAGGCTGTGGCGTCCGGCGTGGACGACGACACGAGGGCCAGGGCCCGGGCCTGGTGGGCGCTCGCGCCGTGGTTCGAGGCCCACCGCGACGTCGCGTACCCCGAGACCGTGGACGGCGACCCGTCCGGTGCGCTCGCCCACGACCTCGAGGTCGTGATCTCCCGTCTGCTCTGGTGGCGCGGCGCCTGACGGGCGTGGTGCCATGACGTGATCTCTTGTCACGACCGAACGATCGTGCTTTTATACATGTCATGGGCAAGGGTGAGAGCACGAGGACCGCCATCCTCGACGAGGCCACCGAGCTCGCGTCGCTCGTCGGGCTCGGGGGGTTGACCATCGGCACGCTGGCCGCGGCGACGAAGCTGAGCAAGAGCGGGCTCTACGCCCACTTCGCCTCCAAGGAGGCGCTGCAGGTCGAGGTGCTCCAGCACGCCCGCGAGCGGTTCACCGACGTCGTCATGCGTCCGACCGTGGCCACCCCCCGTGGCGAGGCGCGCGTGCGCGAGTTCTTCGACCGCTGGATCACCTGGCAGTCCACCGCCTTCGACGGCGGCTGCATCTTCGTCGACGCAGCAAGCGAGTTCGACGACCAGGAGGGGCCGGTCCGAGACGAGCTGGTGCGCGCCGAGCGCGACAAGCTCGAGTCCCTGACCCTCATCGTCGGCACCGCGGTGAGCGAGGGGCACTTCCGCGACGACGTCGACGCCGAGCAGTTCGCCTACGAGCTCGAGGGCATCGTGCTCGCGCACCACCACGCGCGTCGGTTGATGCGCGACGGTCGGGCCGAGGAGCGGGCGCGCCGAGCCTTCGACCGCCTCATCGACGACTCCCGGCCCGTCGCCCGCTCGGCCTGACCATCACGCATCCGGTCCTGCGCGGACCGCCCGTCCCGATCACCATCCAGAAGGAGCAGTCATGGCCCTCAAGTCGCCACAGAAAAGCACGAACGATCGGTCTATTCAGTTCACCACCACGCACGTGGCGTTCCGGATCTGCGAAGCGCTCGCACCTCGCGTGGGAGCGCGGGTCGCCGAACGGCTCTGGTTCCGACTGCCCCCGGCCCGACACTCGATCGCCACGCCCTCGGGTGCGACGCCGATCCGGGAGCTGCTCGGCTCGGCCTTCGAGGTTGGGCTCCGCGGCCGCTCCGTGCGGGGCTGGGTCTGGGGTGAGGGCCCGGTCGTCTACCTCGTGCACGGCTGGGGCGGGTCCCTCGAGCAGCTGACCCCGCTCGTCGCGCCCCTGCTCGACCGGGGCCTGCAGGTCGTCGCCTTCGACGGGCTCGGTCACGGCCGGTCGGACGCGGGTGTCCACGGCTCCGGCTCCTCCGATGCGGTCGAGCTCGGTCGCTCCCTCGACGCCGTCGCCGCGCGGTTCGGGTCGGCGCGGGCCGTCGTCGCGCACTCGATGGGCGCCCTGTCCGCACTGCTGGCGATCCGCGACGGCTGGGTGTCAGCGGAGCGGCTCGTCCTCATCGCCCCGCCGAGCGGCATACCCGACCTGCTCGTCCGCCTTCAGGGCGAGCTGGGGCTGGGCGTGCGGACGACGCGTCGGCTCGTCGAACGGGTCCGCCTCCGCACCGGCTACGCGCCCGACGAGCTCGACCTCGTGACGATCGCGACCTCGCTCGAGCGGCCCGAGCGGCCCGAGCTGCTCGTCGTCCACGACCTGCTCGACCGAGAGGTGCCGCACGCGCCCTCGGCGCGCCTCGTGCAGTCCTGGCCGGGGGCCGAGCTGTTCTCGACCGCCGGGCTCGGGCACCGTCGGGTGCTTGCGGACACCGCGGTCGGGGGAGCCGTCGCCCGCTTCGTCGACCGCCTCCCGGTGGAGGCCAGTCTGCACGGCGACGACCGTCCCCAGCCATGGCCGGACGCGGTCGCCGACGGCCGATCGGCAACCGGCGGGCAGGCCCGCGCCGGAGCGGCCTGACCGTCCCACGTGCTGGTCCGGGGGAGTCGCGGGTGCGCCATCCCTTGTTACCTTGCGCGGATGGACTTCACCGCTGACGAGTACGCCCGCCGCGATGCCGACCGCCTCCGCGAGATCCTCGCCGGACCACCCGTGACGTGGGTCTTCCTCGGCGACAGCATCACGCAGGGTGTCGTGCACACGCACGGCCGCCGCGGCTACGTCGAGCACTTCGCCGAGCGCGTCCGCGGTGAGCTCGGTCGTCGTGGGGACGCCGTCATCAACTCCGGCGTGTCGGGAGCCACGACCGAAGACCTCCTTCCCGAGTTCCACTGGCGGGCAGGACGATTCGCGCCCGACGTCGTCTTCGTGATGTTCGGGACCAACGACATCCTGGCGGGGGAGGACGGCGTGCGCGGCTTCCGCTACCGCCTCGACCAGATCGTCCAGCGCTCCCGCGACGTCGGAGCCACGGTCGTGCTCCAGACGCCCCCGCCCGTGCTCGAGGACGGCGGCCGCGGGCCCCGCCTCATCGCGCTCTACGCCGAGGCGGTGCGCGAGGTCGCGCGCGACCTCGGGGTGCTCGTCGTCGACCATGCCGCCGCGTGGGAGGCGGCCGCGTCCGACGCGGGCCGGGAGGTGGCGCCCGACGGCTGGCTCGACGACGCGTTCCACCCCGGCGCGCGAGGGCACCTCCAGCTCACCCTCACCCTCCTGTCGGCCATCGACGTCGCCGACCCCACGAGCGAGGTCTGCTCGCTCGTCGTCGACGACGCCGTGGGCGCCACCGCCTGAGGGCGCCTGCCCACCCCGCCTCCGACCCGACTCCGACCCGACTGCGACCCGACCCCGACCGCACCGCGCCTCCACCCCGAGGGTGGGCGGCGTCGGTCAGGGGCGGCTCAGGGTCGGGTCAGGGCGCTCCCCGGCAGCGCCACGGCCCCGAGTGGCGCGACGATGGGGTCATGACACAACCGATCCCGAACCCGTCCGGCCAGTCCCTGACCCCGACGAGCGACGAGCGCACGTGGGCCGTCCTCGGCCACCTCGCCGCCATCGTCGCCGCCGTCATCTCCGTCGGCTGGCTCAGCTTCGTCGGCCCGCTGCTCATCTGGGCCGTCTACAAGGACCGCAGCGCCTTCGTCCGCAAGGCCGCCGCCGACTCCTTCAACTTCAACCTCGCCGTCTGGGCGGCGATCATCGCCGGCTGGGTCATGCTCTTCACCGTGATCCTCATCCCGGTCGCCATCATCGTGTGGATCGTCGCCGTCGTGGCCGCGCTGTGGTTCCACATCAGGGCGGCGATGGCCGCGAGCCGCGGAGAGAGCTTCCGCTACCCGTGGAGCATCCCCGTCCTGCACTGAGTGCCCCGGCAGGGCTGACGGGCACCGTGGCCGGCATGGAACGATGGGGTGGCTCCGCCCACGAGGCGGGCCACCCCACTCGCCTGCACCGGGCGAGACCCCGTGCCAACCGCAGGAGAACTTGATGGACGCCGTGACCCACGTGCCCGCACCGGCCAACGAGCCGGTGCTCGACTACGCGCCGGGCTCGCCCGAGCGAGCCGCGCTCGAGGTCGCCCTCGCCGAGCTGGGGTCGACCCAGACCGAGCTGCCCCACACGATCAACGGCGAGCGGGTCACCGGCACCGGTCGCAAGATCGCCGTCCGCCAGCCGCACGCCCACCGCAAGGTCCTCGGCACGCTGCGCAACGCCACCGTCAAGGAGGGCCAGGCCGCTGTCGACGCCGCCAAGGCCGCCGCACCGATGTGGCGCGAGCTGTCCTTCGACGACCGCGCCGCCATCCTGCTCAAGGCCGCCGAGCTGCTCTCCGGCCCCTGGCGGGCCCGCCTCAACGCGGCGACGATGCTCGGACAGAGCAAGACGGCCTACCAGGCCGAGATCGACGCCGCGTGCGAGCTCATCGACTTCTGGCGGATCAACGTCCACTTCGCCCGCCAGATCCTCGAGCAGCAGCCGCCGCTCAACGCCAAGGGCATCTGGAACCGCTCCGACTACCGCTCGCTCGAGGGCTTCGTCTACGCGGTCACGCCGTTCAACTTCACCGCGATCGCGGGCAACCTGCCGACCGCCCCGGCCCTCATGGGCAACACCGTCGTGTGGAAGCCGAGCCCGACCCAGCAGCTCGCGGCGCAGCTGACGATGGAGCTGCTCGAGGAGGCCGGCATGCCTCCGGGCGTCATCAACATGGTGACGGGCGACGGCATCAACGTCAGCAAGGCAGCCCTGCGCGACGAGGACCTCGCCGGCATCCACTTCACCGGCTCGACCCCGACGTTCAAGCACCTGTGGCACGAGGTCGGCACCAACCTCGACCGCTACCGCACCTACCCGCGCCTCGTCGGCGAGACCGGCGGCAAGGACTTCATCCTCGCCCACCCGAGTGCCGACCCGGCCGTCCTGCGCACCGCGATGATCCGGGGTGCCTTCGAGTTCCAGGGCCAGAAGTGCTCGGCCGCCTCGCGCGCCTACGTCCCCGCCTCGGTGTGGAAGCAGATCAAGGGCGACCTCGTCGACATCACCAACGGCCTGACCCAGGGCGACGTCACCGACCTGTCCAACTTCATGGGCGCCGTCATCGACGACCGCGCGTTCGCCAAGCACAAGGACGCCATCGACCGGGCTCACGCGACCACGGGCATCGACGTCGTCGCCGGCGGCACCTACGACGACTCCGTCGGCTACTTCGTGCGCCCGACGGTGCTCGAGATCAAGGACGCCGCCGACGAGTCCTTCCGCACCGAGTACTTCGGCCCGATCCTGTCGGTGCACGTCTTCCCCGACGCGCAGTACGACACCGTGCTCGACCAGATGGAGCGCTTCGCGCCGTTCGGGCTCACCGGCTCGATCATCGCCCAGGACCGTCGCGTCATCGCCGACGCCACGAAGCGCCTGCGCTTCGCCGCCGGCAACTTCTACGTCAACGACAAGCCGACCGGCGCCGTCGTCGGCCAGCAGCCGTTCGGCGGGGGTCGCGCGTCGGGCACCAACGACAAGGCGGGCGCCGCGCAGAACCTGCTGCGCTGGACCAGCGTGCGCTCGATCAAGGAGACGTTCGTCCCGCCGACGAACCACACCTATCCGCACATGGGCTGACCCGCCCCGAGCACGTATGCCGCTGGGCCCGTCTCCGTCAGGAGGCGGGCCCAGCGTCGTGCAGGGGTATCAGGCGCGCTCGGACAGCCAGGCGTTGCCGGTGCGCTGCTCGCTGCGGATCGCGTCGATGACGGCAGGGGCGGCGGCCTTCTCGACCTTGCCCCCGAAGAGCGGGATCGAGGCCTTGAGGTCGCCGTCGATGCTGATCTGCGTGCCGCCACCGGCCGGGGCGAGCCGGACGCTCGACCGCATCGCGACGGGAGCCCCGGCCACCTCGACCGTGAGGGTGCCGGTGCGGGTGCCGTCACCGGCCGCCCCACCCCACTCGTAGGTCTCCGTCACCGAGAGGGTCGGTCCGACGATCGACTTGGCGAAGTCGGGGAGGTCGTCGGCGGGCAGGTCGCGCTTCGTCACGACGCGGGCGCCGTCACCCGCCGGGCTGACCGCGGCCTCGTGCCGCTGGGCGTGGGCCTCGACGCACTTGCGCTCCTGGAAGGCCACGTCGGTGACCATGGCGTAGACGGTCTCGGGCGGGGCGGCATACGTGATCGTCTCGGAGATCTTCATGGCCGACACGCTATTGCACCGTCCACCACACCCCGAGGACGGATGCCGTGCGGCCGGGTCACGCGCCCGGCGCCGAGGTGACGCTCAGGCGCCCGACCGGGCGCGGTCGGACAGGGCCGCGAGTGTCGTGCGGGACGCCTCGAGCTCGCGGCGGAGCCGGGCCAGCTCGCGCGAACGGACCGCCGTCACGCGGTTGAGCAGCTCCTGGAGCCGATCGCGCTCGGCGCGGCGCTCGCCCGGCTCGACACGGCTCGGGCCGGAGCGCTCGACGACGAGCCGGCCGTCGATGGTCAGGTCGCAGCGCGTCAGGGCCGGCTCGAGCGCGCGGACGCGGGCTGCCGACTCGACGGCGGTCGTGGTCCAGGACTGCAGGAGGCCGCCGACCCGGTCGAGCTCGGTGGCGGCGCGGGTCACGAGGTCGCGCTCGTGGCCCGTGGGGTCGGGCCCCCCGGTGCGCCCGACCCGCCGCGCGGCCGCGTCGAGGTCGACGACGAGGTCGGCGAGCTGGTGGGCCTGCGTGCGGAGGGCGCCGCCGAGCGCCGACGTCGAGCCGGGGTCGCCGGGGGAGAGGCTCATCGGGCGTCACCCGCCTGCGTGGCCGGACGGCCGTCTCGCGGCACCTGCTCGTCGACGCCGGCGGGTGGCCGCCCGGGGGCGGCGCCGAGGTCGAGCAGCCGCTCCTCGAGTGCCTCCGAGAGGGCCCGGAGGGTGTCGGCCGCCTGCTCGACCCAGGCGTCGAGCGCGCGCTGCGTGGGCAGGTCGCCGACGTCGGGAAGGTGCGTCAGCAGGTCGTCGGAGAGCGTCCGCGTCGTCGACCGGCCGGCGGCGAGGGCCCGGAGCGTCGCAGGGTCCGCAGCGCCCGCCACCCGGCTCCCCTCGGTCATGGCACCACTCTAGGGACTGGGCGTCCGGGCGCCCCGGAGTTCTCCACCGCCTGTCCCGTCCATCACTCGCGTCACAGTCGCGGAGTGTCCGGCGGGGGTGGTTCGGGCGTGGACGCCGACGGGGATAGGCTCACATGGTGAGATGGGCGGCACAACGACGTGCCGCCGTACGGGCCACACGGTGAGGAATCCGACGACCGCATGTCAGCGTCACTCGAACAGACTCGAATCGACGTCATGAAGGCCGCTGCCGCGGCAGTGGCGCCTCCCTCTCGACGGGGCCGAGGCCGATCCGGCGGCACCGCGTCCCGCGACCTCGAGGAGTTCCTCCTCGCGTACTACCGCCTCGTCGCGACCGAGGACCTGCTCGCGCGCCCGGCGCGCGAGCTCGCGACCATCGCCACCGAGCACCGCGCCTTCGCCCAGGATCGCCCGGTCGGCACGTTCAACGTGCGCGCCTTCAACCCCACCGCCGACGACGAAGGCTGGTCCACGGGCCACTCGGTCGTGCAGATCGTCGTCGACGACATGCCGTTCCTCGTCGACTCCGTCGTGGCCGCTCTCGGCGGCTTCGACCGCGGCGTCCACCTCATCGTGCACCCGCAGATGACCGTCTCGCGCACCATCACCGGTGAGCTCAAGTCGGTCATCACCGACGGCTCGACGACCGTGCAGTCCAGCTCCCTCGGTCTCGTGCGCGAGTCGTGGATGCACCTCGAGATCGACCGCCTGCCGGCCGACGCCCTGCCCGACGTCGAGGCCCGGCTGCGGCACGTCCTCGAGAACGTCCGCGACTCCGTCGAGGACTGGCCCAAGATGCGCGCCCACGCGCTGACCATCGCGAGCGAGCTCCGCTCGGCGACGCCACCCGGCACCGACCCGCACCAGGCGCGCGAGACGAGCCGTTTCCTCGAGTGGCTCGCACACAACAACTTCACCTTCCTCGGCTACCGCGAGTACTCCCTCTCGCACGAGAACGGCAAGGACGTCTCGCGCCAGGTGCCCGGCACCGGTCTCGGGCTGCTCCGCTACGACCGGCCCTCTGCCGGAAAGGGACTCGTGCTCACGCCGGCTGCCAGCCGAGCCGCTCGCGACTCCACCATCCTCATCATCACCAAGGCCAACTCGCGCGCGACGGTCCACCGCGACGTCTACCTCGACTACATCTCGGTCAAGCGCTTCGACGCCCGCGGCGAGTGCGTCGGCGAGCAGCGCTTCCTCGGCCTCTACGCCTCGGCCGCCTACAACGACACGATCCACGACATCCCGCTCCTCGACGTGCGGGCGCAGGAGGTGCTGCGCCTCACCGGGCTCAGCGCCGACAGCCACTCCGGCAAGGACATCCTCCAGATCCTCGAGACCTACCCGCGCGACGAGCTCTTCCAGACGAGCCCCGCACAGCTGGCCGAGATCGCGACGAGCGTCCTGCACCTGCAGGAGCGCCGCAAGACCAAGCTCTTCCTGCGTCGCGACGAGTTCGGCCGTTTCGTCTCGTGCCTCGTCTACCTCCCGCGCGACCGCTACAACACCACGGTCCGCCTGCGCATCGAGGCGATCCTGCTCGAGGCCTTCGGCGGCGAGAACATCGACAACACGACGCGGGTCAGCGAGTCGACGCTCGCGCGCCTCCACTTCGTCGTGCGCATGCCGGCGGGCACCGACATCCCCGACATCGACGAGGCGGAGCTCGAGAAGCGCGTCATCGACGCGACCCGCACCTGGGACGAGGACCTCTCCGAGGCGCTCGGCCAGGCCCGCGGCCTCGAGGGCGCGGCCCGCACGATGGCGGCGTACGCCAAGGCCCTGCCCGAGGCGTACAAGGAGGACTTCGACGTCGAGACGGCGGTCGAGGACCTCGACCGCATCGACGCGCTCGGCGACGGTGACCGCACGACCGGCCTGCACCTCTACGACGACCCCGCGTCCGACGACCCGCGCGAGCGGCGCTTCAAGCTCTACCGCCGCGCCGACCTGTCGCTGACGCAGGTGCTGCCGCTCTTCACGCACCTCGGCGTCGAGGTGACCGACGAGCGCCCCTACGAGGTGCCCGGACCCGACGGCCGCACGCTGCACATCTTCGACTTCGGCCTGTGCGCCGACGCCCGCACGTGGGGGTCCGGCGACGCAGCCCTCTCGGCCGACGTCCGCGAGCGCTTCGAGGAGGCCTTCCGGGCCGTCTGGGACGGCCGTGCCGAGTCCGACGGCTTCAACGCCCTCGTGCTCGCCGCGGGTCTCACCTGGCGGCAGGTCGTCATCCTGCGCACCGTGGCGAAGTACCTCCGCCAAACGGGCTCGACCTTCTCGCAGGACTACGTCGAGTCGGCGCTCGCCGCCAACACCGGCATCGCCCGCAGCCTCGTCGAGCTCTTCGAGGCGCGCTTCGACCCCGACGCCTTCCCCGAGACCGAGGCCGGCCACGACAAGCGGGCGTCGCGGCAGAAGCAGGTCGTCACGCGCATCAAGGAGGCGCTCGACGACGTCGCGAGCCTCGACCACGACCGCATCGTGCGTGCCCTGCTCGGAGTCATCCAGGCGAGCCTGCGCACGAACTTCTACCAGCCCGACGAGAACGGCCGCGACAAGTCGTACGTCTCGCTCAAGCTCAACCCGAAGAAGGTCCCCGACCTCCCGGCCCCGCGACCGATGTTCGAGATCTGGGTCTACAGCCCCCGGGTCGAGGGCGTGCACCTGCGCTTCGGCAAGGTCGCCCGCGGCGGTCTGCGCTGGTCCGACCGTCGCGAGGACTTCCGCACCGAGGTCCTCGGGCTCGTCAAGGCGCAGATGGTCAAGAACGCCGTCATCGTGCCGACCGGCAGCAAGGGCGGCTTCTACGCCAAGCAGCTGCCCGACCCCGCCGTCGACCGCGCCGCGTGGATGGACGAGGGCATCGCGTCCTACAAGCTCTTCATCTCCGGGCTGCTCGACCTCACCGACAACCTCGTCTCGGGTGCCGCCGTGCCGCCGCGCCGGGTCGTGCGCCACGACGAGGACGACACCTACCTCGTCGTCGCCGCCGACAAGGGCACCGCGAAGTTCTCCGACATCGCGAACGGCATCTCCGCCGACTACGGCTTCTGGCTCGACGACGCCTTCGCGTCCGGCGGCTCCGCGGGCTACGACCACAAGGGCATGGGCATCACGGCGCGCGGCGCGTGGGAGTCGGTCAAGCGCCACTTCCGCGAGCTCGGCGTCGACACCCAGACCCAGGAGTTCACCGTCGTCGGCGTCGGCGACATGAGCGGCGACGTCTTCGGCAACGGGATGCTCCTCTCGGAGCACATCCGCTTGCTCGCGGCCTTCGACCACCGGCACATCTTCGTCGACCCCGACCCGGACGCCGCGACCTCGTATGCCGAGCGTCGGCGGATGTTCGACCTGCCCGGGTCGTCGTGGGCCGACTACGACGAGAAGCTCATCAGCAAGGGCGGCGGCATCTTCCCGCGATCGGCCAAGTCGGTGCCGGTGAGCCCGCAGATGGTCGCGGCCCTGGGGCTGCGCTCGGGCACGAAGTCGATGACGCCCGCCGACCTCATGAAGGCGATCCTCCTCGCGCCGGTCGACCTGCTGTGGAACGGCGGCATCGGCACCTACGTCAAGGCGGTGGCCGAGACGAACTCCGAGATCGGCGACCGGGCCAACGACGCCATCCGCGTCAACGGCAGCGACCTGCGCTGCAAGGTCGTCGGCGAGGGCGGCAACCTCGGGGCGAGCCAGCTCGGCCGCATCGAGGCCGCGCTGGCGGGTGTCCGGATCAACACGGACGCCATCGACAACAGTGCCGGCGTCGACACCTCCGACCACGAGGTCAACATCAAGATCCTGCTCACCGAGCTGACCCGCTCCGGCGAGCTGACGACGAAGCGTCGCAACACGCTCCTCGCCTCGATGACCGACGAGGTCGCCGAGCAGGTGCTGCGTGACAACTACGAGCAGAACGTCCTGCTCGGCAACGCCCGCGCGCAGCAGCACGCGATGCTCGGCGTGCACGAGCGCCTCATCCAGTTCCTCGAGGCGAACGGCGACCTCGACCGGTCGCTCGAGTTCCTCCCGAGCGACGCCGAGATCGCGCGCCGCCAGAAGGACGGACTGGGCCTCGCGTCGCCGGAGTTCTCGGTGCTCGTCGCCTACGCCAAGCTCTATCTCAAGAACCAGCTCATCACGACGGCCCTGCCCGACGACCCGTGGTTCGAGTCGACGCTCGCCGAGTACTTCCCGAAGCCGTTGCGCGGCAAGTACGCCGACGAGATCGCCGCCCACCCGCTGCGTCGCGAGATCGTCACCAACGCGGTGGCGAACTCGATGGTCAACCGCGGCGGCATCACCTTCGCCTACCGGGCGGGGGAGGAGACCGGCGCCACCCCGGAGCAGGTCGCCCGCGCGTACGTCGTCTGCCGCGAGGTCTTCGACCTCGCCGGCTTCGTGCGGGGCGTGGAGGCCACCGACAACGTCGTGAGCACGGCGGCGCAGACGGCGCTCTACCTCGAGTTCCGTCGCCTCATCGACCGCTCGGTGCGCTGGTTCCTCACCTCACGCCCGGCGACGCTCGACATCGCGGCCGAGGTGGCGCGCTTCCGCCCCGGCATCGAGGCCTTCTCCGGCCGCATCGCCGAGCTGCTCCAGGGCAGCGAGCGCACCCGCCTGCAGCGACGGGCCCGCGAGCTCGAGGGCAAGGGCGTGCCGGAGGATCTCGCGCTCGCCGCGGCGTCCCTGCTCGACCTCTACTCGCTGCTCGACTGCATCGAGATCGCCGAGGACACCGGCGAGAAGCTCGACGACGTCGTCGGGGTCTACTTCCTGACCTCCGAGACGTTCTCGATCGACGCGATGCTGACGCGGGTCACGATGCTGCCGCGCGACGACCGCTGGGACGCCATGGCCCGCGGCGCGCTGCGCGACGACCTCTACGCGGTCCTCGAGAGCCTGACCCGGTCGGTGCTCGAGGTGAGCAACCCGCGTCACGACGCCGCGGGCCGCCTCGCCGAGTGGTCCGAGCTCAACGCCGACGCGCTCGGTCGGGCCCGGGCGGCCCTCGGCGGGATCGAGCGGATGAGCCACGCCGGCATCGCCGCGCTCTCGGTCGCCCTGCGCACCTTGCGCACCGTCACCAAGCCGGCGTCGTCCGGCCAGCCCGCGCCCATCCAGGCCCAGGCGCCGTCGGGTCCCGCCCCGACGAAGAAGGCGTCTGCCAGCAAGGCACCCGCGAAGAAGGCGTCCGCCGCGAAGAAGGCGCCCCCGAAGAAGGCGGCCAGCGCGGCCCCGAAGACCGAGGCCAAGCAGCCCGCCACCTCGACGGCAGCCGTGAAGAAGGCCCCGGCCACGAAGACCGCGACCAAGCAGGCGGCCCGTGCCGCTGCGACCCGAGTGGCCGCCGAGTCCCGTAGCGCAGGTGGGACGGCGCGCTCACTCGAGTGGGACGGGGCGCTCACTCGAGTGGGTGGGTGAGGCCACCGAACGCGTGGGCCCCGTGGCTCACTAGGCTCGGGACGTGGCAACCCTGAGCGAGCTCCTGCGCGGCCGGACGAACCTGCCCGACCACGACGTCGAGTGGCTGCAGCTGCTCGTCGGCGACTGGCAGCTCGTCGCCGACCTCTCGTTCGCCGACCTCGTGCTCTGGGTCCGGTCGATCAGCGACCGCTGGGAGGCCGTCGCCCACGTGCGCCCGACGACGGGACAGCTCGTCTTCGTCGACGACCAGGTGGGCCGCATCGCCGATCCCGGCCGCACCCGTGACCTGCTCGACGAGGCCGCGGCCGAGCAGCGCATCCTGCGCGTGCGCCAGGTCGTCGTCCCGCACGAGCACGGAGCCGACCAGTCGGTGCGCGAGGAGTACATCCCCGTCGTCCGTGGTGGCCACGTCGTCGCCGTCCTGACCCGCCACACGAACCTCTGGACGACGCGCACCCCGAGCCGCCTCGAGCTGACCTACCTCGCCACGGCCGACGCCCTGTGCCGGATGGTCACTGGGGGAGAGTTCCCGCACAGCGGCGCCCCGACGGGCCTGCGACGCGGCGCACCCCGGGTCGGTGACGGCGTCATCCGACTCGACGTCGACGGCATCGTCACCTACGCGAGCCCGAATGCCGTCTCCGCCCTGCACCGGCTCGGGCACCTCGGCGAGGTGGTCGGGGCGAGCCTCGCCCAGATCGTCACCGACAACATCCGCGAGTCCTACCCCGTCGACGAGGGGCTGCCGCTCGTCGTCACGGGGCGTCAGCCCTGGCGCACCGAGGTCGTCGCAGGCGGCACGACCGTCTCGATGCGGGCGATCCCGCTCACCGAGGCCGGGCAGCGGTTCGGTGCCATCGTGCTCATGCGCGACGTCGGCGAGCTGCGCCGTCGCGAGCGCGAGCTCATGACCAAGGACGCGACGATCCGCGAGATCCACCACCGCGTCAAGAACAACCTCCAGTCCGTGGCCGCGCTGCTCCGCCTCCAGTCGCGCCGGCTCCCCGACGGCGAGGCCAAGATCGCGCTGGCCGAGGCCGAGCGCCGGGTCGGGACCATCGCCATGGTGCACGACCAGCTGAGCCAGGGCTTCGACGAGACGGTCGAGTTCGACACCATCGCCCAGCGCGGGCTCAACGCCGTCGTCGAGGTCTCGGCGAACGGTGCGCCGGTCCACACCGTCACGGAGGGCTCCTTCGGGCGCCTGCGCGCCGAGGACGCGACGTCGCTGGCGATGATCATGAGCGAGCTCGTCCAGAACGCCATCGAGCACGGCCTCGGCGACGCCGGGGGAGAGGTGCGCATCTTCATCGACCGTCAGGCCGACGAGCGTGGCCAGCAGATGGTCGTCGTCTCGGTCGAGGACGACGGCAAGGGCATCGACCCGGCCCGCCGGCCCGGCTCGGGTCTCGGGACCCAGATCGTCCAGTCGCTCGTCAGTGACCTCCAGGGCCGCATCTCGTGGGAGGCCGTCGTGCCCCACGGCACCCGGGCCCGGTTCACCGCGACCCTGCGCCCCATCACCTGAGGGGCACGGCACCCCGGTCGTCACCGGACGGCATACGCGGGCAGCCAAAAGCCCGGCGACCGGGGAGGGTCACCGGGCTCGACGACGATGGTCGTGCGGGGCTCAGCCGGCGCGGCGAGCCCGCGCGTTGCGGCGCTTCAGGGCGCGGCGCTCGTCCTCGGAGAGGCCGCCCCAGACGCCGGCATCCTGGCCGGTCTCGAGGGCCCACTTGAGGCAGGTGTCCATGACCGGACAGGTCCGGCACACAGCCTTCGCCTCCTCGATCTGCAGGATGGCCGGGCCGGTGTTCCCGATGGGGAAGAACAGCTCCGGATCGGCCTCCAGGCAGGCAGCGCGGTCGCGCCAATCCATGTGGATCGTGCTCCTTCATGTATCTCGGTTCGCACCGACGCCGGGTGTCGGTCGCGGTGCATGTGCTCGGGGCGCCAGCGTCGTTGTCGGAGCCAAGTCATGGTGTCGTCGTGCGGGGGATGACCCCCTGACCAACGGAAACGCGCACGAAGTTGTTCCGTACGCGTTGAGGCCATGATCCAGTGTGACCAGCAACCATGTCCGTGTTCAACGCCTTGGGCGCGGATCACACCAAGGATTGAGTCTATCGGCAGACGGCTCCCAGTTCCAGACCTCCGGCCCGTCCGTGGGGCCCGGGACCCGCCCGGACGGTCCGGACCAGCCGGATCGCTAGGCTGGCGAGGTGACCGAATCGACCTCTCCGAGCCGCGAGGTGCGCGGATCCCACCGCGCCGCAGGGCTGCTCACGCTCCTCGAGGCTCTCGCCGTTCTCGGCTTCGCCGGCTTCTACGTCTACGAGATGGTGACGGGCGCCACAGACGACGTCACGCGGGCGGCGACCTCCGGGGCCCTCATCCTCGTCTTCGGGCTGGGGCTGCTCGCGCTGGCCCGGGGCTGGGCCCGCGCCGCCGATTGGCCGCGCACGCCCACGGTGCTCTGGAACGCCCTCCTGCTGCCGGTCGCGTGGTCGCTCCACGAGTCGGACCGCACCCCCGTGGCCCTGGCCGTCGGGCTCGTCGCGGTGGCGAGCATCGTGGCCGCCGTGTCGGCTCCGGGGCGCCGGGCAGACGGCAGCCCGGACGGCGAGCGCGACACGGACGTCGTCAGCTGAGCGAGAGCCAGTCGTTCCAACCGTTGTGCAGCACGAGCCAGGCGATGAGGCCGTAGCCGGCCTGCCCGGGGTGGGCGCGGTCGGGGCTGGCCGCGAGGTCGGCCATCCACTGGTCGTGCGTCGCGAGCGGGCGGTAGCAGTCGACGTAGGTGATGCCGCGGCGTGAGCACACGTCGGCCTGGGCCTCGGCGAGCGCCTCGATCTTGCGGTTCATCTCGTCGTCGAGCGTCGGCGTCAGGCCGACGACGAAGACACCGATCCCGGCGTTGGTCGCCTCGTCGAGGACGTTGGCGAGGTTGAGCCGCGAGCGGGCCATCGTCATGCCCGACAGGACGTCGTTGGTGCCCACGTTGAGCACGAGACGTCGCTCGGCGCGGCCCTTCCAGCGCGGGTGGCACTCGGCGCCCCAGCGGGTGACGACGTCGCCCGAGGTGTTCCCGCGGACGCCGAGGTTGTAGGCCGTCAGGTCGAGGTCCGGGTGCTGCGTGCGGGCCACGACGCGTCCGACCCAGCCCAGGCCCTTGGGGTCGCCGTAGCCGGCCGTCATCGAGGCGCCGACGAAGACCATGCCGACGTCGCGGATGCCCTCGGCGACGGTGAACTCGGCGCTCGGAGCGTAGTAGGGGTCCTCCGTCGGGGCCACGTCCGCCGGGGCCTGCGGGGACTCCGCAGGTGCGGCAGGCGCGGTGGGGACAGCGGGCTCGGGGGTCGACGCGGGAGCCGACGCGGCGGCATACCGCCCCGGGGCGTCGGTCGTGAACTGGGTGTGGGACGAGGGGTAGGCGGGGCCCACGCCGTAGGGCTCCCTCGGTGCCTCGCCGTGCGTCTGGGCCCTGTCGCTGCGGTCGCTCACTGCTCAGTCCTCGTCGTCGTCCAGCCGGGCGAGCCATGTCGCGAGTCGCTCGACCGGCACCTCGAACTCGGGGTTGAGGTCGACGAACGTGCGCAGCTGCTCGGCGAGCCACTCGATGGTGACCTCGTCCTCGCCGCGGCGCGCCGCCAGCTCCTCGATGCCCCTGTCGGTGAAGTACACGTGGGGAGGTTATCGCGTGCGGGGGTGGGGCAGGCGGAGGCGGGCCGAGGACCGGGCACTTCGCCTGCGTGCCGACGGGAGACGACCGCCTGCGTATGCCGTCACGCCGGGGACGCAGCGAGGGACCCCGCCGTCGTGGCGGGGCCCCCCGGGTGCTCGGTGTGCCGTGCGGGCGGGTGCGGGCTCAGCGCCCGAACGCGCGCTCCATGAGCTCGGCCTGCTCGGCCGCGTGCTTCTTCGACGAGCCGGTGGCCGGGGAGGCCGCGGCCTTGCGGGCCACGACGCGCCACGGACGGGTCTCGCCGAGGTCGCAGAGGTCCTCGTGCAGCCACTGGGCCATGAGCGGCCACGCACCCTGGTTGCGCGGCTCGTCCTGCACCCACACGAGCTCGGCGCCGGGGTACTTCGAGGCGGCGTCGATCATCTCCTTCTCGGGGATGGGGTAGAGCTGCTCGACGCGGATGACGGCCGTCGAGGTGTCGCCGCGCTTCTCGCGCTCGGCATCGAGCTCGTGGACGATCTTGCCGCTGGCGAAGAGCACCCGCGTGACGTCCTGGGTGACCCCCTCGTGGTCGGCCAGGACCGGCTGGAAACCGCCCTGCGTGAAGGCCTCGACAGAGCTGGCCGCCGCCTTGCTGCGCAGCATCGACTTCGGGGTGAAGACGACGAGCGGCGTGCGCGGACGGGCGTAGGCCTGCCGGCGCAGCAGGTGGAAGTAGCTCGCCGCCGTCGACGGGTAGGCGACTGTCATGTTGTTCTCGGCGCAGAGCTGCAGGTAGCGCTCGATGCGCGCCGAGCTGTGGTCGGGACCCTGCCCCTCGTAGCCGTGCGGCAGGAGCAGCACGACCGAGCTGCGCTGGCCCCACTTCTGCTCGGAGCTGGAGATGAACTCGTCGACGATCGTCTGCGCGCCGTTGCCGAAGTCGCCGAACTGCGCCTCCCACAGCACGAGAGCGTCGGGACGCTCGACGGAGTAGCCGTACTCGAAGCCCATCGCTGCGTACTCGGACAGCAGCGAGTCGTAGACCCAGAAGCGGGCCTGCCCCTCGCCGAGGTAGAGCAGCGGCGTCCACTCCTCCGCGTTGTTCTTGTCGATGAGCACCGCGTGGCGCTGCACGAACGTGCCGCGGCGGCTGTCCTGACCGGCGAGCCGGATCGGGGTGCCCTCCTTGAGGAGCGTGCCGAAGGCGAGCAGCTCGGCCATCGGCCAGTCGATGCCACCCTCGTGGACCATCTGGGCCCGCTTGTCCATGAGCTGCTTGAGCTTCGGGTGGATCGTGAAGCCCTCGGGCGGGCTCGCGAAGGTCTCTCCGATGTGGACGAGCTCGCTCGCCTCGACCCCGGTCTCTGTCGCGGAGCGCACCGGCGCCTCGTCGTCCTGGACCTGCGCCGTGGGGCGCTCGAGGCCGGCGTTGTCGGGAGCGTCGGAGTCGCGGTCGTTCGGCTGGGGCGGCGTGGCGGACTGGGCCTTCTTCGCCTCACGGGTCTCGACGAAGACGCGCTCGAGCTGCTGCTGGTAGTCGCGCAGCGCGGCCTCGGCGTCCTCGACGCTGATGTCGCCGCGACCGATGAGCGACTCGGTGTAGAGCTTGCGGACCGAGCGCTTGGCCTCGATGAGGTTGTACATGAGCGGCTGGGTCATCGACGGGTCGTCGCCCTCGTTGTGACCGCGTCGGCGGTAGCACACCATGTCGATGACGACGTCCTTGTTGAACTCCTGGCGGAACTCGTAGGCCAGCTCCGCCACGCGCACGCACGCCTCGGGGTCGTCGCCGTTCACGTGGAAGATCGGCGCCTGGATCATGCGGGCGACGTCGGTCGAGTAGACCGACGAGCGCGAGCTGCTCGGCGAGGTCGTGAACCCGACCTGGTTGTTGATGACGACGTGGATCGTGCCGCCCGTGCGGTAGCCGCGCAGCTGCGAGAGGTTGAGCGTCTCGGCCACGACGCCCTGCCCGGCGAACGCCGCGTCGCCGTGCATGAGCACGGGCAGGACGGTGAAGGACTCGCCCGCGAGGTTGAGCCGGTCCTGCTTGGCCCGGACGATGCCCTCGAGGACCGGGTTGACGGCCTCGAGGTGGCTGGGGTTGGCGGCGAGGTAGACCTTGGTCTTGCTGCCGTCCTCGGAGACGAACTCGCCCTCGGTGCCGAGGTGGTACTTCACGTCGCCCGAGCCCTGGACCGACTTGGGGTCCTGGGTGCCCTCGAACTCGCGGAAGATCTGGCCGTAGGACTTGCCGGCGATGTTGGCCAGCACGTTGAGGCGGCCACGGTGCGGCATGCCGATGCAGACCTCGTCGAGGTTCTCGCTCGCGGCGCGGCACAGGATGCGGTCGAGGAGCGCGATGACGGACTCGCCGCCCTCGAGCGAGAAGCGCTTCTGCCCGACGAACTTCGTCTGGAGGAAGGTCTCGAAGGCCTCGGCGGCGTTGAGCCGGCGCATGATCCGCATCTGCTCGTCGCGGTTGGCCTTCTCGTAGGGTCGCTCGACCTTGTTCTGGATCCACTTGCGCTGCTCGGGGTCCTGGATGTGCATGTACTCGATGCCGACGGTGCGGCAGTACGAGTCACGCAGGATGCCGAGGATCTTGCGCAGCTTGAGGAACGGGTAGCCGCCGAAGCCGCCCGTCGCGAAGGTGCGGTCGAGGTCCCACAGGCTCAGGCCGTGCGTCGTGACGTCGAGGTCGTGGTGGCGACGCTGCTTGTACTCGAGCGGGTCGGTGTCGGCCATGAGGTGGCCGCGCACGCGGTAGGCGTGGATGAGCTCCTGGACGCGGGCGACCTTGTTGATGTCGTCGTCGTGCGAGGAGTCGACGTCCTGGATCCAGCGGATCGGCTCGTAGGGGATGCGCAGCGACTCGAAGATCTCGTCGTAGAAGCGGTTGTCGCCGAGGAGCAGCTGGTGCATGATCCGCAGGTAGTCGCCGGACTGGGCGCC
Source organism: Terrabacter sp. RAF57 (assembly GCF_052113925.1). Taxonomy (NCBI): domain Bacteria; kingdom Bacillati; phylum Actinomycetota; class Actinomycetes; order Micrococcales; family Intrasporangiaceae; genus Terrabacter; species Terrabacter sp. RAF57. The sequence goes on along the minus strand of NZ_JBFRDT010000002.1, from coordinate 175,261 downwards.
CTGGATGATCCGGTGGTCGTACGTAGAGGTGAGCGTGAGGATCTTGCTCACGGCGTTGCGGTTGAGCGTCTCGGTGCTCGCGCCCTGCCACTCGGCGGGGTAGTCGAGGGCGCCGACGCCGATGATGGCGCCCTGGCCCTTCATGAGGCGCGGGACCGAGTGCACGGTGCCGATGCCGCCCGGGTTGGTCAACGAGATCGTCGTGCCCTGGAAGTCCTCGACGGTCAGCTTGTTGGCCCGTGCCTTGCGGACGACGTCCTCGTAGGCGGTCCAGAAGTGGACGAAGTCCATCTCCTCGGCCGACTTGATCGAGGGCACGACGAGCGTGCGGCTGCCGTCGTCCTTCTGGAGGTCGATGGCCAGGCCGAAGTTGACGTGGGCCGGCACGACGAGGGCGGGCTTGCCGTCCTTCTCGGTGAAGCCGTTGTTCATCTCGGGCATGAGCGCCAGGGCCTTGACCATGGCGTAGCCGATGAGGTGCGTGAAGCTCACCTTGCCGCCGCGCGAGCGGGCCAGGTGGTTGTTGATGACGACCCGGTTGTCGATGAGCAGCTTGGCCGGGACGGCGCGCACGCTCGTCGCGGTCGGGACGGTGAGCGAGACCTCCATGTTGGCCACGACGCGGGAGGACGCGCCGCGCAGCGGGGTGACCCGGTCGTCGTTCACCGGGCCGGTGCCCTTGACCGCGGGGATGTCGCGCGGCTTGGGGGCCTCGGCGGTGGACTCGTCCTTGGGTGCCGCCTTGGGCTCGGTCTTGGGCTCGGCCTTCGGTTCGGCCTTGGCCGCCGGTGCGGCGGGGGTCTTGGCAGGTGGCGCGGGCGCCACCTTCGGCCGGGTCGTCGCCGCCGGCGCCGGGGCGGGGCTCTGCGCCGGGGCCGTCGGGGTCTTGGCGGGGGCACCGTTGGACGACCCGTTGGTGGACCCGGTGGCCGAGCCGTTGGCCGGCGTGCTCGTCTGCGGCTTGGTCGCGGTCACCGTGCGGCCCGGGGCCGCGCTCGCGTCGGCCTCACCCGGCCGGTAGTCCTCGAAGAACCCCCACCAGGCCTTGTCGACCGACGTCTTGTCGGTCAGGAACTGCTGGTAGAGCTCGTCGACGAGCCATTCGTTCGGCCCGAATGCTGCAATCGGGTCACCGGACGTGGACTGATCGGACACGGCGAATGCGCCTCTTTCGTTTGGCTCGGGTGCGTCGTTGCCTATACAGGGGTCAAGCCTAGACCCGAATGCTCTGATACCGGACGGGGGCTCGGATGTCGAGCCCGACCACCGACGAGGCGTTCCTCACGTCCACAGGGCTGGCCCTCGGGGGCGCTCTCGGGTATCGCCCGTGGCCGCTGGAGGCCCGAGGTCAGCTGATGTCGGCGCGCAGCGTCCGCCACGTGCCGAGGCCGGCCATCACGGCGGCATACGCCATGAGCACGAGCGCGCCCGCCCACCAGGAGAGTTGGGCGACCGGCTGGCCGTCGAAGCCGCCGCTCGTCGACTCGAGCATCGCGCTCGTGGCGCGGCTCGGCAGGTAGGGGGAGATGCTCTTGCCCCAGTCGGTCAGGGCGAGCACGAGCCCGAGCACCGGCTCGACGATCCACGCCACGGCGACGGAGATGAGCAGCGCGGCGACCTGGTTGGGGATGAGGATGCCGGCGCCGAGGCCGATGAGGGCCCAGAGGCCGAGGACGAGCAGGGAGAGCGCGAGGGTGCGCCAGATCGCCGGGTCGGCGAAGGGGGCGACACCCTTGGACGTCAGCACGAGGGTGCCCGCGCCGACGGCGCCCGCGAGCGAGAGCAGGCCGTAGAGCACGCCGATCGCGAGCAGCGAGATCACCTTGGCCGCCATGACGCGACCGCGCCGGGGGATCGCCAGGAAGGTCGCGGTGATGGTCTGGTGGCGGTACTCCGAGCCGATCGTGAGCACGCCGATCGACAGCGTCAGGAGGTAGCCGACCTGCAGGCCGCCCGTGAAGACGGCCTTGGCGATGGCGACGTCGGTGGTGGGAGCCGCCGCGGCCTGAGGGCCGCGCAGGGCGTCGCTCGTGAACACGAACGCGAAGAGGACGGCGAAGGCGGCGCCGCTGACGAACACGGCGATGGCCATGCCCCACCAGAGGCGCGTCGTGAAGAGCTTGCGGAGCTCGGCCCGCACCGCCGCGGTCATCGCAGGTCTCCTTCGCGGTCGGCCTGACCTGCCACCGGCGCGGGCTCGGCGAGCAGGGCGGGGTCGATCGGGGGTCCGCTCGGCGGCGGGAGGTCGGCCGGCACGCTCCCCGCTGCGGGCGTGTCGAGCCCCAGGTTGCGGTTGCGGTGCGCGTCGTTCTCGGTGAGGTTGAAGAAGAGCTCCTCGAGGTGCGTCTGCTCGCTGCGCAGCTCGTGGATCGCGACGTCGCTGGCGTGCGCCACGTCACCGACCACGGCGAGGTCCTCGGTGGTGACGCGCAGGCCCCGCCCGCTCGGCGTGACCGTGAGGCCGCGACCGCGGAGCGCCTCGGACAGGCGGTCGGGGTCGGACGTGCGGACGTAGGCCGTGGGCTCGCCACGCAGCTCGGCGACGGTGCCCTGGGCGACGCGCTGGCCGTTGGCGATGATGACGACGTCGTCGACCGTCTGCTCGACCTCGGAGAGCATGTGGCTCGAGATGAGCAGCGTGCGACCCTCGTCGGCCAGGTGGCGCAGGAAGCCGCGCAGCCAGCGGATGCCCTCGGGGTCGAGGCCGTTGGCCGGCTCGTCGAGGATGATGACGCGCGGGTCGCCGAGCAGGGCTCCGGCGAGGCCGAGCCGCTGGCGCATGCCCATGGAGTAGCCGCCGGCCCGCTTGCGGGCGGCGGCGGGGATGCCCACGAGCTCGAGGAGCTCATCGACGCGCGAGTCGGGGACACCGGCGACCGCAGCCTGCACGCGCAGGTGGTTGCGCCCCGTGCGGCCGGGGTGGAAGTTCGTCGCCTCGAGGGCGGAGCCGACGACGGTGAGCGGGTTGGGGATCTCGGCGTAGCGGTGGCCGTCGATCGTCGCCGTGCCGTCGGTGGCCCGGACGAGGCCGAGCAGCATGCGCAGGGTCGTCGTCTTGCCGCTGCCGTTGGGCCCGAGGAAGCCGGTCACTCGTCCCGGCTCGACGTCGAAGTCGAGGTGGTCGACGGCGGTGAACGAGCCGAACCGCTTCGTCAGACCGCGCACCTCGATGTGCCCGGTGAACTCCGGTCGTCCGTGCACCACCGTGCTCCCTCCGTCGGCCCAGGTGGGCGCCACGGCCCCCGCCGTGATGCGCCCAACTCAACCACACCGCGTACCCGGTCCACGCGGAGGTCGCAGCGAGCGGTCCGCGGCGCCGCGGACCGGTGCGCCTCCCTATAGTTGGGCGCACCATGACCTCCCTCCGCGACCAGGGTCCGGCCACCCCCGCCACCAGCCAGGTCACCCCTCCCGTCACCGCGGGCGCCCCCGGACGGGTGGCCCGGCCGTGACCGAGTGGCTCCTCGTCCTCGGCGCCGTGCTGCTCACAGCCGGCACCGCGCTCTTCGTCGCGGCCGAGTTCTCCCTCGTGGCCCTCGATCGGCCCACGGTCCAGCGCGCCATCGACGAGGGTGACTCGCGGGCCCGTGTCGTGCTCCAGTCGCTCAAGCAGCTCTCGACGCAGCTGTCGGCGGCCCAGGTGGGCATCACCATCACGACCCTCGTCGTCGGTTACCTCGCGCAGCCCTCGATCGGGGTCCTCGTCGCCGGGCCCCTCGAGGCCCTCGGTCTCGGCGCCGGTGCGGTGGAGGCCGTCTCGAGCGCCCTCGCCCTCCTGCTGGCCACGATCTTCTCAATGGTCTTCGGCGAGCTGCTGCCGCAGTTCCTCGGCATCTCCGCGCCGCTCGCGACGGCCAAGGTCGTGGCCCTGCCCGTGCGCGTCTTCGCCGTCGTCGCCAAGCCGCTCATCATCGTGCTCAACGGCTCGGCCAACGCCTTCCTCCGCGCACTCGGGATCGAGCCGCAGGAGGAGCTGTCGGGCGCGCGCACGCCGCAGGAGCTCGCGAGCCTCGTCCAGCGATCCGCCGAGGCCGGCACCCTCGACGTCACGACCGCACGGATGCTGACGCGCTCGCTCGGTTTCGGCGAGCGCACGGCCGACGACGTCATGACGCCGCGCGTGCGGTGCACCGGCGTCCACCGTGAGGAGTCCGCCGACGACGTGCTGCGGCTCTCGCGGCGCACCGGGCACTCGCGCTTCCCGGTCCTCGGCGAGGACTGGGACGACATCGACGGGGTCGTCCACGTCAAGAAGGCGATGGCCGTGCCGCACGAGCGGCGCAAGGACGTGCCCGTCTCGGCGCTGATGTCCGACCGCCTCGTCGTCCCCGAGACGATCCGCCTCGACCCGCTGCTGCGCGAGCTGCGCGAGGGCGGCTTCCAGATGGCCGTCGTCGTCGACGAGTACGGCGGCACGTCGGGCATCGTCACGCTCGAGGACGTCGTCGAGGAGATCGTCGGCGAGGTCTCCGACGAGCACGACCGCAGCCGGCAGGGTGGCCGCGAGCTCATCGACGGGTCGTGGACCGTCCCCGGACTGTGGCGTCCCGACGAGGTGCGCGACGCCTTCGACGCCGACGTCCCTGACGGGTCGACCTACGAGACGATGGGCGGCTTCGTCATGACCAGCCTGGGCCGGGTGCCCGTCGTCGGTGACGTCGTCCGGCTGCCCGGCTGGCGCATCAACGTCGTCGGCATGGAGGGGCGCCGCGTCGACCGGCTGCGCTTCGTGCCCGACCCGGAGTCCCTGCCGCCGGGCGACGGCGAGGACGCACGTGATGCAACTGCCGCGTCCGGCCCCTCGGACCGGGCTGGTCGTATGCCGTCCGCGCGGGACACGGGGGAGCGGTCGTGAGCGGCGCCTGGGTCTACCTCGTCTCGGTCCTCCTCCTGCTCGGCAACGCCTTCTTCGTCGGCGCCGAGTTCGCCGCCATGGCGGTGCGGCGTTCGACGCTCGAGCCGCTGGCCGGCGCGGGCAGCAAGCGCGCGCAGTCGTGCCTGCTCGCGCTCGAGCGGCTCGGGTCGATGCTCGCCACCGCCCAGCTCGGCATCACCGTGTGCTCCGTCGGGCTCGGCGCGCTGGCCGAGGCGGCGCTGCACCACCTGCTCGAGCCGATCTTCCACGGCTGGGGACTCTCCGACGCCTGGGCGAGCGGCGTGGCCCTGGCGCTCGCACTGCTCATCGTGTCCTACCTCCACGTCGTCGTCGGCGAGATGATCCCGAAGAACCTCGCGATCGCCGGGCCCGATCGGGCGGCGCTCGTCCTCGTGCCGGCGCTCTTCGTCATCGCGAGCGCGTTGCGCCCGATCATCCACGCCATGGAGGCGATCGCGAAGGCTCTGGTGCGCCTCTTCGGGGTCGAGCCCAAGGACGAGATCACGTCGGCCTTCACCGTCGAGGAGGTGGCGCACATCGTCGGGGAGTCCCGTCGCGAGGGCCTCATCGAGGAGGAGCGTCACGGCCTCGTCGCCAAGACGCTGGAGTTCTCCGACAAGCGCGCCCGCGAGGTTGCGGTCGACGTGCGGTCGCTGACGACCGTCGAGCTGGGCGCGACGCCCGCCGACATCGAGCGCCTCGTCGCCAAGCAGGGTTTCTCGCGCTATCCGGTCCGGGACGCCGCGGGCGAGATCGCCGGCTACCTCCACCTCAAGGACGTCCTCTACGCCGACGACGAGCGTCATGAGCAGCCGATCCCGCCCAAGCGGGTCCGCCGGCTCGCCACCGTGCGCGCGGACGACGACATCGAGGACGTGCTCGCCACGATGCAGCTGACGGGCGCCCACCTCGCACGCGTCATCGACGACGACGCCGCGGTGACGGGTGTCGTCTTCCTCGAGGACGTCCTCGAGGAGCTCGTCGGCGAGGTCACCGACACGACCCAGCGCTGACCAGCCGCCGGGGTCGAGCCGATCGTGCTCAGCCGGGCTGCCGCTCCAGCCACTCGAGGTATGCCGTCCCGCGCGGTGAGAGCTCGTAGCCGACGTCGTGGCTGATCGTCAGCCCGAGGGCCTTGAGCTTGCGGATGTCGACCTTCATCGGGAGCAGCTCGACGCCGCGCAGGGCGGCCAGCTCCTTCGAGACGACGTGCGGGTTGTCGCGGATCCACTCGAGGATCTCGCGGGTCCACGGACCGGTCGGCCGCGCATCGAGCCGTCGGAGACGAGCCGCGATGTCGCCCAGCGACTCGTCGTCGGGCAGGCTCTCGCGCAAGGCGATCCGCGGGTCCTCACCGGCCCAGCTGAGCCGGATGCGGTAGACGGTGTCACCGCCCTTGCCGCCTCGAGGTGAGGGCTTGCGCTCCCTCGGGGCGAGGAACCGCTGGAGGGTCGCGAGGTCCTTGACGCCGGCCGTGCGGGCGTCGCGCTCGGTGAGCTTGTCCGGGTCCCGCACCCGCCTGACGGCGTCGAAGCGGACGAGGCCGGCCGGGGTGAGCTGCAGGCCGCCGACCTTGACCCGCGGGGCGTCCCACCGGCGGAAGGCCTGCGTCACCGTGCCGGCACGGATGGCCTCGGCGACGGGCTTGGAGATGAGCACGACCTCATCGTGGCACGTGCCGGCCGGCAGTGGCGCGCCCGCGCAGCCCCACGCAAACGTCCACGTGCGCCGTGCCGTGGGCGGTGGTCGGGGGGCGGGCGACCTTGCGGATGAACGCGATTCCGGCGTGCACGTGCAACTCCGCCACGACGGGCAGCACGAGCACGCCGGGCGGGGCACTATCGACGGACGGCCGTCACGCACGCCATCGGCACGGTGAGCTCGAGAGCCCCCTGCTCGGCTGCGACGGCGTCGAGCCTGGACGCGACGTCGGCGAGGACGCGGTCGGCCTCCGTATCGGGCACGACCGAGCGCCAGCCCGGCACGAAGCCGAGCCGGACGAACCAGTGGGCGAACAGTGCCCGCCCGTCGGCGAAGCGCATCCGGAAGACGTCGGTCGCGACGTCGACGACGTCGAGACCCGCCACGGTCAGCTGGTCGGAGACCGATGCGACGGTCGCGCGGTGCTGCTCCTGGGCGTCGAGGGCGTGGCGGTGGTCGTCGAGACCGAGGTCGGACAGCGCCCTGCGGTAGGCGGCGTACACCTGCTCCATGTGGCCGACGGGGTTCGTCGTCGTCACGAGTCGTCCCCCGCAACAACCTCGACGACCCACTGGCCGTGCTCCATGAGTGTGCGCGCGTACTGCGCCCCGATGCCGAGGTTGGAGACGACGAGGTCGACGGACGCGTCCGGCAGCGGGAGGTGCTCGGCGGAGGCCACGACGACGTCGACGTTGGTCAGTCCGAGGAAGGCCACCTTGTCGGCGAGGCGTTCCATGGCCGCCGCCCACGGGTCCACGGCCGTGACCCGGGACTCGGGCCCGCAGCGCTGCGCGAGCTCGACGGTGACGAACCCGGTGCCCGCGCCGACGTCGACGACGCTCTGGCCCCGGTGCAGCGGCACCCGGTCGAGCAGCATGAGCCCGAACGGCGCCGACCAGAGAGGCAGCTCGTCGTAGTGGGCGGCCACCTCGGGAGCGGACCAGTCGATGTCCTCGTGGCTCGTCACCCGGCCATCGTCGCAGCGGCAGGGCGTCCGGGGCCCGACGCGGGGGTGCATTCCGCGTCCACCGCGGTCTGCTGCTAATCTCACCGGGCGCACGAAAGTGCGTGCCGCCCCCGTAGCTCAGGGGATAGAGCACCGCCCTCCGGAGGCGGGAGCGCAGGTTCGAATCCTGCCGGGGGCACCAACCGACACGAGGCCTTGAGAACGCGCGAAGCGCCGTCTCAGGGCCTCGTGTCGTCCGCGGCAGCGTCGGAGTCCTGCCCGGGGCGCCCTCCGGCAACCAGGGCATCCGGGGCATCCGGGGCATCGAGGGAGCCGCAGGTCGGGCTCGTAGACTCGGCCGCATGACGCCGGAGCAGCTGCGCGCCCTTCTCGAGGAGGTCGCCGCGCAGGCGGCTCGCACCGGGGAGCTGCCCGACGAGGCGCAGGCCGGGCCACCCGCCGGCCCGCTCTTCCGTCCCACCGACACCCGCGTCGCCGGCGTCGTCGCCGACTGGGTCACGCCGGTCGCCCAGCGGTGGGCGCCGCAGATCGACCTCGAGCCGCGCGACCTGGCACGCGTGCTCGCCCAGGGGCTGATCCGCCAGAAGCCGGTCGCGGCCGTCGAGGTGGCACCCAGCGGCCTCATCGCGCTCACCCTCGAGGACTCCGCGCGGTCGGCGATCGTCCCCCTCGTCATCGACGACCAGGACCACTACGCCCTCGCCGCGGGCGATCGTCGGCACGATCTCGTCGAGGCGCCCGGCTCCCGGGCCGTCGACGACGCCGTCCGCTCCGCCCAGCTCTCGCACGCCCGGCTCTGCCGCATCATCCGCAACGCCGAGGCCGCGGGGGTCGACCGGCGTCCGTCGACCCGGCTCGGCGAGCTGACCCACGTGGCCGAACGCCACCTGCTCGTGGCCCTCGCGGACCTGCCGCAGCGCCTCGCGACCCACGTCGGCGACGAGGTCCAGCAGCGTCGAGCCGTGACCGACCTCGCGGCGCTCGCCGATGCCTGGGACCACCCGGTGCGACCGACGGTCGTCGGGGTGCACCCGCAGCCCGTCCACGGGGCTCGGCTGCTCCTCGCCGACGCCGTCCGCATCGTCTTGCGCAATGGACTCGCCCGCCTGGACGCGGCAGCCCCCGAGAGGATGTAGTCATGCGCGCACACGAAGCAGGAGCGCTGCACGCGGAGGGCTATCGCGGCCCCGCGTGGCTCCAGACCCCCGTCGACGTCAACGCCCTCGTCCCGTCCCTCTGGGCGACCTCCGTCGGTCGGGGCGCCGACGGCGTCCTCACGGTCGGTGGGATGAGCGTGACCGAGCTGGCACGCGAGTTCGGCACCCCGGCATACATCATCGACGAAGACGACTTCCGTTCGCGCGCAAGGGATTTCAAGCGGACGTATGCCGAGGTGTTCGACGGGCTGTCGGATGGCGCCGACGTGTTCTACGCCGGCAAGGCCTTCCTCTGCACCGAGGTGGCGCGGTGGGTCCACGACGAGGGCCTGCACCTCGACGTCTGCACCGGCGGCGAGCTGGCGGTGGCCAAGCGGGCCGGCGTCCCCGGCGACCGGATCGGCCTGCACGGCAACAACAAGAGCGTCGCCGAGATCCGCGACGCCCTCGACTACGGCGTGAGCCGCATCGTCATCGACTCCTTCGACGAGATCGAGCGCGTCGCCGCGGTCGCCGCCGAGCTCGGCGTCGTCGCACCGGTCCTCATCCGCGTCACCGTCGGGGTCGAGGCGCATACGCACGAGTTCATCGCGACGGCCCACGAGGACCAGAAGTTCGGGCTGTCCCTGTCCGGGGGGCACGCCTTCGAGGCCGCACGTCGCATCCTCGACCGGCCCGACTCGCTGGGCCTCCTCGGTCTGCACAGCCACATCGGCTCGCAGATCTTCGACACCGCCGGCTTCGAGGTGTCGGCCCGCCGCATCGTCGGGCTGCACACCCGCATCGCGCGCGAGCTCGGCGTCGAGCTGCCCGAGCTCGACCTCGGCGGCGGCTTCGGCATCGCCTACACGACCGAGCACGACCCCCTGCCGCCGAAGAACCTCGCGGCCGGCATGGCCGAGATCATCGAGCGCGAGTGCCGTGCCGAGGAGGTCGCCGTGCCGCGCATCTCGATCGAGCCGGGACGCGCCATCGCGGGCCCCACGACCTTCACGCTCTACGAGGTCGGCACGGTCAAGCCGGTCGACCTCGACGGGGGAGCAGAGCGCGTCTACGTCTCCGTCGACGGCGGCATGAGCGACAACGTCCGCACCGCGCTCTACGACGCCAACTACTCCTGCACGCTCGCGAGCCGGGCCTCGACCGCTCCTCCCGTGCTCGCCCGCGTCGTGGGCAGGCACTGCGAGAGCGGCGACATCGTCGTCAAGGACGAGTTCCTCCCGGCCGACGTCGGTGCGGGCGACCTCATCGCCGTCCCCGGTACGGGCGCCTACTGCCGCTCCCTGTCGAGCCAGTACAACCACACGCCGCGCCCACCCGTCGTCGCAGTCCGTGAGGGGGTCGCCCGGGTCATCGTGCGGCGCGAGACCATCGACGACCTCCTCGCCCTCGACGTCTGATGGATCTGCAGATCCTGCGCCACGGATGTCCGGATCGCGAAACAATGACCGTCCAGCACCCGGACAGGCGGCAGGATTCGCACCGTGGACAGCGCCGTGAGTGACACCCAGCCGTTGCGCGTCGCCCTGCTCGGGGCGGGCGTCGTGGGCGGAGCCGTCGCGCGCCTGCTCACCGAGCACGCGGACGACATGGCCGCGCGTGTCGGCGCGCCGCTCGAGATCGTCGGCATCGCCGTGCGCCGCGCCGGCCGGGACCGCGCCGCCCTCGGGGTCGACGCCGCCCTCTTCACGACCGACGCCGAGGACCTCGTGACCCGGGCCGACGTCGTCGTCGAGGTCATCGGCGGCATCGAGCCGGCTCGCTCGCTCATCCTGCGCGCGATGGAGCACGGGGCCTCGGTCGTCACGGCCAACAAGGCGCTCCTCGCCGAGGACGGCCCGGCCCTCTATGACGCCGCGGCCCGCCACGGCGTCGACCTCTACTACGAGGCCGCCGTCGCCGGGGCGATCCCGCTGCTGCGCCCGCTGCGCGAGTCGCTCGCCGGTGACGAGGTGCGCAAGGTGCTCGGCATCGTCAACGGCACGACGAACTACGTCCTCGACAAGATGGACACGACCGGGGCCGGTTTCGCCGACGCGGTCGAGCAGGCCCAGGCCCTCGGCTACGCCGAAGCCGACCCGACCGCCGACGTCGAGGGTTTCGACGCCGCGGCCAAGGCCGCCATCCTGGCCTCGCTCGCCTTCCACACCCGGGTCTCAGGCACCGACGTCTACCGCGAGGGCATCACCGAGGTGTCGGCTGCCGACGTCGCGGCGGCGCGCGAGATGGACTCCGTCGTCAAGCTCCTCGCGATCTGTGAGCACACCGACAAGGGCGTCAGCGTCCGCGTGCACCCGGCGATGATCCCGCGCTCGCACCCGCTCGCGGGGGTCCGCGAGGCGTTCAACGCCGTCTTCGTCGAGGCCGACGCCGCCGGTGAGCTGATGTTCTACGGCAAGGGCGCCGGCGGCGACCCGACGGCCTCGGCGGTCCTCGGTGACCTCGTCGCCGTCGCGCGTCACCGCGTCGGGGGTGGCCTCGGGCCGGGGGAGTCGAGCTACGCCGACCTGCCCGTCCTGACGATGGGCGACGCCCAGACGAGGTACCACATCAGCCTCGACGTCGAGGACCGGTCGGGTGTCCTCGCCCAGGTCGCGGCCGCMTTCGCCGACCACGACGTGTCGATCGAGACGGTGCGCCAGCAGCTCGTCCCCGCCGGCGACGGCGAGGCGGCCAGGGCCAACCTCATCATCGTCACGCACACCGCGAGCGACGCCGCGCTCTCGTCCACGGTCGAGCGCCTGCGCACGCTCGACGTCGTCCGTGGCGTCAACTCCGTCATGCGTGTGGAAGGTTCGTGATGGCCCACCAGTGGCGCGGAGTGATCCGCGAGTACGCCGACCGCCTTCCCATGCTCGAGGGCGCCCCCGTCGTCACGCTCCACGAGGGCGGCACCCCGCTCATCCACGCCGAGAAGCTCTCCGAGCGCGTCGGCGCCGAGGTCCACCTCAAGTACGAAGGCCTCAACCCCACCGGCTCGTTCAAGGACCGCGGCATGACGACGGCGATCAGCGTCGCCGCCCGCAAGGGGGCCAAGGCCGTCATCTGCGCGAGCACGGGCAACACGAGCGCGTCGGCCGCCGCCTACGCGACGAAGGCCGGCATGACGTGCGGCGTCCTCGTGCCCGACGGCAAGATCGCGATGGGCAAGCTGAGCCAGGCGATCGCCCACGGGGCCACGCTGCTGCAGGTCGACGGCAACTTCGACGACTGCCTGACCCTCGCACGCAAGCTCGCCGAGGCCTACCCCGTCGAGCTCGTCAACTCGGTCAACCCTGCACGCATCGAGGGCCAGAAGACCGCGAGCTTCGAGGTCGTCGACGCGCTCGGCGACGCCCCCGACATCCACTGCCTCCCGGTCGGCAACGCCGGCAACATCACGGCGTACTGGCGTGGCTACCGCGAGTACCTCGCCCAGCCCGTCACCGACGCGCCCGCGGGACCGGCGACCCACCTGCCCAGGATGTGGGGCTTCCAGGCTGCCGGTGCCGCGCCGATCGTCCTCGGCCACCCGGTCGACCACCCCGAGACCATCGCGACCGCGATCCGCATCGGCAACCCGGCGTCGTGGGAGCAGGCCGTCGCCGCCCGCGACGAGTCCGGTGGCCGCATCGAGGCCGTCACCGACGAGCAGATCCTCGACGCCCACCGCTACCTCTCGTCGCAGGAGGGCGTCTTCGTCGAGCCCGGCTCGGCCGCGTCGGTCGCGGGCCTGCTGGCGAGCCACGCCGCAGGGCTCGTGCCCTCCGGCGCACGCATCGTGTGCACCGTGACCGGTCACGGGCTCAAGGACCCCCAGTGGGCCCTGCGGACCGCCGACGGGAGCGAGGTCGTGCCGACCCGCGTCTCGGTCGACGCGTTCTCGGCGGCCCATGCCCTCGGTCTCGAGGGCTGACCGCGTGAGCCGGGTGCCCGCGGGCCGCTCCGTCAGCGTGCTGGTACCGGCGAGCAGCGCCAACCTCGGTCCCGGCTTCGACTCCATCGGCCTGGCCCTCGGTCTCTGGGACGACTACGTCGTCACGACGTCCGACCGCGCCGGTCTCGTCATCGAGGTCACCGGTGAGGGCGCGGCGGACGTGCCCACCGATGAGCTGCACCTCGTGCACGCCACGATGCAGCACACGTGGCGTGCGCTCGGCGCCGAGCCGCCCTCCGGCCTGCACATCGTGGCCACCAACGGTGTGCCGCACAGCCGCGGGCTGGGCTCGTCGGCGACGGCCATTGTCGCGGGCGTGGCTGCCGCGCAGGCACTTTCGTGGGGCGCCGACGAGACTGCGTATGCCGCGTGGCCGGCTCCCGGCGCCGCCGTGCCCGTCGACCTCGGCTTGGCGACGCACCTGTCGAGCGAGCTCGAGGGGCACCCCGACAACGCCTCGGCGAGCGTGCACGGCGGCCTCACGGTGAGCTGGATGCCGGACGGCAGTGGCCTCGACCGCGGCGAACGGACCGTCACGGCCCGACTCGACCCGCACCCCGACGTCGAGGTCGTCGTCTTCGTCCCCGAGACGCAGCTCGCGACGCGGACGGCCCGCGCCGTGCTGCCGGCCACGGTCCCGCTCGCGGCGGCTGCCGCAGGTGCCGGACGCGCCGCCCTGCTGGTGCACGCGCTGACGGCCGATCCCTCGCACCTGCACGCTGCGACCCGCGACTGGCTCCACCAGGAGGCCCGGCGCCCCTCCTATCCGGCCACGATGGAGCTCGTCGACCTCCTCCGCTCGCAGGGGCACGCCGCCGTCGTGTCCGGGGCCGGCCCGAGCGTCCTCGTCCTCACGACGACCGAGGCCGCGGGCGACGTGCAGGCCGGGCACCTCGCGGACCGGTGGGCGCGGCTCACGCCCGGGGTGCCGAGCCACGGCGCCACGGTGCACGCTCGCTGAAGCGCGACATTCGTGACCTCCCTCACCCGTGCCGGGGTCCCTGGGTGGTATCCTGAGCCCGCACCACTCGCCGCGACACCGCAGGCCGGTGCATCACCCCCACACTGAGGCGAAATCCTTTGCCTCTGGGCGCCTTCTGCGCCGAAGTGGATCTCAGACGGCCAGGTCACCTGGTCCAAGTCCGGCCCGCTGGAATGTCCCGGGCCGCAAACGAGGGGGAAGGATCCTTCGTGTCAGAAACAACCACCCGTCCGCTCTCTGGCCTGTCGGCCATGAAGCTGGACGAGCTCAAGGGCGTCGCGTCGTCGATGGGCATCACCGGCACGACGAAGATGCGCAAGAGCGACCTCGTCGAGGCGATCAAGGCGCGCCAGTCGGGCGGCTCGTCCGCTCCGGCTGCATCGACGCCCGCAACGGCGTCGACGGCATCGACGGGCTCCGACGCCGCGGCCCCCACCGAGGCCGCCACCGAGGCCGCCCCGGCCCGCGCGTCGCGCCGGGTCAGCCGCCCGGCGGGCTCGGCCACGACGGCCGAGTCCTCCACCACGAACTCCACCACGACCTCCACCACGACCTCCACCGAGTCGGCCGGCCAGGCGCCCGCCGAGGATCGCGCCCAGAGCCGTGACGAGGCCCCGACCGGGGACCGTGCCCCGCGTGCCGAGCGGGGTGCCCGCGGCTCCCGTGAGAACCGTGCGGCGCGTGCCGACGCCCAGGACTCCACCTCGTCCGAGCGGTCCGACGCCGGCGACCACCAGGCGTCCGAGGGGGACGACCACGAGGGTCGTCAGCGTGACCGGGGTCGCGGACCGCAGTCCGACCGTCAGCAGGCCGGCCGTGGCGACCGCGCGGACCGTCAGCAGGGCGGCCAGCAGTCCGACCGCCAGCAGTCGCGTCAGCAGGGCGACCGCCAGCAGGGCGACCGCCAGCAGGGCGACCGCCAGCAGGGCGACCGCCAGCAGGGCGACCGCCAGCAGTCGCGTCAGCAGGACCGCCAGGACCGTCAGCAGCCCGACCGTCAGCAGCCCGACCGTCAGCAGCCCGACCGTCAGCAGCCCGACCGTCAGCAGGACCGTCAGCAGGACCGTCAGCAAGGCGACGTGAACGACCAGAGCCGTGGTCAGCAGTCGCCGTACGACGACGAGGGTGGCAGCCGTCGCAGCCGCAACCGTCAGCGCAGCCGGGACCGCAAGCGCGGTCGCGGCCGTGAGGGTGGGCAGGACTGGAACGACGCCGACCTGCAGGTCGGTGACGACGACGTGCTCGTCCCCGTCGGTGGCATCCTCGACGTCCTCGACAACTACGCCTTCGTCCGCACGTCCGGCTACCTCGCCGGTCCGAACGACGTGTACGTGCCGCTCGGCATGGTCAAGAAGAACGGCCTGCGCAAGGGCGACGCGGTCACCGGTGCCGTCAAGGCGCTGCGCGACGGCGAGCAGCCCTCGGGCAACGTCGGACGCCAGAAGTTCAACGCGCTCGTCCGCCTCGACACGGTCAACGGCCAGACGCCGGAGGAGGCCGCCAAGCGCGTCGACTTCGGCAAGCTGACGCCGCTCTACCCGCAGCAGCGACTGCGCCTCGAGACCGAGCCCAACGTCCTGACGACGCGGATCATCGACCTCGTCGCGCCGATCGGCAAGGGCCAGCGCGGCCTCATCGTCGCCCCGGCCAAGGCCGGCAAGACGATGATCATGCAGACCCTCGCCAACGCGATCACGACGAACAACCCGGAGTGCCACCTCATGGTCGTCCTCGTCGACGAGCGCCCCGAGGAGGTCACCGACATGCAGCGCGCCGTCAAGGGCGAGGTCATCTCCTCGACCTTCGACCGGCCGGCCGAGGACCACACGACGGTCGCCGAGCTCGCCATCGAGCGGGCCAAGCGCCTCGTCGAGCTCGGGCACGACGTCGTCGTGCTCCTCGACTCGATCACCAAGCTGGGCCGGGCCTACAACCTCGCCGCACCGGCGAGCGGCCGGATCCTCTCCGGTGGTGTCGACTCGGCTGCGCTCTACCCGCCGAAGAAGTTCTTCGGCGCCGCGCGCAACATCGAGAACGGCGGCTCGCTCACCATCCTCGCGACGGCCCTCGTCGAGACCGGCTCGAAGATGGACGAGGTGATCTTCGAGGAGTTCAAGGGCACCGGCAACATGGAGCTGCGCCTGAGCCGCGACCTGGCCAACCGCCGGATCTTCCCGGCCGTCGACATCAACAGCTCGGGCACGCGCCGCGAGGAGATCCTCCTCGCGAGCGAGGAGCTGAAGATCATGTGGAAGCTGCGCCGGGTCCTCGGCGGCCTCGACGCGCAGCAGGCCATCGAGCTGCTCATCGATCGCCTCAAGAAGACCCGGACGAACTACGAGTTCCTCACCCAGGTCCAGCAGACGAGCGGCTCCAAGCTCGACGACGAGTCCTGACCGACGACAGATCGGGGACGGTGCCACATCGGCGCCGTCCCCTTTCGGCGTTTCATGGGCTATTCGGGTCAAATGTTCCTAAAATGGACGCATCACCCCGAACCCACCATGGAGAACCATGTCTGCGCCTGCCGGCGACCCCGATGCCAGCCCCGTCCGTGTCCTCGTGGCCGATGACGACGCTGACATCCGAGACCTCGTCGAGTTCAAGCTGACCCAGGCGGGGTATGCCGTCGAGGCCGTCCCCGACGGCATCAGCGCGTGGGAGGCGTTCGCGGCCAACCCGCCGCAGCTGGCGGTGCTCGACGTCATGATGCCCGGCCTGTCCGGCATCGACGTCCTCCGCAAGATCCGCGAGAGTGAGTTCTCCACGGTCCCGGTGCTGCTGCTCAGCGCCAAGTCGCGCGACTCCGACGTCGACACCGGTTTCGCGGTCGGGGCCGACGACTACGTCATCAAGCCGTTCAGCCCGCGCGAGCTGCTCCATCGCGTCAACGGCATGCTCGCCCGGGCCCGATGAAGGGCAGGGCGTCGTGATCATCGGAGCGGCGCTGCTCGTCGGAGCCACGGTCGTCATCCTCGGCGCGTGCGTGCTGCTCATCCTCGCCGTCGTCGCGGTCCGCGTGCGACGACACAGCCGCACCCAGCGCGACGAGATGCTGCTCTCGCCGCTCCGGCCGCCCCTCATCACGGTGGCCTCGGGCGAGGACGACGACGGCGCGGCCGCAGAGCAGCTGACGTGGGCGACCGGCGTCTCTCGCACCGTCCTCGACCGCAACATCGTCGAGATGCTGACGAAGATCCGCGGTGTCCCCGCCGAGCAGCTCGTCCACGTCCTCGAGGTCCACGGCGCCGTCGACGCGGCGGTCGCGCAGATGTCGAGCCGTTCCACCGTCAAGCGCGCGCGGGCAGCCCAGCTGCTGGGCCTGGCCCGCGCCGGGCACACGGTCCCGCTGCTCGTCGAGGCCCTCGGCGACGAGGCCGTCGAGGTGCGCAACAGCGCCGCCTACGCGCTCGGGCTCATCGGCGACCCCGCGGCCGCCGGCCCGGTGCTCGCGGCGATCGGCGCACCCGAGCGCGGGCTGCCCGCGGCCACGGCGGCCGAGGCTCTGCAGTCGATGGGTGTCGGCATCTCGGACGTGCTGCGCGACGGGATGGCCGACCCCAACGCCCGCACCCGCATGGTCGCCGCCCACCTCAGTGGCGAACGCAGCTTCACCCGTGGGCTCCCGGAGCTGCGCGGACTGCTCGACGCCGACCCCGACCTGACGGTCCGCGAGACGAGCGCCTCGGCCATCGGCCGCCTCGGCCGGAGTGAGGACGTCGGCATCCTCGTTCGGCACACGGTGCCCTCCGAGCCGCTGGCCCTGCGCCGGGCCTGCGTCATCGCCTTGGGCGACCTCGGTGAGGCGGAGGCGATCCCCGCACTCGCCGTCCTTCTCGACGACTCGGACCCGCGCCTGGCCGAGCTCGCGGCCACGGCCCTGCTGTCGATGGGTCCCGACGGTCGCGACGCCCTCGCGGGCCACGAGAACGACCCCGCCGTGCGCTCCGCGCGACTGATGGCCAGCCTGCAGACGGCGTCTGCATGAGCTGGGACGGCTTCGTCGAGGGGCTGCGGTCCTTCGTCCTGTGGAGCATGGACGTCACCGCAGTGCCGATCATCATCTACTTCATCCTCATCAACACCTCGCTGCTCGTCCTCATCGTGCTGGCCTACCTCGAGTTCCGCGCCCAGCAGCGTCGTCGGTCGACGGCGGTCACCTGGCAGGGAGCGGGCCTGGCCCCCGGGGTGTCGTTGCTCGTCCCGGCCTACAACGAGGAGGCCGGCATCGTCATGGCGGTCAAGTCGTTCCTCACGCTGCGCTACCCGCGGCACGAAGTCGTCGTCGTCGACGACGGCAGCAGCGACGAGACCTTCGCCCGCCTCGAGGAGGCCTTCGACCTCGTCCAGGTCCCGCGTGAGCTGCCGCACGAGATCCCGATCCGGGCCGAGGTGCTCGGCATCTTCGTCCCGCGCGACGGCCGCACCCGCCTCGTCGTCGTCCGCAAGGAGAACTCCGGTCGCTCGGAGGCGATCAACGTCGCCATCAACGCCGCGAGCGAGCCGCTCGTCGCCATGATCGACGGGGACTCCATCCTCGAGCCCGACGGCCTGCTCCACGTCACCCGTCCCTTCGCCGACGACCCGACGCGCATGGTCGCGACCGGCGGCGCCATCCGCCCGGTCAACGGCAGCCGCGTCGTGTCGGGCCGCATCGTCCGCGTCGAGATGCCGCAGACGTGGATCCCGCGCATCCAGCTCGTCGAGTACCTCCGGGCCTTCCTCCTCGGCCGCACCGGGTGGTCGCGCCTCGGTGGGCTCATCCTCATCAGCGGGGCGTTCGGTCTCTTCCGGCGCGACGTCGTCGTCGAGGTCGGCGGTCTCGACCCGAACAGCATCGGCGAGGACTTCGAGCTCGTCATGCGCATCCACAAGCGGCTGCGCGACGAGGGCCGCGACTACTCCATCGAGTTCGTGCCCGAGCCGGTCTCCTGGACCGAGGTCCCCGTCACCGCCAAGGTGCTGCGCAACCAGCGCCGCCGGTGGCACCGCGGTCTCTGGGAGACGCTCTGGGCCTACCGCTCGATGCTCTTCCGGCCGAAGTACGGCCGCATCGGCTGGCTGGCCCTGCCCTACTACTGGCTCTTCGAGCTGTTCGCCCCGCTGCTCGAGCTCTTCGGGATCATCATCGTGCCGCTCGCGCTGGCGCTCGGCATCGTCAACGTCCCGTTCGCGATCCTCTTCCTCGTGCTCGCCTACGGGTATGCCGTGCTCGTCACCCTGTCCGCGATGGTCGTCGACGAGTGGGCCTTCCACAAGCACGACCGGTGGCGTGCCATCTGGCAGACCATCGCGGCGTCGGTGCTCGAGAACATCGGCTACCGCCAGGCCACCGTGTGGTGGCGCCTCGAGGGGTGGTGGTCGAGCCTGCGCGGGAAGAAGCACGTCTGGGGAGTCATGACCCGCACCGGCTTCGACGAGGACCCGGCGTGACCGGCGGGCTGCCGGTCGTCTCGAGGCGCTCGGTCGGCAGCCAGATCCGGCTGCTCATCGGCATCCTCGTCATCCTCGTGCCGATCGGCGCCATCATCTCGGTGGCCACGATCCACTCCCAGGGCGCTTCGGTGCGCGCCCTGACCCTCGCGCTCGGGCCGGCCCGCGAGGCCAACAGCGCCGTGCTGCTCGACATGACCCGGGCCGAGGGTGCCTGGCGCGAGAAGGTCGTCGGCGCTCCGGCTCCCCTCGACCCTCTCTCGCTGCGCACCCACGTCGAGCAGGAGCTCGATGCCGTCGAGGCCGGCACCCAGAACGGGGAGCTCGCGCCTGGCGACCGGGCCCGGTTCGCGCCACTGCTCGCGGCGCAGCGCACCGCCGTGGACAGCTGGTTCACCGCCGCTGCGGCCTCGCTCGAGAACGCCCCGAGCGGCCCACCGGCGCAGGCCCCGACGGGGGCGCCCCCGAGCACGTCTGGCACCCCGGCACCGGGGAGCGCAGGCACCGCACCCACCGTCCCCGAGACGCAGCAGCGCACCCGCGTCGAGACGGCCTACGCCGCCTTCCTGTCGGCCAACGGCTCGCTGGAGGAGGCCATCCGCTCCCAGCGCGACGCCGCACGCGTCGGGTCCCGCGAGGCGACCGGCATCACGTCCGGCGTCATCATCGCCGTCGCGGCGGTCGTCGTGCTCGTGCTCATCGCGGCCGGCTTCGGGATGGACCGCGCGGTCGGCCTCCCGCTCGCTCGCCTGCGTGAGGTCGTGCGCCGGCAGGCCGAGGAGGACGTCATCGCGATGGCCAACCAGGAGGAGGGTGCGCTCGAGGTCCGCATGCTCGCGCGCGACTTCAACGACCTGACCCGTGCCAACGCCCGCCTCGTCGACCAGCAGGCCGCGGTTCTCGAGATGCAGGAGCTCGTCCTCGATGTCGGCCGGGGCGCCCGGTCGGCCGTCGACGTCCACGAGGCACTGCAGCGGGTCACGACCAAGCTCGGCGCCGGCCTCGGCGCCGACCGCGTGCTGCTCTACACCCTCGGCGAGGACGGCCAGACGATCGAGGACCGCCTCCAGTGGCACACCGACGACCTGCCCGACCTGCCGCCGCTCCCGCGCTCGCTCGCCCAGCAGGTCGGTGCCGTCAACGACGAGCTCCGCCGCGACGTCGGCTTCTTCGACCTCGGTGACCTCCTCGCCCACCAGGCGTACGACGACGAGCGTGCCCGCGCCTTGCACCGGGCCACCGGGGTCCGGTCCCTGCTCATGCTCCCGGTCGGGACGGGCGGCCGGGGCCTGGGCATCCTCTCGGTGATGATGGTGAGCGCGCCGCGCCGCTGGCACCGCCACGAGATCCAGGCCGCGCAGCAGTGTGCGGCCATCGCCGCCCAGTCGATCGTCGCGCTGCGCCTGTCACAGATGCAGGACGAGCAGGTGCGACGCCTCACCGAGCTCGACCGCCAGAAGACCGACTTCATGGCGACCGTCAGCCACGAGCTGCGCACCCCGCTGACCTCGATCAGCGGCTACCTCGAGCTGCTCGTCGACGGCGACTTCGGCGACGTCTCCGACGGCCAGCACGTCGCCCTCGACATCATCGGACGCAACGCGACGCGGCTGCGCGGGCTCATCGAGGACCTTCTCGTCCTCAACAAGATCGAGATCAGCGGCCTGCAGGCCGTGTCCGAGGAGGTCGCCGTCCGTGACCTCCTGCGCACGGTCACCGAGACGATGGAGCCGGTGGCCGCCGCCGGGGGAGTGCAGCTGCTCTGCACCGACGTGCCCGACGACCTCGTCGTCCGGGTCGACCGTGGACAGGTCGAGCGGGCGCTGATCAACCTCGGCTCCAACGCCGTGAAGTTCACCCCAGAAGGTGGCCAGGTGCTGCTGTCGGCCGAGCGCTCCGGTGACTCCACGATCATCTCCGTGCACGACACCGGCATCGGCATCCCGGCCAGCGACCTCGCGCGCCTGTCCGAGCGCTTCTTCCGTGCCGGCAACGCCACGGCCGCAGCCATCCCCGGGACGGGTCTCGGGCTCGCGATCGTGCGCGCCATCGTCGAGGGCCACGGCGGCGAGCTCGTCATCGCGTCGGTCGAGGGGGAGGGCACGACGATGCAGGTGGTGCTCCCCGTCGCCCAGCCGGCGAAGGTCCCGGTCCGGCGCTGACGTCAGGGAGGCGGGGCACTCCGGGAGCCGCGCCGGGAGTCCCGAGGGCCCTCAGAAGCAGCCGCCCCGGGGGCGGCCCCGCAGCTGCTGCATGACGGTCCATCCGGTCGCCGGGTCGCGGAGCACGTCCCCGGTCGGCGTCGTCGGCCGCGGCCTCGTCCCGGAGCTGGTCACCCGAGGAGAGCGGGTCTCGCCGGTGCGCGCGTCGAGCGACCAGCGCTCCGTGACCCAGACGGGCTCGCCGGTGACGGCCGCGGCCGTCGTCCGCGGGTACCAGACCTCGACGGCGACGACGTCCCGGCCCGCGAGGCGAACGCTGACGTCCGTCGGAGCGTCGGGTCGCGTGGGCAGCACGCGCCACGTCACCGCGCGGGCAGCGAGGTCGACCCCGAGGACCGAGCCGTCCGAGCCCGGGACGACGACGTGGGTGTCGTCGGCGGCCGCGAGGCGCTGGCCGACTCGGGTACCCACGGGCAGCGCCACCTCGACCGAGTCCCACGAGCCCGAGTCCGGCGACCAGCCGACGAGCGTCGTCCCGCGGACGCCGACGACCGCGGAGGAGGTCACGACGGCCGACGCGCGGTAGGCACGGTCGGCGTCGCCGTCCACCGGTGACTCCTGCCACGACCAGCCGCCCGGGCCGCCGTCGAGCGGCTCGGCGCCGAGGAGGGCGTCACCCTCGGCAGGGGCCCCTACGGCATACCCCTGGACGACGCCGATGACGTCGGCCAGGCCAGTCGGCGTCGAGACCGAGCCGGACGTGACGTCGACGACGTGGGTGGCGTGGCAGCCGACGATGACGACGTGGCCGTTGCTGACGACCGGAGGCTCGCTCAGCAGGTCGGGCACCCTCGTCGTCCAGCGGATCGCCCCCGACGGGTCGGCGCCGGTGACCCGCCCGGCCTCCGTCGCGGACACCTCGGGACAGTCGTCGAACGAGCAGCCCGCGCCCGAGCACGCCGCGGTCGAGAGCAGCACGGCGACCGCTCCGGCGACCGCCGCGCGGCGCCCACCCACCCTGCCCCTGACACCCATGCGCGCATCCTCGTCCTCCGGCGGCCCCGTCGTGGAGGAAAGACACTCGCACGCCCCCGATCGATGCATGTCCGGGACGCGTCGTCGCAGCGTCCGGGTGGGGGAATGCCGCGGCCCTCTCGTGCGTTTGGGAGGAGGTGCGCCGATCTGGCACACTCTTCCTTTGGACCGGTTCACGGGAGAGCAGCTCCCCAGCGTGAGCAGCGATGACACCGACCCGGCCGACTACCTCAAGGAGACAACGTTGAAGAAGGACCTTCACCCCGAGTACGTCGAGACCACGGTGACCTGCACCTGTGGCAGCACGTTCGTCACGCGCAGCACCGAGACGTCCGGCAAGATCTCTGCCGACGTCTGCTCGCAGTGCCACCCGTTCTACACGGGCAAGCAGAAGATCCTCGACACCGGTGGCCGCGTGGCCCGGTTCGAGGCCCGTTACGGCAAGAAGGCCGCCAAGTAGGTCTCCCGCACGCCGGCTCCCACGACTTCGGTCGTCGGGAGCCGGCGTTCGCTTTACCCCGACCCGTCCCCTGAGCCGAAGGGCCTGCCGTGCTCGATTCCGTCCAGTCGATCCTCGACGAGTACGCCGAGCTCGAGCTGCAGCTCGCCGACCCGGCCGTGCACGGTGACCAGGACCTCGTGCGCACCCTCAACAAGCGGTATGCCGCCCTGGCGCCGACCGTCGCCGCCGCCCGCGAGTGGACGGCGGCCGGCGACGACCTCGCGGCCGCACGTGAGCTCGCTGTCGACGACGAGTCGTTCGCCGAGGAGGTGCCCTCGCTCGAGGGCCGCCTCGCGGCCGCGGAGGAGCACCTGCGGCGGATGCTCGTGCCCCGCGACCCCGACGACGACCGCGACGTCATCCTCGAGGTCAAGGCGGGGGAGGGTGGCGACGAGTCGGCCCTCTTCGCGGGCGACCTGCTGCGGATGTACCTCCGCTACGCCGAGCAGCGCGGCTGGCGCACCGCCGTCGAGGACGCGACCGAGAGCGACCTGGGTGGCTACAAGGACGTCCGGGTCTCGGTGCGCGCCAAGAGCGCTCCAGGGCTGGGCGAGGGGCCGTGGGCCCGGCTCAAGTACGAAGGCGGCGTCCACCGTGTCCAGCGCGTGCCCGTGACCGAGAGCCAGGGGCGCATCCACACGTCGGCGGCCGGCGTCCTCGTCATGCCGGAGGCCGAGGAGGTCGAGGTGACGATCGACCCCAACGACCTGCGCATCGACGTCTACCGCAGCAGCGGCCCCGGCGGACAGAGCGTCAACACGACCGACTCGGCCGTGCGCATCACCCACCTGCCCTCGGGTCTCGTCGTGTCGTGCCAGAACGAGAAGTCGCAGCTGCAGAACAAGGAGGCCGCGATGCGCGTGCTCCGGGCTCGGCTGCACCAGATGGCCAAGGACGAGGCCGACGCGGAGGCGAGCGCCGCCCGTCGGTCGCAGGTGCGCACCGTCGACCGGTCGGAGCGCATCCGCACCTACAACTTCCCCGAGAACCGCATCTCCGACCACCGCACCGGCTACAAGTCCTACAACCTCGACTCGGTGCTCGACGGAGACCTCGACCCCGTCGTCCAGTCGGCGCTCGACGCCGACGAGGCCGCCAAGCTCGCGGCGCTCGCCGAGGGTGACGGGCCGCGCGCGTGACGGACCTGCGCGAGGGTGTCCGGGCTGCTGCCGCGCGGCTCCGCGACGCCGGGGTGGCCTCCGCCGACGTCGACGCCGTCGAGCTCGCGGCATACGTGCTCGAGGTCGACGCCGCCGAGGTCCGCCGCCTCATGGTGCTCGGCGGTCGCACGCTCCCGGGGTCGTATGCCGACCTCGTCGACGAGCGGGCCCGCCGGGTCCCGCTGCAGCACCTGACGGGCCGCGCCCACTTCCGCCGCCTGACCCTGTCGGTCGGTCCGGGGGTCTTCGTGCCGCGGCCCGAGACCGAGGTCCTCGTCGACCTCGCGCTCGTCGAGGTCGATCGGCTGTCGGCAGCGGGCGCCGAGGCCGTCAGGGTCGTCGACCTCTGCTCGGGCTCCGGCGCCATCGCCCTGTCCGTCAGGGCAGAGCGACCGGACGCCGACGTGCGCGGCCTCGAGCTGTCGCCCGACGCGTACGCCTGGTCGGTGGCCAACCGCGACCGCCTGGGGCTCGACGTCCGGCTCGAGCAGGGCGACGCAACGCTGCCCTGCTTCGAGGACTGGGCGGGCRCCGTCGACGTCGTGACCGTCAACCCGCCCTACATCCCCGTCGGCGCCGTGCCCGTCGACCCCGAGGTGCGCGACCACGATCCCGACGTCGCGCTCTACGGCGGCAGCGAGGACGGCCTGGCCATCCCGCTCGCGGTGGCCCGGACGGCCGCCCGGCTGCTCCGTCCCGGCGGCCTCGTCCTCGTCGAGCACGCCGACTCACAGGGCGAGAGCCTGCCCCGCCGCCTCGCGGCGACGGGGGAGTGGACCGACGTCACCGACCACGACGACCTGTCCGCCCGCCCGCGGGTGACGGTGGCGCGCCGCCGCGTCTGACCCACGGGTCGGCCCGGCGCCCGGCGGCTCGCCCGCGCCCCAGTAGGCTCTGCCCGTGAGCGAGCGCTACGACTGCACCGACCCCGAGGGGCGTGCCGAGGGCATCCCGGCCGCGGCCTCGGCCGTCCGACGCGGCGAGATCGTCGTCCTCCCGACCGACACGGTCTACGGCATCGGCTGCGACGCCTTCGACGCCACCGCCGTCGCCTCCGTCCTCGCGGCCAAGGGCCGCGGCCGCGACATGCCGCCGCCGGTCCTCATCCCGACCGCCCGCACGGCCCAGGGCCTCGCGACGCAGGTGCCCGACTACGCCCAGCGGCTCATGGAGAAGTTCTGGCCCGGACCGCTGACGCTCGTGCTCAAGGCGCAGACGTCGCTGCACTGGGACCTCGGCGAGACCAACGGGACCGTGGCCCTGCGCGTGCCCGCCCACGAGATGACCCTCGAGCTGCTCGGCGACATCGGTCCGATGGCGGTCACGAGCGCCAACACGACCGGCGACCCCGCGGCCCGCACGGTCGACGAGGCGGTGGGCATGCTCGGCGAGTCCGTCGGGGTCTACCTCGACGGCGGCCCGGCCGGCGAGGGGCAGCCCTCGACGATCGTCGACTGCACCGGCGAGACCCCCGTGACCCTGCGCCTCGGCGCCGTGAGCCAGGAGGAGCTCGACGAGGCCCTCGTGCCCGAGCCCGTCCTCGAGGCCCCCGAGCCCGACGCCGAACCGGCGGCCGAGGCCGACGCGACTCCCGCGGCGGACCCCGCCACCGAGCCGGACGCGGAAGCCGACGTCGAGCCGGCCGCCGAGCCGGACGCGGAAGCCGGCGACGAGCCGGCCGCCGAAGGCACGTCGGACGAGGCTGCCGAGACGCTCGGAGAGTGGCACGACGTGTCCACGACCGAGCGGCCGTCCGACGGTGCCAGCACGACGCAATAGAGTTGGCTCGCGCTCGCGCCCCACTCCCGACCCACCCGGAGAACTCCCATGGCTGACGACACGTTCTACGGCTCCGACTTCGGTGCCCTGCAGTCCTTCGACCCCGACATCGCGGGTGTGCTCCTGTCGGAGCTCGACCGCATCCGCGGCGGACTGCAGCTCATCGCGAGCGAGAACATCAGCTCGCCCGCGGTCCTGACGGCCCTCGGGTCGACGTTGTCGAACAAGTACGCCGAGGGCTATCCCGGTCGCCGCTACTACGGCGGCTGCTCCGAGGTCGACAAGGCCGAGACGATCGCGATCGAGCGCGCCAAGGCCCTCTTCGGCGCCGACCACGCCAACGTCCAGGCGCACTCCGGCGCGAGCGCCAACCAGGCCGTGTACGGCGCCTTCATGGCTCCGGGCGACACGATCCTGGCGATGGCGCTGCCGATGGGCGGCCACCTGACGCACGGCACCAAGGTCTCCTTCTCCGGCAAGTGGTTCAACGCCGTGCACTACGGCGTCGACCAGCAGAGCGAGGACATCGACTACGACCAGGTCGAGGCCCTCGCCCGTGAGCACCGTCCCAAGGTCATCTGCGCCGGCGGCTCGGCCATCCCACGCCTCATCGACTTCGAGCGCTTCCGCGCCATCGCCGACGAGGTCGGCGCGATCCTCTGGGTCGACGCCGCCCACTTCATCGGCCTCGTGGCGGGCAAGGCCATCCCTTCGCCCGTGCCGTACGCCGACGTCGTCACCTTCACGACGCACAAGGTGCTGCGCGGCCCGCGCTCCGGCGCCCTCGTCTGCAAGGCTGGGCACGCCGCCGCCATGGACAAGGCGATCTTCCCGATGATGCAGGGCGGCCCGCAGATGCACACCATCGCGGCCAAGGCGGTCAACTTCAAGGAGGCCGCGACGCCCGAGTACGCCCAGTACGCCAAGGACGTCATCGCCAACAGCCAGCAGCTCGCGGCCAGCCTGCTCGAGCTCGGCATCCGCCCGACGACGGGCGGCACCGACACCCACCTGGCGCTGCTCGACCTCCAGGGCGTCGGCGTCACCGGCAAGGAGGCCGAGGAGCGGGCCGACGCGGCCGGCATCGTGCTCAACAAGAACGCCATCCCCTTCGACCCGCAGAAGCCCAACATCGCCTCGGGCATCCGCGTCGGCACGCCGTCGGTCACGACCCAGGGCATGGGCCTGGAGGAGATGAAGCAGATCGCCTCGCTCATCCACCGCGCCGTCACCGAGGGTGACGCAGACCCCGACCACGCGGTGAGCAAGGACGTGCGTGCGGAGGTCACCGACCTCGTGACGCGCTTCCCGGCATACCCTCGCTGAGTCAGTCCCCCCGCCAGCGTCGGCGCCCGAGCGAAGGTCGGTAGGTGCACGAGTACGTCCTCGTCCTCATCGTGGCCGCTGCGGTCACGTACCTCGCCACACCCTTCGTCCGCAGCCTCGCCGTCGCGACCGGGGCGTTCACGGCCGTCCGCGAGCGCGACGTCCACAAGACCCCGATCCCGCGGCTCGGGGGAGTCGGCATCTACATCGGCTTCGTGGCGGCGGCGCTCGTGGCGAGGGCGCTGCCCTACCTCGGGACGCTCTTCTCGACGAAACAGATCTTCGGCGTCGTCGCCGCAGCCGGCATCGTGTGCCTGCTCGGGGCGTTCGACGACATCCGTGAGCTCGACTGGCTGACCAAGCTGGCGGGACAGATGCTCGCCGCGGGCCTGATGGCCTACACCGGCGTGCAGCTGCTGTCACTGCCGATCTTCGGCACGACCATCCTGCCGACCCCCGTCCTCGTGCTCTTCACGGTGCTCGTCGTCATCGCGTCGACGAACGCCGTCAACTTCATCGACGGGCTCGACGGGCTCGCCGCGGGGGTCGTCTGCATCGCGGCGTTCGCCTTCTTCGTCTACAGCTACATCGTGTCGCGCTCGTTCGTGCCGGCCAACGTGTTCTCGACCGCGACCTTCATCTCGGCCGCCCTCGTGGGCTGCTGTGCCGGCTTCCTGCCGCACAACTTCCACCCGGCCCGACTCTTCATGGGCGACTCGGGAGCGCTGACGCTGGGGCTGCTGCTCTCGGCGGCGACGATCACCCTGACCGGCAACGTCGACCCGGGTGAGGTCAGCGCCAACGACGTGTCCGCCGCGTTCCTGCCGATCCTCGTCCCGCTCGCGGTCCTGCTGCTGCCGCTGCTCGACATGCTGCTCGCCGTGGTCCGGCGCACCCGTGCCGGCCAGCGACCGTGGCACCCCGACGCGTTGCACCTGCACCACCGCATGCTGCGCATCGGTCACGGCCACCGCCGTGCCGTGCTCATCCTCTACCTGTGGGCCGCCATCGTGGCGCTGGGTTCGGTGTCCTTCGTCATCTGGGACGGCCCCCGTCCGCTCGCGGTCGTGGGGGCAGCCGCCGCGATGGGTGTCGTGCTCACCGTCTGGCTTCCTCGGTGGAGGCCGTCCGAACGCTTGTGATAGCATTCACAAGCACCTGAGGGGAGTCTGGGAAGACCGCCACAGGAGCCCGGAAGTCCTTTCCGCACAAGCGATCCGAGCATCATCCGGATCCGCCCGAACCCCGCCCGCACTACGCCTCACGACGCACCCAGGCAGGTTTTCTTGACGGCCACACCGGCACGCGACGCATCACAGTCAGATGCCTTCGCACAGCTCCTCCGGGGCTCCCTGCTGCCGACGGCCGTGGCCGGTCTCGTCTGCGTCGTCGTCGGGCTCTTCTCGAGCCCCAAGGCCGCCTGGTCGGCCGCGCTCGGCGCCGCCATCGTCCTCTTCTTCTTCAGCCTGACGCTGCTCGTCATGAAGCGCACGGCCGACCTGCCGCCCACGACGACGATGATGATCGTCATGGTCACCTACACCTTCAAGGTGCTGGTGCTCGGCGTCGTCATGTTCGCGCTGCGCGACGTCACGTGGGCCTCGGGCTTCGCGATCGGCCTGTCGATCACGGTGTGCGCCGTCGTCTGGCTCTTCTTCGAGATGCGCGCCTACAAGCGCCTGCGGATCTTCGCGTACGACCCCGACGGCGCGGCCTCGCTCGACGCGACGCCCGACTCGTCGTCCGACGCGACGCCCGAGGCGGCACCCCACCGGGAGCCGCGTGATGAGCCGTGACACGGGAGGTCGACATGACCACACCACCGACGCCGGAGCCCAGCGACCCGAGCGAGCCCAGGGAGCCCAGGGAGCCCAGCGAGGCCTCTGCGGAGGACAAGGCCGAGGAGCTGCGGCGGTTCAACACCCGCGAGCAGGACTCCGCCTGGCGTGCCGTCGCCTACATGCTCACCGGCCCGCTCATCTACGGCGGTCTCGGTGCCCTGGCCGACCACTGGCTGGGCACGACCTGGCTCGTCGGGGTCGGGATCGTGGGTGGAATGGCCCTGTCGCTCTACCTGATCTGGTTCCGATACGGTACCCATTGAGCCCGACGGCCTCCGTGCCGCACGTCAGCGCGTCGCCCGCCGGCCCGCCGACGTGGAGCCCCACCGGGAGCCCGCTCCCGAGCACCGACTCTCCACCCCTGACGCAGGTCGTCAGCCGAAGTGCCCAGAACCTACAAAGGAGTAACCCGTGAGCATCGTGGCCGCCGCCCCGACGGACTACACCGCCCCCGGCGTCGAGGAGTTCTGGCAGCCCCTCTTCGGGACCGACGGGCCGTTCGCGATCACCCGCCCGATCCTGCTCATGGTCCTGGCCACCGGCCTTGTCGCGTGGTTCCTGCTCGCCACGACGAAGAAGAAGGCGCTCGTGCCCGGCCGTGGCCAGATGGGCACCGAGGCCGTCTACGGCCTCGTCCGCAACGGCATCGCCCGCGACCTCATCGGCAGCAAGGAGTTCATGCGGTTCGTACCGCTGCTCTTCGCGCTCTTCACGACGATCCTCGTCAACAACCTGTTCGGCGTCATCCCGCCGATGAGCTACCCGACGATGAGCCGCATCGGCTTTCCGATCGCGCTGTCGCTCATCGTGTGGGTCGTCTTCCACGTCGTCGGCATGCGCAAGCACGGCTTCATCGGCTACTGGAAGTCGCTCGTGCCCGCGGGTCTTCCCAAGGCGATGATCCCCGCGATCTTCTTCCTCGAGCTGATCACCGACCTCTTCACGCGCCCGGTCACCCTCGCCCTGCGACTCTTCGGCAACATGTTCGCCGGCCACATCCTCATCGTCCTGTTCATCACGGGTGGCTGGTACATGCTCACCAACGGCGGCATCCTCGTCATCGCCGGCGGCGTCACGTGGATCTTCGCCTTCGTCATGACGCTCTTCGAGATCCTGGTCCAGTTCCTCCAGGCCTATGTCTTCACCCTGCTGGCCGCCCTCTACATCGGCGGCGCGGTCGCCGACGAGCACTGAGGCCGACGCCTCCCTGCGCCTCCGGCGCCCCACGAACTGCACCACCGCACGAGCACCACACACCAGCTTCGCCCCCGCCCGTCTGGTAACCGCCAGCCGGACAAGACAAGAAGGAATGGAATAAACATGACTGGCAACATCGCCATCCTCGGTTACGGCCTCTCCGCCATCGGCCCCGGTATCGGTGTCGGTCTGATCTTCGCCGCCTACATCAACGGCGTCGCCCGTCAGCCCGAGGCTCGCGGCATGCTGCAGCCGATCGCCTTCCTGGGCATGGCCATCACCGAGGCACTCGCCATCTTCGGTATCGCGCTCGCCTTCGTCTTCAAGGGCTGACGCCCCTTTCCGGGGCAGCCCGAAGCACCGATCGTCTTTCTCTCTAGGAGAACCTCATGCAAGCAGTGACCGTGACCGCCGAGGGCGGCGAGGGCGGCTTCTGGGCCACCGCGGCACCGATCATCCCGCACCCGCTCGAGTTCTTCTTCGGCCTGGCGTGCTTCGCGATCCTCTACGTCGTCGTGAAGCAGAAGGTCGTGCCGCGCCTCGAGCAGATCTACGCCGAGCGCACTGCTGCGATCGAGGGCGGGATGAACAAGGCCGAGGAGGCCCAGGCCCAGGCCCAGGCCGCGCTCGAGCAGTACCAGGCGCAGCTCGTCGAGGCCCGCTCCGAGGCCGCCCGCATCCGTGAGGACGCGAAGGCCCAGGGCGCGCAGATCATCGCCGAGATGCGCGAGCACGCGGCGTCCGAGGCCTCTCGGATCACCGAGACGGCGCACAAGCAGATCGAGGCCGAGCGCCAGCAGGCCGTCGTCTCGCTCCGCGGCGACGTCGGACGCATCTCGACCGACCTCGCGAGCCGCATCGTCGGGGAGTCCCTCCACGAGGAGACCCGTCAGAAGGGCATCGTCGAGCGGTTCCTCGCCGAGCTGGAGTCGGGCGACGTCGTGCGCGAGAAGGTCGGCGGCGCCGCCGGCAGCCCGGGCGGAGACGCCTGATGCAGGGACCCTCACGCGCAGCAGCGGCGGCGAGCCGCGAGGCTCTCACCGGCGTCCTCGCTGCCGGTGCCGACCGTTCGCGGTTGGCCGAGGAGCTCTTCGCGGCCGTCGGGATCATCGACAGCAGCGCGACCCTGCGTCGCGCCGTGGCCGACCCGTCCCGCGAAGGCGTCGACAAGGCCCAGCTCGCCGAGCGGCTCTTCGCGGGCAAGGTCAGCGCCGAGACGCTGGTCGTGCTCAAGGGTGCCTTCGGCCAGCGCTGGAGCTCCGAGCGTGACCTGACCGACACGGTCGAGTCGTATGCCGTCGAGGCCGTCATCGCCGAGGCGGAGGTCCAGGGCCGTGCCGACCGCGTCGAGGACGAGCTGTTCCGCTTCGAGCGCATCGTGGCGGCCGACGCCCCGCTGCGCTCGGCGCTGGCCGACTCGCAGGCGCCCGCCGACAAGCGGGCCGACCTCGTGTCCTCGCTCCTGCGCGAGAAGGTCGCACCGGAGACCCTCGTGCTGGCCCGTCAGGCCGTGGTCGCCCCGCGCGGCCTGCGCTTCGACCGGGTCCTCGAGAAGTACCTCGAGACGGCCTCGAGCCGCCGCGAGCAGCAGACGGCCATCGTCACCTCGGCCGTCCCGCTCACCGACGACGACCGTGCCCGCCTCGCCGCGGGCCTGGCTGCCATCTACGGCGGCACGGTCCACGTCAACACCGTCGTGGACCCCCGGGTCATGGGCGGGGTCAAGGTCGAGATCGGTGACGAGCTCATCGACGGAACCGTCATCCGCAAGCTCGACGCGGCCCGCCGGGCCATGGGTGCCTGAGGCACCCACCACCAGCTGTGATCAACCACCGGCCCGTCCTGCGGGTCGAAACCGAGGAGAAGATCTGACATGACGGAGCTTTCGATCCGTCCGGAGGAGATCCGGGACGCTCTGGACTCGTTCGTCCAGTCCTACGAGCCCGGCGCGGCCTCCCGCGAAGAGGTCGGCCGCGTCACCGACGCCGGTGACGGCATCGCTCACGTCGAGGGTCTGCCCTCGGCCATGACCAACGAGCTGCTCCAGTTCGAGGACGGCACGCTCGGCCTCGCGCTGAACCTCGACGTCCACGAGATCGGCGTCGTCGTCCTCGGTGACTTCGCGGGCATCGAGGAGGGCCAGACCGTCAAGCGCACGGGCGAGGTCCTCTCGGTCCCGGTCGGTGACGACTTCCTCGGCCGCGTCGTCGACCCGCTCGGCAACCCGATCGACGGTCTCGGCGACATCAGGTCCGAAGAGCGCCGTGCCCTCGAGCTGCAGGCGCCCAACGTCGTCCAGCGCAAGTCGGTCCACGAGCCGCTCCAGACCGGCATCAAGTCGATCGACGCGATGACGCCGATCGGCCGTGGCCAGCGCCAGCTCATCATCGGCGACCGCCAGACCGGCAAGACGACGGTCGCGATCGACACGATCATCAACCAGAAGCGCAACTGGGAGTCCGGCGACCCGGACGCCCAGGTCCGCTGCATCTACGTCGCCATCGGCCAGAAGGGCTCGACCATCGCGTCGGTCCGCGGCACGCTCGAAGAGGCCGGCGCACTGGAGTACACCACCATCGTCGCGGCCCCCGCGTCCGACTCGGCGGGCTTCAAGTACCTCGCGCCCTACACCGGTTCGGCCATCGGCCAGCACTGGATGTACCAGGGCAAGCACGTCCTCATCGTCTTCGACGACCTGAGCAAGCAGGCCGAGGCCTACCGCGCCGTGTCGCTGCTGCTGCGCCGTCCGCCGGGCCGCGAGGCCTACCCGGGTGACGTCTTCTACCTGCACTCGCGGCTCCTCGAGCGTTGCGCCAAGCTCTCCGACGACCTCGGCCACGGCTCGATGACGGGTCTGCCCATCATCGAGACCAAGGCGGGCGACGTCTCGGCGTACATCCCGACCAACGTCATCTCGATCACGGACGGCCAGATCTACCTGCAGGCCGACCTGTTCAACGCCAACGTGCGTCCGGCCATCGACGTGGGTGTCTCGGTCTCCCGAGTCGGTGGTGCGGCGCAGATCAAGGCGATGAAGTCCGTCGCCGGTCGACTCAAGCTCGACCTCGCCCAGTTCCGTGCCATGGAGGCGTTCGCGATGTTCGCCTCCGACCTCGACCCCGCCTCGCGAGCCCAGCTCGCCCGTGGTGCGCGTCTCGTGGAGCTGCTCAAGCAGCCGCAGAGCTCGCCGTACCCCGTCGAGGAGCAGGTCGTCTCGATCTGGACCGGCACGACCGGCAAGCTCGACGACGTCGCCGTCGAGGACGTCCGCACCTTCGAGACCGAGCTGCTCGAGACGCTGCGTCGCGACGGCAAGATCCTCCAGACGATCCGCGAGACCCTCAAGCTCGACGAGGACACCGAGACGGCCCTGTCCAAGGTCGTCGACGAGGTCAAGTTCACCTTCCGGGGCACCGGCAAGGACGGCCTCGAGGCCGGCAACGAGGAGTTCGACGAGATCGCCGACGACCAGATCACCCAGGCGAAGATCGTCAAGCAGAAGTGACCACTTTCCGTATGCCGCCCGGCCAGCCGGGCGGCATACGGAAGCGGGCGTGAGCCCACCCCGCAGGCAACCACAGACTTTTAGAGACCAAGAGAGGCGGAGCACATGGGAGCGCAGATGCGGATCTACCGCCAGCGCATCAAGTCCGTCAACTCCATCAAGAAGATCACCAACGCGATGGAGCTGATCGCGGCCGCACGCGTCGTCAAGGCCCGCCAGCGGGCCACCGAGGCGATGCCGTACACGACCGCGCTGACGCGTGCCGTGTCCGCGGTGGCGACCAACACGAACGAGGACCACCCGTTGACGACGGCGAAGGAGACCGCGAAGCGGGCCGGCGTCGTCATCATCACGGCGGACCGCGGACTTGCCGGTGCCTACTCCGTCGCGGCGATCAAGGAGAGCGCGGAGCTCATCTCCAAGCTGACCGCCGAGGGCAAGGAGGTCGTGCCCTACCTCGTCGGTCGCAAGGCCGTGAGCTACTTCAAGTTCCGCAAGCGCGACTACGCCGCCGAGTGGACCGGCTTCTCCGACGCCCCGACGTTCGAGAACGCCAAGGAGATCGCCGACCGCATCACGGCCGACTTCCTCAAGCCCACGGAGGAGGGCGGCCACGACGAGATCCACGTCGTGTTCACCCGCTTCCGCTCGATGGTCCGCCAGGACCCGTTCGTGCTGCGCCTGCTGCCGCTGGAGGTCGTCGAGGCCGACGACGCCGGTGAGGACGAGAGCCTCGACCTCAGCGTCAACCGCTACGAGGACGGCCAGATCCCCCCGGAGTACTCCTTCGAGCCGAGCGCGTCCGAGGTCCTCGACCTGCTGCTGCCGAAGTACGTCCGCAACCGGATCTTCACCGCACTGCTCAGCTCGGCGGCCTCCGAGCTCGCCGCCCGCCAGCGGGCGATGAAGTCGGCCACCGACAACGCGACGGAGCTGATCAAGACCTATCAGCGCCTCGCCAACCAGGCCCGTCAGGCCGGCATCACCCAAGAGATCAGCGAAATCGTGGGCGGCGCCAACGCCCTCGCCGACGCCAAGAAGTAACGCCCACAGGTAAGGAAGCAGACCACCATGACTGCAACTGTCAGCGACACCACGTGGACGGCCCCGCCCGCGGGCGGCGTCGGACGCATCTCCCGCATCATCGGCCCGGTCGTCGACGTGGAGTTCCCCGTCGACGCCATGCCCGAGCAGTACAACCTGCTCACGACCGAGGTCACCCTCGCCGGCGAGACGAAGAACCTCAACCTCGAGGTCGCCCAGCACATCGGCGACAACATGGTCCGGGCGATCTCGCTGCAGCCGACCGACGGTCTGGTGCGCGGCTCGGCCGTGCAGGACACCGGCGGCCCGATCACCGTCCCCGTGGGTGACGTGACCCTCGGCCACGTGTTCAACACGACCGGCGAGTGCATGAACCTCGCCGAGGGCGAGAAGCTCGAGGTCAAGGAGCGGTGGGGCATCCACCGCAAGGCTCCCGCCTTCGACCAGCTCGAGTCCAAGACGACGATGTTCGAGACGGGCATCAAGGTCATCGACCTGATGACCCCGTACGTCCAGGGTGGCAAGATCGGCCTCTTCGGTGGTGCCGGCGTCGGCAAGACGGTGCTCATCCAGGAGATGATCGCCCGTGTCGCCCGTGACCACGGTGGTGTGTCGGTGTTCGCCGGTGTCGGTGAGCGCACCCGTGAGGGCAACGACCTCATGGTCGAGATGGAGGAGGCGGGCGTCCTCGGACAGACCGCCCTCGTCTTCGGTCAGATGGACGAGCCGCCGGGCACGCGTCTGCGCGTCGCCCTGTCGGCGCTGACGATGGCGGAGTACTTCCGCGACGTCCAGAAGCAGGACGTGCTCCTCTTCATCGACAACATCTTCCGCTTCACGCAGGCCGGCTCCGAGGTCTCGACTCTCCTCGGCCGCATGCCGTCCGCCGTGGGCTACCAGCCCACCCTCGCCGACGAGATGGGCACCCTGCAGGAGCGCATCACGTCCACGCGTGGTCACTCGATCACCTCGATGCAGGCGATCTACGTGCCGGCCGACGACTACACCGACCCGGCTCCGGCCACGACGTTCGCGCACCTCGACGCGACGACCGAGCTGTCGCGTGACATCGCGTCGATGGGTATCTACCCGGCTGTCGACCCGCTGTCCTCGACCTCGCGAATCCTCGACCCGCGCTACGTGGCGGCCGACCACTACAACACGGCCGTGCGCATCAGGTCGATCCTGCAGCGCAACAAGGAGCTCCAGGACATCATCGCGATCCTCGGTATCGACGAGCTCTCCGAAGAGGACAAGATCCTCGTCAACCGCGCCCGTCGCATCCAGCGCTTCCTGTCGCAGAACACCTACGTCGCCAAGCAGTTCACCGGCATCGAGGGTTCGACCGTGCCGCTGTCCGACACGATCGAGGCGTTCACGAAGATCGCCGACGGCGAGTACGACCACGTCGCCGAGCAGGCCTTCTTCATGTGTGGTGGCCTCGACGACGTCGAGCGCCAGTGGGCGGAGATCCAGAAGAACCTCTGATCTGGATGGATCGATTCACCCGACGACGGGGAGGTGCCCTCTGGGCCCTCCCCGTTCGTCGTCTGTGAGTGCCGGGCCTCGCGGTGGCCGTCGTGGCCGGCGCGTTCGTCCGCGCCCGCCACGGGGTGGACCTCACCGACAGCTCGCACGTCGTGGAGCCGGCGCTCCGCCTCACCCAGGGTGACGTCCCGTTCCGGGACGAGATGAACGTCCAGGCGCTGCCGGCGGCATGCAACCAGCAGGTCGCGTCGTACAACACGACCGCGGCGCCGATGTACCTCCTCGCCGTGTGCTGCCGGCCAGGCGCTACTGTCCGCCGCGTCCGCTACGACGACCCGCGCCGAGTGTGACGAGAACCGCAGCCCGTGGACGCCCTCGGCGTCGCCCGCGGGGCATGCGGGTACGACGAACGGTGTTGACAGAGATGAAACCGTCAGCGCCGACGAGCCCAGCACCTCGCACCAGGACACAGCTCAAGGACAAGGAGAATCGTGAGCACGCCCACCCAGCAGGCCCCGCGCCACCGGGTCGTGGTCATCGG
Source organism: Terrabacter sp. RAF57 (assembly GCF_052113925.1). Classification (NCBI taxonomy): domain Bacteria; kingdom Bacillati; phylum Actinomycetota; class Actinomycetes; order Micrococcales; family Intrasporangiaceae; genus Terrabacter; species Terrabacter sp. RAF57. Next base: position 138,649 of record NZ_JBFRDT010000002.1, on the reverse strand, counting down.
ATCGGGCTTCGGCGGACTGTTCAGCACGCAGAAGCTGAAGCGCGCCGACGTCGACGTGACCCTCATCGCCCGCACGACGCACCACCTCTTCCAGCCGTTGCTCTACCAGGTGGCCACCGGCATCCTCTCCGAGGGCGAGATCGCCCCGTCGACGCGCGAGGTGCTGCACCGCCAGGACAACGCCAAGGTACTGCTCGGTGAGGTCGAGACGATCGACCTCGAGGCGCGCACCGTGACCCACACCGCGGTCGGCCGCGAGACGGTCACGCCCTACGACTCGCTCATCGTCGCCGCGGGCGCCGGCCAGTCGTGGTTCGGCAACGACCAGTTCGCCCGGCACGCCCCCGGCATGAAGTCGATCGACGACGCCCTCGAGCTGCGCGGTCGCATCTTCGGCTCGTTCGAGCTCGCCGAGCTCGCGACGACGCAGGCCGAGGTCGACCGCCTCATGACGTTCGTCGTGGTCGGCGCAGGCCCGACCGGTGTCGAGATGGCGGGCCAGATCTCCGAGCTCGCGCGACGCACCCTCAAGCGCGACTTCCGCCGGATCGACCCGACGAAGGCCAGGGTCGTCCTGCTCGACGCGGCTCCCGCCGTGCTCGGCTCGTTCGGCGAGAAACTGGGCGACCGCGCCGTCAAGCGCCTGACCGAGATGGGCGTCGAGGTCCGCCTCGGTGCCAAGGTCGTCGACGTCGACGCGACGGGCATCGAGGTCGAGCACGGCGACGGCAGCCGCGAGCGCATCGAGTCGGTGTGCAAGGTGTGGGCCGCGGGCGTCAGCGCCTCGCCTCTCGGTCGCCAGCTCGCCGACCAGTCGGGCGCTCAGCTCGACCGGGCCGGCCGCGTCGAGGTCCGCGACGACCTGACGCTCCCGGGCCACCCCGAGGTCTTCGTCGTCGGCGACATGATGGCGCTCGACGGGCTGCCGGGTGTCGCCCAGGTCGCCATCCAGGGCGGCCGCTACGCCGCGGAGCAGATCGAGCGACGCCTCGACGGCAAGGAGCCCAAGGGGCCGTTCGAGTACTTCGACAAGGGCTCGATGGCCACGATCTCGCGCTTCTCGGCCGTCGCGTCGGTCGGCAAGGCGCAGTTCAGCGGGTTCTTCGCCTGGATCCTCTGGCTCGCCGTGCACCTCGTCTACATCATCGGCTTCAAGCACCGGATCACCACGCTGCTGCACTGGGCCGTCACCTTCATCGGCCGTGGCCGGTCCGAGCGGGTCGTCACCGAGCAGCAGGTGTTCGCCCGGCAGGCGATCGCCGACCTCGGTGAGGAGTTCAGTCCCGAGCTGCCGCGCGTCGCGACGGACCGCGGGCACGACGAGTCCTGACCGGTCCGGGTGTGACCCGGACCCACGACCGGGCCGGCTCCTCGAGGGGAGCCGGCCCGGCGGCATACGTGGTCGGTTGCGTGCACCGTCCTGCGGTCAGGGACGCGTCAGGGGACGAGACGCTCCACGGCTGCGCCGAGGCGGGGGAGGGCGGCGACGACATGGGCCTTCGCCTTGCCGCGCAGCGAGCCGTAGACCTTGGCGGCCGAGCCGTGCGAGGTGTTGGYGGCCTTCGCGTCGGTCACCGCGAGCAGGGCGTCGGCCGCGGCGTCGGGCTGGGCCGCGAGGTGGGCCCCGAACGACGTGTCACCCTTGGTGGCCCAGAACGGGTCGAGGGCGCTCGCGAACTGGGGGAGCAGACGGTCGGTGGCGCTCGTGACGAAGTTGCCACCGAGCTTCTTCGCGGCGGCGTAGCCGGCCTTGACGGCGGCTCCGCCCAGTCCGGACTTGTCGGCGACCTCGGCGTCGATGACGTCGGTCAGGGTCTCCACCGCCACGGGGCGGCGGGTCGGCTCGAGAAGGGCGTCGGACACGGTTGTGCTCATGGATGGGACTCCTGTGGAGGATGGGGAATCGGCGCGAGCGGCCTGCGCCACCTCGCGTACGGAGCATCCTCGCAGAGGCACTAAACTGCAGAGCACACCCCCACGATCCGGAGGAAACGTGAGTTCGCTCAAGGTTGAGATGGTTGCCGCCGACCGGAAGGTCTGGGAGGGCGAGGCCAAGTTCGTACGCGCCCGGTCCATCTCGGGCGAGCTGGGCATCCTGCCCGGCCACACCCCGTTGCTCGGTGTCCTCGTCGAGGGTGAGGTCTCCATCGAGTCCCTCGAGGGCGAGCGTCGCACCGTGACGGTCGACGGCGGGTTCCTCTCGGTCGACTCGGACGTCGTCACCATCGTCGCCGAGCACGTCGACGCCTCGTCGCTGCAGACGAGCTGAGGTCGCGCGTGCCGTCCGTTCTCGTCTCGACCGAGATCGTGATCGGCACGCTCCTGGTGGTTGCGGTGGCCGTCCTCGCGACGACGTACCTGCGCCGGCGCTACATCGCCAAGGGCTTGCCCCTGACCCTCTGCGGCATGCGCCGCACGGAGTCCGACCGCTGGCGCCTGGGTCTGATCCGGTTCGGTGACAACGCCCTCGAGTGGTATGCCCTCGGGGGCGTCTCCGTGCGCCCCAAGCACCGCTGGCTGCGCCAGCGCCTGCTACTCGACGCTCCCGAGCCGCTGAGCGGCGGCGACTCGATCCCGCTGCTGCCCGACGCGAGCCGGGTGCCGTGCGGCGACGGCGACAGCGACTTCGAGCTGGCCCTCCAGGGGCCCGCTTACACCGCGCTGCGCTCGTGGCAGGAAGCCGCGCCCCCCGGCTACAACGTCAACGTCGCCTGACAGCCCGCTCCGGCAGCACGAGACTGCGCCGTGGCGCACGTGCGCGCCGAGACAGGCCGCCGGACGTGTGGAAGCGCGCCATGGCGCACTTCGGTCCGCGGCGGGCCCGGAATGCCGGTCGGGACCGCGCCAAGGCGCACCTGACGTGACCGCGCCTAGGCCGTAGGCCGTATGCCGTATGCCGTGTGGCGGCTCAGTGCTTCTTCGTGCGCTCGGGCTTCTCGACGCGGCCGCCACCGGGCTGCCACAGCACGTCGCCGCCGATCGGCTTGTTGGCGATCCGGGCGAGGATGAAGAGCAGGTCCGAGAGGCGGTTGAGGTACTTCGCCGTGAGGACGTTGACGCCGCYGACGCCCCTCGCGTCCGTGCCCTCGGGGGCCGGCTCGGTGCCGTGCTGGTCGGCGGCCGCCCACGCCGAGCGCTCGGCGCGACGCACGATGGTCGTCGCGAGGTGCAGGTGCGCCGACCCGGCCGTGCCTCCGGGGAGGATGAACGACCGGAGCTTCTCGACCTGCTCGAGGTAGTGGTCGCAGTCGGCCTCGAGGTCGTCGATCCAGGGCTGCTCGACGCGCAGGGGCGGGTAGTCGTAGGCGTGCCGTAGCGGCGTCGACAGGTCGGCGCCGACGTCGAAGAGCTCGTTCTGCACCCGCTGGAGGGTGGCCCTGACCTCGTCGGGCAGGTCGCCGCACGCGACGGCGATGCCGATGGCGGCGTTGGCCTCGTTGGAGTCGGCGTAGGCGTGCAGCCGGGCGTCGTTCTTGCTGACCCGCGAGAAGTCGCCGAGGCTCGTCGTGCCGTCGTCGCCGGTGCGCGTGTAGATCCGCGTCAGGTTGACCATGGGGCCACTCTCTCACCCGTCGTGGAGGCGCCGTCGGTCGGTCGGTGCCCCGATAGGGTTCGGCGGGTGAGAGAGCGATTCCGTGTCGTCGGTGGTGCCCACCTCGTGGGCGAGGTCGCCGTCGTCGGCGCCAAGAACAGCGCCCTGAAGCTGATGGCCGTGGCCCTGCTGGCCGTGGGCCGCACGACGCTGACGAATGTGCCGGCGATCGCCGACGTGACGATCATGGCCGAGCTGCTGCGCCGGCTCGGGGTGGGTGTCGATTACGACCCGGCCGCGGGAGTGGTCGTCCTCGACGTGCCCGAGCGCATCGGTCACCGGGCCGACTACGAGCTCGTCCGGGCGCTGCGCGCCTCCATCTCGGTGCTCGGCCCGCTCGTGGCCCGCGTCGGCGAGGCCGACGTGGCCGTCCCGGGTGGCGACGCGATCGGCTCGCGCGGCCTCGACCTGCATGCGGCCGGCCTCGAGGCCCTCGGCGCCGAGGTGCACGTGACGCACGGCTACCTCGTGGCCACGGCGCCGGCCGGCCTGCGCGGCGCCGACATCCGGCTCGACTTCCCGAGCGTCGGGGCCACCGAGAACATCCTCACGGCGGCTGTCCTGGCCAGCGGCACGACGACGATCGACAACGTCGCGAAGGAGCCGGAGATCATCGACATCGCCGAGATGCTCGTGTCGATGGGCGCCAAGCTCGAGGGCGCCGGCACGTCTCGCATCACCGTCCACGGCGTCGAGGCCCTCGTCCCGACCGAGCACGCCGTCGTCTCCGACCGCATCGCGGCCGGCACGTGGGCCTTCGCCGCCGCCACGACGCGTGGCGACATCGAGGTCGTCGGTGGAGTCGCCGAGCACCTCAGGGCGCCGCTGGGCGCCCTCGAGGAGGCGGGGTGCCACGTCGAGGTCACGCCTCGCGGGTTCAGGGTGTCGGCCGTCGACCGGCGCCCGCGCGCCTTCGACGTCGCGACGCTGCCCTACCCGGGCTTCCCGACCGACCTCCAGCCCTTCGCACTGTCCTACAACGCCGTGGCGGACGGCTCTGCCATGGTCACGGAGAACCTCTTCGAGGCCCGTTTCCGCACGGTCCAGGAGCTGGCCCGTCTCGGCGCCGACGCGCAGATCGACGGGCACCACGTCATGACCCACGGCGTCCCGATGCTGTCCGGTGCCCCCGTCGAGAGCAGCGACATCCGCTCCGGCGCCGCCCTCGTCATCGCCGGCCTCGTGGCCGAGGGGGACACGCTCGTCAGCGGTGTGCACCACATCGACCGCGGCTACCCGCGCTTCGAGCAGGCGCTCCGCGCCCTCGGCGCCGACGTGACGCGCGAGCCCGATGACGAGCCCCCGTTCGCGTAGGCGAAACCCGCAGACCCGCCGGGCCATTCCGCGGCTGAGGCGGCGGATCGTCCCTTTTGTCAGGAGCGCTCAGTCCCGGCACGGAGGCCGGCGGAGTTCTTCGCTCGATGTTCGTATTTTCTTGACCACTTCTTGACTCCTAGGGGCAACGTTTTGGCTGGCTGAGGCGTCATCATGGTGACGGCACAGCGTTGAGAGGGGTCTACATGACGCTGAACACCCACCGCAGGGGTCCGGTCAGAGTGCTCGACGCACCCGACGGCCACGATGTCATCATCGAGGGGCGTCTCGACGTCCACACGGTGCCCGACATCCGCGACGCGATCCACGCGGTCATCAACCAGGGTCCTGGCGAGCTGCGCCTGCACCTCGGCGGCGCCGAGATCGGCGACGCGACGGGCCTCGGTGTCATCGTCCACCTCCACCGGCGCGCCACCCGCGCCGAGCGCCGGCTGCTGCTCGTCGACGCGAGCGACCGCACGACGCGCCTGCTGCGCGGGTGTCGGCTCGAGCGCATCCTCGCCCCGCGGCATCCGGCACCGGCAAGCCTGACTGTGGCGCCTCTCACCGCCTGAGCGCCTCCCCACCGCTGCACCCCGCCGCTACCGTCGAGCCATGTCTTCGACGGAGAGCACGCCGCATCCGGCCGCCCGGGTGACGCCCGACCGACCGTGGGTCATGCGCACGTATGCCGGCCACTCGAGTGCCGCTGCGAGCAACGCGCTCTACCGCCGTAACCTCTCCAAGGGGCAGACCGGCCTCTCCGTCGCCTTCGACCTGCCGACCCAGACGGGCTACGACCCCGACCACGTCCTCGCCCGCGGCGAGGTGGGCAAGGTCGGGGTCCCGATCAGCCACATCGGTGACATGGCAGCGCTCTTCGACGCGATCCCGCTGCGTGAGATGAACACGTCGATGACGATCAACGCGACGGCGATGTGGATGCTCGCGCTCTACCAGGTCGCCGCCGAGCGCCAGGCCGAGGCCGCCGGCGAGGACCCGGCCGCCTGGGTGCACGAGCTCGCCGGAACGACCCAGAACGACATCATCAAGGAGTACCTCTCGCGCGGGACCTACGTCTTCCCGCCCGCGCCGTCGCTGCGGCTCATCACCGACATGGTCACCTACACGGTGCGCGAGATCCCGAAGTGGAACCCCATCAACATCTGCAGCTACCACCTGCAGGAGGCCGGGGCGACCCCCGTGCAGGAGATCGCCTACGCCATGTCGACGGCGGTCGCCGTGCTCGACGCCGTGCGCGACTCGGGGCAGGTGCCGCCCGAGGAGTTCGCCAGTGTCGTCGCCCGGATCTCCTTCTTCGTCAACGCCGGCGTGCGGTTCGTCGAGGAGATGTGCAAGATGCGCGCCTTCGTGCAGCTGTGGGACGAGCTGACCCGGGAGCGCTACGGCGTGACCGACGCGAAGGCCCGCCGCTTCCGCTACGGCGTCCAGGTCAACAGCCTGGGCCTCACCGAGGCCCAGCCCGAGAACAACGTCCAGCGCATCGTCCTCGAGATGCTCGCCGTGACGCTCTCCAAGGACGCCAGGGCCCGCGCCATCCAGCTGCCGGCGTGGAACGAGGCGCTCGGTCTGCCGCGCCCGTGGGACCAGCAGTGGAGCCTGCGCATGCAGCAGGTGCTCGCCTACGAGTCCGACCTGCTCGAGCACGACGACCTCTTCACCGGGTCGGTCGTCGTCGAGGCCAAGGTCGCCGAGCTCGTGGCCGGGGCGAAGGCAGAGATGGCTCGGGTCGAGGAGATGGGCGGCGCCGTCGCCGCCGTCGAGTCCGGCTACATGAAGTCCGCGCTCGTCGCCTCCCACGCCGAGCGTCGACGCCGCATCGAGACGGGCGAGGCCGTCATCGTCGGGCTCAACCGTTTCGAGACCACCGAGCCCAACCCGCTCACGGCCGACCTCGACACCGCGATCCAGACCGTCGACGCCGACGTCGAGCACCACGCCTCCGAGGCCGTACGCGCGTGGCGCGAGACGCGTGACGCCGACCCCGAGCGCCGGGCGCGCGCCGCGGCGGCTCTCGAGCGCCTGCGCGCCGACGCGGCGACCGACGTCAACCTCATGGCGGCCTCGCTCGAGTGCGCCCGGGCGGAGCTGACGACGGGGGAGTGGGCCGCCGCCCTGCGCGAGCAGTTCGGCGAGTACCGCGCACCCACCGGGGTCTCCGGCTCGGTGGGCGTCGGCTCGAGCGAGCCCGGTGACGCCCTGTCGCACGTCCGCAGGCTCGTCGCGCGCACCGGCGAGGAGCTCGGCGAGAAGCTGCGCATCCTCGTCGGCAAGCCCGGCCTCGACGGCCACAGCAACGGCGCCGAGCAGGTGGCCGTGCGTGCCCGAGACGCGGGGTTCGAGGTCGTCTACCAAGGCATCCGGCTGACGCCCGAGCAGATCGTCGCGGCCGCCGTCGCCGAGGACGTCCACCTCGTCGGGCTCTCGATCCTCAGCGGCTCGCACATGGAGCTCGTGCCCGAGGTCCTGCGGGGCCTGCGCGAGGCGGGTGCCGGCGACGTGCCGGTCATCGTCGGAGGCATCATCCCCGAGTCCGACGCCGCCGCACTGCGGGCCGCCGGCGTCGCCATGGTCTTCACGCCGAAGGACTTCGGCCTCAACGACATCATGGGCGAGATGGTGGGTGTGATCCGCGCCGCACGGGGTCTTGCGCCCCTCGAGTCCGCGCCCGTCTGAGCAGGCGTAGCGTCGCAGGTATGAGCGACCTGCAGTGCGCCGCGCGCGTCATCGTCGTCAACCCTCCGGCGCTCTCCGACGTCGCGTGGCTGGCGTCCGCGATCCACCTCGAGAAGGTCCAGGCGGTGTATGCCGCCGACGACGTCCCCGACACCGGCCCGGTCGAGTCGCTGGCCGACGACCTCGGCGTGCCCTCGCACCTCGGGCACGGCGACCTCCACGACGGCTCATCGGGCCTCGAGGAGCTCGTCGACCGGCACCGCGGCGAGACCGTCGTCGTCGTGCGCGGAGGGGAGGCACCCGACCCGGTCCTGCTGCTCGTCGACGCCGACGGAGTCACCGCCCAGCCGATCGAGGGCTTGTCCTGATGGCGTCGGCGGCGACCGCCGGGACCGTGGTCGCCGAGCTCGAGGCCGAGGCCTCGCCGGAGGCACTCGCATCGGTGCGCAAGCGCCTCGCCCGCGACGAGGAGGCGCTCGGCGTGCGGATGGGCACGCTCTTCGCCATCGCCAAGCGACACACGCGGCTCCCGCTCAGCGAGGTGCAGCAGCTGCTCGCCCACCCGGCCTACGAGCCGCGGCTCGCTGCCCTCTGCATCCTCGAGTTCAAGGCCCGGCGCAAACGGATCGACGGTCACGGGCGCGGCACCCTCGCCCGGACCTACCTCGGCCACCACGACCGGATCACGACGTGGGACATGGTCGACCGGGCCGCGCCGCGCGTCATCGGGCTGTGGCTCATCGGTCGTGACAAGCAGATCCTGCGTGACCTCGCGCTCTCGCCCGAGCCGCTGCGCCGTCGCACCGCCATGACGGCGCCGCTCGGCTTCCTCGACACCGACGACGTGGAGATCGGCTGGGAGCTCGCCGCCCAGCTCGCGACCGACCGGGATCCGTTGGTGCACAAGCCCGTCGGGATCTTCGCCAAGCACGCCGGTGAGCGTGACCGCGACCGGTTGGTGGCCTTCCTCGAGGAGCGCGTCGAGGGGATGCCACGCCCAGCCGTCCGGCTCGCCGTCGAGAAGCTGCCGCCGGACCTTCGCTCGCGCTGGGTGTGACGCGCCGGTGCGCCGGTGCGCCCGGGCGGCCACACGGCATACGCCCTCGGTGGGTCAGAAGAGGCGGGACTCCGCGTCGTCGATGCCCTTGAGGGCGTCGTAGTCGAGCACGACGCAGCGGATGCCGCGGTCCTCGGCGAGCGTGCGCGCCTGTGGTTTGATCTGCTGGGCGGCGAACACCCCGGTGACGGGCGCGAGGTGCGGGTCGCGGTTCATCAGCTCGAGGTAGCGGGTCAGCTGCTCGACGCCGTCGATCTCGCCGCGGCGCTTGATCTCCACGGCGACGCTCGTGCCGGCCGAGTCCTTCGCGAGGATGTCGACCGGACCGATGGCCGTCATGTACTCGCGGCGCACGAGCGACCACCCGTGGCCGAGGGTGTGGATGTGCTCGGCGAGCAGCCTCTGCAGGTGCGCCTCGACGCCGTCCTTGACGAGGCCGGGGTCGACGCCGAGCTCGTGGTCCGAGTCGTGGAGGACCTCGTGGAGCAGGACGGTGAGGCGGTCCTCGCTCTTGGCGTGCTGGACCCGCCACACTGCGACGACACCGTCGACGGCCTGGACCTCGTCGGGCTCGACCTCGGCCATCGTGCAGGGCGGCGACATCCAGTTGAGCGGCTTGTAGGAGCCGCCGTCGCTGTGGACGAGCACCGACCCGTCGGCCTTGACGACGAGCAGGCGGGTCGCGAGCGGGAGGTGGGCCGTGAGGCGACCGTCGTAGTCGACGCTGCACCGGGCTATGACGAGACGCACCGGTCCACCCTAGAGGAGGGTGCGTGGGCAGCGTCACGCCCCGGGCGGGTGTGGGCGGCGCACACCCTCTGCGAGACTTTCGCCCATGGCTCGTGAGTTCACCAAGGTTGGCGTCATCGGACTCGGCACCATGGGTGCCGGCATCGTCGAGGTCTTCGCACGCAACGGCATCGACGTCGTCGCGGTGGAGGTCACGGACGAGGCGGTCGAGAAGGGCAAGGGCGTCCTGCAGCACTCGACCGACCGGGCCGTCTCCCGGGGCAAGCTCGCGGCCGAGGACCAGGCCGCGCTGCACGCCCGGGTCCTCTTCACGAGCGACATGGCCGACCTCAAGGAGTGCCAGCTCGTCGTCGAGGCCGTGCCCGAGCACCTCGACCTCAAGAAGGACATCTTCGCCAAGCTCGACGCCATCGTCTCCGACGACGCGATCCTCGCGACGAACACGAGCTCGCTGCCCGTCACCGAGATCGCCGTCGCGACGATCAACCCCAAGCGCGTCGTCGGCATGCACTTCTTCAACCCGGCCCCCGTGCTCCAGTTCGTCGAGGTCATCAAGACCGTCATCACGAGCGACGAGATCTTCGAGGATGTCAAGGCGCTCGCCGAGCGGCTCGGCAAGAAGCCCGTCATCGTCGGCGACAAGGCCGGCTTCATCGCCAACGCGCTGCTCTTCGGCTACCTCAACCACGCCGTCGCGATGTACGAGAGCAAGTACGCCACCCGCGAGGACATCGACGCCGCGATGAAGCTCGGCTGCGGCTACCCCATGGGCCCGCTCGCCCTCATGGACCTCATCGGCCTCGACACCGCCTACGAGATCCTCGACACGATGTACAAGCAGGGCCGTGACCGCCTGCACGCGCCGAGCCCGATCATCAAGCAGATGGTCAGCGCCGGGCTCAAGGGTCGCAAGAGCGGCCGCGGCTTCTACACGTATGCCGCACCGGGCAGCTCGGCGGTCGTCGACGACGCGTTGACGCCCACCGCCGCGGAGGACTCGACGTCCGGCACGCGCCCGATCCGGACGGTCGGCGTCGTCGGCTCCGGCACGATGGCCACGGGGATGGTCGAGGTCTTCGCCAAGGCCGGTCTCGACGTGACCTTCGTGGCCCGCAGCGACGCCAAGATCGAGGCCGTCCGGGCGGCGCTCGCCAAGAGCCTCGAGAAGGCCGTCCAGCGCGGCAAGGCCACCGAGGAGGACCGCGACGCGGCGCTGGCCAACGTGCGGGGCACGACCCGCCTCGAGGACCTCGCGCAGGTCGACCTCGTCGTCGAGGCCGTCGTCGAGGACCTCACCGTCAAGCGCGCGCTCTTCGAGAACCTCGACGAGATCTGCCGCCCCGGCGCGATCCTCGCGACGACGACGAGCTCACTGCCCGTCGTCGAGTGCGCGGCCGCCACGAAGCGTCCCCAGGACGTCATCGGCATGCACTTCTTCAACCCGGCCCAGGTCATGAAGCTCGTCGAGGTCGTGCACACGGTCTCGACCGCCGACGACGTCGTCGCCTCGGTGCAGGCGCTCTGCGCGACGGTCGGCAAGCACGCCGTGACGTGCGGCGACCGCGCCGGCTTCATCGTCAACGCCCTGCTCTTCCCCTACCTCAACGACGCCGTGAAGATGCTCGAGGCCAACTACTCGACGGCCGACGACATCGACACGGCCATGAAGACCGGCTGCGGGTTGCCGATGGGTCCGTTCGAGCTGCTCGACGTCGTCGGCCTCGACGTGTCGCTCGCCATCGAGCGCGAGCTCTACCTCGAGTTCCGTGAGCGCGGCTACGCACCGGCGCCGCTGCTCGAGCACCTCGTCACGGCCGGCTACCTCGGCCGCAAGACGGGGCGTGGCTTCCGCACCTACGCCTGACACCTACGCTGGAGTCATGCCCTCGCGTCGACGTCCCAGCAAGCACGCGCGCGAGCACGTGCCGCTCGACGTGACGCGGATCCAGGGCGGCTCCACGCGTGAGGAGTCGTATGCCGGCACGCGCTGGACCGTGCGCTCGGTGAGCGGCGCGTCCGCCACCCGTGACTACCTGTGTCCGGGCTGCCAGCAGGACATCCCCCCGGGCCTCCCGCACGTCGTCGTGTGGCCGGCCGAGGGCGTGGGCGGGCTCGGGGACCGGCGGCACTGGCACACCGGCTGCTGGCAGAAGCGCGACGCCCGTCCGAGCGGCAACTCCTACCGCTGACGACTCGTCCGGCCGATGTGTCCACCGGTCACCCGAGACCGCGGGTCACATCGAACCGCGGAGGGCGTCGGGGCGTGAGGGCCTCAGGCGTCGAGGACGGGGGCGAGCTCGCGGGCCACGAGCCGCAGGGGAGCGGTGTCGTGCTGCGCCCGGGCGAGCACGATGGCTCCCTCGAGGGCGCAGAGCATGAGGGTCGAGAGGGCCTGCGCCCGTCGGGGCGTCCGGCCCATCGAGACGAGGGCGTCGGTGATCGGGCGCTGCCACGTCCGCAGGGCCGAGTTGGCAGCCTGCCGCACGGCCTCGTTGGTGTCCGCGCAGTCGATGACCGCGGCGGCGACCGGGCAGCCTCGTTCGAAGTCACGGGACGCGAGGTCGGTCGCCCAGTCGTCGACGACCGATGCGAAGAGCCGCGCGGGGGTCGGCCGTCTCATCCCGGCGAGGTGCTCGTCGACCCGTTCGGCGGCCCAGGTGCCGGCCCACTCGAGGGCCTCGCCGACGAGCTGGTCCTTACCTCCGGGGAAGTAGTGCTGGAGGGAGCCGCGCGGCGCGCCGGCGGCGACCACGACCTCTCGCAGCCCCGTGCCGGTGACGCCGGCCCGCCGCAGGTGTTGGGCGGTCTCGTAGACGATGCGCTCGCGCGGTCCGTGCGTGCTGGCTGACATGGCGCCTTCCGGTGCTCGACGTGGGTCTCGACTATGACACCTGTCATGACCAGACCGCTACTATGACAGTTGTCATATGGTGCGGAAGAGTCGGAGGCGGCAATGGAGACGCGAGTCGGGTTCATCGGTCTCGGCATCATGGGACGACCCATGGCCGCCAACCTGCGGCGCGCGGGTGTTCCTCTCTCCGTGTGGAACCGGTCTCCGGGTGGGGTGGCTGCGCTCGAGGCTCTCGGAGCCGTCGCGCGTCCTCGCCGGCGGCCGTCTTCGAGGCGAGCGACGTCGTCCTGCTCATGCTGGCCCACAAGGCAGCGGTCGACGAGGTCCTGCAGCGGGGGAGCGCTGCGTTCACGCGGATGGTGTCGGGGCGCACGCTCGTGCACCTCGGCACGACGTCGCCCGGCTTCTCTGCCGGGCTGGCCCGGGACGTCGAGGGGGCCGGCGGCGACTACGCCGAGGCACCCGTCTCGGGGTCGCGCATCCCGGCGGAGCGGGCGGAGCTCGTGGCCCTCGTGGGCGGGCGACCGGACGTCGTCGACCGCGTCGCACCGCTGCTCGCCCCGATGTGCCGCGAGGTCGTCCGGTGCGGCGAGGTCCCCGCGGGGACGGGCACCAAGCTCGCCGTCAACCTCTACCTCTGCACGATGGTCGCCGGGCTGGCGGAGGCCTTCCACCTCGCCGACCGTCTCGACCTCGACCTCGAGGTCTTCCGGCGTGCCCTCGACTCCGGTCCGATGGCGAGCGCGGTGTCGGCCGTCAAGCTCGCCAAGCTCGTGGCCCGTGACTTCGAGGCCCAGGCGGCGGTGCGCGACGTCCACACCAACACCCGGCTCATCGCCGAGGCGGCCCGGGCGGTCGGGGCGCACAGCCCGGTGCTCGAAGCGACCCGTGAGCTCTTCCGCGAGACCGAGGCCGCCGGGCTGGGGGCGCTCGACATGGCGGCCGTCGTGACGGCGCTGGAGCGGTGGGACGCCGGCCGCCCGGGGTAGGGAGCGCCTCGTCGGGTCCCCGGGACACGGCATACGCCATCGGGGGGCGTCGGCGGCTAGTGCCGGCGCTGGCGGGGGACGAGAACCTCCTCGTAGAGCAGCAGAGCCCCTGCGGCGAAGGGGATCGCGAGCAGCGCGCCGAGGATGCCGAGCAGGGCTCCACCGGCGAGTGCGGCGACGACCGTCACGGCGCCGGGAACCGCGACGGTGCGCTGCATGATGCGCGGCATGACGGCGTAGTTCTCGATCTGCTGGTAGACGATGAAGTAGATGATGACGATGAGCGCCTTCTTGGGCTCGTCGAAGAAGGCGACGACGGCGACGACGGTCGCCCCGAGGGTCGCGCCGATCATCGGGATGAGCCCGAGGAAGCCGACGAGCACCGCCAGCACGGCCGCGAACTGGAGCCCRATGAGGCTCATCATGATCCAGGCGAAGAACGCGTTGATCGCGGCCACCGCGACCTGGCCGATGGCGTACGACCCGACCCGGCGCATCACCTCCTCGGCGAGCGAGACCGTGCGCGGGCGCCGGCTGGCGGGGACGAGGGCGTAGGCCGCCTGCTTGACCGCGGGGAGGGAGGCGAGGAAGTAGAGGGTGAGGACGAGGACGGTCAACCCGCTGAAGACGCCGGTCGCGATGACCTTGCCCGCGTCGAGGACGCCGCCGAAGACGCCGGCCCACAGGTTGCCGTCGGCGACGCGCTTGTTGACCTCCTCCTGGATGCGCTGGACGAGCTGGTAGCGGTGGTCGACGTCCTGCACCCACGGGTTCGCCAAGAGGTTGTCGAAGAGCCGTGGGGCGTTCGTGGCGAGCTCGCCGCCCTGGTCGGCCACGGGCGGGATGACGACCCAGCCGACGAGCGCGAAGACGGCGAGCACGCCGAGGAAGACGATGGTGACGGCCCACCCCCGGCGCAGGTTGCGCCGGGTCAGCGCCTCGACGAGCGGGTTGAGCGAGAGCGTCAGGAAGAACGAGATGACGAGCAGCGTGATGACGGTGCCGAGCCGGCCGACCGCCTGCACGACGGCATACGCCGTGAGCACGCCGACGGCGCCCACGAAGCCGATGTAGAAGGGCGACTGCCGGTTGAACGGGGTGCCGCTCTGACCGAAGTCGCGGCGGCTTCCCTTGCCGCGCTTGCCGCCGCCGGTCCCGGGCGGAGCCGGTTCGGTAGCGCCGGTCCCGTGGGGCCCGGCAGTGACGCCGGGGGCGTCGGTCGCGGCGCGGGGTGGCGTGCTGCCGGCGGGCGTGCTGGCGTCGGACGACCCTTCCCCGAGCGGGAGCGTGGTCGTGAGGAGGTCGGGCTCGGGCGGCGCGTCGGGCGCCGCCGGGGGCTCGCCGTACGCGGCTCGCGAGGCGCGCTCGTCGAAGCCGAGGTCGCGGGCCCGGAACTCGTCCATCCGGGCGCGCTGGGCGCGGCGGTACGCCGTCCACCGTCCCCACATGCTCACGTCCGCGAGCCTACGTCAGGCACTCCCCACAGGGCCGGGTCGCCCGTGGCGTGTCAGTGCGGGGGACGCCCTGCCGGGCGCCGCGCCGCGCGCCGCCCCGCGCGCGACCGTGTCCCGGGCGGGAGGACATGCGGGTACGGGACAGGTGAACGAGAACACGGCGACGTCCCCGGCGGGGTCGCTCGCACACCGACCAGTTCGAGGAGCACCCATGCCCAGCGTGACCCGCAGCTTCACCGTCCATCCCGCGCCCGCGGTCGTCATCGACTACCTCAAGGACTTCGCGAACGCCGAGGAGTGGGATCCCGGCACCGAGTCGTGCACTCGCGTCGGCGACGGCCCGGTCGTGGTCGGTGCGCGGTGGCACAACGTCTCGAAGATCGCCGGCGTCACGACCGAGCTCGACTACGAGCTGACCGAGCTCACCGACACCCGGGTCGTCCTCGTCGGGCGCAACGACAGCGCGACGTCGACCGACACGATCACCGTCCTGCCCTCGGGTGAGGGCAGTGAGATCACCTACCACGCCGACCTCGACATGCACGGGCTCGCCCACCTCGCCGCGCCCGCGATGAAGCTCGTCTTCGAGAAGCTCGCGAACGACACCGAGGAGCAGCTGACCCGGGTGCTCGAGTCCCGCTGACGCAACCGACGAGGGCCGGCCCACCGTGACGGTGGGCCGGCCCTCGTGCGACGGCTGCAGGACGGCTACTGGTCGGCGAAGCGGTTGATCGCCGACTCGAAACCCGCGCGCTTCTCGGGGTCGGTGACGCCGAGGCCCGGCCCGGGGGAGAGCGTCAGCACGCCGACCTTGCCCTGGTGGGCGTTGCGGTGGACGTCGAGCGCCGCCTGCCCCACCTCGTCGAGCGTGTACGTCTTGCTCAGCGTCGGGTGGATGAGCCCACGGTTGACGAGCTCGTTGGCCTCCCACGCCTCGCGGTAGTTGGCGAAGTGCGAGCTGACGATGCGCTTGAGGTTCATCCAGAGGTAGCGGTTGTCGTACTCGTGCATGTAGCCCGACGTCGACGCACAGGTGACGATGGTCCCGCCCTTTCGTGCCACGTAGACGCTCGCGCCGAACGTCTCGCGGCCGGGGTGCTCGAAGACGATGTCGACGTCGTAGCCACCGGTCAGCTCGCGGATCTTCTTGCCGAGCCGCTGCCACTCGCGCGGGTTCTGCTCGGTGCCCTCGTCGTTCCAGAAGCGGTAGTCCTCGGCGTTGCGGTCGATGATGAGCTCGGCGCCCATGGCGCGGCAGATCTCGGCCTTCTCGGGCGAGGAGACGACGCAGATCGGGGTCGCGCCGCCGGCGAGGGCCATCTGCGTGGCGTAGGAGCCGAGGCCGCCGGACGCGCCCCAGATGAGCACGCGGTCGCCGAGCTTCATCGCGGCGCCGTTCTTGGAGATGAGCTGGCGGTAGGCGGTGCTGTTGACGAGGCCCGGGGAGGCGGCCTCCTCCCACGTCAGGTGGCCGGGCTTGGGCATCAGCTGGTTGGCCTTGACGATCGCGAGCTCGGCGAGTCCGCCGAAGTTCGTCTCGAAGCCCCAGATCCGCTGCTGCGGGTCGAGCATCGTGTCGTTGTGGCCCTCGGCGTCCTCGAGCTCGACCGAGAGGCAGTGCGCGACGACCTCGGTGCCGGGCTTCCACTTCGTCACGCCGGGGCCGGTGCGCAGGATGACGCCGGCGAGGTCGGACCCGACGACGTGGTAGGGCAGGTCGTGGCGCTTGGAGAACTCCGACATGCGGCCGTAGCGCTCGAGGAAGCCGAAGGTCGAGACGGGCTCGAAGATCGAGGTCCACACGGTGTTGTAGTTGATCGCACTGGCCATGACGGCGACGAGCGCCTCGCCCGGCGCCAGCTCCGGCACGGGTACCTCGTCGATGTGCAGCGACTTGCGCGGGTCCTTGTCGCGCGTGGCGAGCCCCTCGAACATGCCGACCTCGTCCTTGTGGACGGTCGCCCCGCGGTACGTGGCGGGGATCTCGATGTTCGCGTAGGTCTCCTGGGTGCGGTCGCCGGAGAGGATGGCGTCGCGGATGGCCTGCATTGAAGGTCCTTACGTCGCAGCGTCATTGGTGGGTCGAGACAGAGTCGAACCCGTGCGGTGTGTCCCCGAACGTAGCGAGACGTGACCCGCGGGTAGCCGCTTCTGAGACGGCCACCACAGGTGACCTGGGTCACGGGATAGCGTCAACGCGTGCGACGGACGACGGCGGGTCTCGGCTGCTGGCTCGTCCAGCCGGTCTACCTGCTCGTCGAGCTCCTCGTCGCCGCCGGCGCCTCGGCGGCCTACAGCCTGCGCGACGACACGATCAGCGCGCTCGGGATGCTGACGTGCGCGCCTGGTCACGCGGGGTCGACGGTCGACGTCTGCTCCTCGGCCCATGCCGCGCTCGGCGTGGCGTTCGTCGTCTTCGGCCTCCTGCGGGCAGCGGGCGCCGTGCTGCTGCGACCGCGTCTCGGCGCCGGGGGATGGGCGCTCGCCGCCGTCTGGCTGTGGGTCGTGTCCGCGCTCTTTGCCGCCGCCGTCGGGCTCGTGCCCGTCGACCAGCACCCCGGGTGGCACGGGGTCGTGGCGGTTCCCGTCTTCGTCCTCCAGCCGCTCGCCGTCCTCGTCACCGCCGAGGCGCTGCGGAGGTCACACGCCGTGTCACGGGGCGTCGCCGTGTCGGGTCTCGTGCTCGGCGGCCTCATGGTGGCCGCGGCTGCGGCGTTCGGGCTGCGTCTCGGGGACCCGACCTGGGTCGGTGCCCTCGAGCGCCTCGCCCTGTGGCCGACCTACCCGTGGCTGGCCGCCGTCGCCTGGGCGCTGCTCGGCGCCAGGAGGTCGGAGACGGTCGCGAAGGTGTAGCCGTCGTCGCGGAGCCTGCGGATGATCGCGGCGAGCCGGTCGATGGTGATGAGCCGGTCGTCCGAGCCCGTGTCGTGGGCGAGGACGATCGAGCCGGGACGCACCTGCGACGCGATGTCCTCGACGATGCCGTCCGGATGGCTGGCCACGAGGTCCTCGCGTGCCTGGGCCGACCACAGGACCGTCGTGAGGGTCGACTCGGCGGCCGCGAGGAGCGAGGCCCCTCCGACGTGCCCGTAGGGCGGCCGGAAGAGCGTCGGCGCCACGCCGTACGTCTCCGTCATGAGCCGGGTCGTCCTCGTGATCTCGTCGGTGCACCGGGACCAGTCGAGCCGACCGAGGTCGGGGTGCTCGAAGGTGTGGTTCGCGAGCTCGTGCCGGCCGACGCTGTCGCGGTGCAGCGCGCCGTGGTCGCGCACGTTGCGCCCGAGGCAGAAGAACGTGGCGGGCACGTCCTCCGCCTCCAGCGCGGCCAGCACCCGTGGGGTCCAGTCGGGGTGCGGACCGTCGTCGAAGGTCAGCGCGACGCGGCGCTCATCGCCCGCACCCGCCCAGACGACCGAGGTGGCTGCCGCCGAGGGGGTGGATCGGTCGGGACGGACGGCGCTGACCGGGCTGCCGTAGAAGGGCAGTGGGGTGTTCTCGTCGAGCCGCTCCACGAGTCGCACCGCCCCGACGGCCCCGGCTGCTCCGACGGCTGCACCGGCTGCCGCGGTCAGGGCCTGACGGCGTGTGACCTCCATGTCAGCCGATGCTACGGGCAGCCCGCCGCGATCCTCGGACGAGTCGGCACCACGCGTGCCACACTGGCGCCCGGTCGACGGGGAGGTCGACCGCGGGTCGAGGGAGGTGGACGTGCGGCGTGCCGTGGTGGGCGCTCTGGCTGCGGTCGTGATGGCCGGTGCCGGACTCGTCCCGCTGCTCGTCGCCGACGACCCGCTGCCGGTCCTGCGCAACGGCGCGGGCTGGCGCGCGACGTCCGTCCTCGCGCCTGCCGCGCTCGGCGACCGGCTCGTGGAGCCGCTGGCCGAAGCCCTCTGGCTCGTCGACGGCACGGTCCCCGCGGCCGGCGCGCGCACACGCGTCGCGGCCCAGGCGCTCCAGGACCTGCACGCCCTGACCGGACCGAACGGGGCCGTCGCGGCCGGCCCCGACGCCCCCTGGGCGTACGCGTGGCCACGGGACTCCGCCTTCGTCGCCGTCGCGTACGCCGAGACCGGGCACGTGGCCGATGCCGAGCGCGTCCTGGGCTTCCTCGCCCGCGTCCAACGGCCCGACGGTGGCTTCGAGGCGCGCTACCGGCTGGACGGAACCGGTCCGCCGGACGACCGTCCTCGCCAGAGCGACGGCGCCGGGTGGGTGCTCTGGTCCCTCGAGCAGGTCAGGGTGGCGAGCCCCCGTGGGGTCCTGCCCGCTGGGCTGCGCGGACTGCGCGACCGGGCCTTCCGTTTCGTCCTGGCGCAGACGGCGGCGGGCACCCGCCTGCCCGAGGTGTCACCCGACTACTGGGAGGTGCCGGAGCGGCGGGTCACCCTCGGCACGGCGGCTCCGCTCGCCGCCGGGCTCGAGGCCGCGTCGGGGACCTTCGCGGCCGAGGGTGACACCGGTCGGGTGGACCTGGCCAGGCGGGCGGCTCGCGGGCTGCGGTCCCTGATCCGTGCGGAGTTCGGCCCAGCGTACGAGCGGCACGGACGGTCCGGAGGGCTCGATGCGGGCGTCACCATGCTCATGCCACCCTTCGCCGCAGTGGGCGACATGGCCGCGGAGCGTGCCTGGGAGCACTATCCGGTGCTGGCCCTGCGTGCCGGGGGTGGCCTCGCCCCCGGTGTCGAGTGGAAGGGGGACGGCGTCTCGTGGACGCCGGAGACCGCCATGGTCGCCTACACCGCAGCGGCCTCCGGACACCCTCTCGTCGCCGAGCGCTGGCTCACCTGGCTCGACGGGCACTGCACGTCGTGGGGGAGCCTGCCGGAGAAGGTCCTGCCGGACGGGAGCCCCGCAGGACCGGCGCCGCTCGCCTGGACCGCGGCCCTCGTCGTCCTCACCGAGGTCGAGCTGGCGGCGCAGCGCTCGGGCGTGGACGCGACGTCAGTGTCCGGCGTGGGCTGACGGCTCGACGAGCTCGACGAGGACACCGCCGGCGTCCTTGGGGTGGATGAAGTTGACGCGGCTGTCGCTCGTGCCGCGCCTCGGGGTGTCGTAGAGCAGCCGGAGGCCGCGCTCGCGGAGCGTCGCGCACACGGCGTCGATGTCGGCGACGCGGTAGGCGAGCTGCTGGATGCCCGGGCCGCTGCGGTCCAGGAACTTCGCGATCGTCGACTCGGGGGAGAGGGGCGCGAGCAGCTGGATGCACGAGCCCGAGTCGCCGACGCCCATCATCGCCTCGCGGACTCCCTGCTCCGCGTTCGTCTCCTCGTGGAGCATCCGCATCCCGTACGTCCCCTCGTAGAACGCGATGGCCGCGTCGAGGTCGGGGACCGCGATGCCGACGTGGTCGATGTGGGTGAAGAGGGGGTCGGGAGTCGCGCTCATGGTCCCAACGTAGGGCGGCGTGACGGCATACGGCTGCTGTATGCCGTGTGCGCTTGGTCATGCTCGTCGAGGGGCCTCGCGGGGTCGCGACTAGAGTTGACGGCGACATCCCCAATGACGTCGGAAGAGGCTTCACCCATGACTGCTGACCGTCCCACCTCCGTGATCGTCGCGGGCGCCCGCACCCCCATGGGTCGGCTGCTCGGCTCGCTCAAGGACTTCTCCGGGTCCGACCTCGGTGGCGTCGCCATCAAGGGGGCCCTCGAGAAGGCGGGCGTCGCCCCGGAGCAGGTCGACTACGTCATCATGGGTCAGGTGCTGCAGGCCGGCGCCGGCCAGATCCCGGCCCGCCAGGCCGCGCACGCCGCCGGCATCCCGATGACCGTCCCGGCCCTGACCATCAACAAGGTTTGCCTCTCCGGCATCAACGCCATCGCCATGGCCGACCAGCTCATCCGCGCCGGCGAGTGCGACGTCGTCGTCGCCGGTGGCCAGGAGTCGATGACCAACGCGCCGCACCTCATGACGAAGTCGCGCGAGGGCTACAAGTACGGCGACGTCACGATGCGCGACCACATGGCCTTCGACGGGCTCTGGGACGCCTTCACCGACCAGGCCATGGGTCTGCTCACCGAGCAGGCCAACACGGGCGATCAGGCCTTCACCCGCGAGGAGCAGGACGAGTTCTCGGCGCGCAGCCACCAGCTCGCGGCCAAGGCGTGGAAGGACGGCCTCTTCGACGACGAGGTCGTCCCGGTGAGCATCCCGCAGCGCAAGGGCGACCCGGTCGTCTTCAAGAACGACGAGGGCATCCGCGCCGACACGACGACCGCGTCGCTCGGCGGCCTGCGCCCGGCCTTCAGCAAGGACGGCACGATCACGGCCGGCTCGGCGTCGCAGATCTCCGACGGTGCCGCCGCGGTCGTCGTCATGAGCAAGGCGAAGGCCGAGGAGCTCGGACTCACGTGGCTCGCCGAGATCGGCGCGCACGGCATGGTCGCCGGGCCCGACTCGACGCTCCAGCAGCAGCCCGCCCGCGCCATCGCCCGGGCCTGCGAGAAGGAGGGCATCACACCCGCCGACCTCGACCTCGTCGAGATCAACGAGGCCTTCGCGGCCGTCGGACTCGCGTCGGCCAAGGAGCTCGGCATCGACGTCGACAAGGTCAACGTCAACGGCGGCGCCATCGCCCTCGGCCACCCGATCGGCATGTCCGGTGCCCGCATCGCCCTGCACCTCGCGCTCGAGCTGAAGCGTCGCGGCGGCGGTGTCGGCGCGGCTGCCCTCTGCGGTGGCGGCGGTCAGGGTGACGCCCTCATCGTCCGCGTGCCCGCGACCGCCTGATCGCCCGGGTCCTGCACCGCGTGGCGCGCCGATCCGTCGACGTCCCCGCCCTGGTCGAGTCGGCCAGGGCGGGTTCGCCGCGCGCCGTCGCCCGCCTCATCTCCCTCGTCGAGGACGCCCACGAGTCCCTGCGCGAGGTGATGGCGGCGCTCGCGCCGCACGCCGGCAACGCGTGGGTCATCGGTCTCACCGGCTCGCCGGGCGTCGGCAAGTCGACGACGACGACTGCGCTCGTCGGCGCCTTCCGCGAGCGCGGCCTGCGCGTCGGCGTGCTCGCGGTCGACCCGAGCTCGCCGTTCTCGGGCGGGGCGCTGCTCGGCGACCGCGTCCGCATGCAGGACCACGCCCTCGACCCCGAGGTCTACATCCGCTCGATGGCCTCGCGCGGCCATCTCGGCGGGCTGTCGTTCACGACACCGCAGGCCATCCGGGTGCTCGACGCCGCCGGGTGCGACGTCGTGCTCGTCGAGACCGTCGGGGTGGGGCAGTCCGAGGTCGAGATCGCCGGGCTCGCCGACACGTCGGTCGTCCTGCTCGCGCCCGGCATGGGCGACGGCATCCAGGCCGCCAAGGCCGGCATCCTCGAGATCGGCGACGTCTTCGTCGTCAACAAGGCCGACCGCGACGGCGCCGACGCGACGGTCCGCGACCTGCGCCACATGATCTCGCTCGGCGACCGCACCGAGCCGGGTCTGTGGCGGCCTCCGGTCGTGAAAACCGTTGCGGCACAGAAGGTCGGCATCGACGAGGTGATGGAGGCGCTCGACAAGCACCGGGCGTTCGTCGAGGAGAACGGCGAGCTGGCACGGCGCCGTGAGCGTCGCGTCGCCGACGAGATCGAGACGATCGCGCTGACGACCCTGCGTGCCCGGCTCGGGCACGTCGGTGGTCACGAGGGCGTCGCCGCGCTGGCCCGTGACGTCATCGCCGGGCGCACCGACCCCTATGCCGCCGCCGACCGTCTCCTCGAGCAGCTCGGCTCCTGACCGGCGGGTTCGGGCTGGGTGGTTCACCGCGACACCTGAAGCCTGGCGTTGCGGTGGAGCTCGCGCTCAGCGCTGGAGAGCTACGCGGACTTCCTGTGTCGCTCGGGACTTCGCCTCGGCACGGAGGAGCACCGAACGCACCCACGCCTGCCGCCGCATCACCTGCTCGTAGCTGAACCGGTAGACGTCCCAGCCGGACAGGACCAGCTCGTCATAGCGCCAGCAGTCGACGACGAGCTGCTCTCTGCCAGTGTGGAACTCGTGGCTGTCCGCCTCGACGACGATCCCCAGCGACATGTCGACGAGGTCAGGGGTGACCCGTTCGCCGCCGGCCACGGCGATGCCGACCTGGGGACGGAGGTCGAGCCCCGGCACGTCGAGCGAGATCGCGCGGAGTACGGACTCGAAGGGGTTGGCCGCCTTGCTCGACGCGTGCGTGAGGACGCGAAGCACCCGCGGTCGTCCGGGCCCGCGGACCTGCTGCGCCAGGGTCGCGAGGTCGCCGGCCGACACCCGCCGGGACCGGAGCGCCGAGTCGGCGATGGCGAGAGCCTCGTCGAACGGGAGGTGGCGAGCGCAGTCGACCACGGTGCGAGCCGGTGACGTGATGCCTGCGGCCGCGTCCCGGGGGTCGATGAGGGAGGACCAGATCCGCGCCCGTGGCCGGGTCCCGGCCGCGATCTTGCGCCCTCGGGGCACGGTGACCTCCGGCTTCGGCGGCACCGTCTTGACCTTCCACCCGTGCGCGAGGGCCGCGGAGCGGTGGGAGACGACGGCGCTGAGCTCGTGCGCCACAGCCGTGGCGGCGTCGACGTCGCGAAGCAGGTACCGGCCGGGACGGGGGCGCAGGACGTGTCCCTCGACCACGGCTCGCCGAAGCTGCCGTTTCGAGACGAAGGGCCGCAGCTCGGCACGCGTCGCGACGCCGCCGAGTCGCCGCACCGCGTCCACCACCGGATCCACCACGCCAGCCTGCCGAGCCGTCGAGGGGTCTCGAGCGCGCTGTCCACAGGCTCTCGGAACACATGACGTGGGGGTCGTCGGCCGGGGTCCTGCGTATGGCGACCGCGCACTGGTGCGTGCTGTGTCGCGGGGGACCGCTCGCATGGCCCGCGGTGGCGCGGAGGGAGCGGGCGGCATACGGACGCGGGGGAGGGCCTGCAGGGGGACGCGGCGAGCGCGCGGCGGATGTAAATGGATGGCGCCGGGGACGCGGCGGTGTCACCGTCGAGGGATGGACATCATCCCGCTCGACCATGACGACGACGTCATGCTCAAGGAGCTCTTCGGCGTGGCCACGCGCAGCGAGTCCGTCTCGCGCGTGCAGCCGATCCAGCGCACCGAGGACGAGTTCCTCAAGATGGTGCGCTTCTCGTTCCCCGGCGAGCGCGAGGAGAGCGTGGTCGCGGTGGTCGACGGCTCACCCGTCGGCTGGGCCCGCGTGTTCTTCCCCGAACGCGACAACCTGGACAAGTGCTGGTCGCACCTCGAAGTCGACCCGCAGCACCGCGGGCAGGGTGTGGGAACCGCCCTCGTCGACTGGATGGAGCAGCAGGCCCGAGCGGCAGGCCGGGACATGCTCCTGACCGAGGTCTTCGTGCCGGTGGGCGACCGCGAGTCGCACGCCGACCGCGAGTTCGCCCTCCGCCGTGGCTTCACGGTGTCGAGCATCGAGATCGTGCGCTCGCTCCCGCTCCCGGTCGCGGCCGACGTCATGGCCGAGCACGAGCATCGCGCCGCCGAGGCGATGGGCGACCGGTACGAGCTGACCGTCCACGTCGACGGCGTGCCGGTCGAGCTGCGTCAGGGCGTCTGCGACGCGTCGAACCGGCTCATCCTCGACGCCCCCACGGGCGACGTCGAGTTCGAGCCCGAGTCGATGACCGTCGATGACTACGAGACGCTGCTCCAGCACCTGCGCGACACCGGTCGCACGATGGTCACGGCGGTCGCCGTGCACCGCGAGTCCGGCGTCGTCGCGGCCTATACCGACCTCTCCATCCCGTCCGGGGACCCGCACGTCGTCTTTCAGTGGGGCACCCTCGTGCTGCCCGAGCACCGCGGCCACCGGCTCGGCATGGCCGTCAAGATCGCGAACCTCGAGGAGCTGGCCCGCCTTGCGCCAGAACGGCGTTCGGTCCAGACGATGAACGATGAGCAGAACCCCTGGATGGTCCAGATCAACAAGGACCTGGGCTTCGCCATCATCGAGGAGGCACTGACGATGAAGAAGGCCTTCTAGGCCGAGCGGCTCGGTGGGGTGCTCGCGCGACGACGGCGAGGGCGGCATACGGTGAGGTCATGCTGATCGCCTTCTCCGTCGCCCCCACCGTCGCGGCCGACGACACCGGATCCGTGTCCGACGCCGTCGCCCGAGCCATCCGCGTCGTGCGCGACTCCGGTCTGCCGCACCGCACCGACGCGATGTTCACGACGATCGAAGGGGAGTGGGACGAGTGCATGGCTGTCGTCAAGCAGTGCTGCGACGTGCTGGCGGAGACCTCGCCGCGTGTCGGGCTCGTGCTCAAGGCCGACATCCGTCCCGGCTGGACGGGCGAGCTCGACGGCAAGCTCGAGCGGCTCGAGGATGCGCTCGGCCGTCAGCAGGATGAGTGAGGGCGACTGGGCCCTGCGCCCGCTCGCACCCGAGGACTGCGACGAGCTGGGCCGGGTGCACATGGCCATCTGGCGCGACGCGTACGCCGACCTCATGCCGGCCGACTACCTGGCCGGGCTGAGTGACGAGCGCTGCGCGGACCGCTGGCGTGAGCGGGTCGCCCTGCCGCCGGACGCGCCCCAGCGCACCCTCGTGGTCGTCGATTCTGACGGCCGGCTCGCGGGTTTCGGCAGCGCCGGCCCCAGTCGCGACGAGGACGCACCCTCCGAGTGGGAGCTGTATGCCGTCAACCTCGCCCCGCACGCCCGTGGCACGGGCGTCGCCGGCCGCCTCGTCGACGAGCTCCTCGGCGACCGTGACGCGACCTTGTGGGTCATCGAGGGCAACGCGAGGGCCAGGGCCTTCTACACGCGGCGCGGGTTCGTCGACGAGGGCCGGCGCGAGCTGCACCCGCCGACCGGCACCCCGGAAATGCGGATGGTCCGCCGTCTCGCCTGACACGCGCAGGACAATCTGCGCATAACGGGCATAGGTCGCCGGCGGGCGAGCGTGACCTGTCTGACATGGGCGCGTGTCGCTGCACGAACTGCGTCAGGAGTGTCCGGAAATGTCCTCGGCGAGCCGTTACCGCGGATTGGGGATGCAGCACGGTCCGTGCGTATCGTGGGTCGCGGCCGAACGCGCTCGGCCCGTCCCCCTGCGTCACCGAAAGGCTTTTCCATGCCCCGCACCGCGACTCGTCGACGTGCTCTTGCCGCCGCGCTCGCCTGCGCTGCCATGCTCTCTGCCTGCACCGGCAACTCCGACGACGGCACCGCCGGGACCGGCGGCTCGGCGACCCCCGTGGTCGCGGCCGATGCCGCCGACACGACCGCCGCTTCCGCCGTCGGTGCCGCAGCGACGTCCTCGCTCGACGCCTCGGCCGCCGGTACGGCTGCTCGCAGCAAGGCCTTCGTCGGTGCCGCGCTGCAGTCGGCGAACGCGTACGCCAAGACGCTGCCCGGGCGCACCGCCGCGGAGAAGGCCGACGCCGAGCTCGCCACGACCGGCGTCAAGGTGCTCGCGCTGTCCCGGGCTGGAGACGCCCCGGCGCAGATCCTCGCCCAGACGACGCTGAAGAAGACCGGTGCGGCCGTCCTCGTGCTGCTCGTCGGTGGCCAGTCCGGTGCGCCGTTCAAGGCGGCCGCGGTCACCCCGATGCTCCCGGACGCCAAGCTCGACGCCCTCGACCCGACGTCCGACGGCTCTGCCGCCGTCGCCGACGGCACGGGCCTGAGCGCCAAGCCCGACGACGTCGTCTCGGCTTTCGCCGCATCGGTGAAGTACCCCGACCCGACGGCGACCAAGGTGCTGGCCGACGACCCGCTCTCGGAGCAGCTGCGCCAGTCGGCCCGCGCGCAGTCGCAGGCCCTTAACAACCAGGGTGCCTTCACCCAGGAGCACGAGCCCAAGGGCGTCATCGGCGGCCTGCGCCTCAAGGACGGCAACGGCGCCATCGTCTTCGCCCACCTCGTGCGCAATGACGCCATCGCCATGCGCACCCCCGTCAAGCTCACCCCGGCCAAGGACCTGACGCTCCTGACCGGCATCAAGCAGATCACGACCGAGGCCAACCTCACCTCCAACGAGATCGTCGCCATCGTCATCCCTGCGTCCGGACAGGCGCGCATCGTCGCCGCTTCGGACCAGCTCGTCGCCGGCTCGGGTCGGTGAGGCAGGATTGATCTATGAGTCACCAGCCATTCACCGCAGCAGCACTTCGCGGTGCCGTCGACCTGTCATCGCTCAAGCGTCCGGCCCAGCCGGCTGGCCCCGCATCCGGCGCGGCCTCCACCTCCGCGGACGGTGCTGGCCTCGTCATCGAGGGCACTGACGCCTCGATCCGTGACGTCATCGCGGCGTCCGACCGGCACCCCGTCGTCATGGTGCTGTGGTCGCCGCGGCTCCAGGAGTCGGCCGACTTCGTCACGACCTTCGGTGCGGTGGCCCGCCGCTACGCGGGCCGCTTCCAGCTCGTCACCGTCGACGTCGACGCGAACCCCACGATCCTGCAGGCCTTCCAGGTCCAGGCCGTGCCGGTGAGCTTCGCCTTCGTGCAGAGCCAACCCGTGCCGCTGTTCGAGGGCGCGCAGCCTGAGGCCCAGGTCACGGCCGTCATCGACCAGGTGCTCCAGCTCGCGGCGCAGCACGGGGTCACCGGCACCGTCACGGTCGGGGACGAGGCCGAGGCACCGGCCGACGAGGCCGAGCAGGAGCAGCCGCTGCCGCCACTGCACCAGAAGGCCTTCGACGCCATCGAGGCGGGCGACCTCGACGGGGCCGCCTCGGCCTACCGCGAGGCCCTCGCGCAGAGCCCTGCCGACACGGACGCCAAGCTGGGCCTCGCCCAGGTCGGGCTCATGCAGCGCACCCAGGGGGCCGACCTCCAGGCCGCCCGTGCCGCTGCGGCCGCCGCACCGACCGACGTCGACGCGCAGATCCTCGTCGCCGACCTCGACCTGCTCGGTGGTCACGTCGAGGACGCCTTCATGCGGCTCATCGACACGGTGCGCGTCACGGCCGACGCCGACCGCAACAAGGCGCGGGAGCACCTCGTCGAGCTCTTCGAGGTCATCGGCGTGACCGACGAGCGCGTCGCGAAGGCACGCAAGTCCCTGATGAGCGCCCTCTTCTGAGGGTCCGGACACGAAGCGGGTCATCCTCCACGTCGGAGGGTGGCCCGCGGTGCTGTGTGGGTGCCGTCGCGTGCCCGGCGGTGTCAGGTGGCCGACGTGGCGACGAGCGCGTCGGCCAGCCGGGTGACGACGTCGTCGGCCGTGGCATCGACCGGGTCAGTGCCGTCGACCCACAGGCCCCAGTGCGGCGTGGTGGGGTCGGCGCCGTCACGGACGACGACCACGTGGACCGGCTCGGGCTCCACGAGGTCGAGGAAGTCCTCGAGCCGGTCACCGAGCGCGTCCTCGGCGACGACCGCGTCGAGGCCCTCGAGCTGGTAGGTCTCGGCCACGGCCAGGGCCGCTGACCAGCGCAGCAGCCGACTCCGCAGCTGTTCCGACGTCGGCGGCTCGTCCCACCCGGGGACGGCGCCGCCCGTGACGGCCGCCTCGAGTGCCGCACCGTCGACGACGACGGCCCGTTGGAGACGAGCAGCCACGGCCGACGCCAGGGCGGCCCGAGCGTCGGCGCGGACCGCCGTCACGAGCACCAGCCGGCCCCGCGGACCAGACTCGTCGAGCTCGCTCATCCGCCGAGGGCCGCCGACACGACGTCCTTCGCCTCGGCCTGCACGCGGGCGAGGTGCTCGGCGCCCTGGAAGGACTCGGCGTAGATCTTGTAGACGTCCTCGGTGCCCGACGGGCGTGCGGCGAACCACGCGCTCTCGGTCGTCACCTTGAGACCGCCGATCTTGGCGCCGTTGCCCGGGGCCTCGGTCAGCTTGCCTGTGATCGGCTCTCCCGCAAGGGTCTCCGCCGTCACGTCGCTGGGGGAGAGGGCCCCGAGCTTGGCCTTCTCCTCACGCGACGCCGCCGCGTCGATGCGGGCGTATGCCGGGTCGCCGTGTCGCGCTGTCAGCTCGGCGTAGTGCTGGCTGGGCGTCCTGCCGGTCGCGGCGAGGATCTCGGACGCCAGGAGGGCGAGCAGGATGCCGTCCTTGTCGGTGGACCAGACCGTGCCGTCCTGGCGCAGGAAGCTCGCTCCGGCGGACTCCTCCCCGCCGAACCCGACCGAGCCGTCGAGCAGCCCGGGCACGAACCACTTGAAGCCCACGGGGACCTCCAGGAGCGTACGACCGAGGTCGGAGGCGACGCGGTCGATCATCGAGGAGGACACGAGGGTCTTGCCGATGGCGGTCGTCGCGGGCCAACCCGGTCGGGCCCCGCCGTAGAGGTACTGGATGGCCACGGCGAGGTAGTGGTTGGGGTTCATCAGGCCGGCGTCGGGCGTGACGATGCCGTGCCGGTCGGCGTCGGCGTCGTTGCCCGTCGAGATGTCGTAGGCGTCCTTGGCGTGGATGAGCGAAGCCATCGCGGACGGCGAGCTGCAGTCCATCCGGATCTTGCCGTCCCAGTCGAGGGTCATGAAGGCCCACTGCGGGTCGACGCGCGGGTTGACGACGGTGAGGTCGAGCCCGTGACGCTCGCCGATCTCGCCCCAGTAGGCGACGGACGCGCCACCCAGGGGGTCGGCTCCGATGCGCACGCCGGCCTCGCGGACCCGGGCGAGGTCGACGACGTTCGGCAGGTCGTCGACGTAGGTGCCCATGAAGTCGTAGGAACCGGCCTCGCCGCGGGCCTGCTCGAAGGCCACGCGGCGGACCTCGCGCAGCCCACCGCGGATGAGGTCGTTGGCGCGCTCGGCGATGACCGACGTCGCGTCGGTGTCGGCCGGGCCGCCGTGCGGCGGGTTGTACTTGAAGCCGCCGTCGGCCGGCGGGTTGTGCGACGGCGTGACGACGATGCCGTCGGCCAGTCCGGTGGCGCCCGAGGCCTTGCCGCGGTTGGCGCGGAGGATGGCGTGCGAGACGGCCGGGGTCGGGGTGAACCCGTCGCGGTCGTCGACGAGCACCTGCACACCGTTGGCCACGAGTACCTCGAGCGCCGAGCGCCAGGCGGGCTCGGACAGCGCGTGCGTGTCGCGGCCGATGAAGAGGGGCCCGTCGAAACCCTGCGAGACGCGGTAGTCGACGATGGCCTGCGTCGTGGCGAGGATGTGGTCCTCGTTGAAGGCCGTGCGCAGGCTCGACCCGCGGTGTCCCGACGTGCCGAACGCGACCTGCTGGTCGGGGTCGTCGACGTCGGGGTGACGGTCATAGTAGGCCCCGACGAGGGCGTCGACGTCGACGAGGTCCTCGGCCTGTGCGGGCTGACCGGCGCGCGGGTGGGTCATGAGGGGTCTCCGTTCGGGGTCGGGTCGGCGTCGCTGCTCGCGAGGGTCCCGGAGACGACGGCCGGGACGGAGGGCTCGTCGACGGGGACGAGCCAGACGGTTGACAGGCGCGGGACGGTGAGGTCGGCGGCATACGGCTGCTGGTGCCAGGCCTCCTCGCGCGCCTCGACGACGGTGCCGGTGCTGCTCGGGGCGTCGGGGTGGTAGCCGGCCGTGTCGAGGACGACCGTCCACCGCCCGCCGCGCGGCAGCCCGATGCGGTAGGACTGCTGCGTCTCGCCGCTGAAGTTCATGACGCACGCCACGACCGGGGCGTCGGTCGCTCGGTCGCCCGTGCCGAAGCGCAGCCACGAGAACGTGTTGTGGGCTGCGTCGTCGGCCTCGAGCCACTCGAAGCCCGAGCGGTCGGAGTCGAGCTCCCACAGCGCCCGGTTGCCGCGGTAGATGCCGTTGAGGTCCTTGACGAGGTTGTGCACGCGGTAGTGCAGCGGCTGCTCGAGCAACCACCAGTCGAGGCTGCGGCCCTCGGACCACTCGGACTCCTGGCCGAACTCGCAGCCCATGAAGAGCAGCTGCTTGCCGGGGTGGCACCAGAGGTAGGCGAGGAAGGCGCGAAGGGTCGCGACCTGCTCCTCGCGCGGGCCCCGCGACTTGCGCAGCAGCGAGCCCTTGCCGTGGACGACCTCGTCGTGGCTGATCGGCAGCACGAAGTTCTCGTCGAAGGCGTACATCAGGGAGAACGTGAGCTTGCCGTGGTGGTAGCTGCGGTAGATCGGCTCCTCGCCGAGGTACTTCAGCGAGTCGTTCATCCAGCCCATGTTCCACTTGAAGCCGAAGCCGAGACCGCCCTCGTTGGTCGGCTTCGTGACCCCGGGCCACGTCGTCGACTCCTCGGCGATCGTGACGATCCCGCCGACCCGCTTGTAGGCGGTGCCGTTCGTCTCCTTGAGCAGCTCGACGGCCTCGAGGTTCTCGCGCCCGCCGTCCTTGTTGGGCACCCAGGCCCCGGCGTCGCGGGCGTAGTCGAGGTAGAGCATCGACGCCACGCCGTCGACGCGGAGGCCGTCGAGGTGGAACTCCTCGAGCCAGTAGATGGCGTTGGCGACGAGGAAGTTGCGCACCTCGGGCCGGCCGTAGTCGAAGATGTTGGAGCCCCACTCGGGGTGCCAGCCCTTGCGGGGGTCCGGGTGCTCGTAGAGCGGCAGGCCGTCGAAGCGGGCGAGGGCCCACTCGTCGGTGGCGAAGTGCCCGGGCACCCAGTCGAGCAGGACCCCGATGCCGGCCCGGTGCAGCTCGTCGACGAGGAAGCGGAAGTCGTCGGGGCGGCCCCAGCGCGAGCTCGGGGCGTAGTAGCCGGTCACGTGGTAGCCCCACGACGGGACGTACGGGTGCTCCATGACGGGCAGGAACTCGACGTGAGTGAAGCCGAGGTCGCGCACGTAGTTGACGAGGTGCTCGGCGAGACCGCGGTAGCCGAGCTCCTGGCGCCACGAGCCGAGGTGGACCTCGTAGATGCTCATCGGCCCCTGGTGGGCGTTGCTCGTGCGGCGGCGCTCCATCCAGTCGTCGTCGCGCCAGTCGTAGTGGGTCTCGGTGACGATGGCCGCCTGCTTGGGCGCGACCTCCGTCATCCGCGCCATCGGGTCGCTCTTGAGCCGGACGAGCTCGTCGGGCCCGCGCACCGCGAACTGGTAGTTCATCCCCTCCTGGGCGCCGGGCAGGAAGAGCTCCCAGATGCCGCTCTCGCCGAGCGCCCGCATCGGGTGCGAGCGGCGGTCCCAGTCGTTGAAGTCGCCGATGACGTGGACGGCCTTGGCACGCGGCGCCCACACCGCGAACGACACGCCCCAGACGTCGCCGAGCGGGCCGGGGTAGTGGCGCACGTGCGCGCCGAGGACGGTCCACAGCTGCTCGTGGCGGCCCTCGTTGATGAGGTGGCGGTCGATCTCGCCGAGGGTCGGGGCGAAGCGGTAGGGGTCGTCCTGCTCGTGCTCCACGCCGTCGCCGTACTCGACGAGGAGGCGGTAGTCGTGGGTCGTGCCGAAGTCGGGCGAGGTCATCGACCAGATGCCGTCGCGGACGTGCTGCAGCTCGACCCGCTCGCCCGAGTCGAGACGGGCGCCGACCCGGGTCGCGAACGGGCGGTAGGCGGTGATCGTCAGGCCGCCGGGCCCGACGTGGTGTCCGAGCAGGTCGTGCGGCTGGCCGTTGCGGCCCTGGAGGAAGGCCGTGATGGCGGCGTCGTCGAGGGAGGGACCGTGGGCGGTCTCGGTGGTCATGGCGTGCCTTCCTCGGTGGTGAGTCGCTCGACGGCGCCGAGCGGGATCGGCAGCCACGAGGGCCGGTTGCGGGCCTCGTAGACGACCTCGTAGAGCGCCTTGTCGAGCTCGAGCGCGCGGGTCAGTGCCTGCGCGTCGGCGTCGAGTGCCCCTGCGACGGCGGCGTACCCGTCGAGGAAGGCGGCTCGGCAGGCTGCCGCCCAGGCGGTCGCGTCGACCGGTGACTCGGCCAGCGCCACCGAGCCCGCGGCGTAGTCGAAGGAGCGGAGCATGCCTGCGACGTCACGCGCCGTGAGGTCGGGGAGTACGCGTTCGGCGAGCGGGCGCAGCGGCTCACCCTCGAAGTCGAGGGCCACCCACCCGCGCTCGGGCACGTCGAGGACCTGGCCGAGGTGGTAGTCGCCGTGGATCCGCTGCAGCGACGGCCAGTGCACGTCGCGCACGGACGCGACGACGCGCTCGACGGCGCCCGAGCGGGAGGCGAGGTCGGGCACGAGGGCCACGGCGGCGGCATACCGCTGGCGCATCGACGCGACGACGGCCGCGCGCGCCTCGGGCGTCACCTCGTGCGTGCCGAGAGCGTGGGCGAGCGCCATGTGGATCTGGGCGGTGACGACGCCGAGGTCTCGGGCCCGGTCGGTGAAGTCCGTGCCCGACGCGGCGGCGACGAGTGCGACCCGCCACGCGTCCTCGACCCCGGGGATGAACTCCTGCGCGAAGGCGAGGTGCCCGTGCATCGTCGGGCCACCGGCCGGGGCGTCCCAGGCACCCGACAGGTGGCCGATGGCCATCGGGACACGGTCGGAGCCCTCCTCCGTCAGGGCGGACTGCACGACGACGTCGGGGTTGTCGCCGTCCTGGAGGGTGCGGAAGACCTTGACGATGACCGGCTCGGCCGGGCCGCCGTCAGGAGCGGTCATGCGGCAGATGACCGACGTGTTGGACTGCTCGCCGCTGAGCACCGTCGACGACGACACCGAGCCGTCGGCGTGGCCGGTCGAGGAGCCGGTGGCGAGCGCGTTGCTGCCGACCGAGGCCTGCGCCTCGTCGGAGGCGCCGCCGCCGAGGATCGTCGCCATGAGCTGGCCGACGTAGACCGGGTCGTGGGGTCCGTCGTAGACCCACCGTGTGCCGAGGACGCTGTGCTCCATCGTGCCGAGCAGCGCGTGCTCGGCGCCCTCCAGCGGGGCCGAACGGTAGGTGAGGGGCACCTGGTAGACCACGGCCGGGGCCACGGCCTCGTCGGCGAGGAGCAGCGTCTCGCAGCCCACCTCGCCCTCGGGGTCCTCGAAGCGGAACCCGCCGACGCGGCGCAGCTGCGGGACGTGGCCCTTGCCGTGGTACCACCGCTGGTGCGGCATCCACTCGGTGACCATCTCGGTCTTGGTCGGCACGATCGACGCGCCCTTGTGCACGATGGCCATCAGCCGCGGTCCTCCCCGCCCCGCACGCGGAGCCAGAAGAAGTCGCGCGAGCCGAGCGTCAGGGTGACCCGTCCGTCGCTCGCCACCCACGGGAAGCCGCTGCCGCCGAAGAGGTCGATGAGCTCGCGGCCGGCGAGCTCCTCCGGCAGCTGGATCGTCGCGGCCTGGGGGCGGCTCGAGAGGTTGTTGACGCAGAGCACGGCCTCGCCGGGCTCGTTGCCGTCGGCCTCCAGGGTGCGCGTGAACGCGAGGATGGACTCGTTGTCGGCCTCGACGACGGTGAAGTCGCCGAGCCCGAAGACCGGATGCCGTCCGCGGATCTGGAGCATCCCGCGCACCCAGTGCAGGAGCGAGGCCGAAGAGGCCATCTGCGCCTCGACGTTGATGTTGTTGTAGTGGTAGACGAGGCTGCTGATGACGGGCAGGTAGAGCTTGCCCGGGTCGACGCTCGAGAAGCCGGCGTTGCGGTCGGGGGTCCACTGCATCGGCGTGCGCACCGCGTCGCGGTCGGTGAGCCAGATGTTGTCGCCCATGCCGATCTCGTCGCCGTAGTAGAGGCACGGCGACCCCGGCAGCGAGAGGATCAGCGCGTGGATGAGCTCGATCTCGGGCCGTGAGTTGTCGAGCAGGGGAGCGAGCCGCCGGCGGATGCCGACGTTCGCACGCATCCGGGGGTCGGGGGCGTACCAGCCGTACATCGCGGCGCGCTCCTCGGGCGTCACCATCTCGAGCGTCAGCTCGTCGTGGTTGCGCAGGAACGTGCCCCACTGCGTGCCTGAGGGGATGGCCGGCGTGTCTGCGAGCACGTCGATGATCGGGGCGGCGGTCTCCTCGCGCAGCGAGTAGTAGAGCCGGGGCATGACCGGGAAGTGGAAGCACATCTGGCACTCCGGCGCCTCCTCGGTGCCGAAGTAGTCGACGACCTCGGCGGGCGGTTGGTTGGCCTCCGCGAGCAGGATCCGGCCGGGGTACTCGGCGTCGACCATGGCGCGCAGCTTGGCGAGGAACTCGTGCGTCCTCGGGAGGTTCTCGCAGTTCGTGCCCTCCTCCTCGAAGAGGTAGGGGACCGCGTCGAGACGGAAGCCGTCGATCCCGAGGTCCATCCAGAAGCGCACGATGTCGAACATCGCCTCCTGCACGGCCTCGTTCTCGAAGTTGAGGTCGGGCTGGTGGCTGAAGAAGCGGTGCCAGAAGAACTGTCGCCGCACCGGGTCGAAGGTCCAGTTCGACACCTCGGTGTCGACGAAGATGATGCGGGCGTCGTCGTAGCCGTCGTCGGTGTCGGACCAGACGTAGAAGTCGCCGTAGGGCCCGTCGGGCTCGGCACGGCTCGCCTGGAACCACGGGTGCTGGTCGCTCGTGTGGTTCATGACGAAGTCGGTGACGATGCGGATGCCGCGGGCGTGGGCCTGCGAGACGAGCTCGGTGAACTCCGGCAGCGTGCCGAACTCGGGCAGGACCGCCTTGTAGTCGGCGATGTCGTAGCCGCCGTCGCGCAGCGGAGACGCGTAGAAGGGCGGCAGCCAGAGGCAGTCGACCCCGAGCCACTGGAGGTAGTCGAGCCGGTTGATGAGACCGGTGAAGTCACCGGCGCCGGAGCCCTTCGAGTCGGCGAAGGCCCGGACGAGCACCTCGTAGAAGACTGCCTTCTTGAACCACTGCGGGTCGTGCTTGAGGCCGGGCTGGGACAGGTTGAGGCCCTGCATGCGTCAGTGGCTCCTCACGTGGATGATGTGGACGGGTTCGGAGTCGGGACCGAGCCGCACGAAGTTGTCCTGCCGCCACTCCCACGTCTGGTTCGTGATGTGGTCGTGCGCGTCGAACGTCGACCACGTGGCCATACCCAGTGCCTCCATGTCGAGGTGCACCCACGTCTCACGCGTGGCGTGCGGGTCGAGGTTGGCGATCACGAGGACGGTGTCGCGCTCGCCCGTGGCCCGGTCGACGACACGGGACTTGCTGAAGACCAGGACGTTCTCGTCGTCAGCCGCGTGGAAGCGCAGGTTGCGCAGCCAGTGCAGCGCGGGGTGCCAGCCGCGGATGTCGTTGAGCCGCTTGAGGTACCAGGCGAGCGAGCGGCTCTCGAGGGGGCCGCCCGGCTCGTAGAGGTACCACTGGCGGTCCTTGTACTCGTACTTCTCGTTGTCGAGCTGCTCCTCCGCCCCGGGACGCGCCACGTGCTCCATGAGCTCGTAGCCGGCGTAGATGCCGTAGGTCGGGGCCATCGTCGCGGCGACCGCGGCGCGCAGCTTCCACGCGGTCGGGCCGCCGTACTGCATGTAGGGGGTGAGGATGTCGTGCGTCGTCGGCCAGAAGGCCGGGCGCATGTACGCCGACCCGGTGTCCTCTCCCGCGAGCTCGGTGCCGTACTCCTCGAGCTCCCACTTCGCGTTGCGCCACGCGTAGTAGGTGTAGCTCTGTTGGAAGCCGGCCTTGGCGAGGTGGTGCATCATCGCCGGCTTGGTGAAGGCCTCGGACAGCCAGATGGTGTCGGGGTGGTCCTGCGCGACATCGGCGATCAGCCACTGCCAGAAGGCGACCGGCTTGGTGTGGGGGTTGTCGACGCGGAAGATGCGGACGCCGTGGTCGAGCCACACCTGGATGACCCGGCGCACCTCGGCGTAGGACCCGGCCGGGTCGTTGTCGAAGTTGAGCGGGTAGATGTCCTGGTACTTCTTCGGCGGGTTCTCGGCGTAGGCGATGGTGCCGTCGGCCCGCGTCGTGAAGAGGTCGGGGTGCGTCTGGACCCACGGGTGGTCGGGGGAGGCCTGCAACGCGATGTCGAGGGCCACCTCCATGCCGAGCCGTCGCGTCTCGGCGACGAAGTGGTCGAAGTCCTCGAACGTGCCGAGGTCGGGGTGGATCGCGTCGTGCCCGCCGTCGGGCGAGCCGATGGCATAAGGGGATCCGGGGTCGCCGGGCTGGGCCGTGAGGGTGTTGTTGCGGCCCTTGCGGGCCGTCGTCCCGATCGGGTGGATCGGCGTCAGGTAGACGACGTCGAAGCCCATGTCGGCGATGGCGGGCAGCCGCTCGGCCGCGGACCGGAACGTGCCCGACACCCACTCGCCGGTCTTCTCGTCGCGGTGGGCGCCCTCGGACCGGGGGAAGATCTCGTACCAGGCGCCGTAGAGCGCGCGCTCGCGCTCGACGAGCAGGGAGTATGCCGGTGACGCCGACACGAACTCCCGCAGCGGCACGAGGGCGGCGAGGCCGGCGATCTCCGGCGAGGTCGCCGCGCCGAAGCGGTGCGCGGCTGGGGCCCGGTTGTCGCCCAGGGCGACGACCCCCTTGTCGATCTCGGCGGCGTCGACGCCGAGGCCGCGGACGGCCGCGGCGAAGCGCTCGAGGACGCGGACGCCCTCGGCGCACATGAGGTCCTCGTCGACGCCGGCGGCGATCTTGATGCCGGCGTCGTGCACCCAGGTCGCGTAGGGGTCGGACCAGCCCTCGACGCGGTAGGTCCACCAGCCCTCGCGGTCGGCGACGACGGTGGCGGCCCACTCGGAGAGGCCGGGGTTGACGCTGTGCATGGCGAAGTAGTGGTCGGTGCCGTCGGGGTCGGTGAGCACGGCCGTCGCGTTGACGGCGTCGTGGCCCTCGCGGAAGACCTTGGCCCGGACGGTGAACTCCTCGCCGACGACCGACTTGGCCGGGCGGGTCCCGCCGTCGACGAGCGGACGCACGTCGCTCACGGGGATGCGTCCCATCGGGAGCGCGTCACCCGGCATGCCCTCGACGGTCGGCGGGGCGCTCACGGGGTGGTCGGGGGCGAGGTGGACGGCTCCTGCCTCGGTGTCGTCGACGAACGCGGTGTCTGCGGTCGGGGTGGCATCGTCGCGTCGTGGTGCTTGGGGGGCGGCGCTGCGCACACGGTTCGGCTTGCTGGAACGGGGCTTCTTCGCTGAGCCAGTCACGTGATCGACCGTATCGAAGTTGCAGCGTTTGGCCCATGACGCGCCGAGGCCCCGTCCGATGGGTGAAACCCCGCTGCAAGGGTTGCAAGAAGCCGTCATCGCGACCCCTATGCTGTCCCCTTGTGAAGGCCATCCGTCGCTTCAGCGTCCGTACCGTCCTGCCGAGCCGCATCGAGGGACTCGGCGTCCTCGCGAGCAACCTGCGCTGGTCCTGGCACCCGCCGACCCGCGACCTGTTCGAGAGCATCAGCGCCCGCAAGTGGGCCCAGGCCGGTGAGGACCCCGTCAAGCTCCTCTCCCGCCTGTCCTCCGACGAGCTGGCCGCGCTGGCCGCCGACGACGAGTTCGTCGGCAGCGTCGTGGCCGCCAACGAGGACCTGCACCACTACCTCTCCGACGAGCGTTGGTACCAGTCGTGGAGCCGCGAGCAGGAGGCCGCCGGCAAGGCCGCCCCGGCCGCGATCGCGTACTTCAGCCCGGAGTTCGGCATCACGTCCGTGCTGCCGCAGTACTCCGGCGGCCTCGGCATCCTCGCCGGCGACCACCTCAAGACCGCGTCGGACCTCGGCGTGCCGATCGTCGGCGTCGGGCTCTTCTACAAGACCGGCTACTTCAAGCAGTCGCTCAACCGCGACGGGTGGCAGGTCGAGACCTACCCGGTCCTCGACCCCGACGGCCTCCCGCTGTCGCTGCTGCGCGAGGAGGACGGCACGCCCGCCGTCGTCACGGTGAGCCTGCCCGCGGGCCGTCAGCTGCACGCCCACGTCTGGAAGGCGCAGGTCGGCCGCGTGCCCCTGCTGCTGCTCGACTCCGACGTGCCCGGCAACGACGAGCAGACCCGCAAGGTCACCGAGTCGCTCTACGGCGGCGGCGGCGACACCCGCCTCGAGCAGGAGCTGCTCCTCGGCATCGGTGGCGTTCGCGCCCTGCGTCTGTGGTCCCGCCTGTCCGGCGACCCGACGCCGGAGGTCTACCACACCAACGAGGGTCACGCCGGCTTCCTCGGCGTCGAGCGCATCACCGAGCTGGTCCGCGACCACGGCCTGACCTTCGACGAGGCCCTCGAAGCCGTGCGCGCGGCGACGGTCTTCACGACCCACACGCCCGTGCCCGCCGGCATCGACCGCTTCGACGCCGCGAAGATCAACCTCTTCTTCGGCGGCGCCAACGCCATCCCCGGCGTGCCGGTCGAGCGCCTGCTCGCCCTCGGCGCAGAGGACTACGAGGGCGGCCAGTCGGGCATCTTCAACATGGCTGTCATGGGCCTGCGTCTGGCGCAGCGCGCCAACGGTGTTTCCCAGCTGCACGGCGTCGTGAGCCGCGAGATGTTCGACGGCCTGTGGCCGGGCTTCGACGACGTCGAGGTCCCGATCTCCAGCATCACCAACGGTGTCCACGCCCCGACGTGGGTCGACCGGGCCGTCTACGACGTGGCCCGCAAGCACCTCGGCACGACCGACATCTCCGGCGAGAACGCCTGGGAGCGCATCGACGAGGTGCCCGCCGACGCCGTGTGGTCGACCAAGCGCGTCATGCGCGAGAAGCTCGTCGCCGACGCCCGACGACGCGTCAAGGCCTCGTGGCAGAAGCGTGGCGCGAGCGACGCCGAGCTCGGCTGGGTCGAGGACATCCTCGACCCCGACGTGCTGACGATCGGCTTCGCCCGGCGCGTGCCGACCTACAAGCGTCTGACCCTGATGCTGCGCGACCCCGAGCGCCTCAAGCGCCTCCTGCTCCACCCGGAGCGGCCGGTGCAGCTCGTCATCGCCGGCAAGTCGCACCCGGCCGACGAGACCGGCAAGCGCCTCATCCAGGAGATGGTCCGCTTTGCCGACGACCCCGAGGTGCGCCACCGCATCGTCTTCCTGCCCAACTACGACATCGCGATGGCCCAGCACCTCTACCCGGGCTGCGACGTCTGGCTCAACAACCCGTTGCGACCGTTCGAGGCGTGCGGCACGTCGGGCATGAAGGCGGCCCTCAACGGCGGCCTCAACCTCTCGATCCTCGACGGCTGGTGGGACGAGTGGTTCGACGGTCGCAACGGCTGGGCGATCCCGACCGCCGACGGCGTCGAGGACGCCGACCGGCGTGACGACATCGAGGCCTCGGCGCTCTACGACCTCATCGAGAACGACGTCGCCGCGAAGTTCTACGACCGGGACGCCGCGGGCCTGCCGCAGGGCTGGATCGACATGATGACCCACACCCTCAAGACGCTGGGCCCGAAGGTCCTCGCCAGCCGCATGGTGCAGGACTACACGGAGCAGCTCTACAGCCCCGCGGCCGGAGCCGGTCGCTCCGTGTCCGGGTCGGAGTTCGCCGGTGCCATTGACCTTGCTGCCTACAAGACGAAGATCCGC
The DNA here is from genome assembly GCF_052113925.1 of Terrabacter sp. RAF57. Taxonomy (NCBI): domain Bacteria; kingdom Bacillati; phylum Actinomycetota; class Actinomycetes; order Micrococcales; family Intrasporangiaceae; genus Terrabacter; species Terrabacter sp. RAF57. Next base: position 98,746 of record NZ_JBFRDT010000002.1, on the reverse strand, counting down.
AGCGCCTGGCCCAAGGTCAAGGTCGAGCACGTCGAGCCCTCGGGCCTCTCGGACTCGCCGCAGATCGGCGACGTCCTCGACCTGCGCGCCTACGTCGCCCTCGACGGGCTCACCCCCGACGACGTCGAGGTGCAGCTCGTGCACGGACACGTCAACGACGTCGACGAGCTGTGGGGCATGGAGGTCGCCCCGCTCGCCCTCGTCGAGTCCTACGCCGACGGCCGGCACCAGTTCGCCGGCTCGCAGCCGCTGCGCCGCACCGGGTCGTTCGGCTACAGCGTCCGCGTCGTCCCGAARCACCCCGGGCTCGCCGGCCCGGCCGAGCTCGGACTCGCGCGCAACGCCTGACGCTCGTCGACCGAGAGCCCGGACCCCGCTGGGGCCCGGGCTCTCGTCGTCCGAGGACGCATGCCGTGTGCCGGGGTCCCGACCTCAGCCGGCGGTCGAGCGCCAGACGCGCATCGACGCGGCCTCCATCGCGACCGCGGTGCCCGCGTCGGCTGCTCCGGCCGGGGTGGCGGGCCGATCCTGCGCGCTGTCCCAGAGCAGCTCGTAGGCCGTGGCACCCGGCGCCTTCGGCAGCGTGACCTCGGCCTTCTGGGCCGACCCGTTGACGACGATGAGCACCGACTGCTGCTCGAGTCGCGCACCGTCGTAGAGGGCCTGGAGGACGTGGGTGGAGGGGCCGTCCCAGCGGTCTCCCATGGGGTGCCCGTCGGACGCGAACCATGCGAGGTCGGTCGAGCCGTCCGCATGGATTTGCCGGCCGGAGAAGAATGCCCGCTGCCGGAGCACGGGGTGCTCGTGCCGAAGGCGGACGAGGTGCCGCGTCGTCTCGAGGAGGTCGTCCTGCCACGGCTCGAGGTCCCACGACATCCAGCTGATCTCGTTGTCCTGGGAGTAGGGGTTGTTGTTGCCGCGCTGGCTGCGACCCACCTCGTCGCCGGCGTTGAGCATCGGCACGCCGGTCGACAGCAGGAGCGTGCCGAGCAGGTTGCGGATCGACCGGCGTCGCGCTGCGGTGATGTCGGGGTCGTCGGTGCGACCCTCCACGCCGTGGTTCCACGACCGGTTGTCGTTGGACCCGTCGGCGCCGCTGTGGCCGTTGGCGCCGTTGTGCTTGGTGTCGTAGGTCGTGAGGTCGGCGAGCGTGAAGCCGTCGTGGGCCGTGACGAAGTTGACCGAGGCGATGGCGCCGCGGTCGTGGCGGTCGAAGAGGTCCTGTGACCCCGCCAGGCGGGTCGCCAGCTCGCGGACGCCGTGGCCGACCCCTCCCGACGCGGAGGCGGCGAGGTCGCGCAGCCAGAAGGTCCGGGTCGCGTCGCGGTAGCGGTCGTTCCACTCCGAGAACGGGGGCGGGAACTGGCCCGTGCGCCAGCCGTGGATGCCGAGGTCCCACGGCTCGGCGACGAGCTTGGCGCGGGACAGGACGGGGTCGGTGCGCAGGGCGACGAGGAAGGGGTGGTCGCGGTCGTAGCCGTCGTCCCTGCCGCGGCCCAGCGCGACGGCGAGGTCGAAGCGGAAGCCGTCGACGTGGCACTCCTGCACCCAGTACCGCAGCGAGTCGAGCACCATCTTGGCCACGACCGGGTGCGTGAGGTCGAGCGTGTTGCCGCACCCGGTGACGTCGATGTCGCGGCCGCGACCGTCGACGCGGTAGTACGCCCGCTGGTCGAGACCGCGCCACGACAGCGTCATCCCCTCGCGGGCGTTCTCGGCCGTGTGGTTGTAGACGACGTCGAGGAGCACCTCGATGCCGGCGGCGTGGAGGTCCTTGACCATCGTCTTGAACTCGTCGAGGGCGCCCTGCGGGTCGGCCGTCGACGCGTACGCAGCGTGCGGCGCGAAGAACCCGAGCGTGTTGTAGCCCCAATGGTTCGTCAGGCCGCGCAGCACGAGGTCGGGCTCGTGGGTGAACGTGTGGACCGGAAGGAGCTCGACCGCGGTGACCCCCAGTCCGAGCAGGTGGTCGACGAACGCGGGGTGGGCGAGGCCGGCATACGTCCCCCGGAGCTCCTCGGGGACGCCCGGGTGCAGCTGGGTGGCGTTCTTGACGTGGACCTCGTAGATCAGCGACTCGGTGAGTGAGCGCCTCGGGAAATCGTCTGCACCCCAGTCGAACTCGTCCTCGACGATGACGCAGCGAGGCAGGTGCGGGGCCGAGTCGCGGTCGTCGCGCACCCAGAGGTCACCGCGCAGGTCCGGGCCGACGTGATGGGCGTAGACGGCGGGGTCGAGGAGCACCCCGCCCTCGATGGCCCGGGCGTAGGGGTCGAGGAGCAGCTTGGCGGGGTTGTGCAGCAGGGACCGGTCCGGGTCCCAGTCGCCGTCGACGCGGAAGCCGTAGCGCTGCCCGGCCCCGACCCCGGGCACGGTGTCGAACCACGTGCCGTGCGCGCGATGCCGGAGCGGCACCCGGCGCTCGGTCTCGGTGCCGTCGGCGGCGGTGTCGAAGAGGCAGACCTCGACGGCCCTGGCGTGGCCGGCGTAGACGGAGAACTGGGCTCCTTCGGCGGTGAGCCGGACCCCGTGCTCGGGAGGCAGGTCTGGCGTCGCGGCAGGGGGCGGGCACATGTGTCTGAGCGTAGGGGGTGGCCGGTCGCACCCCCGGGCCGGATCGACCTCGTCGCGCAGGCTCGTTACGGTTGGCGCATGACCGATCCGACTTCGCTGCCCAACTTCATGCCGAGCGCGCCCGACGCCGGCCCCAACGGAGCCCCTGTCAGTGACGCGCCCGTGCGTGACCGCATCCTCGACGTGCTCAAGGGCCTCGGCATCGAGGCGAGCATCGACGGAGACGGCGACCTCGAGTTCGCCATCGTCGACGACCAGGGCACCAGCACGACCCTCTTCGCCCGCATCGCCGAGGGCGACCTCGCCCTCGTCCGCTTCTTCGGCCAGTGGCAGCTCGCCGAGCCCGTCTCGTCCGACCGCAACGAGCGCCTCGCCCGCTGCAACGACCTGACGATGCAGCTCAACATCGTCAAGCTCTCCCTCGTCCAGGAGAGCCTCGTTGTCTCGGCCGAGCACGTCGTGACCCCGAACGCCGACCTCGACATCCTCGTGCCGCTGTCGGTCAACCACATCCTCCAGAGCGTCGGCTTCTTCTTCCAGTCCTGGCTGCCGATGGACGACGCGCCCGCTCCCGGCGACGCCTGATGGGTGAGTTCGTCCGGCTCGAGGTCGAGGACGGCGTCGGCACGATCCGTCTCGACCGGCCGAAGATGAACGCCCTCAACGTCCAGGTCCAGGAGGAGATCCGCGAGGCCGCCGCCGAGGCGACCGCGCGCACTGACGTCAAGGCGGTCATCGTCTACGGCGGTGAGCGGGTCTTCGCCGCCGGGGCGGACATCAAGGAGATGCAGACGATGTCGTACACCGACATGGTCGAGCGCTCTGGTCCGCTCATGAGCTCGATCAGCGCCGTGGCGCGCATCCCCAAGCCGGTCATCGCCGCGATCACCGGGTATGCGCTCGGTGGAGGCTGCGAGCTGGCGCTCGCGTGCGATTTCCGGGTCGTCGCCGACGACGCGAAGCTCGGCCAGCCCGAGATCCTCCTCGGCATCATCCCGGGCGCCGGCGGCACGCAGCGCCTCTCGCGTCTCGTCGGAGCCTCGCGCGCCAAGGAGATCATCTTCAGCGGCCGCTTCGTCGACGCCCAGGAGGCGCTCGCCATCGGCCTCGCCGACAAGGTCGTGCCGGCCGCCGACGTCTACACCGCCTCGCGTGAGTGGGCCTCGACCTTCGTCGGCGCCGCGTCGTATGCCGTCCGCGCCGCCAAGGAGGCCATCGACCGTGGTCTCGAGGTCGACCTCGAGACCGGGCTGGAGATCGAGCGCCTGCTCTTCGCCTCCCTCTTCGCGACGAAGGACCGGGAGATCGGCATGTCCTCGTTCGTCGAGCACGGCCCGGGCAAGGCGCAGTTCGAGGGTCGATGACCCTCACCCGTACGCCGCTCGAGGCGGACCCGCGGCGCCCGTGCCGGTGGGTCCGCCTCGGGCATCTCCGGGAGCTCGGGAGGAACTTGCCGTGACCGCTGTGCCGGGCCGCGGTCCGCTCGACGTCCTCGTCGTCTACGTCCCCGTCGGCGACACCGATGCAGTGCTCCGGGCGCTCTTCGCCGCCGGGGCCGGGGCGGTCGGCGACTATCGCGAGTGCGCCTTCGTCGCCCGCGGCACGGGACAGTTCCGGCCGGTCGAGGGCGCGACCCCGACGATCGGAGTCGTCGGGGATCTCGAGAAGGTCGCCGAGAACCGCGTCGAGCTCGTCCTCGAGCGGCGGCTGCGGGCCGACGTCGTCGCCGCGCTCCGGGCCGCGCATCCCTACGAGGAGCCGGCCTTCCACGTCCTCGAGACCGCCGACGTCGACCCGGCCTGACCAGCGCCGGCCCCCGTCGCGGTGCTGCCCCCGACGGTTTGGGGGCCGTGGCGCGGTTCTGGTCGCGGCCGGGCCGGATCGGGGTCGGAACTGCGCCGTGGCGCGATCGCCTCAGGAGGTCTTGAAGCCGCCGTTGCTGAGGAGCAGCTGGCCGTTGATCCAGCCGCCCTGCTCCGAGAGCAGGAAGCGCACGAGGTCGGCCGTGTCGCGCGGCGTGCCGAGCCGGCCGGCCGGGGTGTCGGCGGTGCCGAGCGCCCGGATCCGGTCGTCCATCCAGCCCGTGTCGATCGGACCGGGGTTGATGACGTTGGCCCGCACCCCGCGGTCCGCCAGCTCGAGGGCCGCCGCGATGACGATGCGGTCGAGGGCACCCTTGCTCGAGCCGTAGGGCAGGTTGTGGGCCGTGTGGTCGCTCGTCAGGGCCACGACGTGAGCGGCCGCGGGTCCACCCGCCGCCTGCTCGGGGAGCCGCTCGGCGAACGCCCGGATGAGGAGCCACGTGGCGCGGGCGTTGACGGCGTAGTGCCGCTCCCAGCTCTCGAGCGAGGTCGTGAGGATCCCGCTGTCGACCGACTCGCAGTGCGACATGACGAGGCCGGTCACCGGTCCGAGTCGCTCCGTCGCCGTGGCGACGAGGGCCTCGGGGACGGCCGGGTCCGAGAGGTCGCCGGGCAGGAGCTCGACGCGGCTACCCAGGGCTCGGCACTCGTCGGCGACGGCCGCCGGGTCGTCGGTGCCGCGCTCGTAGCCCAGCCGCTCGTCGTAGGGCTGCCAGTGCCCGAGGGCGAGGTCCCAGCCGTCCGCGGCGAGTCCGAGGGCGAGCTCGGAGCCGATCGAGCGACGCCTGCCGACCCCGGTGACGAGGGCGACCCGGGGGCGCGTGGACGGGACGGGGGAGGCGGACGACATGGCGCCCATCCTCCGCAGTTCGGACAACCCTCGACAACCGGTTTTGCCTCGTCCCAGCCCTGCCGGCAGGCCCGCCGCGTGCGCGCGGACGACAGGGGACGGCATACCCCAGGGGTCTGGTGGTGAGCGTCACGCCAGAGCCGTGCGGACTGAGCGGGCGCTCAGTGAGAGGATGGACGGCAGTGCCGGAGCGACCTCCGGCAGTTCCATGAGCACCACCACCAGCAACGGAAGAGGACGTTCACCCATGAACATCGTCGTCTGTGTCAAGTACGTGCCGGACGCCCAGGCCGAGCGCACGTTCAACGCATCTGACAACACGACCGACCGCGAGAACGTCGACGGCCTGCTGTCGGAGCTCGACGAGTACGCGGTCGAGGAGGCCCTCAAGATCGTCGAGGCCGGCGAGGGTGAGGTCACCGTCCTGACGGTGGGCCCCGACGCCGCCGCCGACGCCATCAAGAAGGCTCTGCAGATGGGCGCCGACAAGGGTGTGCACGTCAACGACGACGCCATCCACGGCTCCGACGCCATCGCGACCTCGCTCGTCCTCGCCGAGGCCATCAAGAAGATCGGGGACGTCGACCTCGTCGTCACCGGCATGGCCTCGACCGACGGCACCATGGGTGTCGTGCCCGCGATGCTCGCCGAGCGGCTCGGCCTGCCGGCCGTGACGTTCGCGTCCGAGCTGACCGTCGAGGGCACCACGGCGACGATCCGCCGCGACGGCGACGCCTCCACCCAGACGATCACGGCCACGCTGCCGGCGCTCGTGTCGGTCACCGACCAGATCAACGAGCCGCGCTACCCCTCGTTCAAGGGGATCATGGCCGCGAAGAAGAAGCCCGTCGAGCAGTGGAGCCTCGCCGACCTCGGCGTGGACGCCGCGCAGGTCGGCCTCGACGCCGCGTGGACGAAGGTCGAGTCCTTCGCCGCCCGTCCGCCGCGCTCGCAGGGCGAGATCGTCGCCGACGAGGGCGACGGCGGCAGCAAGCTCGCCGCGTTCCTCACCGAGCGCAAGTTCGTCTGACCTGCCCCTGACCTTCCCAGCCAGCAAAGGAGATCCGCACCATGGCTGAAGTACTCGTGCTCGTCGACCACGTCGAGGGCAAGGTCCGCAAGACCACGTCCGAGCTGCTGACGATCGCCCGCCGCCTCGGCGAGCCGTCCGCCGTCTTCGTCGGCCCCGGTTTCGATGCCGCCAAGGAGACCCTCGCCCGCTTCGGCGCCGAGAAGATCTACCGCGTCGAGTCGCCCGAGGTGCTCGATCACCTCGTCGTCCCCCAGGCCGAGCTGCTCGCCCAGCTCGTCTCCTCGACGTCCCCGGCCGCGGTCCTCGTGCCGTCCTCGCCGGAGGGCAAGGAGATCGCCGCCCGCCTCGCCGTCAAGACCGAGTCGGGCCTCATCACCGACGCCGTCGACGTCCAGGCCGCCGACGGTGGCGTCGCGACGACGCAGTCGGTCTTCGCCGGCTCCTACACCGTGTCGGCCACCGTCACGAAGGGCACGCCCATCGTCGCCGTGAAGCCCAACTCGGCCACCCCCGAGGAGGTCGCGGGTGCGGCCGCCGACGAGGTCGTCGACTTCAGCCCGTCCGACGCCGCCAAGGGCGCGAAGATCACCGAGTCCAAGCCGAAGCAGGCCACCGGCCGCCCCGAGCTGACCGAGGCCGCCATCGTCGTCTCCGGTGGACGTGGCACCGGCGGCGACTTCTCCAAGGTCGAGGACTTCGCCGACTCGCTCGGTGCCGCCGTCGGTGCCTCGCGTGCCGCGGTCGACGCCGGGTGGTACCCCCACACGTCGCAGGTCGGCCAGACCGGCAAGCAGGTGAGCCCGCAGCTCTACGTCGCGTGCGGCATCTCCGGTGCCATCCAGCACCGCGCCGGCATGCAGACGTCCAAGACGATCGTGGCCGTCAACAAGGACAACGAGGCCCCGATCTTCGAGCTCGTCGACTTCGGCGTGGTGGGCGACCTCTTCAACGTCCTCCCGCAGGCGACCGAGGCGATCACGGGCGCCAAGGACTGACCGCCCCGTCGGGCCGAGTGCCCGACGCCGCTCGGCGGCGGCCCCCGACCGCGAAGGTCGGGGCCGCCGTCGTGCGAGCACGAGGCCGACCCTCAGGCCGCCTCGGAGTCGAGGTCGACCCGAGACGACAGCCGGATCCAGCTCTCGAGCCGCTGCCGGTTGAAGGCGTATGCCGAACGCCCCGTCCCGAGGGTCCACCACCCACCGCGCAGCGCCTCCGACGGCAGGCGCACCGGTCGGCCCGCCCCGTGACGCCACTCGAGCCGTCCGCTCGACGACACGCGCCGTACGTCGCGCCGGTCGATCGTCGTCGTCATGAGGGTGTTGTGCACGCGCAGGCGCTTCGTCCCGAGGTCGATGCGGGCCGACCACGCCCGCCAGGCGAGGGCGAGCGCGAGGGCCAGGCACACGGCATACGTCATCGTCGCGGGCAGCGACGGGACGAGGCGCACGAGCAGGCGCGCCACGAAGTAGCCGATGGCAGGAGAGGCCAGGGCCGCGACGGCCCGGTGGCCGGTGGGCGCGCGCAGCCGGCTGCCGCCGGTGCCCTCGTGCCTGCCACCCATGGGGCCGATCATAGGCAGACCGGCCCCACGGGTGGGGTGGACGGGTGATGCGTGTGGTGCTGGGTGCCCCCGGCGTCAGGGACGGATCGCGGTGGCCGCCGCCACGACGTCGACGAGGCCGTGACCCTTGTCGAACGACGTCGTGCCGTTGCCGGCCGGATCGCTGACGTAGGCGGCTCCGTCGGCGTACTTCGAGGCCGTCGACTTGATGGCGGCCTCGACCTGGGCCGGCGTCGCGCTCGGGTTGGCCTGGAAGAGCTGGGCGACGATGCCCGAGATGTGCGGCGTCGCCATCGAGGTGCCGCTGATCGTGTTGTAGTCGCCGTTGTTGCGCGGGTCGCCGCCCGTCGTGCAGATCGGCAGGTAGATGCGGCACGACGACGTGATGCCCTCACCCGGCGCCGAGATGTCGGGGTAGGTGGCGAACTGGCCCGAGCGGCCGCGCGAGCTGAAGTCGCTGACCGTGCCGCCCCGGGTGCCGGTGTCCTGGTCGTTGTACGACGCGACGGAGATGATGCCGCCCGTCGGGTCCTGGCCGGGAGGGTTGGAGAGGTTGGCGGACCCGTCGCCGCCGTCGTTGCCGTTGGCCCAGACCGAGACGACGCCCTCGCCGACGAGCGCGCGCTGGAGCTTGACCGTCGCCGAGTTCGGGTCGAACTCGCCGCCGCCCGTCGGTCCGTAGGAGTTGCTCGTGACCTTGATCGGCGGGCAGGTGCTGGCCGGGACGCCCGCGCCGCAGGGCGCGGCGTGATGCTCGAGGACCCAGTTGAGCGCCGAGTCGGCGCCGACGATGAGCAGCACGGCGCCCGTGCTCAGGCTGACGATGCTCGCGCCGGGGGCGGCCCCGTGCATCTTCGTGCCGTCGGACAGGGTGACGTCGCGCCCGGCGACGATGCCGGAGACGTGCATGCCGTGACCGCCTGCGGCGAGCAGGTCGGTGTTGAGGCTGGCGGCGTCGACGGGCTGGCAGGGGAGCGGCTCGAGCGGATCGCACACCATCTTGAGGTTCTTGACGACGGCAGAGGTGCCGTCGGCGTTCTGGAGGAACGGGTGCGTCGGGTCGACGCCGGAGTCAATGACGGCCACGCTGACACCGGAGCCGTCGAGGGCCGTGCCGTTCGCCCCCGTGAGGGTCGCCCGGGCCTCGGAGCCGCGGGTGGCGGTGTTGGACGTCGACAGGAACATGTCGATGGGCTGGTTGCCCTCGACGTACGTGACGCCGGGGACGGAGCGCACGGCGTCGATCTGCACGGGGAGCCCGGCCGCGACGACGACACCGATCTTGTCGTAGGTGTCGCGGACCGTGAGCCCGGACGCGGCGGCGGCCCGGCGTGCGGCCCCGATGTCCGTCGCGTGGACGAGCACCGTCGTCGGCGTGACGGCGGACAGGGTCGACCAGTGCTGCCCGAGCCACGTCGACAGCGGTGCGCGGGCCTGGCCGGTGCCCAGCAGGCCGGCAGCGACGCCGGACGGCGCGGACTGCGGACCGGACGAGGCCGGCGCCGCGGCGGCGGCGGTGGTCGAGGTCAGGGCGGTGGCTGCTGCCAGGGTGACCGCTCCGAGACGGAGGCGGCGTGAGGCGGTCAATCGCATGAGATCCCTCTCTGCTGGGCCACCCCACGTCAGTGGAGGGTGGCGACGTGACTGGCCAACGAGGGGGCGCGGTGTGAGGTTACGCACGGGTAGCCGGCGGGACGGCATACGCCATCGCCCACGGGAGTGGGTGGACGCCTCGTCCTGCGGCCGTCCGGCCGGGGTGTCCGGGCGTCCTAGAATCGGTGGGTGACTGCCTATCTCGACCATGCGGCGACCACGCCGATGCTCCCCGCCGCCCTCGCGGCGATGACGGAGCAGCTGGCGGTCGTGGGCAACGCCTCGTCCCTGCACCGCACGGGTCGCGCCGCGCGCCGGGCCGTCGAGGAGTCGCGCGAGAGGATCGCCCGCTGCCTCGGTGCGCGACCCTCCGAGATCGTCTTCACCTCCGGTGGCACGGAGTCGGACAACCTCGCCGTCAAGGGCACGTACTGGTCCCGCCGGGATCGCGACCCGGCGCGGGTGCGCCTCCTCGTCGGCGCGACCGAGCACCACGCCGTGCTCGACTGCGTCGACTTCCTCGTCGCGCACGAGGGTGCCAAGGTGACGTGGCTCGACTGCACGCCCGAGGGTGTCGTCGAGCCCGCGACCGTGCGCGCCGCCATCGAGTCCGACCCCGACTCTGTCGCCCTCGTCTCGGTGATGTGGGCCAACAACGAGGTCGGGGCCGTCCAGGACGTCCGTGCCATCGCCGACGTCGCTCACGAGTTCGGGGTGCCGTTCCACACCGACGCCGTGCAGGCGGCCGGGCACCTGGCCGTCGACTTCGAGGCGAGCGGGGCCGACCTCATGTCGGTGACCGCACACAAGCTCGGCGGTCCCATCGGCGTCGGCGCCCTCGTGCTGCGCCGTGACGCGAAGCTCGTCCCGCTGACGCACGGCGGCGGGCAGGAGCGGCAGGTGCGGTCCGGCACCCTCGACACCCCCGCCATCGTCGGCTTCGCCACCGCGCTCACCGAGGCCACGGCCTCGATCGAGGCCGAGTCGGCGCGCCTCGTCGCGCTGCGCGACGAGCTCATCGAGCGCGCCATGGCGATCGCCCCGGACATCCGGCCGTCCGGGGTCTGGCGCCGCGGCGACGGCGTGAGCCGGCTCCCCGGCAACGTGCACCTGCTCGTGCCCGGGTGCGACGGTGACTCCCTGCTCTACCTGCTCGACGCTGCAGGGGTCTCCTGCTCGACGGGTTCGGCGTGCCAGGCCGGCGTGCCCCAGCCCAGCCACGTGCTGCTCGCGATGGGGGTCGCCGAGAGCGACGCCCGGGGCGCCCTGCGCCTGACGCTCGGGCACACCTCGACCCAGGCTGACGTCGACACGTTCGTCGACGCACTGCCCGCTGCCATCGAGCGCGCTCGCCGCGCGCGGGAGGCGACCGCGTCGTGAGGGTCGTGGCGGCGATGAGCGGCGGCGTCGACTCGGCGGTCGCCGCCGCCCGCATGCTCGACGCCGGTCACGAGGTCGTCGGCGTCCACCTCGCCCTGAGCCAGAGCGCGGCGACGCTGCGCGAGTCGGCGCGCGGCTGCTGCACCATCGAGGACGCCGGCGACGCCCGTCGAGTGGCCGACGTGCTCGGGATCCCCTTCTACGTCTGGGACATGGCGGCCCGCTTCAAGCGCGACGTCGTCGACGACTTCCGCGCCGAGTACGCTGCCGGGCGCACGCCCAACCCGTGCCTGCGCTGCAACGAGAAGATCAAGTTCGCCGCCCTGCTCGACAAGGCGCTGGCCCTCGGCTTCGATGCCGTGGCCACGGGTCACTACGCCCAGGTCGTCGAGACCGACGACGGGCACGGGGGAGTGCGGCGCGAGCTGCACCGCGCCGTCGACATGGCCAAGGACCAGAGCTACGTCCTCGGCGTGCTCGACGCCGACCAGCTGGCCCGGTCGTTCTTCCCGCTCGGTGACACGACCAAGCCGCGGATCCGCGAGGAGGCGGCCGAGCGGGGCTTCTTCATCGCCAGGAAGCCCGACAGCCACGACATCTGCTTCATCGCCGACGGCGACACCAAGGGGTGGCTGACGCGCGAGCTCGGCGAGGCCCCCGGAGACATCGTCGACACGTCCGGTGAGGTCGTGGGCCAGCACGCCGGGGCCTTCGCCTACACGGTCGGACAGCGCCGCGGGCTCGCCCTCTCGCGGCCCGCTGCCGACGGCGAGCCGCGCTACGTCGTCGAGGTCCGCACCGAGACCAACCAGGTGGTCGTCGGCGCCGCCGACCTGCTCGGCGTCAACGCGATCACCGGCGACCATGCCCGCTGGTGCGGTCCGGCGCCGCAGGGCGTCGTGCACGTCGGCGCGCAGGTGCGTGCGCACGGCGAGGAGTATGCCGCGACGGCCTGGGCCGATGGCGACCGCGTCGAGGTGCGGCTCGAGGGCCGCGTGCGTGGCGTCGCGCCGGGACAGTCCGTCGTGCTCTACGAGGGCACGCGGGTCGTCGGCTCGGCCACGATCTCCGCCTCTCGGCTGGAGCGAACCCCCGTCGGGTAGCCGGGAGGCGACCTCAGTCCAGCGAGCGGCGCCACGTGACGGTGCGGGCGCGCGGTCGGAAGCCCAGGGCGCGGTAGAGCCGCTGGGGACCCGGGTAGTCGTCGTCGCCGCGCGGGCTCACCTGTGCGACAGAGGCGCCCACCTCGGCGAGCCGGTGCAGGGCGGCGAGCGTCACGGCTCCTGCGAGTCCGCGACCGCGGTGCTCGGGCACGCACCCCACCGGCTCGACGAGACCCGCGCCGTGGGCCGGGTCGAGCCACACGAGGGCCGAGGCCACCATGGTGTCGTCGGCGTCGACGGCGACCCAGTCGAGGTCGTGGCGGTAGGGCCACGCGCCCATGAGCTGCTCGTAGGCCCGCTCGTCGACCTTCGACGGGCCCACGTCGGACCACGAGGCGGCGTGGACGGCAGCGCGGGAGCGGGCCTCGTGCGGCTCGATGTGACGGAAGGTGTAGCGCGGGACGTCCGGCACCGGCGGTAGTTCGGCGAGGTCGAGCTCGTGGTGCGTGAAGAAGGGCTCGTCCGCGTGCGGCTCGAATCCTGCTGCGGTGAGGGCCTGCTCGGCGACATCTCCCTCCATGACGAGGGCCGACTGCGTCTCTGCGTCGCTCACCTCCTCGAACCAGTCGACGACCTCCGCGGCGACGTCGGGCCGCGCGGGGTCGACCTGGAGCTCGAACCAGTCCGGTGCCTCGGCCCAGCCGAAGCCGACGACCTCGCCGCCGTCGGTCCAGAGAGCGATGGCCTCGTCGTCGTCGAGACCCATCGGGTCGACCGGCCGGTAGTAGCGGCTCCACGCGAGCTGACCGGGGTGGAAGCGGGAGGTGGGTGTCCAGAGCCGCGAGGCGAGGCCCTGCATCGCCCGCAGGTCTGCGGGTCCCGAGAAGTCATGGCGGCGCACCGGCATCACGCTACTGCCGTCGGACTCCGGTGGGGCGTCGACCACACCTCGCGGTGCGGGGCCCGTTCCGGGTGCGCCTAGGCTGGCGCGGTGACTCTCGCTTCCGGCATCGGCTCCTGGCCCGGCACCTCGGTGCGCGACGCGGTGCGGCAGGTGCGCGAGATCCTGGACGGCCACGCGCCCTACCTCCCCGAGCTGCCCGCACGGGGGCCGGGAGCCGACATGGTCGGGCGCACGGCAGGCCTGCTCGTCGAGCTGCCCGTCGACCTCCAGCCCGTCGGGTGGCGGCTCGTCGACCGCCCCGGACGCGACGCGTCACGCACGGCGGCGATGCTCCGCGAGGACCTCGACGAGCTCGCCGAGGCCTACGACGGGCACACCGGCCCACTCAAGCTCCAGGTCGTCGGGCCGTGGACCCTCGCCGCCAACGTGTGGCTCTCGCGCGGCGAGCGCGTCATCGTCGACGACGGCGCCAGCCGTGACCTCGTCGAGTCGCTCGCCGAGGGCGTACGCGTCCACGTCGCCGCCGTGCGCAGCCTCGTCCCCGGGGCGCGGATCGTGCTCCAGGTGGACGAGCCCAGCCTGCCGACTGTGCTCGCCGGCCGGCTACCGACCTCGTCGGGGTTCGGTCGCCTGCCGAGCCTCGACCCCCAGGTCGCCGCGGCTGGCCTGACGACGGTGCTCCGGGCACACGACGGCGAGACGGTCGTGCACTGCTGTGCGGCCAGCCCACCCCTGCCACTCCTGCGCGCCACCGTGCCGACCGCGTTGTCGCTCGACACCTCCCTGCTGCGCCCCCGCGAGTGGGAGGGCGTGGCCGTCGCGGTCGAGGACGGCATACGCCTCCATGCCGGCGTCGTGCCCACCGACGGGAGCCGGACGCGACCGCAGGACCTGGCCGCCGACCTCGTCGGGGCGTGGACGCGGACCGGCCTCCCGCTCCGGTCGCTCGCGGACGTCGTCGTGACGCCAGCGTGCGGCCTGGCCACTGCCTCACCGGAGGTCGCGAGGGCCGTGCAGCGGGCAGCCGTGGAGACCGCCCGCGAGCTCGAGGAGCGCAGCGCCGGCTGACCGTCCCCGGCGGCTCCCCGTCCTGAACGGCAGAGGCCGGCCACCCCGAAGGGTGGCCGGCCTCTGCTCGGTGAGCTCGGTGGTCAGCTCAGAGCGCGGAGCCCGCGGTCCACTTGGCCCAGCTGAGGTTCCAGTCCGAGTAGCCGTTGCCCATCGTCATCGGACGGCTGGTGCCGGTCGTCTCGACGACGTCGCCGATCTGCATCTGGCCGAAGAGCCACTGGCCGTTGGCGTCGCTCATGCCCGTGCAGCCGTGGCTGACGTTGCGCTTGCCCTGGTCGGCGACCGACCACGGGGCCGTGTGGAGGAACTCGCCCGAGTTCGTGACGCGCATGGCGTACTTCACCGGGGTGTCGGCGTAGTAGTTGGGGTCGTCCTTCTTCAGGCCGATGGTCTCTGCACGCATCGTGATGTTGGTCTGCTTGTCCATGATGACCTTGACGCCCGAGCGGGTGACGAAGCCGGGACGACCACCCGTGACGGGGATGCGCTTGGTCCACTTGCCGTTGATGAAGAGGTCCAGCTTGTCCGTCTTGAGGTTGRCCTTGGCCACGACGGCACGCCCGATGGTGAAGTCGGAGGTCCGGCTCATCTGTCCGTAGCGGTTGCCGCCGGCGGGGACGCCGTTGAGGTTGGCCTCGACGTGCACCTTGGTGCCGGCCTTCCAGTACGTCTTGGGACGCCAGTGCGCCTCGCGCGAGCTGAGCCAGTACCAGGAGCCGGCCTGGGCGGGGGTCGAGGTCACCTTCATGTGCTTCTCGAAGCTCGCCTTGTCGACGACCGGGAGGTCGAAGCGGGCGACGACCGGCATGCCGATGCCGACGGTGCCCCCGTCACGCGGGGAGACGGCGACGTAGACCTGGTCGTCGAGCGTGAGGTTCGCGGTGCGGAACGTCTGCGTCGACTCGGTGGTCTTGCCGTCGGAGTCCTCGGCCGTGAGGTCGAGGGTGTACTTGACGCCGGGCTCGAGCAGGTCGGACGCGGTCCACGTGCCGCCGTCGAGGGTGCCGTCGACGGGGATGCGGTTGCCCTTCTTGCTCTTGTACGAGAGCGAGGCCTTCTTGAGCGTGCCCTTCTCGGCCGAGGCGGTGACCCGCGTGTCGACGGACACGTCCTCGGACTCGTCGCCCGGGGTCGTCTTGAAGACCACCGGGTCGGTGGTCGGCGTGGGTGCCGCCGACGTCGTGCCACCAGCGGTCGCCGAGGAGGTGCCCGCGGGCTTGCCGTTCTCGGCCGTGGCAGTTGCATTGCAGGCCGTGACGCCGAGCATGGCCAGGACGGCCATCCCCGAGACTGCGGCGGAACGGATGCTCAACTTCACGCGTGAATACCCTTCGCAGACGTGACGCCGGGCGTCCCAGGGCGGGACGGGGTGCGGCACGTCGATAGTGACCCTGCTCCAGTGTCACCGATCCGGCGCAATACGCCAAAACGTACGGCGAGTCCAAACTCCTGCGTGTCGCAGGGTCGGGCGGCGCGTCAGGACGTGGTCCGCGGACGCACCTCGCGACGCAGGATCTTGCCGGTGGGACCCTTCGGCAGCTCGTCGAGCGACCAGATGCGGCGGGGATACTTGTAGGCCGCCAGGCGCTCCTTGACGAACGTCTGGACGTCCTCGAGCGTCGCCGTCGAGCCGGGCCGCAGCACCACGGCGGCACCGACCTCCTCGCCCATGAGGTCGTCGGGGACACCCACGACCGCGGCCTCGAGCACGTCGGGGTGCGTGTAGAGGACCTCCTCGACCTCCCGCGGGTAGACGTTCAAGCCGCCGCGGATGATCATGTCCTTCTTGCGGTCCACGATCGTGTAGTAGCCCTCGTCGTCGACGGTGGCGAGGTCGCCCGAGCGGAACCACCCGTCGGGGATGGCCTCCTTCGTGGCCTCGGGCCGGTTCCAGTAGCCCTTCATGATGTTCTCGCCGCGGATCGCGATCTCGCCGATCTCGCCCGCCGGGGTGTCGTTGCCCTCGAGGTCGACGAGCTTCATCTCGCAGCCCGGGATGGCCCGGCCGATGGTGCCCGGCTTCGTCGGCTTGTCGGGCATGTTGAACGAGGCGACCGGGGAGGTCTCGGACAGGCCGTAGCCCTCGAGGATCTGGCAGTGGAACTTCTCCTCGAACGCCTTCATCACGGCCTCGGGCATCGCCGAGCCGCCCGAGGCGCACGTGCGCAGGCTGCTCGTGTCGGCCTCGTCGGCGTTCGGGTGGTTGAGGATCGCGGCATACATCGTCGGGACGCCCTGGAAGATCGTCACGTGGTCTCGGCCGAGGACCTCGATGGCCTTGGCCGGGTCGAACCGGGGGATGAGCGTCAGGGTGGCGCCGCGTTGGACCGACGTGTTGAGCCCGCACGTGAGGCCGAAGACGTGGAAGAGGGGCAGGCAGCCCATGATGACGTCGTCCTCGGTGATCTCCATGATGTCGGTGGCCGAGCGCTCCGCGTTGCGGTGGAGGTTGAAGTGCGTCAGCTCGGCGCCCTTGGGCTTGCCGGTGGTGCCGCTCGTGTAGAGGATCACGGCGGTGTCGTCGTCGGCGCGCTCGACCGGCTCGAGCACCGGGGCGCCCGCCGTCTCGGACGCGTCGAACTGGCCGTCGGCCGGCCCCATCGGACCGCACACGACCAGCCGGGTCCCGGTCTCGGCCGCAGCCTTCCCGGCCTCGTCGGCGAAGTCCGGCCACACGAAGCTGAAGCGGGCTCCGCTGTCCTCGTAGAAGTACTGGATCTCGCCCGACTTGAGCAGCGGGTTCATCGGCACGACGACGCCGCCCGCGAGCAGGGTGCCGTAGAAGGCGACGGGGTATGCCGGCACGTTGGGGAGGATGAGTGACACCCGGTCGCCGGGCTCGAGTCCAGCCGCACGCAGCTGGCCGGCCACGGCCGCCGCCGCGCGGTGCAGCGCCGACCACGACAGCTCGACCCGGTCGAGCTTGATGCCCACCTTGTCGGGGACGCGTGCCGCGGTGGCGGTGAGGTTGGCGGCGAGGTTGGTCATCTCTGCTCCTTCGCAGGGGGCGGGCTCGGGCCCATTGTCACTGCTGGGTCGCCCGGTGAACAGACCCGCCGCCACGTGAGGAGTGTCATCGGGCGGGTGACCGTCGGAGCCGGCTGGCAGGATGAGCGCGTGAGCGAGAGCAGCGGCCCCACGCCCGTCACCGACGACGTCCCGACCGAGGTCCACCAGGAGTGGGCCGAGCTCGCCGAGCAGGCCGCGGCGGCCCAGTTCGCCTACCACGTCAAGGATGCGCCGACCATCAGCGACGGTGAGTACGACGCGCTGATCCGCCGGCTCAACGCCATCGAGGACGAGCACCCCTCGCTGCGCACGCCCGAGAGCCCGACCCAGAACGTCGGGGGTGCGTCGTTCGCGACCGGCTTCGAGACGGTCGACCACGTCGAGCGCATGCTGAGCCTCGACAACGCCTTCTCCTTCGAGGAGCTGCAGACGTGGGCCGAGCGCGTCGAGCGCGAGGTCGGCGACGGCGCCCACTTCCTGACCGAGCTGAAGATCGACGGCCTCGCCATCAACCTGCTCTACGAGAAGGGCCGTCTCGTGCGCGCCCTGACCCGCGGCGACGGCCGCACCGGCGAGGACGTCACCCACAACGTCCGCACCATCGAGGGCATCCCCGAGCGGCTCGCGGGCGACGACGTGCCCGACCTCGTCGAGATCCGCGGGGAGGTGTTCTTCCCGACGGCGGCGTTCGCCGACCTCAACGCGGGCCTCGTCGAGGCGGGCAAGGCCCCCTTCGCCAACCCCCGCAACGCCGCTGCCGGCTCGCTGCGCCAGAAGGACCCCAAGGTCACCGCCACCCGGCCGCTGCGCATGCTCGTCCACGGCATCGGAGCGCGCCGCGGCTTCGACATCGAGCGCCAGAGCGAGGGGTATGCCGCCCTCCGCGCCTGGGGTCTGCCCACCTCCGACGAGGTGCGCGTCCTGCCCGACATCGCGGCCGTGCAGGAGTTCGTGACCTTCCACGGCGAGCACCGCCACGACCGGGCCCACGACATCGACGGCATCGTCGTCAAGGTCGACGAGGTGGCCCTCCAGCGCCAGCTGGGCGCCACGTCGAGGGCGCCGCGGTGGGCCATCGCCTTCAAGTACCCGCCCGAGGAGGTCAACACCAGGCTCCTCGACATCCGGGTCAACGTCGGGCGCACGGGCCGGGTGACCCCGTACGGCGTCATGGAGCCTGTCGTGGTCGCCGGCTCCACGGTCGAGCAGGCGACGCTGCACAACGCGTACGAGGTCGAGCGCAAGGGTGTGCTCATCGGCGACACGGTCGTGCTGCGCAAGGCGGGCGACGTCATCCCCGAGATCGTCGGCCCCGTCGTCGACCTGCGCGACGGCAGCGAGCACGCCTTCGTCATGCCGACCGACTGCCCCGCCTGCGGCACGCCGCTCGCCCCCGAGAAGGAGGGCGACAAGGACATCCGCTGCCCCAACACACGTTCGTGCCCGAGCCAGCTGCGCGAGCGGGTCTTCGCTCTCGCCGCACGCGGCGGTCTCGACATCGAGGCCCTCGGCTGGGAGGGCTCGATCGCCCTGCTCGAGTCGGGCGTCATCACCGACGAGGGCGACCTCTTCGCGCTGGCCCCCGACAGCCCCCACGCGGGGGAGTACGGCCTCACCCGCGAGAAGCTCGCGCAGGTCCCGCTCTACACGAGGGCCGCCAAGAAGACCGACCCGGACGAGGCCGTCCTCGACGGGCGCGTGCTCTCTGCGGGTGGCGACAAGCTGCTCGCCGAGCTCGAGAAGGCCAAGACCCAGCCGCTGTGGCGCGTCGTCGTGGCCCTCTCCATCCGGCACGTGGGACCCACGGCGGCCCGGGCGCTGGCCACCCACTTCGGCTCGATGGAGGCGATCCGGTCGGCGTCGACCGAGGAGCTCGCCCAGGCCGAGGGTGTCGGCGGGGTCATCGCCGAGGCCGTCACCGCGTGGTTCGAGGTCGACTGGCACCAGGAGATCGTGCGCAAGTGGGGCGATGCCGGCGTCCGGATGGCCGACGAGGTCGACGAATCCATCGAGCGGACGCTCGAGGGCAAGACCGTCGTCGTCACCGGCTCGCTCGAGGGCTTCTCCCGTGACGAGACGAAGGAAGCCATCATCAGCCGAGGCGGCAAGGCCTCCGGCTCGGTGTCGAAGAAGACCGACTTCGTCGTCATCGGCGCCAACGCGGGCTCCAAGGCGGCCAAGGCCGAGGAGCTGGGGCTGACGATCCTCGACGAGGACGGCTTCCGCCGCCTGCTCGAGACGGGCGCGGCCGACTGACCCGTCCGACCCCGTCGGACCTGATCGCACCCGTCGAGCCCAGGTGACCGCACCAGCGACCGCCCGGTCGGAGGCTGGCTCGCATGTGTCGCGAGCCCACAGAACCGTGTCAGGTGTGTGGGTCCCCACCGTCCTTTCGGCGTGCAGCCCTCCTAGGCTTTGCCGAAGTTTCCCGGATTTCCGGAGTCGTCGCCCGCCCGTCACACCGACCGGCGCGGCCCGACACCACGCTCACCCGAGCGCGACGCACGAGGAGGTGCAGGTCTTGACGGGTACCCCGTTGCTCGAGACCAGGGCCCTGACCAAGGAGTTCCGTGGCTTCCGGGCCGTCTCGGAGGTCGACCTGACGGTCGCCCGCGGCACCGTCCACGCGCTCGTCGGACCCAACGGTGCGGGCAAGACCACGCTCTTCAACCTGCTCACCGGCTTCCTGACCCCGACGTCCGGCGCCGTGCTCTTCGACGGTGAGGACATCACCGGCAAGGCCCCGGAGCAGATCGCACCGCTCGGCATCGCGCGCTCCTTCCAGATCACGAGCCTCTTCGAGGCGATGACCCTGCGCGAGCACCTCGAGCTGGCCCTCGCCAGCCCGACCGGCATGGGCAAGCAGTGGTGGCGCTCGGTCACCCGCATGGCCACGTTCAAGGACCGCGCCATGGAGCTGCTCGAGCAGGTCGGCCTCGCCGACCGGGCCGGGGCACCCGCCTCGTCGCTGGCCTACGGCCAGAAGCGCGCGCTCGAGCTCGCGATCGCCATGGCACTCGACCCCAAGCTGCTGCTCCTCGACGAGCCGACCGCGGGCATGGGCATCGAGGACGTCGACCGCACCATCGCCCTCGTCAAGCAGCTCGCCGAAGGCCGGACCGTCGTCTTCGTCGACCACAACATGCACGTCGTCGGATCGCTCGCCGACCGCGTCACCGTGCTCCAGTCGGGGCAGGTGCTCGCGGAGGGACCGTACGAGCAGGTGCGCGCCGACGAGCGGGTCATCACGGCATACCTCGGAGCAGCCCATGAGTGACGACACGACGGCCACGACGACGGAGCAGCCGGCGCCCGACCGCGCCGGTGCGCCGGAGGTCAGGAGCCTCGGGCGTGACGCCGCACGGATGCTCGAGGTGTCTGGGCTCTCCGCCTGGTACGGCGAGGCCCGCGTCCTCACCGAGGTCAGCATCGACGTGGCCCCCGGTGAGGTCGTCACCCTCGTCGGGCGCAACGGAGCCGGCAAGACGACCCTGCTGCGCTCGGTCATGGGCCTGCACCGGCAGATCGAGGGCACGATGACCCTGGACGGCGCCGACCTCGCCAAGCGGTCGGCCGACGCCCGGGCCCGCGCGGGCATCGGCTGGGTCCCCGACGACCGCGGCATCTATGCGAGCCTCACCGTCGCCGAGAACCTCCTGCTCCCGCCGGTCGTCCACGCGGACGCGTGGCCGCTCGAGCGGGTCTACGAGTTCTTCCCCGTGCTCCACGAACGCCGCGACTTCCCCGGGACGAAGCTCTCGGGCGGCGAGCAGCAGATGCTCGCGATGGCCCGGGTGCTGCGGATGGGTTCACGGCTGCTGCTGCTCGACGAGCCGAGCGAGGGCCTGGCCCCCGTCATCGTCCAGCGCATCGGCGAGATCATCCGCGAGATCAAGGGCCAGGGGGTCGCCGTCCTCCTCGTCGAGCAGAACGTCAAGTTCGCCTCGACGGTCGCCGACCGGCACTACCTGCTCGCGCAGGGGACGGTCGTCGAGCACCTCGACAACGAGGACTTCCGCGCCCGCGAGGGCGAGCTGCTCACCTACCTCGGGATGTAGCACCCACCCGTCGCCCGGCCGCGTCGCCCGGGCGCACCGGCTCCGTCGTCACGACGCCCTCGCGTCATCTCGTCACACCGCACACACCGCACACACCGTGGCACCCCGTCACACCCGCACCACACGTCACCACTCGTCACAACCCCAGGAGGGGACATGCGTAGCAGGACAGTCCAAGGCACCGTCGCCATCGCCGCGACCGCGTCGCTCGCGCTCGCCGCGTGCGGAGGGGCCGGCGGCCCCCAGTCCGGCGGCTCGAGCAAGCTCACCGACGACAAGGTCGTCATCGGCCTGCTCAACGACCAGTCGGGCGTCTACAAGGACCTGTCGGGTCCCAACAGCAAGGTCGCCATCGAGATGGCGATCGAGGACTACAAGGCCAAGTACGGCGACAAGGCCGTGGCCAAGGACATCGAGATCGTCACGGCCGACCACCAGAACAAGGCCGACATCGCCAACTCCAAGGCGCAGGAGATGTACGACCGCCAGAAGGCCGACATCATCCTCGACGTGCCGAACTCGGCCGCCGCGCTCGCCGTCGCCACGCAGGCCAAGAACAAGAAGAAGCTCTACATCAACATCGGCGCCGGCACGACGGCGCTGACGGGCGCGAGCTGCAACAAGTACACCTTCCACTGGGCGTACAACACGAGCGTCCTGGCGCGCGGCACGGCCGGCACGATCACCAAGGCCGGCGGCAAGAAGTGGAACATCGTCTACCCCGACTACGCCTTCGGCCAGGACATGAACAAGTCCTTCACCAAGGAGATCACCGCCGCGGGCGGCACCGTCGGCCAGTCGATCGCCTCGCCCTTCCCGAGCGACAACTTCGCCACCTTCATCACCAAGGCCGGCGAGGGCGACCCCGACGTCATCGGCTCGATGCACGCCGGTGGCGACCTCATCAACTTCGTCAAGCAGTTCAACCAGAGCTCGCTCAAGGGCAAGGTCCAGCTCGCGGTCGGCCTGATGTTCATCACCGACATCCACTCGCTCGGCGTCGACCAGTTCGCCGGTACCCAGTTCACCGACGCCTGGTACTGGAACTTCGACGCGCAGAACAAGAAGTGGGCCGACCGATTCAAGGAGAAGACGAACACCCGTCCGTCGTTCGCCCACGCCGCCAACTACTCGGCCGCGTTGAACTACCTCGAGGCCGTCCAGGAGGCCGGCACCGACGACGCCGACACCATCGTCGGCAAGCTCGAGGGCAAGAAGATCAACGACGTCTTCCTGCGCAACGGCGAGATCCGCAAGGCCGACCACGCCGTCATCCACGACGTGTACCTCGCCAAGGTCAAGAGCTCCGCCCCGGAGGAGTGGGACTACGAGGACATCGAGAAGACGATCCCGGCCGCCGAGGCCTACGGCGAGGCCAACCCCGCCTGCTCGATGAGCTGACACCCGGTGCGTATGCCGTCCGGTCGCGTCCCACGCGGCCGCGCCGGACGGCACACGACACAGCGCGACTGTCGAGGCAGCCGCACCCAGCCCGATCGACCGCGAACCGAGCGAGAGACATGAGCGAATTCATCCAGTACACCCTCCAGGGGCTCGCCGCCGGGGGCTTCTACGCGCTCTCTGCGCTGGGCCTCGCCGTCATCTTCGGCGTCCTCGGGGTCGTCAACTTCTCCCACGGCGCCTGCTACATGCTCGGCGCCGTGCTGTCCGCCGTCCTGCTCGCCGAGCTGAACGTCGGCTTCTGGGCCGCGCTCGTCATCGTCCCGATCCTCATGTTCGGGTTCGGCGTGCTCATGGAGCGCCTGCTCGTGCGCTGGTTGCTCGAGCTCGACCCGCTCTACAACTTCCTGCTGACGTTCGGCCTCACGCTGGTGATCGTCGAGGCGGTCAAGCAGCGCTACGGCGTCTCGGGCCTGCCCTACCAGGTGCCCGCCGGACTCGGCGGCCAGGTCTCCGTCGGTTCGGTCAACCTCTCGGTCTACGCGATCTTCGCCTGTGTCTTCTCGGTCGTCGTCTGCGTGGCGGTCGGGCTGCTGCTGACGAAGACGCGCATCGGCATGATCGTGCGCGCCGCGACCGAGGCGCCCGACCGGACGCGGGCCCTCGGCATCAACGTCGGGCTCTGGGTCACGCCCGTCTTCGGCTTCGGCATCGCCCTCGCCGGCCTCGCCGGAGTGCTGGCCGCCCCGACCCGCGCCATCACCGCCGAGATGGGCAGCAACTTCATCATCATCCTGTTCGCCGTCGTCGTCATCGGCGGCCTCGGATCCATCCTCGGGGCGGTGGTCGCGGGCTTCCTCGTCGGACTCGTCGAGGCCTACGGCATCGCCTACGCCCCCACGTACGCCCAGATCGTCATCTTCGTGCTGATGGCGATCGTCGTTCTCGTCCGGCCCTCGGGGCTCTTCGGACGGGAGGAGGTCGCATGAGCGAGCAGATGACCGCCAAGGTCGACGTCGACCTGGCCCAGCCCTCGATCCTGTCGCGGCGCAACCCGCTGCGCTACGTCATGCTCCTAGCCGGCCTCGCCGTGCTCGTGATGCTGCCGTACTGGATCTACCCGCCCGTCGCGATGGACATCCTCTGCTGGGGTCTCTTCGCGATCAGCGTCGACCTGCTCCTCGGCTTCACGGGGTTGCTCAGCTTCGGCCACGCCGCGTTCTGGGGCGGCTCGGCCTACTGCACGGGGCTCATCGCCACCCACTGGGGCGTGCCCTTCCCGGTCGCCGTCATCGGCGGCGCCGTCTTCGCCATGCTCATCGCCTGGCCGATCGGCTACCTCTCGGTGCGGCGGACCGGCATCTACTTCGCCATGGTCACCCTGGCCTTCGCGCAGATGCTCTACTTCATCGCCAACCAGGCGCGTGACCTCACGGGCGGCGAGAACGGCCTGCAGGGCATCCCGAGGAACTTCTTCGGCATCGAGGCGGTCGAGACCGACCCGTTCTACTTCTACTACGTCGGCGCCGCGATGATCCTCGTCGGGATCCTCGTCGCGTGGCGCGTCGTCAACTCGCCCTTCGGTCGGGTGCTGACGGCCGTGCGCGACAACCCGGCCCGGGCGCGCGCCCTCGGCTACGACGTCGAGCGCTACAAGATCACGGCGTTCATCATCTCGGCCGGGCTCGCCGGCCTCGCCGGCGGCGTCTTCGCCGTGAGCCACCAGTTCGCGTCGCTGCAGGAGCTGATGTGGACGACATCGGGCAAGGTCGTGCTCATCACGGTCCTGGGCGGCATCGGGACGCTCTGGGGCGGCCTCGTCGGCGCCGGCGTCGTCGTGACGCTCGAGGACTATCTCGCGAGTTCGGGCTTCGAGGGCATCGGCCTCATCACGGGCACGATCTTCGTCGTCATCGTCCTGCTCTTCCGGCACGGCATCTGGGGCACGGCGCGCAACGTCCTGCGCCGCTACGTCCTCGAGAGGCGCGGCAGGCAGCGCGACTGAGAGACCTACCGGTTGGAGGTATCCGCGCGGCGGTTCCGTCGGCGCGGATACCTCCAACCGGTCAGGACCGGGGCGTCAGGACGCGGAGGGCGACGCGGCCGACGACGAGCCAGGCGACGGCGGCGAGTCCCCAGTTGGTGATGGCGTTCTTGACCGTGGCGCCGTCGCCGGTGAACTGCTTGATGCCGGCGGTGCGGCTGAAGACGCCGAGGTCGGCCCAGTCGGCAGCGCGCAGCACGGCCGCCACGAGGGCGTTGCGCGTGTTGGCGTCCAGCACGACGAGGACGGCTCCGAGCAGGAGCGCCGTGGCGGCGAGCAGGCACGCGAACCAGACGATGCCGCCGAGCAGGGTGCGCACGCGCCTGATGCCGGCCCCGGTGAGGGTCGCGGCGCGGCGGGCGCCGGCCCGCACGTCGGGGGAGCGGCGCGCCCGAGGCGCGACCTCGGCCATCTCGGCCTTGGCGGAGGCCCGGTCGGCCGGTGCGTCGGTCGACGTCTCGGTCGCCGTCCCGGTCGCCGTCTCGTTCGCCGTCGGGGTGGGTGCTGGGCCGGCCGAGGCGGTGGGGGTCGGGTCGGCAGCTTCGGCCGCGGGAGGCGCTGGCACGTTCTCCCTGGGAGCGGTCGTCGTCGTGGTCGGGCTGGCGGGGCTCGTCATCGAGGGTTCTCCTTGGGTGGTTCGTGGATCCGCCGTGGTCAACGAGCGACACCCGCGGCAGGACACGCCTCGCACCGGAGGACTTCGCGGCACGGGGCCCGCGATGCCGTGCCCGGGCCCGGACGCGTGGTCCGGGCCCGAGGGGCTGCCCCATAGACTGGCCCGCATGTCATCCCTGTCCCGCGACGACGTAGCCCACCTGGCCGGCCTCGCCCGGATCGAGCTCTCGGACGCCGAGCTCGACCGCATGGTGGGTGAGCTCGGAGTCATCCTCGAGTCCGTGGCCAAGGTCCAGCAGGCCCCGACCGACGGCGTCGCCCCGATGTCGCACCCGATGCCGCTCACCAACGTGACCCGCCCCGACGTGGTGCGCCCCAGCCTCGGCGCGGACGCCGTGCTGGCCGGGGCGCCCGAGTCCGAGCAGCAGCGCTTCTCGGTGCCGCGCATCCTCGACGAGGACTGAGCAACCCTGAAGCCTGCGTATGCCGCCTCGCCGAGTACCCGGCATACGCCCCGCCCGTGACGGGCACCACGAAAACTCCTGTCGCAGCTACGAACCGAAGGCACTGACGTGACCGACCTGCCAACTGACCTGACGAGGGCCACCGCCGCCGACCTGGCCGGCGCGCTCGCGAGCGGGGCCATCAGCTCCGTCGAGGTGACCCAGGCGCACCTCGACCGGATMGCCGCCGTCGACGGCCAGGTGCACTCCTACCTCCACGTCGACGAGGCCGGGGCGCTCGCCCAGGCCCGGTCGATCGACGACCGGCGTCGGGCCGGCGAGACCCTCGGCGCTCTCGCCGGGGTGCCGATCGCCGTCAAGGACGTCATGACGACGAAGGGCCTGCCGACGACGTGCGGCAGCAAGATCCTCGAGGGGTGGGTCCCGCCCTACGACGCGACCGTCGTGTCGAAGCTGCGCGAGGCCGGCCTGCCGATCCTCGGCAAGACGAACATGGACGAGTTCGCGATGGGCTCCTCGACCGAGCACTCGGCCTACGGGCCGTCGCACAACCCGTGGGACCTCGACCGGATCCCCGGTGGCTCGGGTGGTGGCTCGAGCTCGGTGCTCGCCTCCTTCCAGGCACCGCTCGCGACCGGCACCGACACCGGCGGCTCGATCCGCCAGCCCGCCGCCGTCACGGCCACGGTCGGCACCAAGCCGACCTACGGCGGCGTCTCGCGCTACGGCCTCGTGGCGCTCGCGAGCTCGCTCGACCAGGCCGGCCCGTGCGGTCGCACGGTCCTCGACACCGCCCTGCTCCACGCCGTCATGGGTGGCCACGACCCGATGGACTCGACCTCCATCGACGCGCCTGTCCCGCCGGTCGTCGAGGCCGCCCGCGCCGCCAGCGTCAAGGGGATGCGCGTCGGCGTCGTCAAGGAGCTCGGCGGCGAGGGCTACCAGCCCGGTGTGCGCGCCCGCTTCGACGAGTCCGTCGCCCTGCTCGAGGAGCTCGGTGCTGAGGTCGTCGAGGTGAGCTGCCCGAACTTCGAGTACGCCCTCGCGACCTACTACCTCATCCTCCCGAGCGAGGCGTCGAGCAACCTCGCCAAGTTCGACGCCATGCGCTACGGCATGCGGGTGCTGCCGGAGGGCGTCGACGCCCCGAGCGCCGAGCAGGTCATGGCCGCGACGCGCGACGCGGGCTTCGGGCCCGAGGTCAAGCGCCGTATCATCCTCGGCACGTACGCCCTCAGCTCCGGCTACTACGACGCGTACTACGGCTCGGCCCAGAAGGTCCGCGCGCTAATCGCGCAGGACTTCGACAACGCGTACGCCCAGGTCGACGTGCTCGTCAGCCCGACGGCGCCGACGACGGCGTTCAAGCTCGGCGACAAGCTCGAGGACCCGATGGCCATGTACCTCAACGACATCGCCACCATCCCGGCCAACCTCGCCGGCGTCCCCGGTATGTCGATCCCGTCGGGTCTCGCCGACGAGGACGGCCTGCCCGCGGGCATCCAGATCCTCGCGCCGGCCACCAAGGACGAGCGTCTCTACTCCGTCGGTGCCGCCCTCGAGGCAGCGCTCGTCGACCGCTGGGGCGGTCCGATCCTCGACCGCGCGCCCGTGCTGGGCGCCGCTGCTGCGAAGGGAGCCTGACATGACCACCGTCGCGACCGATGCCGTCATGGACTACGACGAGGCCATGACGAAGTTCGACCCTGTCATGGGTCTCGAGGTCCACGTCGAGCTGCACACGGCCACGAAGATGTTCTGCGGCTGCCCGACCGAGTTCGGCGCCGAGCCCAACTCGCAGGTCTGCCCGGTGTGCCTGGGCCTCCCCGGCGCCCTGCCTGTCGTGAACGAGAAGGCCGTCGAGTCGGCCATCCGCATCGGCCTGGCGCTCAACTGCGAGATCGCCGAGTGGTGCCGCTTCGCCCGGAAGAACTACTTCTACCCGGACATGCCGAAGAACTTCCAGACGTCGCAGTACGACGAGCCGATCGCCTTCGA
Source organism: Terrabacter sp. RAF57 (assembly GCF_052113925.1). Classification (NCBI taxonomy): domain Bacteria; kingdom Bacillati; phylum Actinomycetota; class Actinomycetes; order Micrococcales; family Intrasporangiaceae; genus Terrabacter; species Terrabacter sp. RAF57. The sequence continues at coordinate 71,226 of NZ_JBFRDT010000002.1, read as the reverse complement.
GGGCCACCTCGACGTCGAGCTCGAGGACGGCAGCGTCTACCGCGTCGAGATCGAGCGCGCGCACATGGAGGAGGACACCGGCAAGTCGCTGCACATCGGCGGCGCGACCGGTCGCATCCACGGCGCCGACCACTCGCTCGTCGACTACAACCGCGCCGGCATCCCGCTCATCGAGATCGTCACCAAGCCCATGGTCGGGGCGGGCGAGCGCGCGCCCGAGGTCGCCAAGGCGTACGTCTCCGCGCTGCGCGACCTGTTGCGCGCCCTCGACGTCAGCGACGTCAAGATGGAGCAGGGCTCGATGCGCTGCGACGCCAACGTGTCGCTGCGCCCGCGCGTCGGTGAGCCCCTCGACGAGGCCCAGCTCGAGGTGCCGCTCGGCACGCGCACCGAGACCAAGAACGTCAACTCGCTCCGCTCCGTCGAGCGGGCCGTGCGCTACGAGATCTCGCGGCATGCGGCGATCCTCGAGGGCGGCGGCTCGATCCTCCAGGAGACCCGGCACTGGCACGAGGACACCGGCATCACGACGTCCGGTCGCGTCAAGTCCGACGCGGAGGACTACCGCTACTTCCCCGAGCCCGACCTCGTGCCGGTCGCGCCGACGCGCGAGACCGTCGAGACGCTCCGGGGCACCCTGCCTGAGCCGCCCGGACTCCGTCGCAAGCGGCTCCAGTCCGACTGGGGCTACAGCGATCTCGAGATGCGCGACGTCGTCAACGCCGGAGCGGTCGAGCTCATCGAGGAGACCGTCGCTGCCGGCGCAAGCGCCGGCGCCGCGAAGAAGTGGTGGCTCGGTGAGCCGTCACGGCGCGCCAACGCCGAGGGCCAGGACATCGTCTCGTATGCCGCCGGGCTGGGTCTGACGCCCGCGCACATCGCCGAGCTCGACGGGCTCGTCGCAGCGGGGCGCCTCAACGACTCGATGGCGCGGCGGGTGCTCGACGGCGTGCTCGTCGGCGAGGGGACCCCGACGGCCGTGGCCGACGCCCGGGGGCTCGAGCTCGTCCAGGACGACGGTGCCCTCGAGGCCGCCGTCGACAAGGTCATCGAGGCCAACCCCGACGTCGCGGCCAAGATCCGCGACGGCAAGGTGGCGGCCGCGGGCGCGCTCATCGGCCAGGTCATGAAGGAGATGAAGGGCCAGGCCGACGCCGGCAAGGCCCGCGAGCTCATCCTCGCCAAGCTCCAGTAACCCCGCACCACCCGTCGAAGGGCCACGTTCCTGCCGGTCCCAGAGGTCCGTGACCTCGGGGAGGCCCGGAACGTGGCCCTTCGACGGTGACATGGGCGTCGGCGGAGGGTCAGCGCTTGCCGCCGCCGAGGAGACCACCGAGCAGGCCGCCGAGGATGTCACCCGCGCCGCCGCTGCCAGCGGACGAGCCGGAGCCGCCACCGAGCACCTGGCCGAGGATGTCCTGGAGCGGGTTCGAGCCGCCGGACGCGGCACCCGTCGACGTCGCGCTGCCCGGGGCCTGGACCGGCCCGCTGTCGGCGCCCACGCCACCGGGGAAGAGCGGGCCGCCGTCGGTCGACCCGCCGCCCGCCGGGGCCGACGGGGCCGACGTGCCGGTCGAGCCCGACCCGCCGCCGAGCATCCCGCCCAAGCCGCCCTGACCCATCTTGTTGGCGAGCCACGACATGACGATCGGGGCGAGGATCGGCAGCAGCTTCTGCACGAGGCTGCCGGACGACCCGCCGAGCCCGCCGAGCTGGTTGACCACCTGGTCGGTGCTGCCGCCGAAGATGTTGCCGACGATGGCCTTCCCGTCCTGCTCGTCGACGTCGTCGAGGCCGTTGATCGTGCCCTGGTGGTCCGAGAGGGCCGTGAGCAGCGAGTCGGCGCCGGCGGGGTCCGAGGCGTTGGCCTGGAGCCCGCCGAGCAGGGCTGGCAGCGCACTCTCCGCCGCCTGGCGGACCTCGTCACTCCCGACCCCGAGCTGGCCTGCCAGCTGGTCGATCGGTACCTGGTCGAGGATCTCGTCGTACGAACCCATGGGTGCCCCTCCTGCTCGTGGGTGGCGCCGGTGCCGACCCCTGCTCGTCAGGCTAGCCACGTCCGGTCGTCGGTGGCGGGCCACGCGGCGCGAAGCCTGCTGCGAAGGGTCACACGGCTCCCACCGCGGAGAGGGGCAGCGAGATGAGCCGGTCGGCGCCGTCGTTGTTGCTCGTCGTGATCCAGACCCGGCTGCCGACGAAGTGGATGTCCCGGATGCGACCGTAGGTGCCCTGGAGGTGGCGGGTCGGGGTGCCGGCGGAGCCGTCGGCGTCGACCGGCACCCGCCACACCGACTGCCCGCGCAGGGCTGCCAGGTAGACGGCCCCGTCGGGCCCGACGGCGATGCCGCTCGGTGACATCTCGGAGGTCGGCCACTCGGCGACGGGGTCGACGTAGTCGGGGTTGTCGGCGCGGCCCTCGACCTCGGGCCAGCCGTAGTTCCTGCCGGGCTCGACGAGGTTGAGCTCGTCGAACGTGTTCTGTCCGAACTCGCTGGCCCACAGGCGTTTGCGACGGTCCCAGGCCAGACCCTGGACGTTTCGGTGTCCGTAGGACCAGATCGGGGAGCCGCCGAACGGGTTGCCCGGGGCCGGGTCGCCGTCCGGGGTGATGCGCAGGATCTTCCCGCCGAGGGAGTCGAGGTTCTGTGAGAGCGAGGTGTCGCCGGCCTCGCCCGTGCCGACGTAGAGGTAGCCGTCGGGCCCGAAGGCGATGCGGCCCCCGTTGTGGTTCCGACCACGCGGGATTCCGGAGAAGATGACGACGGGCTCGCCGATCGTGCCGTCCCGCCACGGCACGGCGGCGATGCGGTTGTCGCTCTCGGTCGAGTAGTACGCGTAGAAGACGGGATCGGCGTCGAAGTCCTCGGGCACGGCGAGCCCGAGGAGTCCGCCCTCGCCCTCCGTGCGGGTGATCGGCAGCCTCCCGGCGACCGTCGCCCTGCCCCCGGAGCCGGGCTTGGGCACGTGGTGGATCAGACCCGTGTTGCGCTCGCTCACGAGGGCGCTGCCGTCGGGCAGCACGGCCACCGACCAGGCGATGTCGAGCCCGCCCATCAGGGTCACGGGGCCGACCGGCTGGGCTGCGGGTGGACGCGTCGGGGTCCTGGGGGCCGACGACGCCGAGGTGCTCCCCGTCGCGGTGGTGGCGCTCGAGGTCGCCGAGGTGGTCGTGCCGGCACCCGTCGCGGGGGCAGAGGGTTCGGCCGTCGAGCACGCGGTCGTGACCAGGGCGACGACGACGCCGCCCACGAGCGCGCGGCCGATCGGTCGGGAGGTGTGCGGCATACCTCATTGTGTCCCACGTGGCGTCTGGGACCGCGGCGTCTCAGCCCCCGCGTCGTTCGAGCGTCTCGACGAGCCCGTCGCGCACCTCGGGATGGACGACATCGGCGTCGACGACCCGTCGTGCTGCGGCGAGGTCGCCGGTGAAGGCGCGGAAGAGCACGAGCAGGTCGATGTCGTGGGAAGGTCGCTCGATCTCGATGGTGGCGCCGGTGTGCACGGTGCCGGGGGTCACGACCGAGAGGTAGGCGCCGGTGCGCCCGGCCTCGGTGAAGCGGCGCACCCAGCGGGGCTCACCCATGTGCGCGGCGAAGGTGCTGCACGGGATGCGCGGCACCTCGACCCGCAGCACGACGTCGCCGATGCGCCACCGCTCGCCGACGAGCGCGTGTGTCGTGTCCACGGCGAGCGTCGTGATGTTCTCGCCGAATCCCCCTAAGGGGATGGAGCGCCCGATCTGCTGCTCCCAGAGCTCCTGGTCCTCGCGCGGGTAGGCGTAGACCGCCTGCAGTGCGCCGCCGTGGTGCTTCGGGTTGCCGATCTCGTCGCCGACGACCCCGCTGCCGAGACCGCCGTGCTTCGGCCCCGGGTCGCGGACCGCGAACGACTCGACGGGCCGCTTGTCGATCGCGGTGGGTCGGCCGCCGCGCTCGGGGGCGGTGCGTCGGCCCGAGCCGAGGGCGAGGACGTGGGGATGGTGCGTCACCCGGCGAGCCTAGCGGCGTCGCGCCGGACCTTTCCCCGACCGGTCCACGACCGTTCCCGGTCCCCTCCGGGTCGGGCCGCCCGTCTTGGCTAGCGTGGACGCCATGGCTACCCAACCCGTCGTCGTGTCCGTCCCCGACCCCGAGTTCGCCGAGGCGCTCGCCGACCTCGACGGCGTCGACACGGTCGTGTGGGACATGGAGGGGCCGCACCCGCGCGGTCCCGAGATCCGGTACGCCGTCATGCCCTACATGACGAGCCTCGACCTCGCCGACGTCACCCGCGGGCTCGACGCCCTCGAGGTCGTGCAGCTGCAGAGCGCCGGCTACGAGCAGTTCGTGGCCCGGCTCCCCGAGGGCGTGACCCTCTGCAACGCGGCGGGCGTGCACGACGCGTCGACGGCGGAGCTCGCGCTGACCCTGACGCTGGCGTCGATCCGCGACATCCCGGAGTTCGTCGGGTCCCAGCACCAGGGGCGCTGGGAGCCGCTGCGCCTGCGCGCGTCGCTGGCCGACCGGCGGGTGCTCGTCGTCGGCTACGGACGGATCGGCCGGGCCATCGCGCGGCGCTTCGCCCCGTTCGAGGTCACTCTGACGGCGGTGGCCTCTCGAGCCCGGGAGGGCGACGAGCTCGTGCCGCGGGTGCACGGCATCGACGAGCTGCCCGACCTGCTGCCCGACCACGACGTGGTCGTCGTCATCGTGCCGCTGACGTCCGCGACACGTCGTCTGTTCGACGCGGCGCTGCTCAGCCGTGTGCCGGACGGCGCCCTCCTCGTCAACGTGGCCCGGGGGCCGGTCGTCGACACCGACGCCCTCGTGGCCGAGTGCGCCTCCGGCCGGCTGCGGGCGGCGCTCGACGTGACCGACCCCGAGCCGCTGCCGCAGGACCACCCGCTCTGGACGACGCCGGGCGTCCTCGTCACACCGCACGTCGGGGGAGCGACGGACGCGATGCGCCCGCGGGCCGTCGCCCTGGTGCGCCGACAGGTCGAGGCGCTGCTCGCCGGTGAGCCGGTCGACAACGCCGTGGCCGGACCCTTGTCTGCCCCTCGGACATAGTGGACACTGTCAACATGACCGAGACCATCGTCGCCATCGGCACGCGCAAGGGGCTCTGGATCGCCCGCAGCGCCGACCGGCAGGACTGGACCCTCGAGGGTCCGCACTTCCTCATGAGCGAGGTCGCCTCCGTCGCCGTCGACACCCGCGAGGGACGCTCGACCGTGCTGGCGGGCGTCAAGTCGTGGCACTGGGGACCCACGGTCCAGGCCTCCACCGACGGTGGCCGCACGTGGACCGAGAGCGCCGAGCGGGCCCTGGCCTTCCCGGCCGACACCGACACCGCGCTCGAGCGCGTCTGGCAGCTGACGCCCGACCCCAACGACACCGACGTCGTGTGGGCGGGGGTCGAGCCGCACGCCCTCTTCAAGAGCACCGACCGCGGCGAGCACTACGAGCTCGTCCGCGGCCTCTGGGACCACCCCCACCGCCCGACCTGGGAGCCCGGCTTCGGCGGTGGCGCCGTGCACACGATCGTCCCCGAGCCCGGACACCCGGAGTCGGTGCTCGTCGCGATGAGCGCGGGCGGCGTCTATCGCTCGGGCGACGGCGGGCAGACGTGGGCTCCGAGCAATCCCGGCATCCGGGCCGGCTTCATGCCCGACAACGAGTACCCGGAGTACGGCCAGTGCGTGCACAAGGTGGCTCGCGGCCAGGGCGAGGGGGAGCTCTTCGCCCAGAACCACAACGGTGTCTACCGCTCGCACGACAACGGCGCGACGTGGGACTCCATCGCCGAGGGGCTGCCGACCGACTTCGGCTTCACGGTCCTCGCCCACCCGCGCCGTCCCGGTGTCGTCTGGGTGGTGCCCGTGGCCGACTCCGGTGAGCGCATCCCGCCGGACGCCCAGCTGCAGGTCCAGCGGTCCGAGGACGCCGGCGCGACGTGGCGTCAGCAGGCGAACGGTCTGCCCGGCCACAGCTACACGTGCGTGCTGCGCGACGCGGCCTCCCTCGACGCGGCCGACCCGGTCGGCGTCTACCTCGGCACCCGCAACGGCGACGTCTTCGCCTCGGCTGACGAGGGTGAGACCTTCCAGCGCATCGCGACCCAGCTGCCCGACGTGCTCGTCGTGCGCGCCGCCCAGCTCGCCTGACACGCAAGGGATTCCGTATGCCGTCCGCCCCCGTCCGCGTCATCCTCCCCGGCATGCTCCGCGACCTCGTGGGTGGCGTCGCCGAGATCGAGGTCGAGTCGCCGTCCGAGTCGCAGACGGTGGCCGAGCTGCTCGACCGGGCGTTCTCCGGTCATCGCATCCTCGACGGCAAGGTGCGCGACGAGCGCGGCCAGATCCGTCGGCACGTCAAGGTCTTCGTCAACGGCGAGGACGCCACGCGCGGCGAGGGCATCGACGCACCGGTCCCGGCCGGAGCCCGCGTCCACATCATCAACGCCGTCTCAGGAGGCTGACGGCAGCCCGGACATCGGCCCGAGCACGGGGRAGTCGGCCCGCAGTACCGCCCCGCCCGGGGTCTCGCGGCCCAGTGTCAGGTCGCCACCCAGTGACCTCAGGGTGTCGCGCAGCAGCCGGAGCCCGAGGTGCCCTCGGTTCGAACCGGCCGGAGGCTCGTCAACCGTGGCCGAGGGCCCCACGCCGTCGTCGCGCACCTCGACGACGACGCGCTCGCCCCGGAGGGCGGCCGACACCGCCACGGTCGAGGCGTCCGCGTGCTTGTCGACGTTGCGCAGCCCTTCGCGGACGACCCGGAAGGTCAGCTGGGCGACGGCGAGCGAGTCGTCGAGCCGGGGGTCCACCGAGACGTCGACGTCGGTTCCACGCCGGCGCTGCCGGTCCGCCAGCTCCTCGACGGCAGCCACGAGGCCCCCGCTGCGCAGGTCCGCCGGGTAGACGTCGGTGAGCAGCTCGCGCGCCCCCGTGGCGCTGCGTGCGAGGTCGGCCGACGCCTGCTCGAGCAGGTGTCGCTCCGCGGTCGCCTCCTCCGGCAGGGCGGCCGCCACGGTCGGCAACGCGTACCCGAGCCCCACGATGTCCTGCACGAGTCCGTCGTGGAGGTCCTGCGAGAGGCGACGGCGCTCGAGGTCCGAGGCCGACAGCGCGTGGGCCATCATCTCCTCCCGCTCGGCGAGGCCGCGGTCGACGCGGCGGGCGAGGGACAGCGCGAGCGGGAGCAGGGCGAGGGCGAGCAGCAGGAGCGAGACCAGGCCCAGCGTGGTGAACTGCCAGCGGATGTCGGCGACGTCGTGCTGGATGCGCTCGGTGGGCCAGTAGGCCTCGAAGACGAGGGGATGGCCGTCGGCGGCGCGGAAGCCGACGTAGACCTCGATGAGCTCCTCATGGGACTGCTCGGCGGCGTTCTCGGGCTTGTCGAGATCTGACAGCTCCGCGGTTGCGCCGGTGCCCCCGAAGAGGGCTGCGACGTCGGGATCGAGCTCGTACGTCCTGCCGGTCATGCCCGCCTCGTCGGTCCACAGCACGAGCCCGTCGGCGGTCCAGATCTTCATGTGGGCGATGGACCCGTCGGCCATCCGTGCCCGCATGAGGCGCTCGAGGGGTGCCATGGCCTCGGGCCGGCCCGCCCGCACCCCCTCGTCGACGAGCGGTGCCACGACCGAGTTGGCGAAGGCGACGCTGCGCACGTCGGCCTCGTGGAGGGACAGGGACTCGGCCAGGGGTTGGGACAACAACAGCGTGCCCGAGGCGACGACGAGCAGCACCGCCACGCTCCAGACCACGAACCGGGTCACGGCGCTGCGCACGACGGTCGACCGGCCGGGTGCGAGCGGCCCGCGGCTCGCCCTGCCGGAGGTGCGGTCAGATCTCATCGTCGAGCCGGATCAGCTTGCGCCGCAGAGCGATCATGACCGCCTCGAGCTGGCTGTGCGCGTCGAGCTTGACGAGGATGTTCTTGATGTAGCCGCGGCAGGTGAGCACCGAGATGCCGAGGGTACGGGCGATGGCCGTGGGGTCCCGCCCCTGGGCGAGCAGGGCGAGGACCTGCTGCTCCCGAGAGGTCAGCAGCTCCGGGGTGCCCTGTCTGCCGGACCCGTTGCCGACGAGCGCCCGCAGCAGCACCGGGTGCACGGCGAAGGTCCCGCGACTGGCCTCGCGCACCGCCTGGATCAGCTCGGCGAGTGGGCCGCCCTTGGGCAGCAGCGCCGAGGCTCCGGCCTCGGCGGCGCGGGCCAGCAACGCGTGGGTCACGTGGGCGGTGAGGACGACCACGCGCACCTGCGGGTGGGCGTCCGTGACGCGGCGGGTCAGCTCGATGCCGTCACCGTCGTCGAGGTGCACGTCCATGACGATCGCGTCGGGCCGCGCACGGTCGATGATCGCGAGCGCGTCGACGACGCCGCCCGCGGTGCCGACACTCTCCATGTCCGGCTGGGCGGACACGGCGAGCGACAGGGCGTCGGCGACAGTTCGGTGGTCGTCGACGACCAGCACACGCATCATCTCGGACGACATCGAGCCCCCTCGTCGTCAGGACAGTGCGCTCCCCGGCGCACCGTTCCGCGAACCAGTATCACGGCTGGAGGCCTCGCGTGCGGAGAAACGGCCCTCGAAAAGTGGGGGTCGGGGCACCCGCCGCTGGGTGGTCCGGCGTCATCCGGAGGCGCCCACCATGGGAGGAGTTCTGCAAGGGGGGATCCGGATGAACGGAACTGCTGGGCTTCGCGTACGCCTGTGTGGGGGACTCGTCGTGGGAGACGGGGACCTGGTCCTCGGCCCGCGCGACGTCGGAGGGGCCAAGGCGCGTCAGGTGCTCATGGCGCTGCTGTTCGAGGCCGGTGCGAGTGTCTCTAAGGGACGCCTCATCGAGTTCCTCTGGGGTGGAAGACCGCCCGCCGGTGCACTCGGCACGCTGGAGGCCTACGTCAGTGTGCTCCGGAAGCGGCTCGCGACGGTGTTCCCGGGCGGGACGCCGGTCGTCACGGTCCCGGGCGGCTACCGCTGGGACGTGGACCGGGCGCCCGTCGACGTCGTCGAGTTCACCCGGCTCGTCGCCGCCGCACGCGCGGTCGACGTGTCCGGGACGGATGCGCTGGACGCGTATGCCGCTGCCCTCGCCCTCGTCGAACGTCCTCTGGCGCCCGTGGACGGCGACCTGCCCTGGCTCGAGGAGCACGTCTCCGGTCACCACTCCCGGGTGCTCCGCGTGCTCACCGACGCCGCACGCCTCGCGCTGGACGAGGGCGACCCGTCCCGCGCCGAGACCTGGGCCCGGGACGCGATCGAGCGCGACCTGCTCGTCGAGGCGGCCTGGCAGGTGCTGCTCGAGTCGCTGGAGCGCCAGGGACGCCAGGCCGAGGCGATGCGGGAGTACGAGACCTGTCGCTCGGTCTTCGCCGAGGAGCTGGGCTGCGACCCGGGACCGGGACTGCGCACGGTCTTCACGCGTCTGCTCGCGGCGACGTCGTCCGACGACGACGGGCTGCGCGACCTCGTCGACGCCGTCGTGCGCCTGCACGTGCGGCTGCTCGCCCACGGGGGTGCGGGTCGCGGGGCGGGTCGGCTGCCCTCCGCGCACGCGGCCGGAGGTCGTGGGGCCGGGGGCATCGCACAGCCCGAGGCGCTCGCCTCCCTCGAGGAGGACTGCCGGCGGCTCCGGTCACTGCTCCGCGCCGCGAGCGGAACGGTGCCGTCGGGTCTCCCGGGTGGCCGACCGGCCGGAGACGTCAGGAGAGCGGCCACGGCGTGACGACGCGTCCGTCCAGGTCGTCGAGGAGAACAGGCCCGAGGACCCGGGAGTCCACCGAGCGGGAGCGGTCGTCGCCCATGACGAAGACGGCACCTGCGGGCACGGCGACGGGGCCGAACCACACACTGTCCATCGACTCCTCGTCGACCCACGGCTCGGTCACCGGCACGCCGTCGACGACGAGCCGCCCGTCCTCGAGGCCGACCACGTCGCCGCCGACCGCGACGACGCGCTTGACCCACGACGTCCCGGTGGGCACCTGGGCGCCGGCGTTCGTCGTGGACGCCGCCCGCTCGGCCCACCCCGGGCCGACGACGACCACGTCGCCTCGGGACACGGTCCCCGCCCACGGCGTGCGGAGCAGGATCACGTGGTCGCCCGCCGAGAGCGTCGGGCTCATCGAGTCGGAGGTGACACGGACCGGCTCGACCACCCAGTGCGACCCGACGGCGAGACCGACGGCGAGCACGGCGAGTGCCCGGCGCGCGCGGCGCGAGCCGTGGTGGAGGCCACGACCCCGACGACCCGCGACTGGCGACTGCACGTCCGGCCTCCGAGGGGAGCGCACGGTCCCGGCTGCCGACGCGCCCTCCCCGGGCGGTCGCCCCGACGCGGACATCGGCAGGCTCACGTGAACCTGGCCACGGCCCAGACGATCCAGCCACAGACGCCCACCGCGAGCAGCAGGTTGGTGACGGAACGGCGCTGGGCGGGGGCCATCAGGCCGACGAGGAGGGCCAGCGCCGCGAACTCGGCGGTGACGCAGACGGCATCGGGCAGCCCCAGGGCCTCGACGGTCGAACCGCCCTCGGACCCCGGGATGACGGGCATCCCGTTGCCGTGGCCGCCGGGCACGAGCAGGGGACCGTGGTGCCCGCCACCGGACACGGCCGCACCCTCGCTGTGGAACGGCAGTCCTGCGGTGCGGGACACGACGTAGAGGGCGATGAGGCCGGCCGTCGAGAGCACCGCCGCGGGCAGGACCCGCCTCGCGGTGCCGCGCCACAGCGCCTGGCCCAACCACAGCTGGGCGGTGGCGACGACAGCGAAGAAGACACCGGCCGGTGCCCACTCGTCGACGTGCTCCGGCGTCACGACCACGTGGACGAGCCCGGCCACCCCGAGGAGGGTGCCGGCCGCGCGGGCCTCGGCCGACGGCGTACGCCAGCGGTGTGCCTGCTGCGGCGTGCCCTCGTCGTCGACCGCGGCACCGTGAAGGCCCTCGTGGGCCGTCGCGTTCACAGCTCGCCGTCCTCGGGCAGCGACCTGCACGGATCACTCATCGGGTCGGTCGACTCCCCGGCCACGACCTCGAACTGGCTCATCATGTCGTGGTCCTCGTGGACGAGGTTGTGGCAGTGGATCATGTACTTGCCCCGCCCCTCGAAGCGCATGACGACCCGCACCGTCTCGTTCTCGCCGACGTAGACGACGTCCTTGGGCCCGAGCTCGTGGGCCATCGGCGCCGCGCCGTTGCGGTCGAGCACGCGGAAGTCCACGAGGTGGATGTGGACCGGGTGGAACCAGCCGCCCGACGAGTTGCGGATCTCCCACACCTCGACGTCCCCCTCTGCGGGGTTTGCCTCGACGAGCGCGAACCGGCTGCGCACGACGTCGTCCCACGTGTGGCCGTTGATCGTCCACTGGCTGTTCTTGCGCACGAGGTCGAGCTTTCGGGTGCGCACGGCGTCCGCGGCGGTCAGCGCCATGACCGGGTTGGTCGGGTTGAGCTGGTCGGGAACGGCGTTGTCGGCCGGGTCGAAGTCGTCGCCGACGACGTCGAAGGCCATGACCTTGTTCGTGCTGTCGTAGTCGATGTTGTTCTTCGGGCTCGAGTTGCCGAGCACGACCCGCCGGCCCACGGGGTAGCGGCTGAAGTCGACGACGACCTCGTAGCGCTCGGCCATGCCCTGCCGGAAGCTCCTGACCCGCTGGGGTGCCGGCATCAGGCCCCCGTCCGTCGCGATGACGACGAACGGGTCGCCGGAGTCGAGCGACCACTGGTAGGACCGTGAGATCGAGGCGTTGAGCAGCCGGAAGCGGTAGCGCCGCCGCTTGACCTTCATGACCGGCCACGGCACCCCGTTGACGAGGACGACGTCGCCGAACATCCCGGACTCGTCGTGGTTGTCGAAGTAGAGCTGCCCGTCCGTCGCGAACATCGCGTCGCTGACGACCAACGGGACGTCGAACTCGCCGTGTGGAATCGGCAGCGACTGCTCCAGCGGGTCCGTGAGGTGGTACTGCGCTGCCAGGCCCATGAGGACGTTCTCCGCCGTGTGGTGCAGGCCGTGGTCGTGGTACCAGAGCGTCCGGGCCGTCGGGGTGTTCGGGTAGACGTAGTCCTTGTACTGACCAGGGTTCGTGATGTCGCTGGCGTACCCGTCGTACTCCGGGGCCGACGGTGACCCGTGCAGGTGCACCGAGGTCCATGGCGTGTAGCGCAGGAGCGGGTGGGTCGCCGGCAGGTTGTTGACCTGGCGCATGACGGTGCGGCGGCCCTGCGCGACCTTGACCGTCGGCCCGGGCACGCTGCCGTTGTAGCCCCACAGTGGCGTCTTGAGGCCCGGGACGACGTCGGCCATGACCGGCTTCATGTAGACCTTGTAGTAGTCGGTCGTGCTGTCGACCCGGCTGGGCTGGAGCACGGGCGGCACCCGGAAGGGCAGCGTGAACGGCCTCGGCAGCCTGCTGCTCGCGAGCCGGCTCTGCGTGCTCGAGCCCGCCCTGACGGTGCGCTCCAGCGGCAGGGCCAGGGCGGCGCCACCCACGACGCCCAGCTTCATCAGGTCACGACGCGACAGTGACATGGTTCCTCCTCGATCGACTCCAACTTCCTCTAGGACAGCGGGGCGACCTTGGGATCTCCTTGTGGGTCAGGGGAGCCCGTGCCCAAGGTTTCCGCAAGGCCGCGCGCGGAGCCTGACGGGAACGCCCGTACCGGGCGCCCGTCACCGGACCTACGCGTGAGAAGGCAAGTCATGAGACGTCCAACCGCAGCGGCGCTCGCCGCAGTCATCGGCCTCCCGGTCGTCATCGGTGTCAGCGCATCCGCCGCCGTCGTCGGCGGTACGCCCGGACCGGGCCTGGCGGCCGTCGGTCCCGTCAGCGCGACCAACGGCTACCCCACCTGGTACAAGGACAAGAACGGGCTGCGGCTCGAGCTGTGCGTCGCCGCCGCCGACCCCCTCTGCCCCGCTCGAGGCGACCTGCCCGACGAGACGGCGCCCGTCGCCTTCCCTGACAACTACCCGGACGAGGCGTTCTACTCGCTGACCGGCGCCCAGGTCGACACGGCGAGCGCCGGCGTCGCGCGCCTCGACATGGCCCTCGAAGGAGCGTTCTCCGCCGGGCCGGTCGTCGACGGCGAGCAGGTCGTCTTCGCGCGGATGCGGATCAAGATGACCAACGTCCGCAACGCCACCGACTACACGTTCACGACACCCGTGGGGACGAAGACCCTCAAGGCCAACCGCGACGGGCTGATCTTCGACACCGAGGACATCGGCATCGGTGCGCCGGGCGACTTCTCCGGCGCCCTCGGCGGCCGCATCGGGCCGTTCCTGACGTGGGACACGTTCGGCACGCGGACGGACCCCGCTCTCAAGGGCGACACCTACGTCGGCGACGGCATCACCGACCACCGGATCAAGGGCAGCCCCTACGGCACGAACGTCTTCCGGATCCAGGGGCCGGGCGTCAACCCGTCCGCGACGACCGACGCGTGCCCGACCGTGACCGGGCCCGTCACCGACTGCATCGAGACGGACCTCTTCACCGTCCAGGGGAAGGTCGCGACGACCTCCGGCGTGTCGGCCGACGCCGCGACCTACGCCCGCTCGTCCGGCGGTACCTCGCTCGTCGACGTCTTCGCCTCGTCGGAGCCGGGGGAGCTGCAGGCCATCGAGGTGGGCGACGCCTCGAGCGTCGTCGGCTTCGCCACCACGGCCCTGACCGGGGGCGACGGGAGGTACTTCGCCCGGGTCGCCGCCGACGGGCTGCCGAGCCGAGTCCAGGTCTCGAACGTCGGCGACCTGCCGCCGTCACGCAAGACCATCGCCGTCGTCGACCGGGTGTCGGGCACCGCCGTCTTCGATGCGGGCCGGCGCGTGCTGTCGGTCGGGGCCAGCTCGAGCGACACGTTCGCCGACCCGACGCTCACCGCCGTCGGTCTCGGTGTCCTCGTCGGCGGCACGCTGGTCGTCGACCCCCTCGTGGCGCCGCCCGTCACGGTCACGGTCACCTCCGCCGCCGGTGGCGCCGTCACGCTCCCGGTGACGGTGACCGGCCCCGCCACGGACCCGATCCCGGTCAGGGCCCAGGCCGGACCCGACCAGACGGTCCAGCCGGGACAGGTCGTCACGCTCGACGGGTCCACGTCCCGGGGCACGATCCTCTCGTACGCGTGGGAGAGCCCCGAAGGAATCTCCCTGACCTCGCCGAACAGCGCCGTTGCGTCCTTCACCGCCCCTGACGCTCCCGGCGACTACGAGCTTGCCCTCGTCGTGACGGGACCCGGGGGCACGAGCGACCGGGCCACGGCCACCGTCACGGTCACGCCGCCGGTGACGGTCGTCGTCGCGAGCGCCGGGTCCGACCAGACGGTGCGGCGCGGGACCGTCGTGACCCTCGACGGTGGGGCGTCACAGGGAGCCGCGACCTATGCCTGGGCGCAGGTGGCCGGCCCGACGAGGCCGACGGTGACCCTCTCCGGCGCCACGTCCGCCCGACCGACGTTCACGTTCCCGCTCTTCCACGCCTCGGACGGCAACGCGGGCCCGCTGACGTTCCGGCTCACGGTGCGCGATGCCACCGGGGCCCTCACGTCCACGGACGACGTGGTGGTGACGCCCACCTCCGACACCGTCGTCGTGACGACGGCGCGCTTCAAGGGCCAGTGGCGCATCGACGGCACGGGCAGCGTCGTGGCGGGACAGCGGGTCACGGCGCACCTGGGTGGACTCGCTGGGACGGTCATCGGATCAGCGGTCGTCGACGCGGCCGGCGGGTTCTCGATCCGGCCCGCCACCGGACCCGTCGCGACCCAGGGCGCCACGGTCGTCGTCGAGTCGGAGCTGGGCGGTGTCTCCACCCCGTTCACCGTGCGGCTGAACTGACCCTCCCCGGGTGGACGCAGCTACCCCCGGCCGTCCACCCCCGAGGTGGCCTCCTCCTCGCGGAGGGGGCCACCGTCGTGAGTGCTGGCTCGGGTCGTCCGCCTCGGTCGCGCCGTCGTCAGCGACCGACGCCGAGGAGGATGGGCAGGGCGGTGCGCTCGAGCTCTCCGACCGCGAGAGAGCGCGGTTCGACGAGCCGCTGGGTCATCGAACCCTGGGCGAGCGCGATCGCGACGCGGACGAAGAGGTCGGTGGGGATCGGGAGGGTGAGTCCCTGGCGCGACACCGCCTCGTCGACGACGGACACCAGCTCGTCGCGGACCCGACGCTGCTGGGCAGCCCAGGTGCGTCGCGCGTCGGCATCGCGGATGGCGTGCAGGGTGAACTCGGTCGTGAGCACGAGCCAGCGCTCTCTGCTGTCGTCGGCCAGCGCCGCGAAGACGTCGCGGAGCACCTCGTCGGCGCTCGCGTGCTCGCGTTTGCTCGCACGGCGGATCCGGTCGACGAGCGCCTCCGAGTGGCGTCGGGAGAGCTCGACGACGAGGTCGTCCTTGGAGCTGAAGTTGGAGTAGAAGGCGCCTCGTGTGAAGCCGGCGCGTTCGCAGATGTCCTCGACGGTCGCGCCGTGGAACCCGCGCTCGGCGAAGACCTCGCTCGCGGCCTCGAGGACACGGTCGCGGGTGGCCTGGCGACGCGCGCTGATGCGTGGAGCGGTGGACGGGTGTGTGGCGGACGGCATACGCAAAGGATACAACCTCGAATTGAATACGACCTCGTATCGGAGCATACTCGTCAGGTGACCACTCCCAGCTCAGGCCGACCCACGGACCCCGACCAGCGCACCATCGTCGTCGACGACGTCAGCGTCGCCGGCACGCACGAGCCCTTCGTCGAGCACGTGAGCTTCACGGCCCCGGGGGGCGTCGTCACGTTCGTCCCGACCGACCCGGGCATCCCCCAGGTCGCACTCGCCCTCGCCATCGGAGGCCGGGTCGACCTGCTGCGCGGGCGGGTCAGCATCGGCGGGGTCCCGGAGCGAGCCGAGCTGCAGCTGCGCACGCGGCTCGTCGACATCGCCGACGTGACGGCCCCCGAGGACTCCCTGGCGGTGCGGGCCGTCGTGCAGGAGGAGCTCGCCCTCGCCGAGCGTCCTGCCTCCCGCTCGGCCGTCGCCACCTTCCTGTCCGAGCACGACCTCGCCGACCGCTCCGGGGTGCCCTGGGAACAGCTGCCCGCAGGGGTGCGCACGAGCCTGCTGCTCGAGCTCGGCGCCCTCCACCCCCACGTACGCGTCCTCGTCCTCGCCGGTGCCGAACGGCACGGCGGGGACCACGGGGTCTGGCTCGAGACCTGCCATTGGCTGGCCCGCGAGGGCTTCGCCGTCATCGTCCTGACGACGGCTGCCCTGGCATCCACGCTGCCTCCCGACGAGGTCGAGGCTGAGCCCGCGCCGCAGCCGGCGCTCGCGTTCACATCGCAGCCCGACCCGGAGACGGAGCCGGAGACCGTGCCGGAGCCCGAGCCGGAGCCCGAGCCGGAGCCCGAGTCCGAGACCGAGCCGGAGAGCGAGCCGGAGACCGAGCCGGGGCCGGAGACCGCTCCCGACCCGCAGGACACCACCGCAACCACCCCGAAGGAGCCCTCGGCATGAACCCCGTCCGCCTCGCGGTCGCCGAGCTGCGCCGCCTCACGAGCTCGCGCCTGGCCCGGCTCGCCCTGGCTGCGCTCGTCCTCATCCCCACGCTCTACGGCGGTCTCTACCTCTACGCCAACCACGACCCCTACGGGGGCTTCCCGCAGGTGCCGGCGGCCGTCRTGAGCGACGACACCGGCACCACCCTCAGCACGGGGGAGAAGCTGCAGGTCGGCGGGCGGGTCGCCGACCAGCTCGTCGACTCGAGGTCCTTCGACTGGCACCGGGTCTCGCACGACGAGGCGATGCGCGGTGTCGACGACGGGACCTACGCCTTCGCCGTCATCCTGCCCCGGACGTTCTCGGCCGACCTGGCGTCGACCGCCGAGTTCCGGCCGCGACAGGCCACGGTCGTGCTCGAGACGAACGACGCCAACAACTACATGACCTCGACCATCGGCAACCAGGTCATCAAGCAGGTGACGGCATCGGTCGCGAGCGAGGTGAGCCGGACCGCGGCCAGCAAGCTGCTCCTCGGCTTCAGCGACGTCCACGACCAGCTCGTCAAGGCCGCCGACGGCTCCGAGCAGCTGCGGGCCGGGGCGGTCAAGGCCGACGACGGCGCGAAGAAGCTGGCGAGCGGGGCCCGCACCCTCGCGACCGGCCTCGACGACCTCGCCTCGGGGGCCCGGCGCCTCGACACCGGTGTCGGCCAGGCGGCCTCCGGCGCCGACAGCCTCGAGGCGGGCGCCGGCCAGCTCGCCTCCGGCCTGTCCACGCTGCAGTCCCGCACCGCCAACCTGCCGGCCCAGACCGCGCGGCTCGCCGACGGCGCCGAGCAGGTCGCCGCCGGCAACCGGACCATCGCCTCCTACGGCACCCAGGCCGCGACCGCGTCGACCCAGCTCAAGAGCCGGATCGCCGCCGACCGGTCGAGCTTCCTGGCGGCCCTGCGCGCCCAGGGGCTCACCGACGCCCAGCTCGCCGTCGTCGAGTCGCGGCTCGACGTCGTCGACGGCTACGTCGACACGGCCGACAGCACGATCCAGTCGGCCTCCGGCAGCCTGACCCGCCTCTCCAAGGGCGCCGACCAGGTCGCGACCGGCGCCCGGACGCTCGCCTCGGCGACGCCGGCCCTGACGAGTGGCATCGCCCAGGCCCGCTCCGGCGCCGTCCAGGTCCGCGACGGCGCCAGCGCGCTCGCCACCGGTCTCGACCAGCTCAAGACCGGCTCGAGCGCGCTCGCGTCCGGCGCGACGAAGGCCTCCACCGGCGCCGACCAGCTCTCGTCGGGCGCGACCTCCCTCGCCTCCGGCCTCGACTCGCTCGTCAAGGGTGCCACCGACCTGCACGCCGGTCTCGTCAAGGGCCGTGACGCCGTGCCCGACCCTTCCGACGCCCAGCGCAAGGCGATGGCCCAGACGATCGGCAACCCCGTCGGGGTCTCGTCCGACTCCCTCTCATCGGCCGGCTCCTACGGTGCCGGGCTCGCGCCGTTCTTCATGAGCCTCGCGCTCTGGATCGGCGCCTACGTCCTCTTCCTCTTCGTCCGGCCCCTGTCGACGCGTGCCCTCGCGACGAGCCAGCGCTCGGTCCGCACGGCCGTCGGCGGCTGGCTCGCGCCGGCGCTCGTCGGCGTCCTCCAGGCCGCGGCGCTCGTGCTCGTCGTCGGGAGGGGCGTCGACATCCGGATCGCGCACCCGGTGCTCGCCTTCCTCTTCCTCGTCTTCGTGTCCATGACGTTCGTCGCGATCCTGCACGCCCTCGCCGCACGGCTCGGGGCCGTCGGGAAGTTCCTCGGCCTCGTCTTCATGGTCGTCCAGCTCGTCAGCGCGGGCGGCACGTTCCCCTGGCAGACGTTGCCCGCGCCGCTCCAGGCCATCCACCACGTCGTCCCGATGACGTACGCCATCGACGGGCTCCGCCGGCTCATGTACGGCGCCGACCTCGGTCCCGTGCCGGGCAGCATCGCGGTGCTCGCGGCATACCTCGTCGGTGCCCTCGCCGTGTCGACGGTCGCCGCCCGGCGCTCGCGGATGTGGACGCCGTCGCGGATCAAGCCCGAGCTGAGCCTCTGACCGGTCTGGGCTGACAACGCGGCCGGTCCGGAGCATGCTCGGAGTCATGAGCAGCGCCTCGAGAGAGAAGACCCTCATCCTCATGCGTCACGCCAAGGCCGAGGAGGGGCCGGGCAAGGTCGACCACGACCGCGAGCTCGCGGCCCGTGGTCGACGGGACGCCAAGGCTGCCGGGAAGTGGCTCCATGCCGAAGGCCTCGTGCCCGACCTCGTGATCTGCTCGACCGCGCAGCGCACGCGACAGACGTGGGAGGAGGCGTGCCGCGGTGGCGCGCACACGGAGTTCGTCGAGTTCCGGCGCAGCGTCTACCTCGGCGGCTCCGAGCAGACGCTCGAGACGGTGCGCGAGGACGCCGGTGACACCTCGACCGTCCTCGTCGTCGGCCACAACCCGACGATGGCGCAGCTGACGAGCCTGCTCACTGACGGCGAGGGCTCGCGCGAGGCGCAGGAGGCCCTCGGGGAGGGCTTCGTCACGAGCGGGCTCGCGGTCCTGCGCTACGCGGGGGACTGGGCCGACCTCGACCTCGGCACGTGCGAGCTGGCGCGCTTCCACGTCAGCCGCGGTCACGACGACTGACCGGCCGACGCCCGGTGGGCACGGGCTCAGGCTGTGAGATGCGGTGTCCACCCAGCGGACACGGTTCTATGCTGCTGGCATGACGCAGACGCCTGACATCAAGCCCCGCAGCCGCGACGTCACCGACGGTCTCGAGAAGACCGCCGCGCGGGGGATGCTCCGGGCCGTGGGCCTCGGCGACGACGACTGGGTCAAGCCGCAGATCGGCGTCGCGAGCTCGTGGAACGAGATCACGCCGTGCAACCTGTCGCTCGACCGGCTCGCCAAGGCGGTCAAGGACGGCGTGCACGCCGGGGGTGGCTACCCGCTCGAGTTCGGCACGATCTCCGTCTCCGACGGCATCTCGATGGGCCACGAGGGCATGCACTTCAGCCTCGTCTCCCGCGAGATCATCGCCGACTCCGTCGAGACGGTCATGAACGCCGAGCGCCTCGACGGGTCAGTGCTGCTCGCGGGTTGCGACAAGTCGCTCCCGGGCATGCTCATGGCTGCCGCCCGTCTCGACCTCGCGTCGGTCTTCCTCTACGCCGGCACGATCCTGCCGGGCATCGCCAAGCTCTCCGACGGCAGCGAGAAGGAGGTCACGATCATCGACGCCTTCGAGGCCGTCGGTGCGTGCAACGCCGGGAAGATGTCGCTCGAGGACGTCGACGCGATCGAGCGCGCCATCTGCCCGGGGGAGGGCGCCTGCGGCGGCTTCTACACCGCCAACACGATGGCCGCCGTGGCCGAGGCCATCGGCATGTCGATCCCCGGCTCGGCCGCGCCGCCCGCCACCGACCGGCGCCGCGACATGTACGCCCGCAAGTCGGGCCAGGCCGTCGTCGAGCTGCTCCGCAAGGGCATCACCGCGCGCGACATCATGACGAAGCCGGCCTTCGAGAACGCCATCGCCGTCGTCATGGCCTTCGGCGGCTCGACCAACGCCGTGCTCCACCTGCTCGCCATCGCGCACGAGGCCGAGGTGGACCTGACGATCGAGGACTTCCGGCGCATCGGTGCGAAGGTGCCGCACCTGGCCGACGTCAAGCCGTTCGGCAGCTTCGTCATGAAGGACATCGACCACATCGGCGGCATCCCCGTCGTCATGAAGACGCTGCTCGAGGCCGGGCTGCTCGACGGCGACTGCCTCACCGTGACGGGCAAGACGATGGCCGAGAACCTCGACGACATCAACCCGCCGCACATCGACGGCCGTGTCATCCGCGAGATGGCGACGCCGATCCACAAGACCGGTGGCCTGACGATCCTCACCGGCTCGCTGGCGCCCGAGGGCGCCGTCGTGAAGTCGGCCGGCTTCGACGAGTCCGTCTTCGAGGGCACCGCCCGCGTCTTCGACGGCGAGCGCGCCGCGATGGACGCCGTCGAGCAGGGCTCACTGCAGAAGAACGACGTCGTCGTCATCCGCTACGAGGGCCCCAAGGGTGGTCCCGGGATGCGCGAGATGCTCGCCGTCACGGGCGCCATCAAGGGCGCGGGCCTGGGCAAGGACGTCCTCCTGCTCACCGACGGTCGCTTCTCCGGCGGCACGACCGGGCTCTGCGTCGGCCACGTCGCCCCCGAGGCCGTCGACGACGGGCCCATCGCCTTCGTGCACGACGGCGACACGATCCGCCTCGACGTCGCCAACGGCACGCTCGACGTGCTCGTCGACGACGACGAGATGGACCGTCGCCGAGCTGAAGGCGTCACGCACCCTGAGCCGAAGTACACCCGCGGAGTGCTCGCGAAGTACCGCAAGCTCGTCGGCAGCGCCAGCCGCGGCGCCGTCTGCGGCTGACCCTCGCTCGGGTTCGAGGTGATGGCGACGCGCGGCTGGGTGTCGCCATCACCTCGACCCAGGCTGGGCGGTCGATGGCGTATGCCGTGTGGCCGGGTCAGCGTTCCGCGTCGCGGAAGGCACGGGGCGTCATCCCGGTGTGCTCGCGGAACCGGCGGATGAGGTGCCGCTCGTCGCTGAATCCGGTTGCCGCAGCGATGTCCCGGACGCCGAGCCCGGTGTGCACGAGCAGGTCGGTCGCAGCCTCGAGCCGTCGTGAGGCGCGGTGGGCGTAGGGGCTCGTGCCGGTCTCGGACCGGAACCGTCGGCGCCACGTCTCATAGGTCATGCCGACCTCCGCGGCCACGGACGGCAGGTCCAGCGACTCGGCGAGGTCGCGGTCGAGCAGCTCGAGGGACCGATCGAGCCAGCCGAGCCTCGCGGCTCCGCGAGGATCCCTGCCCGCACCTGCGGTCGCGATCGCCTCGAGCAGGGCCGTGAGCAGGTCGAGCACCTCGGCGTCCCGCCCCGCGACGGTCGTCGGGCGGGTCCGCTCGCCGAAGGCCGCGAACCGGTGGCGCCACCTGGCGACCGGCAGACCGTGCACGAGGGGGTGGTCGGGCGTGAGCGCACCACGTCGCCGGGCCAGCTCGAACGCGACCCCGTCGAAGACGACGAAGACCTCGTCCCAGCCGTCGCGGTCGGCGCCGTACCAGTGCGGATGGCCGGGGTGCACGACGACGAGGGAGCCCGCGCCGAGGGACTCGTCGCGCCCCGCGTCGCGGTAGCGGCCCGTGCCCGCGGTGACGAAGGTCAGGCCCCACGTCGGGTGTCGCCGGGTCGTCCCCACCGGTAGGCCGCTGCCGCCGATGATGTGTCCGGCCACGAGCACCTCGCCGAGCCGGCCCGACGGCACGCGTCGAGCGCTCTCGCCGTGCGCCGCCCGCTCGTCCATGAGGTCATCGAACCAGATCGTTCCCCTGTGACCACGACGTTCCGGGTCGGGTCCGAGCACGACTGCTGTGCTGGGAGCTACGACGACTGCTCGGGTCGTTCACGATCCACGGAGGACGAGTCACCACATGCCCACCGACCTGCTGCCCGCGCTCACCACGGCATACCCCGTCTCTGACGGCGACGTCGCGGCCTACCGCTCGAACGGCCACGTGCGCCTGGCCCAGGTGGCCACGCAGGAGGAGGTGGCGGCGTACCGCGTGCCCGTCGCGGTGGCGGTCGAGCGCCTCAGCACCGAGACCCGGCCCCTCGCCGAGCGCGACAGCTACGGCATGGCGTTCCTCCAGGTGATGAACCTCTGGCGGCACGACGAGGACGTCGCGCGCTTCGTCATGGCCTCCCGCTTCGCCGACGTGGCGGCCCGCCTGCTCGGCGTCCCGCGGGTGCGGCTCTACCACGACCAGGCGCTCTTCAAGGAGCCCGGCGGGGGCTACACGCCGTGGCACCAGGACGCGATGTACTGGCCGCTGGACGGCTCCCGGTGCCTGACCATGTGGATGCCGCTCGTCGACATCACCCCCGCCCACGGCGGGCTCGCCTTCGCCTCCGGGAGCCACGTCGACGGGCCGCTCAGCGACATCGGCATCTCCGACGCGTCGGAGGAGTACTTCGACCGGCTGCTCACGGAGCGGGGCCTCGTCGTCGACGAACCGGTCGCGATGCGTGCCGGCGACGCGTCCTTCCACTCGGGCTGGACGGTGCACAAGGCCCTCGGCAACTCCTCGGACCGGATGCGCGAGGTCATGACCGTCATCTGGTTCGTCGACGGACTGACGGTGCTCGAACCGGCCAACTCGGCGCAGGCCAACGACCTCAGCTCGTGGTTGCCCGGGCTCGCACCGGGTGACGTCGCGGCCTCGGACTCGAACCCTGCGCTGCCCCGCTGACCCGGGACGCGTCGCCGCGAGGCTAGGAGCTCTCACCGGGTGTCGGCGACTCCATCAGCTCCGTCGACTCGGCGCGCGCCTTGAGACCCGCCGCCTCCATCGCGAGGTAGCGATCGGTGAGCGAACGGTAGCCACGCCCGACGACCGAGCCGAGCAGGCCCGACTGGGTGATCGAGAGCGTCGCCCGGCACGTGCCGCGGCCCGTCGCCTCGACGCCGTGGCGACCCGTCGTCAACGTGCCGGGCCCGCTCGCCTCCCACGTGAAGTCGTGCCCCTCGGTGAGGCCGGTGACGGTCCAGACCGTCGTCGGGATCCGCGGCTGGTCGATGCGGGCCCGCGCCCCGACCCGCAGCCCGTCGTCGAGCAGCGTCACCGACCGCACCGACGCGGTCCACTCGGGCCAGCGCTCGACGTCGCGCATCACGGCCCAGACGCGGGCGACCGGCGCGTCGATGTCGATGCTCGTGTGCTGCTCCACGGCGTCTCCTCAGGCTGGTGCGGCCCCCGGGTCCGGCGCCACGTCGGCCGCCCAGTGGCGCCACACCGACGTGACCTGCATGCCGACCTTCTCATAGAGTCCCAGGGCGCCGGTGCGGGAATCGGTCGACAGCTCGGACCGCTCGCCTCCGTGCGCGCGGGCGACCTCGAAGGCGTCGACGAGCAGCGCCCTGGCCAGACCCCTGCCGCGCTCGTCGCGGCGCACCGCGAGCTTGTCGACGTAGGCGCAGCCGCTCGACACGACGACGAAGGCCATGCCGACGACGGTGTCGGAAGCGTCGACCATGAGCCGCAGCTGCCACGGTTCGTAGCCCGGTCGTCGCGAGACGGTGGCAGTCCACTCCTCGAAGGTCGATCGCTCGCGTTCGGACCACTCGAGGAAGGCGTCCTCGTTGACCGTCCACGTCGCGCGGAGGTCGTCCTCGTCGCGCGGCTCGCGGACGGCATACCCCTCCGGGACGGGCTGTGGCTCGATCGCCTGCCCGGCCGGCAGCTCGAGCACCCACGACGTCCACAGGGTGCGGTAGCCGAGAGCCGAGAGGAGGCGCTCGCCGGCCGAGTCGCCGGGCACCGGCTGGCCGACGACGGTGCCGCCGTCACGCGCGCCGACGGCTCGGGTCCAGCGAGACAGGGCCGTCCCGAGGCCCAGACCGCGGTGGGTCGGTGCGACGGCCGCGTCGGCCCAGCGACCCTTGTAGACCTCCGCGTACGCGACGAGCCGGTCTCCGTCGAGCACGCCCACGGACTGCGTGGCGAGGTCGAAGGCGGGACGCTGCCAGTCGCCGACGATGTCGGCCTCCTCGATGAGCACCTCTCCGACGTCGTGCAGCTCGCAGGCCGCCATGAGGGCGGTGACGGCAGCCGCGTCGTCCCGCGACAGCGGTCGGTCGGCGAGGTGGGCCGCAGCAGGCGGCAGCTGGAGGGGCACGGCGCTCGTCATGCCGGTCAGTGTCCCGAGCCGGTCGCGCCGGCGACAACCGACTTTCGCGGACCCGGGGACAGCGCCGGCGCCCCGACCGCCGGCGTGACAGTGGGTGAGATCACGAGGTCACATGTTGAGACGCCCCAGATGGTCGATTGACACCGCTGGGGCTTGGTAGGACGGTTGTCACGTGGCCCGACTCCTCGTACTTCCCTAGCGCGCCGACCAGCTCGAACGGTCAGCGCGCCCCCTTCCGTCCCACCGCGGGACCGAAGGGTTTTTTTGTGGCTGGAGTCAGCCCGAACCGGCATCACCACGCAGTGCTCGAGACAAGGAAGAGATCGTGAGCGACACGACGAAGCAGGCGCCCTCGCCCGCCGACGTGGCCTCCCTGGCCCGTCCCCGACCCGCGGCGGAGGCCAAGCCCGTCGAGCCCGTCGGGCCCGTCACGCCGGCCCGTGAGGTCACCGGGGCGCAGGCGCTCGTACTCTCCCTCGAGGCCATCGGCTGCGACACCGTCTTCGGCATCCCCGGCGGCGCGATCCTGCCCGCCTACGACCCGATGCTCGACTCCAAGAAGGTCCGTCACATCCTCGTGCGCCACGAGCAGGGTGCCGGTCACGCGGCCGAGGGGTATGCGTCGGCGACCGGCAAGGTCGGCGTCTGCATGGCGACGTCGGGCCCCGGCGCGACGAACCTCGTGACGCCGCTCGCCGACGCGCACATGGACTCCGTGCCCGTCGTCGCGATCACCGGTCAGGTCGCGAGCGCCGCCATCGGCACGGACGCCTTCCAGGAGGCCGACATCCGCGGCATCACGATGCCGATCACGAAGCACAACTACCTCGTGACCGACCCGGCGAAGATCCCGCAGGCCATCGCCGAGGCGTTCCACGTCGCGAGCACCGGCCGGCCGGGTCCCGTCCTCGTCGACATCAGCAAGGACGCGCTCCAGGCGATGACCACCTTCAGCTGGCCGCCGCAGATCGATCTGCCCGGCTACCGCCCGGTGCTCCGCCCGCACGGCAAGCAGATCCGCGAGGCGTCGCGCCTCATGGCCGCGGCCAAGCGGCCCGTCCTCTACGTCGGGGGCGGTGTCGTGAGAGCCCGCGCGAGCGAGGCGCTGCGCCGGCTCGTCGAGCTGACCGGCATCCCCGTCGTCACGACTCTCATGGCTCGTGGCACGGTGCCCGACAGCGAGCCGCTCAACCTCGGCATGCCCGGCATGCACGGCACGGTCGCCGCGGTGACGGGCCTGCAGAAGTCCGACCTGCTCATCACGCTCGGCGCGCGTTTCGACGACCGGGTCACCGGCCAGCTCTCGACGTTCGCCCCGCACGCCAAGGTGATCCACGCCGACATCGACCCCGCCGAGATCTCCAAGAACCGCATCGCCGACGTGCCGATCGTCGGTGACGTGGGCGAGGTCATCAAGGACCTCATCGAGCAGATCACGCTCGACCGGGCGACGGCGGACGACGACACCGACGCCTGGGACTTCGCCGAGTGGCGCGAGCGGGTCGCGGACTGGAAGCGGACGTTCCCCCTCGGCTGGACCGACAGCGAGGACGGCACGCTCTCGCCGCAGTACGTCATCGAGCGCATCGGGGCCCTCACCGGACCGGAGGCGACCTACGTCGCGGGTGTCGGCCAGCACCAGATGTGGGCAGCGCAGTTCGTCAAGTACGAACGCCCCAACGCGTGGATCAACTCCGGTGGCCTCGGCACGATGGGCTTCTCGGTCCCGGCAGCCATGGGCGCCAAGGTCGCCGAGCCCGAGCGCACCGTCTGGGCCATCGACGGTGACGGCTGTTTCCAGATGACGAACCAGGAGCTCGCCACCTGCGTCATCAACAACATCCCGATCAAGGTCGCGATCATCAACAACAGCTCGCTCGGCATGGTCCGCCAGTGGCAGACCCTCTTCTACAACGAGCGCTACTCCAACACCGACCTGCAGCCGACGACCCAGAGGGTGCCCGACTTCGTCAAGCTCGCCGACGCGTACGGCTGCCTCGGCCTGCGGGCCGAGACGCCCGAGGAGGTCGACGCCGTCATCAAGTTGGCGCTCGAGACCAACGACCGCCCGGTCGTCATCGACTTCATCGTGCACCGCGACGCCATGGTGTGGCCGATGGTGCCGGCAGGCGTCAGCAACGACATGATCCAGGCCGCACGCCACGAGGCGCCGGTCTGGGAGCGGGAGGACTGAGCATGAGCAAGCACACCCTGTCGGTCCTCGTCGAGGACAAGCCCGGCGTCCTGACCCGCGTGGCAGCGCTCTTCTCCCGACGCGGCTTCAACATCAACTCCCTCGCCGTCGGCCCGACCGAGCTGCCCGACATCTCCCGCATCACGGTCGTCGTCGAGGTCGAGGGCGCGGCGCTCGAGCAGGTGACGAAGCAGCTCAACAAGCTCATCGAGGTGCTCAAGGTCGTCGAGCTCGACCCGCACGCCTCGGTGCAGCGCGAGATCCTGCTCGTCAAGGTCCGTGCCGACCCGGCGACCCGCAGCCAGGTCATCGACACGATCCAGCTCTTCAAGGCCAAGGTCGTCGACGTGACGACCGACGCGATCGTCATCGAGGCCACCGGCACCTCCGACAAGCTCCGAGCCCTGCTCGACGTCCTCGAGCCGTTCGGCATCAAGGAGCTCGTCCAGTCCGGCATGGTCGCCGTCGGTCGCGGCTCCCGATCCATCACCGACCGCAGCCTGCGCAGCGCCTGACCCCGGCTCCACCCGGGCGGGGCTCCACCCGCCGCACCACCAGACCCACTGCACACCGCAACCGAAGGAGAAGGCCACCATGGCCGAGATGTTCTACGACGACGACGCCGACCTGTCGATCATCCAGGGCAAGAAGGTCGCCGTCATCGGCTACGGCAGCCAGGGCCACGCCCACGCCCTCAACCTTCGCGACTCCGGCGTCGACGTGCGCGTCGGCCTCGCCGAGGGCAGCAAGAGCAAGGCCAAGGCCGAGGCCGAGGGCCTGACGGTCACGTCGGTCGCCGACGCGGTCAAGGAGGCCGACCTCGTCGTCATCCTCACGCCCGACCAGGTGCAGCGGACGGTCTACGCCAACGACATCCACCCCAACCTCAAGGACGGCGCCGCGCTCCTCTTCGGCCACGGCTTCAACATCCGCTTCGGCTACATCAAGCCCGAGGCCGACGCCGACGTGCTCATGGTCGCCCCCAAGGGACCGGGCCACATCGTGCGCCGCGAGTTCGCCGACGGCCGTGGGGTGCCCGTGCTCCTCGCCGTCGAGCAGGATGCGTCGGGCACCGCCTGGGACCTCGCCAAGGCCTACGGCAAGGCGATCGGCGGCCTGCGTGCCGGCGGCATCAAGACGACGTTCACCGAGGAGACCGAGACCGACCTCTTCGGCGAGCAGGCCGTCCTGTGCGGTGGCGCGAGCCAGCTCGTCATGTACGGCTTCGAGACCCTCGTCGAGGCGGGCTACCAGCCCGAGGTCGCGTACTTCGAGTGCCTCCACGAGCTCAAGCTCATCGTCGACCTCATGATCGAGGGCGGCATCGCCAAGCAGCGCTGGTCGGTCTCCGACACCGCTGAGTACGGCGACTACRTGTCGGGTCCGCGCGTCATCGACCCGAGCGTCAAGGAGAACATGAAGGCGGTGCTCGGCGACATCCAGAACGGCAGCTTCGCCAAGCGCTTCATCGACGACCAGGACGCCGGCGCGCCGGAGTTCAAGGCGCTGCGAGAGAAGGGTGCCCAGCACCCGATCGAGGGCACGGGTCGCGAGCTGCGCAAGCTCATGGCGTGGGTCAAGCAGACCGACTCCGACTACGTCGAGGGCAGCGCCGCCCGCTGACCCGCCCGCACGGCTCGACGGCCGGCGTCCCGAATGCGCGGACGCCGGCCGTTCGCGCGCCTCGACGGGTCAGCGACCGGTGAGCCGCTTCGGCTGGAGGGCGAGCCAGGCGGCGAATGCCTGGCCGCCGGTGTCCGCGTCACCGGGGAAGGGGACGTTACGTCGCTCGGCGAACGCCTTGAGGAGCCCGCCGACGGGCGGCAGGCGCACGACCTTCGGGGCGGAGGCGCCCCGGTGCGCACGCAGCAGGGTCGCGACCTCGCCGACCGTGAGCACATCGGGACCTGCGACGTCCGTCGCCCTGGCGTATGCCGTGGGGCGCGCTCCCAGCGCAAGGTCGGCCAGGCGCGTGGCCACGAAGTCCGTGTCGACGGGCTGGAGGGCCATGTCGCCGATGGTGACGGCGATCGGCCCTGCACTCAGCTTGCGGGCGAAGAACGCTGCGAGGGAATGGAACTGGGTGGCGCGCAAGACCGAGGCGGCACCACCCGCATCCTCGATGCCCTGCTCGGCGCGCAGCTTGCGGCGGTAGTAGGCCAAGGGGTGCTCGTCGATGCCGACGATCGAGATGTGCACGAGGTGTACGCCGTGCTCGGCAGCCGCATCGGCCAGCCGGCGCGTCCCGTAGACCGTGACGGTGTCGCCGCGTGACGTGTCGTCGGCGCAGTGGACGACGGCATCGGCGCCCGCCAGGACGGCCTCGAGACCCTCACCGGTCGTCAGGTCCACGCCGGTCCTCCGGCTCGCCGGCACCGCCTGGTGTCCGCGGGCCACGACCTCGCGGACGACCCGCGAGCCGAGGTCCCCGGCGCCACCTGTCACAACAATGCGCATGACCACACCCTGACGTGCCCGCCCGTGCCGGCGCAATGCCTCGCGCGGGGTTCGTGGTGACGAAGCGTCCGGCATACGGGATCGGTGTTCCAGGAACTGATACCCCGACCACCCCTCGGACCCGTGTTCACATTGTGGTTACATCCCGTGATTCTGCGCGAACGACGGCCTAGACTCGCCGACGGCACATCGCGGTGCCGCCGACGGCCCGCGCCCCTGTCGTGCGTAGGGCCCCGCCCGTTCGGAAGGGTTCCTCTGTGACCAAACCCGTTGTCCTCATCGCCGAAGAGCTGTCGCCCGCCACGATCGAGGCACTGGGACCGGACTTCGAGGTGCGTTCGGTCGACGGGGCCGACCGCGAGGCACTCCTCCCGGCGCTCGCCGACGTCGACGCGATCCTCATCCGCTCGGCCACGAGGATGGACGCCGAGGCCATCGCTGCCGCGAAGCAGCTCAAGGTCATCGCCCGCGCCGGTGTCGGCCTCGACAACGTCGACGTCCAGTCGGCGACGCAGGCCGGGGTCATGGTCGTCAACGCGCCGACGTCCAACATCACGTCCGCCGCCGAGCTCGCCGTGGCCCTGCTCCTTGCGACGGCCCGCAACATCGCGCCGGCCAACCAGGCCCTCAAGGCGGGGGCGTGGAAGCGCAGCAAGTACTCCGGTGTGGAGCTGCTCGACAAGACCGTCGGGGTCGTCGGCCTCGGCCGCATCGGCGCCCTCGTCGCCGAGCGCCTCAAGGGCTTCGGCATGAGGATCCTCGCCTACGACCCCTATGCGTCGCCGGCCAAGGCCGGACAGCTCGGTGCCCAGCTCGTGGGCCTCGACGAGCTGCTCGCCCAGTCCGACTTCATCACCATCCACCTGCCCAAGACGCCCGAGACGCTCGGCCTCATCGGGGAAGAGGCCCTTGCGAAGGTCAAGCCCTCGGTCCGCATCGTCAACGCTGCCCGTGGCGGCATCGTCGACGAGGCCGCCCTGGCACGCGCCATCGCGGAGGGCCGGGTCGCCGGCGCCGGCATCGACGTCTTCGCCACCGAGCCGACCACCGAGTCACCGCTCTTCGAGCACGAGTCCGTCGTCGTCACGCCGCACCTCGGCGCCTCGACCGAGGAGGCCCAGGAGAAGGCCGGCATCGCCGTCGCCCGGTCGGTGCGTCTCGCGCTCGGGGGAGAGCTCGTCCCGGACGCCGTCAACGTCAGCAGCGGCTTCATCGCCGAGGAGGTCCGCCCGGGCATCCCGCTCGTCGAGAAGCTCGGCCGCATCTTCACCGCGGTGTCCGGCAGCGTGCCGGCCCAGCTCGACGTGGACGTCCGCGGCGAGATCACCGCCCACGACGTCAGCGTGTGGAAGCTCGTCGCCCTCAAGGGACTGTTCACCGACGTCGTCGAGGACGCCGTCACCTACGTCAACGCCCCTGTCCTCGCCGAGCAGCGCGGCTGCGTCGTGCGGCTCGTCACCGACCCCGACTCCGGTGACTTCCGCAACGTCACGACGCTGCGCGGGACCCTCGCCGACGGGTCGGTCGTCTCGGTCTCGGGCACGCTGACCGGCCCGAAGATGGTCGAGAAGCTCGTCGGCGTCAACGGCTACGACCTCGAGGTCCCGCTCTCGGACCACATGCTCGTCTTCGAGTACTCCGACCGTCCGGGCGTCATCGGCGCGGTCGGCCGGATCCTCGGCGACGCGGGCATCAACATCGGCGGCATGCAGGTCTCGCGCCAGGACGACCGGGCCATCGGGGTGCTCAACGTCGACAGCGCCGTGCCCGCAGCCATGGCCGCCGAGCTCTCCGAGGTCATCGAGGCCAAGACCTTCTCGGTCATCGGCCTGCAGGACTGAGCGGAGGCCGGTCAGGTCCGCCGGTCAGGTCGCCCGGTCAGCTCCGCTGGCCGGCGTCCGTCTCGACGCGCTGGGGACTCCCGGCGTCCCGCTCGTCCTCGCTGTCCTCGTCGTCCTCGTCGTCCTTGTCGTCGGCCGGCTCGAGGCCGGCGAGCTCGGGGACGAGCTCGTGCCGCTTGCTGAACGTGTCGACGATCGCGAGGGCGACCGCCGCGATGGGAATGCCGATGAGGGCGCCGATCGGGCCGAAGAGTGCGGCGCCGGCGATGACCGAACCGAGGGCGACGGCCGGGTGCACGTCCATGGTGCGCCGGCTGATGCGCGGCGTGAAGACGTAGTTCTCGAGCTGCTGGTAGACGGTCGCGAACACCGCGATCCACAGGGCGTTGATCGGCTTGTCGAGGAGGGCGAAGAGGGCTGGCAGGGCCACGCCGATGTACGTGCCGATCGTCGGGATGAACTGGCCGACGATGCCGGCGAAGATGCCGAGGGGCAGCCAGAACGGCACGTTGATGAACCAGAAGAAGGCGACGTGGAAGACGGCCGAGAGCGAGGCCAGGACGAGCTTGGACACGACGTAGCCGCCGGTCTTCTCGACGGAGATCGTCCACACCGTGATGAAGACGCGCTGGTAGCGCTGGGGGAGCCACGAGCCGATCGTCTGGCGCAGCCGCGGGCTGTCTGCCGAGAAGTAGTAGGCGAAGACGAGGATCGTCAGGGCGTCGAAGAGGAAGGTGATGACGGAGCCGAAGACCCCGATGATGCCGCCGCCGTACTTGCCCGCGAGCTCACCGAGCTTGTCGGGCGTCAGGCTCAGGGCCGTCTGGATCTGCTCGATGTCGAACTGGGTGCCGAAGGTGGAGTTGACCCAGTCGATCGCCGAGGTGATCGCGCCGGGCAGCTGCGACCCGAGCTGTGAGAGCTGCGACACGAAGACCTGTCCGAAGAGCTCGGCGAGCCCGGCGAAGAGCAGGAGCATCCCGAGCATCGTCATCCCCGTGGCGAGACCCCGCTTCATGCCGCGCTGGCTCAGCCACAGCACGACCGGCTCCATCGCGATCGACAGGAGCCACGCGAGCAGCAGCAGGAAGAGGAAGCTGCCCATCGCGTGGAAGGCCCACGTCGCCACGGAGAGCAGGACGACGGCGACGAATACCGTGACGATGATGCGACGGGCGTTGCCGGGCGTGATGGCGATCCATCGCGCCTCGTCGTCGAACGGCACCCCCGGGACGGCGTGGCTGGTGTGCCGGGCGCGAGTGGCAGCGGCCCGGTGGTCCGGGTGGTCGGCGTGGTGGCGAGCGGTGCCGGTGGAGGGGTCGGCAGGCGCGTCGGGGTGGTCGGCGCTCACGCGGCGAGCCTACGACTCCGGGCAGGGGGAGCGGGGGATGCGCGGCACCGCGCCGCGGCCCCAGCCCTGACGAATGGCGGACACCGCGTCTCATCCAGTGGAAACCCCCTTTACCCATGGGTAGCCCGGCGTACCGTGAAATGCATGACGCGGCAGGTCGTACTTATTCCCCGCCGCGGCGAGTCCAGGTAGTCAGCACCTCGCCGCGGAGATCCCGCGCACCCCTCTGCTGACCGGTTCGCCCACCCGGGCTGGAGCCACCTGAGACCACCACACCGCACGCAACTCGAAAGACGTGATCACCATGAGCGAAGACGCCAAGGCTGCCCGTCAGGCCCTGCAGGAGTCGATGGACCTGCGCGACCAGGGTCACACCGAAGACTGAGCCAGACCCGACGACGTCCGCGGCCGAGCCGCGACACCGTGACGACGGCCCTGCCCTCCCGGGTGGGGCCGTCGTCGGTTCAATGACTGAGACGCAGATTCCACATCACAAGACGGGTTCTAGGCTGACGACATGGCACAGACGCAGGTCAAGGACGCCTACTCCATCGCTGTGATCGGCGGTGACGGCATCGGTCCCGAGGTGGTCGCGGAGGGCCTCAAGGTCCTCGACGCGGTCACCGGCGAGAGCGGTCCGAAGTTCGCGACGACCGAGTACGACCTCGGCGCCCGCCGCTGGCACGACACCGGCGAGACGCTGCCCGACTCCGTCCTCGAGGAGCTGCGCGGCCACGACGCGATCCTCCTCGGTGCGATCGGCGACCCGAGCGTCCCGAGCGGCGTCCTCGAGCGCGGCGTGCTGCTGCCGCTGCGCTTCGCCCTCGACCACTACGTCAACCTGCGCCCCGCCAAGCTCTTTCCCGGAGTGGCGAGCCCGCTCGACGTCGCGCGCGTCGCCCCCGACGGCATCGACTTCGTCGTCGTCCGCGAGGGCACCGAAGGGCCCTACACCGGCAACGGCGGCGCGCTGCGCGTCGGGACCCCGGCCGAGATCGCGACCGAGGTCAGCGTCAACACCCGTTTCGGGGTCGAGCGCGTCGTCCGCGACGCCTTCTCCCGCGCCCAGGCGCGCCCGCGTCGCCACCTGACCCTCGTGCACAAGCACAACGTCCTCACGTATGCCGGCCACCTCTGGCGCCGCACCGTCGAGGAGGTCGGAGCCGAGTTCCCCGACGTCGAGACCGCCTACCAGCACGTCGACGCCGCGACGATCTTCATGGCGACCGACCCCGGCCGCTTCGACGTCATCGTCACCGACAACCTSTTCGGCGACATCCTCACCGACATCGCCGCGGCGATCGCCGGCGGCATCGGGCTCGCCGCGTCGGGCAACATCAACCCCGCGCGCACCACCCCGAGCATGTTCGAGCCCGTCCACGGCTCGGCCCCCGACATCGCCGGTCAGTCCAAGGCTGACCCCACCGCCGCCATCCTCTCGGTCGGCATGCTCCTCGCGCACCTCGGCCTCGATGCCGAGGCGGGGCGGGTGGACGCGGCCGTCGCCGCTGACCTGGCTGAGCGTGGTGACGCCGTACGCAGCACGACGGTCGTCGGCGACGCCGTCGTCGCGCGCCTCTGACAGCGACGCCACACGGCATACGCCCGACGCGGCCTCGCACGCGAGTGGCGGTGTCGGGCGCGTGGTGCGCCCCGCGGTCCGGACCAGAGCCCGTGGGCGGTGCCCGACTTCGCCGTCTCACGATGTGGGCGATAGCCTGACAATCGGATCACCGTTGATTTTGCTCCTGGAGGTTTGTCATGTCCCAGCTGTCCTTCGAGGTCACGCGCCGCGACGACGTCACGTCGCCCGAGCGCATCGCCGAGGTCCTCGAGAACCCCGGCTTCGGCAAGACCTTCACCGACCACATGGTCGTCGCGACGTGGACCGCCGAGGGTGGCTGGGGCGACGCCCGGGTCAAGCCGTACGGTCCCTTCCAGCTCGACCCGGCGGCGGCGGTGCTGCACTACGCCCAGGAGATCTTCGAGGGCATGAAGGCCTACCGTCACGCCGACGGGTCGATCTGGACGTTCCGCCCCGAGGCCAACGCCGCCCGCTTCGCCCGGTCGGCCCGCCGCCTCGCGCTGCCGGAGCTGCCCGAGGCCGACTTCATCGAGTCGCTCCGCCAGCTCGTCGGCGTCGACCAGGCGTGGGTCCCCGCCGGAGACGCCGGGGAGAAGAGCCTCTACCTGCGCCCGTTCATGTTCGCCTCCGAGGCCTTCCTCGGCGTGCGTCCGGCCCAGCAGGTCACCTACTCCGTCATCGCCTCCCCGGCCGGCGCCTACTTCTCCGGCGGTCTCAAGCCCGTCACGCTGTGGATCTCCACCGACTACGCCCGTGCGGGCGAGGGCGGCACCGGCGCGGCGAAGTGCGGCGGCAACTACGCCAGCTCGCTCGCCGGCCAGCTCGAGGGCATCGAGCACGGCTGCGACCAGGCCGTCTTCCTCGACTCCTCGACGCACACGTACATCGAGGAGCTCGGGGGCATGAACCTCTTCCTCGTGACCAAGGACGGCCGCATCATCACGCCGGAGCTGACCGGCACGATCCTCGAGGGTGTGACCCGCAGCTCGATCCTCGAGATCGCCAAGGAGCTCGACCTCGAGCCCGAGGAGCGGCGCATCCCGATCGAGGAGTGGAAGGAGGGCGCGGCCAGCGGCGACATCGTCGAGATCTTCGCGTGCGGCACCGCGGCCGTCGTCACCCCCGTGGGCGAGCTGCGCTGGGACGGCGGCTCCGTCGACCACCGTCGTGAGGGCCACGAGGACCGCTACGCCGAGGCCATCCGCGCCAAGCTCCTCGACATCCAGTACGGCCGCGCGGAGGACTCGCACGGCTGGCTGACCCGGCTCGTCTGAGTCGGGGGAGTGGCGTCCGTGGGTGACGCGCCGTTGCGGCGGCCGCGCCTCGTCGCCACCGACCTCGACGGGACGCTGCTGCGCTCCGACGGGGTGATCTCCGCGCGCACGAGCGCTGCGCTGCGCGCGGCCGAGTCCGCCGGCATCGGCGTCGTCTTCGTGACAGCGCGTCCGCCCCGGTGGCTCGACCCGCTCGCCGACGCCGTCGGCGGGGACGGCACGGTCATCAGCGCCAACGGCGCCTTCGACTATGACGTGCGCGCGCGGACCGTCGTCGCGTCCTACCCGCTCGACCGTGCCCTGCTGCTCGAGATCGTCGCGGACCTGCGGGCCGCGGTGCCGGGCATCGGCTTCAGCGCCGAGCTGAGCGGCGGTGTGCACACCGAGCCGAACTACCCCGAGCTGCACCCCCGCTGGGTGCCGGGTGACCTCGTGCCGGCCCCCATCGAGGATCTCCCGCCCGGCGCCGTCGTGGGCAAGCTGCTCGCCCGCACCGAGCACCTGCCCGAGGACGAGGTCATCCCGCGCGTGGCCGAGGTGCTCGGCGACCGCGCCCTCGTGCAGCACTCGGGCACCGGGGGGCTCGCCGAGATCTCGGCTCCGGGCGTGACGAAGGCAGCGGGCCTCGTGCGGTGGTGCGCCCGCGCCGGCATCCACCCCGCTGACGTGTGGGCCTTCGGTGACATGCCCAACGACATTCCGATGCTCGAGTGGGCCGGAGTCGGGTGGGCCGTCGCGAACGCCCACCCCGACGCCCGCGCCGCCGCGACCCGCACGTGCGCGTCCAACGACGAGGACGGCGTCGCGCGCACCCTGGAGTGGGCGCTAGGGCTCTGACCCCGGCGGCACGCCGGCGTCGAATGCCCGGCGGTGCTGTCCGAATGGTCTGTTGTGGCTCCATTGGCCCGGTCAGCGCGCCGAAACGCGTCGGAAATCGGCCTGTCCCAGCGCAGAACGGGTCGCTCCGAGGTCTGTTCGGCTGCGATGTGCGGGCGCTAGCATCGGTCCAACTTCATACCGAAGATGGGAGTGCAGGGCATGGCTCAGGCAACTGGTCTCTCCGATGACGAACGCCGTCTGGCGGAACTCGGCTACAAGCAGGAGCTCGACCGCTCGTGGTCGGGTTTCTCGAACTTCGCGATCTCCTTCTCCATCATCTCGATCCTCGCCGGCTGCTTCACGACGTTCGGCCAGGGCTTCAACAACGGCGGCCCGATCGCGATCTCATGGGGCTGGCCGATCGTGGCCGCCTTCATCCTCGTCATCGGTCTGACGATGTCCGAGCTCGTCTCGGCCTACCCCACGTCCGGCGGGATCTACTGGTGGGCCAACAAGATGGGCGGCGCCCGAGCCGGCTTCTTCACCGGCTGGCTCAACCTCATCGGCCTCGTCGCCGTCACCGCGTCCGTCGCCTACGGCTGCGCGACCTTCATCGACCTGGCCCTCAGCACGTGGTCCACGGGCTACGCCGACGGATACTCGCTGACGCGCGTCTTCTGGATCTTCCTCGTCGTGCTCATCGCGGCCGCAGTGCTCAACATCTTCAGCGGCCACCTCATGGCCGTCATGAACAACGTCTCCGTGTGGTGGCACGTCGTCGGGGCCTCCGTCATCATCCTCATCCTCATCGTCGTGCCCGACAACCACCAGAGCTTCTCCTACGTCTTCACGGAGAGGTTCAACAACTCCGGCTACGCCGACGGCTCGACGAGCTCGCCCACGTACTGGCTTCTCATCGTCCCGTTCGGCCTGCTGCTGACGCAGTACACGATCACCGGCTTCGACGCCTCCGCGCATCTGTCGGAGGAGACCTCGGCCGCGTCCAAGGCTGCGGCACAAGGGATCTGGCGCTCGATCTTCTACTCCGCCATCGGCGGCTGGATCCTGCTCCTCTGCTTCCTCTTCGCGATCCCCAACGGCGCCGACGGCAAGCCGGACAACGCCGGCGTCGGCGGCGGCGGCGTGGCCTACATCTTCACGCACGCCATGGACTCGAAGTGGGCGGCCGCGATCCTCACGATCTCGGCGGTCGGGCAGTTCTTCTGCACGACCTCGTGCATGACGAGCGCCTCGCGCATGACGTTCGCCTTCAGCCGCGACGGCGCCGTGCCCGGCTCGCGCCTGTGGTCGACGCTGACCGGGGCGAAGGTGCCGGCCAACGCCGTCATGCTCGTCGGCGTCGTCAGCGCGATCATCACGCTGCCCGCCCTCGTCGAGGTCAACATCGGCACCGAGGAGGCGCCGCTCATCGTGCCGACCGCCTTCTACGCGGTCGTCTCGGTCGCCGTCATCGGCCTCTACCTGGCCTTCCTCATCCCGATCTGGCTCCGCTGGAAGATGGGCGACGCGTTCGTGCCCGGCTCGTGGACCAACGGGCCGAAGTACAAGTGGATGAACCTCGTGGCCGTCATCGAGATCGCGATCATCTCGATCTACTTCATCCTGCCGTTCGTGCCCGGCGGCGTGCCCTTCACCGACGGCTTCGAGTGGAAGTTCGTCAACTACGCCCCGATCCTCACGCTCGGTTCCCTGCTTGTGCTCGCCATCTGGTGGCGGGTCTCGGCACGTCACTGGTTCAAGGGTCCGAAGACCAACATCGACCCCGAGGTCGTCGAGGCGTTCAGCGAGTGACCACGGAGCCGCGGGCCCGGCCGGGCCCTGCTCCCGGTCCGGCCGACCAGCTCGCCACCGCCCTCGCTCGGCAGTCCCACGCCGGACAGCCGAGCGAGGTCACGGAGCTCCCGGGCGGGTTGGCCATCGACGACCACCGCGTCCCCACGGTCGCGCTCGACGTCGTCGTGTGCGTCTCGTCGCCCACACAATGGTCCTTTCTCAGACCATTGACGAGGTGAAGGTGACGGTATTGGATCGACATGTGAGTGCAGCCGAACGACAGCCGTCCCTGCCGGATGTCGTGCTGCGCCCGGCCACCGGCAACGTCTTCGAGGGCACGGTCGAGCAGCTCGCGACGGCCATCCGGCTCGGCGTCTTCGCGCGCGGCGAGCAGCTCCCACCGGAGCGCGAGCTCGCCGAACGGCTCGGCGTCAGCCGCAACACGCTGCGCGAGGCGATCGCCGCCCTGCGCGACTCGTGCCTCGTGACGACCCGACGCGGACGTGGCGGGGGCACCTGGGTCACCGAGTCGGCCGAGCTGCCCTCGAGCACCTCCGGCGCTTTCGTGCGCAGCGGCGCGGCCATGCGCGACGCCCTGACCTTCCGCCGCGTCGTCGAGCCCGGCGCCGCCTGGCTCGCAGCCACCCAGTCCCTCGCCGGCGACCAACGGGCGTGGCTCGCCGACAGCCTCGCCGAGGTCGACGGGGCCCCCGACCCCGCCGCGCACCGCGTCGCCGACTCGCGGCTGCACCTGGCCGTCGCGACCCTCTCCGGGTCGCCGATGCTCATCGACGCCGTGACGCGGTCGCAGGCGGCCCTGCACGACATGCTCATGGCGATCCCCGTGCTGCGGCGCAACATCGAGCACTCGAACGCCCAGCACCACCAGATCGTCGGGGCCATCCTCGGCGGGAACGCGGAACGAGCCCGGGCGGTCATGGAGGAGCACTGCGACGCCACCTCCGCGCTGCTCCGTGGCCTCATCGGCTGAGACGACAGGAAGGCACGACATGGCGCCCACACCCACGCTCACGCTCGACCGGCTCCGCGAGGAGATCGAGTCCGGCGACATCGACACCGTCGTCGTCGCCTTCACCGACATGCAGGGGCGGCTGCAGGGCAAGCGTCTGCACGGCCACTACTTCCTCGACCACGTGCTCGAGGACGGCACCGAGGGCTGCAACTACCTCCTGGCCGTCGACGTCGACATGAACACCGTCGACGGCTACGCCATCTCCTCGTGGGAGCGCGGCTACGGCGACATGTTCTTCGACCTCGACCTCGACACCCTGCGGCGCACGCCCGGCAGCCGTCACTCGGCAACCGTGCAGTGCGACCTGACGTGGCTCGACGGCAGCGGCGCCGTGGCGCAGTCGCCCCGGTCGGTGCTCAAGGCCCAGGTCGACCGGGCCGCCGGGCTCGGGATGGCCGCGCACTGCGGCACCGAGCTCGAGTTCATCGTCTTCGAGGACTCCTACGAGCAGGCCTGGGACGCGAACTACACGGGCCTGACCCCGGCGAACCGCTACAACGTCGACTACTCGATCCTCGGCGGTGATCGCGTCGAGCCGCTGCTGCGCGAGATCCGCAACGAGATGTATGCCGCCGGCGCCGTCGTCGAGAGCGCCAAGGGTGAGTGCAACTACGGCCAGCACGAGATCGGCTTCCTCTTCGACGAAGCCGTGCGCACGTGCGACAACCACGTCGTCTACCGCAACGCCGCCAAGGAGATCGCGGCCCACCACGGCCAGTCGCTGACGTTCATGGCCAAGTTCGACCAGCGCGAGGGCAGCTCGTGCCACATCCACCTGTCGCTGCGCGGCCTCGACGGAGAGACCGTCTTCGTCGACGAGGAGCGCGAGCACGGGCACAGCGGGATGTTCGAGCACTTCCTCGCCGGCATCCTCGCGACCCAGCGGGAGCTGACCTACTTCTACGCGCCGAACATCAACTCCTACAAGCGATTCGCGTCGGCAAGCTTCGCCCCGACCACGGTGGCGTGGGGCCGCGACAACCGCACGTGCGCGCTGCGCGTCGTCGGCCACGGCGCCGGCCTCCGCGTCGAGAACCGCATCGGTGGCGGCGACCTCAACCCCTACCTCGCCGTCGCGGCCATGCTCGCCGGTGGCCTCCACGGCATCGAGCACGAGCTCGAGCTCGAGCCGGCGCTCGAGGGCAACGCCTACACGTCGGACAAGCCACGCGTGCCCTCGACGCTCCAGGAGGCCCGTGACCTGCTCGCCGGGTCGACCATGGCCCGAGCGGCCTTCGGGGACGAGGTCGTCGACCACTACGTCAACGCCGCCGACGTCGAGATCACGGCCTTCAACGCCGCCGTCACCGACTGGGAGCGCAGGAGAGGATTCGAGCGACTGTGACCACCACGCACGACGTCATCAACCCGGCCACCGAGGAGGTGGTCCGCACCGTCGAGCTCGCCTCGCTCGAGCAGACCGACGCCGCGATCGCCCGGGCCTCGGCCGAGAGCCCCGCGTGGCGCGCGGTGAGCCCCGCCGACCGGTCGCTGCTCCTGCGCCGCTTCTCGGACCTCGTCGGCCAGCACCAGGAGGAGCTCGCCCTGCTCGAGGTCGAGAACGCCGGCCACACCATCGGCAACGCACGCTGGGAGGCGGGCAACGTCCGCGACGTCCTCGCGTACTACTCGGGGGCGCCTGAGCGGCACTTCGGTCGGCAGATCCCCGTCGCCGGCGGCATCGACATCACGTTCCGCGAGCCGCTCGGCGTCGTCGGCATCATCGTCCCGTGGAACTTCCCCATGCCGATCGCCGGC
This sequence comes from Terrabacter sp. RAF57, assembly GCF_052113925.1. NCBI lineage: Bacteria > Bacillati > Actinomycetota > Actinomycetes > Micrococcales > Intrasporangiaceae > Terrabacter > Terrabacter sp. RAF57. The sequence continues at coordinate 30,904 of NZ_JBFRDT010000002.1, read as the reverse complement.
TGGGGCTTCGCACCGGCTCTCGCCGCCGGCAACACGGTCGTGCTCAAGCCCGCCGAGCTGACCCCGCTGACCGCCGTCCGCCTCGGTGAGCTGGCGCTCGAGGCCGGGATCCCCGAGGGGGTCTTCACCGTCGTCCCCGGCAAGGGCACGGTTGTGGGGGAGCGCTTCGTCACGCACCCCGACGTGCGCAAGGTCTGCTTCACCGGCTCCACGGCCGTCGGCCAGCGGATCATGCGCGGGGCCGCCGACCAGGTCAAGCGCGTCACCCTCGAGCTCGGCGGCAAGAGCGCCAACATCGTCTTCGCCGACGCCGACCTCGAGCTCGCTGCGGCGCGAGCCCCCTACGGCGTCTTCGACAACGCCGGACAGGACTGCTGCGCGCGCAGCCGCATCCTCGTCGAGCGCAGCGCCTTCGACACCTTCATGGAGCACTTCGAGACGGCGGTACGCGGCGTCGTCGTCACCGACCCTCGCGACGAGGCCGCCGAGATGGGCCCGCTCATCAGCTCCGGGCAGCGCGACACGGTGCGCTCCTACGTCGAGGACGCCACCGAGGACGTCGACGTCGCCTTCCGCGGGGAGGCCCCCGAGGGCAGCGGCTACTGGTACCCCGCGACGGTTGTCCTCCCGCGCTCGACCACCGACCGGGTCTGGCAGGAGGAGGTCTTCGGGCCCGTCGTCGCGGTCATGCCGTTCGACGACGAGGCCGACGCGGTCGCCAAGGCCAACGACACGGCATACGGCCTCTCGGGGTCCATCTGGACCCGCGACATCGGTCGTGGCTTGCGGGTCGCGCGTGGCGTCGAGGCCGGCAACCTCTCCGTCAACTCGCACAGCAGCGTCCGCTACTCGACGCCGTTCGGCGGCTTCAAGCAGAGCGGGATCGGGCGCGAGCTCGGCCCCGACGCGCTCGACGCGTTCTCCGAGGTCAAGAACGTCTTCATCTCGACCGACTGACGGTCGACATACCAACACGCAGATCCACTGGGCTGGAAGGGAATCCACATGGCAGGCAGGCTCGACGGCAAGGTCGCGGTCATCACGGGCGGGTGCTCGGGCATCGGTCTCGCGACCGTGCGGCGGTTCGCCGAGGAGGGCGCGAAGGTCGTCATCGGCGACCTCGACGAGGCGAACGGCACCCGCATCGCCGAGGAGGTCGGCGGCACCTTCGTGCGGGTCGACGTCGTGAGCAAGGAGGACGTCGACGCGCTCTTCCGCACGGCCAAGGAGACGTACGCCTCGGTCGACATCGCGTTCAACAACGCCGGCATCAGCCCGCCCGAGGACGACTCCATCCTCGACACCGACCTCGACGCCTGGCGCAAGGTGCAGGAGGTCAACCTCACGTCGGTCTACCTCTGCTGCAAGGCAGCCCTGCCCTACATGCTCGAGCAGGGCAAGGGCTCGATCATCAACACGGCCTCGTTCGTCGCCGTCATGGGCGCGGCGACGTCGCAGATCTCCTACAGCGCGAGCAAGGGCGGGGTGCTCTCGATGTCCCGTGAGCTCGGCGTGCAGTTCGCCCGGGAAGGGGTCCGCGTCAACGCGCTGTGCCCCGGTCCGGTCAACACCCCGCTCCTCCAAGAGCTTTTCGCCAAGGACGAGGAGCGTGCCGCGCGGCGCCTCGTCCACGTGCCGATGGGCCGTTTCGGCGAGCCGGAGGAGATGGCCAACGCCGTGCTCTTCCTCGCCTCCGACGAGTCCAGCTTCATCACGGCGTCGACCTTCCTCGTCGACGGCGGCATCTCGGGCGCATACGTCACGCCGCTCTGAGGCGAGTGGGAGGCTGGAGCAGGAGGTCGTCATGGGTCGTCCGGTCATCGGGATCACCGCCTACGTCGAACGCGCGTCGTGGGGTCGTTGGGTCGACGTGCCCGGAGCCCTCGTGCCGCACCGCTACGTCCGACAGGTCGAGGAGGCGGGCGGGATCGCGATCGTCATCCCGCCGCGCCCGGACTTCGACGACGGGACGGCGCTCGAGATCGTCACGCGCCTCGACGGCGTCATCCTCGCCGGAGGGGTCGACGTGGCGCCCGAGCTCTACGCGGACGAACGGCACGCCTCCGTCCAGGCCTCGCGTCCCGACCGTGACTCGACGGAGCTCGCCATCGCCCGGGCGACGGCGGGAACCGACGTGCCACTCCTCGGCATCTGCCGGGGGATGCAGGTCATGGCGGTCGCGGCCGGTGGGCTGCTCGAGCAGCACGTGCCCGACCGCGTCGGCCACGACGAGCACTCACCGGCGCCGGCGACGTACGGCAACCACGCGGTGCGCACCGTCGCGGGGACCAGGCTGGCCGAGATCCTCGGCGAGGAGGCCGACGTGCCGAGCTACCACCACCAGTCCGTACTGACCCATCCGGGCTACGAGGCCTCGGCGTGGGCCGACGACGGCACGCTGGAGGCGATGGAGGACCCGGACGCCTTCTTCCGGCTCGCGGTCCAGTGGCACCCGGAGGTCGGCACGGACCCGCGCCTCTTCCGGGCACTCGTCGAGGCCGCCGCCACGAGCCGATGACGGACGCCGTCCCGCCCGGTCGAGGTGATGTCGGACCCCGGGTGGGTGGCGGCATCACCTCGAACCGCGGAGTGGGACGGCGGTCCCACGATCCGGACGCGGTGTTTCGCGGATGTTTCGCGAGCCCTACCGTGAGCGTGTGATGAAGCGACCCGTGCCCACCGGCACCCTCATTATCGAATAGCGCGACGAGCACCCCTCGTCGCGCAGACCTCCCAACCCTGGGGGGTCTTTTTGTTTCCCGAACCACCCCGAGGGAGACACCGCGTAGGCCACCACCCCGGCCGCCGCAACCATGAGAAGAGACCGGGACGCCTCCCACACCCGCGTCGCCCGCCCCTGGACAGGCGGTCGGCCGAACCCCCGAGATCGAGGACAATGAAGGCCATGGAAGCGCTGCACGTCTACGACACCACCCTGCGCGACGGCGCCCAGCAGGAGGGGCTCAACCTCTCGGTGTCGGACAAGCTGGCCATCGCCGGGCTGCTCGACGATCTCGGGGTCGACTTCATCGAGGGCGGCTGGCCCGGAGCCAACCCGAAGGACACGGAGTTCTTCGAGCGGGCCCGCACCGAGCTCGACCTGCGTCACGCGACCCTCGCCGCCTTCGGGGCCACCCGTCGCGCCGGCGGGGTCGCGGCGGAGGACCCCCTCGTGCGTGCCCTCGTCGACTCCGAGGCGTCGGTCGTGTGCCTCGTCGCGAAGTCCCACACCGGCCACGTCGAGCGGGCCCTGCGCACGACGCTCGAGGAGAACCTCGAGATGGTTCGCGACACGGTCGGCCACCTCGTCGGCCGGGGTCGCCGCGTCTTCCTCGACTGCGAGCACTTCTTCGACGGCTGGCACCTCGACCGCGACTACGCCCTCTCGGTCGTGCGCACCGCGCACGAGGCCGGCGCCGAGGTCGTCGTGCTCTGCGACACCAACGGGGGCATGCTCCCGCACCAGGTCGAGGAGGTCGTCGCCGACGTCATCGCCTCGACCGGCGCCCGCGTCGGCGCCCACTGCCACAACGACACGGGCTGCGCGGCCGCCAACTCCGTCGCGGCCGTCCGGGCCGGGGCGACCCACGTCCAGGGCACCGTCAACGGCTACGGCGAGCGCACCGGCAACGCCGACCTGCTCACGGTCGCCGCCAACCTCCAGTTCAAGCTGGGGCTCGACGCCATGGAGTCCGACGCGTTCCGCCGGGCCATGCACATCGCGCACGCCATCAGCGAGGTGACCAACGTCCCCGCCTACAGCCGCCAGCCCTACGTCGGCGCCAGCGCCTTCGCGCACAAGGCCGGTCTCCACGCGAGCGCGCTCAAGGTCGACCCCGACCTCTACCAGCACATGGACCCGTCGCTCGTCGGCAACGGCATGCGCACCCTCGTCTCCGACATGGCCGGGCGGGCGAGCATCGAGCTCAAGGCCCGTGAGGCCGGCCTCGACCTGTCCGACCGCCCCGACGTCGTCGCCGCCGTGCTCGCCGAGGTCAAGGACCTCGAGCTGCGCGGCTGGACCTTCGACGCTGCCGACGCGACGGTCGAGCTGATGCTCCGCGAGGCGCTCGAGCCGGGCTGCACCGACTACTTCGAGGTCGAGTCGTGGCGGGTCATCACCGACTCCTCGGGCGAGGGGGACGCGACGTCGGAGGCGACCGTCAAGCTGCGCGCCGACGGTGCCCGCCTCATCGCGACAGGCGAGGGCAACGGTCCCGTCAACGCGCTCGACCACGCCCTGCGGGAGGCCCTGGCTCGCGCCTACCCGGAGATCGAGAAGATCGAGCTCATCGACTTCAAGGTGCGCATCCTCGACGCCTCGCACGGCACCGACGCCGTGACGCGCGTGCTCATCGAGACCTCCGACGGCGAGACGTCGTGGGACACCATCGGTGTCGCCGGCTCGATCCTCGCCGCGTCGTGGCGTGCCCTCACCGACGGCATCGTGCACGGTCTGCTGCGTCAGGGTGTCCCGAGGCGCTGAGCCAGTCCCGGCAGCCAGTCGGGAGCGTCGGCGGCGAAGGTCGCCGCGTCGTGGCGCGGGGCACCGAGCGGCACGGCGCCGACCAGGCCCTCGGGGAGCGCGCCGAGGTAGTCGCGGTTCGTCGTCTCGATGACGTCGGGGTGTTCTGGCCACGCGCCGATGACGATGCCGAGCGGCCGGACTCCTCTGTGGAACAGAGCTTCTCGCGTCAACATGGTGTGGTTGAGGGTGCCCAGAGCACTGCGGGCCACGACGAGCACGCCGCTGTCGGGCAGGACGGTCGCGAGGTCGGCCAGCGTCTCGCCGGCGTCGGTGAGCTCGACGAGCAGACCGCCCGCGCCCTCGACGACGACGAGGTCGTGGCCTACGCCCAGGTCCGCGACGCGGGCCACGTGGTCGCCCAGGGTGGGCAGGTCGGCGCCCTCGAGCGCGGCTGCGGGTCTCGGCGCCATGGGCGCCCGAAGGCGTACGCCCTCGACGGCCGCCACGCCGGTCAGGCGCTGCACCTCGGCCATGTCTCCCGGCTCGCCGGGTGCCACCCCGGTCTGCGTGGGCTTGTATGCCGTGACGCTGAGCCCCCCGGCTCGTGCCGTGGCGACGAGGGCCGCCGTGACGACGGTCTTGCCCACGTCGGTGTCGGTGCCCGTGACGAGGACGACGCGGGGAAGGTGCGCCTCAGTCATCGTCGCCGTGCGGTGGGATGGACCCGAGTGGCGAGTGCGGTGCCGGTGGTTGCACACCCTCGGCGGCCGCGACCGACGGGAGGCCACGGACGGGGGAGGGAGCGTCCCCTGCCCGTGGCCCCTCGACGGTAGCGGGGTCGGGAGCCAAGCCGTGAATCGCGGCTGCCCGGGCCACGAGCCGGGCGGCCTCGTAGAGGTCGTCGCCGGACAGGTCGGCACGTGCCGTGACACGGAGGCGGGACACGCCGTCGGGCACGCTCGGTGGCCGGAAGCAGCCGACGAGGACACCCTGGGCGCGCAGGTCCAGGGCCGCGGCGACGGCGCTCTCGGGCGACGGCATCGGCAGCGACTGGACGGCTCCGGCCGCCTGGTCGATGCCACAGATCGCCGCGATGGTGCCGGCGTTGGCGCGGACCGCGGCCGCCAGGCTCGGGTCGTCCGCGACCAGGCCCGCGGCGGCGCAGGCTGCGGCGGCCGACGCGGGGGCGAGCCCGGTGTCGAAGATGAAGCTGCGCGCGGTGTTGACGAGGTGGTGGCGCACCGTGGTCGGGCCGAGCACGGCACCGCCCTGGGATCCCAGCGCCTTTGACAGGGTCAGGGTCACGACGACGTCGCCGGCCCCGACGAGGCCGAGCTCGTGGACGAGGCCACGCCCGTGACCGGCCACCCCGATGCCGTGCGCCTCGTCGACGACGAGCAGGGCGCCGTGACGGTGGCAGACCTCCGCGAGGGCGCGCAGGGGCGCGGCATCGCCGAGCACGGAGTAGATCGACTCGACGGCGACGAGGACCCGCCGATCGGGCCGCGCTGCGAGCTCGCGGTCGAGGGCTGCGGCGTCGTTGTGGGCGAACGTGGCGTAGGGGACCCGGGACATCCGGGCGGCGTCGTGGAGGGAGGCGTGCGCGTGGGCGTCGAGAAGGATCTCGGCACCCTGCCCGCTGAGCGCGGTCAGCACCCCGAGGTTGGCGGCATACCCCGTCGAGAAGGCGAGCGCGCTCGCCTGGCCCGTGAGGCGGCACAGGGCGGCCTCGAGGTCGCGGTGGACGGGAAGGGTGCCGGTGACGAGCCGGCTCGCCGTCGCCGAGGCGCCGTAGCGCTCCAGCGCCTCGTGGGCGGCCGTCACGACGCGGTCGTCGCGGGACAGGCCGAGGTAGTCGTTGGAGGCGAGGTCGAGCGGGTCACGCGACCCGCGCCGCGGACCGCCCAGACGCAGGACGGGGTCGAAGCGCTCGGTGCTGCGCTCGGCCCGGAGGTCGGAACGCTCCGCCAGCCACGCGTCCCAGCTGCTCATCCGTGGACCTCTGCAACGGCGCCGACGACCCCTTCGGCGATGACACGGACGTCGTCATCCGTGCAGACGTACGGCGGCATCGTGTAGACGAGGTCCCGGAAGGGGCGCACCCAGACACCACGCCGCAGTGCGGCGCGGGTGACGCGGGCGACGTCGACGGGCGACGTCAGCTGCACGACGCCGACGGCTCCGAGGGTGCGCACGTCGGCGACGTGGGGGAGTGACGCCGCGGGAGAGAGGTGCTCGACGAGAAGCCGGCCGACGCGGGGGACGTGGTCCTTCCACGTCGCCTCGACGAGGTCGACGGAGGCATTGGCCACGGCGCAGGCGAGCGGGTTGGCCATGAAGGTCGGGCCGTGCAGGAGGGCTCGGAACGCCGATCGGGTGATCGCGTCCCCGACCTCGCGGGTCATGAGCACCGCTGCGAGAGAGAGGTATCCACCGGTCAGAGCCTTGCCGACGCAGATCACGTCGGGTGCGACGTCGGCCCACTCCGAGGCGAAGAGGCGACCAGTGCGACCGAAGCCGGTCGCGATCTCGTCGACGACGAGGAGCAGGCCGTGGTCGTCGGCGACCTCGCGCAGCACCCGGAGGCAGTCGGGGTGGTAGACGTGCATGCCGCCGGCGCCCTGGAGGACGGGTTCGACGACGACGGCGGCGAGCTCGTCGGAGTGGGTCTGCGCGAGGACGCGCACCTCGGCCGCCCAGAGGTCGAGAGCGGAGCGGTCCGTCTCCCAGTGGTCCCCACCGGTGGGCGTGGTCACGAGGCGTGCGGCCGGTGGCCTCGGGGCGAAGACCTGCCGGGCCAGGGCGCCCGGGAAGGCTGAGTGCATGCCGTCGATGGGGTCGCACACGCTCATCGCGGCGAAGGTGTCACCGTGGTAGCCACCGCGCACGGTGAGGAAGCGCTGGCGGTCGGGGCGTCCGCGCGCGGCTTGGTACTGCAGGGCCAGCTTGAGGGCGACCTCGACCGAGACCGAGCCGGAGTCGGCGAAGAAGACGTGGGCCATCGGGCCGGGGGCCATCGTCGTGAGGCGCTCGGCGAGCCGGACGGCGGGCTCGTGCGTCAGTCCGCCGAACATGACGTGGCTGAAACGGTCGACCTGCTCGTGGGCCGCGGCGTCCAGGACCGGGTTGCGGTACCCGTGGACGGCGCACCACCAGGAGGCCATCGCGTCGACGGCCTCGAACTGCTCGCCGTCGGGGGCCGTGAGGGACAGCCGCACGCCCGAGGCGCCCTCGACGGCATACGGCTCGGGTCCGTCGAGCGGGGCATAGGGGTGCCAGACGAGCCCGCGGTCACGGGCGGCGAGCGGCGATCCCGGGGCTTCAGGCATTGGCGGGAAGGTCCGTGCCGGCCCCCCGACGCCGCTTCGCCGGGTCGTGCGTGGCGACCGGGACGCCGCTCGGGACGGACGTAGGCCCGTCGGCGCCGAGGACGACGAAGCCGTGGTCGCGGATCAGCTCGAGGTCGGCCTCGGCGGCCTGGCCCTCGGACGTCAGGTAGTCGCCGAGGAAGATCGAGTTGGCGACGTGAAGAGCCAGGCCCTGGAGTGAGCGGAGATGCATCTCGCGACCTCCGGCGATGCGGATCTCCTTGTCCGGGTTCACGATCCGCGCCATCGCGAGGATGCGCAGGCAGCGTCCGGGGGTGAGCTCCCACGTGCCCTCGAGCGGCGTGCCGTCGAAGGGCATGAGGAAGTTGACGGGGATCGAGTCCGACCCGAGGTCGCGGAGGGCGAAGAGGGCCTCGACGAGCTGCTCGTCGGTCTCGCCGAGGCCGGCGATGAGGCCCGAGCACGGCGACAGGCCGGCGTCCTTGGCCTTGGTCACGGTGTCGACGCGGTCCGCGTACGTGTGGCTCGTGACGATGTCGTCGTGGTGCGACTCGGCGGTGTTGATGTTGTGGTTGTAGGCGTCGACGCCGGCCTCTCGCAGCCGCTCGGCCTGCCCGTCCTTGAGCAGCCCGAGGCAGGCGCAGACCTCGACGTCAGGGTGCTCCTGCTTGAGCGCGCCGACCATCCCGGCCACGCGCTCGACGTCGCGGTCGGTGGGGCCGCGTCCACTGGAGACCATGCAGATCCGGGTCGCGCCGCCGCGCAGTCCGGCGGACGCCTGCTCGATGGCCTCGTCGGGCTTCAGCCACGTGTACTTGAGGATGTCCGCCTGCGAGCCGAGCCGCTGGGAGCAGTAGTGGCAGTCCTCGGGGCAGAGGCCCGACTTGAGGTTGACGAGGTAGTTGACCTTGACGGTGTTGCCGAAGTGCTTGCGGCGCAGGCGTGCCGCGGCCGCGACGACGGCCAGCAGCTCCTCGTCGGTGGCGCGCAGGACGTCCAGGGCGTCGTCGGTGCTCGCGGGGGTGCCGGCGAGGACGGCATCGGCGAGATCGTCGAATCGGCGGGTCATGCGGGCTCCTTGCGCGCGGCGTTGAACGGTGTTCAACTTGAACGGTGTTCAGTATGCCGAGTCGCTAGGCTCGGCTGTCAACGCGGGTCCGCCGGACCCGCATGCCGAGGGCAGGGGAGCGCGTGGCACTGAGTCGGGAGCAGGTCGTCGCGACCGCCGTCGACCTGCTGCGGCGCTACGGGCTCGGTGACCTCTCGATGCGTCGTCTCGCCCGCGAGCTCGGCGTCGCGCCCGGCGCCCTCTACTGGCACGTGGCGAACAAGCAGGAGCTGCTCGTCGAGGTGGCTGACGTGCTCCTCGCCGAGATCCCACTGCCGACGGGCGACCGCCCGCCGGCCGAGGCGCTCGTGGGGCTGGCCGTCGCCGTCCGAGACGCGCTCGTGCAGGTGCCGGATGCTGCCGACGTCGTCGGACTCGCGTATGCCGTCGAGCCGGGTGCCGCGCCGGCGCTCCGCGAGCTCGCCCGGCTCGTCCACGAAGCCGGCGCACCGGCGTCCGAGCGCGACGAGGTGGCGGCACTCGTCGTGCACCACATCCTGGGTTCCGTTGCGGGGCAGCAGGATCGAGCACTCGCGGTATCGGTCGATCCCGACCTGCCGGCGCCGGACGCGACGACCGAGGCCAAGGCCTTCGAGGTCGGACTCGCCGTCGTCGTCCGGGGGCTCTCGGGCTCACGCCAGGCGCTCCGGACGTCGTAAGTGCTGGGCGGTCCAGGCCCCGCCCAGCACCACCCCCTGAAAGGGTGGAGATCGTCGACGCGCGTGCCTGGACCTTCGCCGACACCCTTCAGAGCACGTGCGGTCGCGCCTGATACGCCTCGCATGACTATTTCTCCACGCCCCTGCCCGGCACCCGGTCTTGGCATGCTGGTGCGATGCCGCTACGAACGACGAAGCACTGGTTCGGCGTCGTGCTCGACGCTCCCGACGCGTCCGCCCTGGGGCACTTCTACGAGCGCCTGCTCGGCTGGACGCTCTACAAGGACAGCCCGGGCTGGGCGACGCTCGCACCCTCGCGGACCCACGGCTACAACCTCTCGTTCCAGACCGAGCCGAACTACGTGCGACCGGTCTGGCCCAGTGAGCCGGGGAAGCCGATCATGATGCTCCACCTCGACCTCGAGGTGGACGATCTCGACGCTGCCGTGGCATACGCCGTCGAGGTCGGGGCAGAGCTCGCTGAGTTCCAGCCCCAGCAGGACGTGCGGGTGCTGCTCGACCCTGCCGGCCATCCATTCTGCCTCTACGTCGACGACTCCGACTGACGCGGATTTCGCTCTGCGCGAACCGAATCGGCTGTGGACAGGTCTGGTCGGGAACGTCCGACTCGCGTAGAATCGAACGCATGTTCGATGGCGCGGCGATGGTGACGGCGGAGGGTCTGGAGGCGCTCGTGTCGGCGCTGTCGCGGGTCGGGTCAGACGGGGACTCGGACCAGGAGCGGGTCGACCAGCTCGCCGTCCTCGAGCGTGTGAAGTCCGCGGCGGCGGCGGCCCAGGTGCGGGTGACGGCGGCCTTCGTCGAGTCCCAGGCGCAGGTCGCACAGGCTTGGCTCGACCGGGCGCGGGAGTGCTCCGACGCCAGGGACTTCGACGGGTGGCGCGCCGCGCGGGGGCAGGCCCGCGCCGCGTCGTTCGACGACGAGGGTGCGGCGAACGGGCAGCCATCGACCCGGTTGCGCAGGCGAGGTTCGTCGGGTCTGACGGGGGTCGCGGCGCAGGTCGCCCTGGCCCGGCACGAGTCACCCGTCCGCGGCGCGCAGCACGTGCGGCTGGCGCTCGCCCTGACCACGGAGATGCCGTGCACGCTCGCCGCGCTCGAGGCAGGTGAGGTCAGTGAGTGGCGCGCGCAGGTCATCGTCACCGAGACCGCGACCCTGACGAGCGAGCAGCGCACCCTCGTGGACGCCGAGGTCGTCGGGCCAGTAGGTGACGCCGGCGACGCCCGGGACGTCGGCGAGCAGATCGGTGCCCTGGGCGACCGTGAGCTCGCCCGTCGGGTCCGCGCCGCCGCGTACCGCGTCGACGCTGCCTCGGTCATGGCCCGGGCGGCGAGGGCGGAGGCCGAGCGGCGGGTCACGATCCGCCCCGCCCCCGACACGATGGCCTACGTCACTGCTCTGCTCCCCGTCGCGCAGGCCGTTGCCGCGCACGCCGCCCTCACCGCGGCCGCCGATGCCGCCCGAGCCGGCGGCGACGAGCGGGCCAAGGGCCAGGTCATGGCCGACACGTTCGTCACCCGGCTCACCGGGCAGACGGCCGCCGACGCGGTCCCCGTCGAGGTCCAGCTCGTCATGACCGACCGGGCCCTGTTCGCCGGCGACACCACGCCCGCGCAGATCCCCGGCTACGGCACCGTCCCTGCCGTCTGGGCCCGCACGCTGCTCACCCGATCCAGTGACCCGGTGAACGAACGCTCGGTCCCCGCGACGGTGTGGCTACGGCGGCTCTACACCCACCCGGCCACCGGCACTCTCGTCGCGATGGACTCCACCCGCCGCACCTTCGAGGCAGGACTGCGGCGCTACCTCCTGACCCGCGACACCGGCATCTGCCGCACCCCCTGGTGCGACGCCCCCGCCCGACACCTCGACCACATCCACGACCACGCCCAGGGCGGACCCACCACCGACACCAACGGCCAAGGGTTGTGCGTGCGGTGCAACCACACCAAACAGCTCCCCGGCTTCACCGCCGCGACCATCCTCACCCGACAACCCGGCGCACCCCACACGGTGCGCATCACCACCCCGACCGGGCACACCTACACCTCGCAGGCCCCGCCCCTGCTCCCCGGCCAGGGCTGGCGCGCGGTCTCGGCCGAGGTGACGACGTCGATGGCGTCGACGAGCCGGGCGCGCAGCGCCTGACCGCGGACCGAGAAGGCGCGCTGCGCGGCGGCATACTCTGCCTTTCCCTCGGCGGTCTCGATCCGCACCGGCTCGTAGCCGAGCTCACGCATGTCGTACGGCGCCGCCCGCATGTCGAGGGTGCGGATGTCGCGGGCGAGCTCGAAGCAGTCCATGACGAGGTCGCTCGACACGGCCGGAATGAGCTTGTGGCCCACTTGTCGACGTCCATCTACGCGCGAATATCGGATCACCAGCTGTGGGTTGGTCCCGTCCGCATGCCGAAGAGCGGACGTCCTAGCCGTGGACTCGCGGGTGCTCCGACATCTCTCGTGATTGCCAAGGGACAGGCTAGAGCGTTCGCGGCTAGCCGTTCGGCGAGGCCGCCTACAGCTCTTGCGTGCGGAGCCGGAGGGCGTTGCTGATGACGCTGACGGAGGACAGGGCCATCGCCGCTGCTGCGATCATCGGGGAGAGAAGGAGCCCGAAGCTCGGGTAGAGGACACCGGCAGCGAGGGGGATGCCGGCGGCGTTGTAGATGAAGGCGAACACGAGGTTCTGGCGGATGTTCGACATGGTGGCCCTGGACAGCGCCCGGGAGCGGACGATGCCGGTGAGGTCGCCCTTGAGGAGGGTCACTCCGGCGCTCTCGATGGCGACGTCGGTGCCGGTGCTCATGGCGATGCCGACATCGGCCGCGGTCAGGGCGGGTGCGTCGTTGACGCCGTCACCAGCCATCGCGACGACGCGCCCTTCGGCGCGCAGCGCCTGGACGACGTCGCTCTTGTGGTCGGGCAGGACCTCGGCCTCGACGCGGTCGATGCCGAGGCTGCGCGCGACGGCGTTCGCGGTGACCTTGTTGTCGCCGGTGAGCATGACGACGTCAATGCCGTCCGCGCGTAGGTCCTTCAACGCGGCAGCGGTGGTGTCCTTGACCGGGTCGGCGATGGCGAGCACGCCAGCCACGCGACTGTCGATCGCGACGTAGACGGCGCTGGCGCCATCGGCGCGCAGCCGGTCCGCGTCGGCGTCCTTGCTGGCTGTGTCGACGTCATGCCCGGCGAGGAACCGTTGGCTGCCCACGAGGACGCGTCGTCCGTCGACGGTGCCGGTGACGCCCTTGCCGACGGGCGCGTCGAAGTCGGCCACGTCAGGAATGCTCAGCCCGGCGTCGGTGGCGGCGCGGACGATGGCCATCCCGAGGGGGTGCTCGCTGGCGCGTTCGACGGCGGCGGCGAGCCGGAGGAGCTCGTCCTGGTCCGTGCCGTCGGCGGCGGCGACGTGGGTGACCGAGGGGCGGCCCCGGGTCAGGGTGCCGGTCTTGTCAACGACCAGGGTGTCGACCTTCTCCATCCGCTCGAGTGCTTCGGCGTTCTTGATGAGGACGCCGAGGGAGGCGCCGCGGCCGACGCCGACCATGATCGAGACCGGCGTCGCGAGCCCCAGGGCGCAGGGGCAGGCGATGATGAGCACGCTGACGGCGATGACGAGGGCGTGCGCCAGGCGGGGCTCAGGCCCGACGGTCGCCCACACGATGAACGCGACCAGCGCCGTGGCGATGACGACGGGCACGAACACGGCCGACACCGTGTCGGCGAGCCGCTGGATGGGGGCGCGGGAGCGTTGCGCGTCGGCGACCATCTGGACGATGCGGGCGAGCATCGTGTCCCGGCCGACGTTGTCGGCGCGCATGACGATGGACCCGGTCTGGTTGACCGTTCCGCCGATGACGGAGTCGCCTGCCTGCTTGGTGACGGGCATGGACTCGCCGGTGACCATGGACTCGTCGAGGCTCGAGCGGCCGTCCTGGACGGCGCCGTCGACGGGGACGGACTCGCCGGGCCGGACGCGCAGCAGGTCGCCGACCTGGACCTGTTCGAGGCTGACGTCGGCTTCGTTCCCGTCGGGGTCGATCCGGTGTGCGGTCTTTGGGGTGAGGTCGAGCAGGGCGCGGATGGCGCCGGAGGTGCTCTCTCGGGCGCGTAGCTCGAGGACCTGCCCGAGCAGGACGAGTGTGGTGATGACGGCGGCGGCCTCGAAGTAGACGGCGACCGTCCCGTCCATCCGGAAGGACTCTGGGAACAGCTGGGGCGCGACCGTGGCGACCACGCTGAACAGCCACGCGACGCCGGTGCCCATCGCGATGAGGGTGAACATGTTCAGCTTCATCGTCCGGACGGAGGTCCAGCCGCGCTCGAAGAAAGGCCACCCGGCCCAGAGCACGACGGGGGTCGCCAGGACGAGCTGCCCCCAGGTGGCCACCGAGGCAGGGATGGCGTCGTTCAAGGCGGGGATGAGGTCGCGCCCCATCGAGAGGACGAGCACCGGGATGGTGAGGGCGACGGCGACCTTGAACCGGCGGGTCATGTCGGCGAGCTCGGGGTTGGGGCCGCTGTCTGCGGTCACGGAGACCGGCTCGAGGGCCATCCCGCAGATCGGGCAGGTGCCCGGGCCGGGCTGACGGATCTCGGGGTGCATCGGGCAGGTCCACTCGGTGACGTCGCTGGGGGCCGCTGCGGTACCGGCGGGGTCCTCACGGTCGTGATGGTCGTGCTCTCGATGATCGTGACCGGAGCCTGCATGTCCTGCCGGGCCGGTCAGGTAGGCGTCCGGGCGCGCCTCGAACCTCGCGCGGCAGCCGGGGGAGCAGAAGTAGTAGTCGTGGCCGTCCCGCTCGAGGTGGTGCTCGCTGGTAGCGGGGTCGACGTCCATGCCGCAGACGGGGTCCTGCACCAACGAGCCCGTCGGGGAGATCGAGTGCTCGCTGTGCGTGTCCATGTTCTCATGATACCCCCATGGGGTATATGTGCAAGGGTGTGATGAGCCTTGGGGCGCCCAGCGGTCCTCTCGCCGGAGTTGAGACGGGCCGGGCCCGACACCGGAGCGGGCGACGGCCATACGAGCCACCGCCCCGATGGAGCGAACTGTTCTGGCCCCGACGAGGCGCCGAGTCCGTTGTGACGCCCTGTTCGCCGATGGGCACGTACAACAAGACGTCGATGTGGACGCAGCACTCGACGGACGGCGCTACCCAGCCGACGCGTGGGCCACCCGCCAAGCGGCCGAAGCTACATGTCCCGAAGTCGGCCGCGGCGAATGGGTGGAGTACGCCACGGGTCGAGTTCTCGAAGGCCGCCCGCGGGCTGAATGAAACGTCCTGTCTTGCCGCGCTTTCGGTCAGCTCGAGGTTCGGGAGATCTGAAGCGTGAGCTCGATGGCGTCGACGAGCCGGGCGCGCAGCGCCTGACCGCGGACCGAGAAGGCGCGCTGCGCGGCGGCATACTCTGCCTTTCCCTCGGCGGTCTCGATCCGCACCGGCTCGTAGCCGAGCTCACGCAGGTCGTACGGCGCCGCCCGCATGTCGAGGGTGCGGATGTCGCGGGCCAGCTCGAAGCAGTCCATGACGAGGTCGCTCGACACGGCCGGCACGAGCTTGTGGGCCCACTTGTAGAGGTCCATCCCGGCGTGGAGGCACCCCGGCTGCTCGAGGGCCGTCTGGCTCTCACGGGTCGGCGTCAACACGTTGAGTGGAGCGGCCTCGGGGGTGAAGAAGCGGTACGCGTCGAAGTGCGAGCAGGCGACCTGGTGGCTCTCCACCACGGCGTCGGTCCCGGCGCCGCCGAGCCGCAGGGGCCATCCCGTGTGCCGCACGTCGGTCGGGTCGAGCCGGTAGACCATGGCCCACTCGTGCAGCCCGAAGCAGCCGAACCGCGCCGGTCGACCTGCCGTGCGCACGAGCAGCTCGCGGACGAAGCGCAGCGTGTCGCTGCGGGCGGCCGTGAAGGCCTCGACGTCCACCCCGACGACGTCGCGGTCGACCTCGTAGAAGCGCCAGTCGACCTGCGGCGCGCGCGCTGCCCCCACGAGGGACGTGCCGGCCCCGGGGTGCCAACGGCGCAGCTGTGCCGGCTTGAACGAGTAGTAGGTGAAGAGGAAGTCCTCGACCGGGTGCTTGCGGTGGTCGCGTCGTCGAGCCAGGTGCGCGGAGGTCGCGGCGTCGACACGCTCCTCGTGCGCCGCCGTCCGCTCGCGCCACTCCGGCTCGCTCATCACCTGCACCCCACGAGGGTAGGCGAGTCGCGGCCCCGAACCCCACCGCGCACCCGCGACCCGAGGGCAGGATGGCCTCATGGCACCGGACGCGGAGCGACCCACCCACCTGCTGCACCGGCTGACCTCCTACACCCCGGAGCGGGAGTGGACCGAGGTCCCCGACGACGACCGGCTCGTGCAGGACCTCGTGCCCAACGACGTGACGCGGCGGCCCCGGTCCTACAAGCGCTACGACGACGACCTGCGACGAGTCCTCCTGCCGCCCGACCTCCCCGCGTCGTCGTCGGCGGCCACCGCGGTGCTCGCCGGCACGGCGACGGTCGCGCCGAGCCGTCTCGACCTCCCCGGCCTGGCCCGTCTGCTCTTCCTGTCGTCCGGCGTCACCCGGCGCACGGCGCGCCCCGACGGCGGGGTCATGCTCTTCCGCGCGGCCGGCTCGGCCGGGGCGCGCTTCCCGCTCGAGCTCTACGTCGCCGTGCCGCGCGGGGCGGGCGTCGAGGGGCTCGAGCCGGGCCTGCACTGGTACGACCCCGAGGCCCACGCCCTCGTCGTCCTCGGCCCCGCGCCGTCGGGCGACGCCGTGACCGTCGTCGTGACGGGGGTGCCGTGGCGCACCGGCTGGCGCTACCGCGAGCGCGGATTCCGCCACATCTACTGGGACGCCGGCACCATGCTGGCCCAGACGCTCGCCCTCGCCGACGCGGCAGGCCTGACAGCACGGCTCTTCACGACCTTCCCCGATGCCGAGGTGGCCGCCCTCGTCGGCGCCGACCGCGTGCACGAGTTCCCGGTCGCCCTCGTGGCCCTCGGTCCCGGCGACCCGGCCGTGCACCTGACGGGCGACCCGATGTCGGGCCACCACGACGCCGACGGTCTCGAGTTCCCGCTCGTGACGGCCGCCCAACGTGCGGGGGAGCAGCGCGGCCTCGGCGCCGAGCTCGAGCGCGGGGCTCCGGTCGCGCTCACCGCCGAGGGCGGACCCAGCACCGATGCCGTCGTCGTCAGCAAGGGGTCGATCCGCCGGCTCCACCCCGACCGGTCGCTCCCGCGCCACGTGCTCGTCGACGCCATGAGCGCCTCGCTGCGCGGCATCGACGTCCCGCACTGGCTCGGCGTCAGCGGCGTCGATGACGTGCCCACCGGCATCCACCGGTGGCCCGACCTCTCGTCGCCCGTGCGCCCCCTCGACGAGCGGTCCGTCCGCGACGAGCTCTTCGCGGCCGCCCTCGAGCAGGGCCTCGCCGGCGACGCCGCCTTCGTCGCCATGAGCGGCGCGCCACTGGACGACCTCGACGACCACGCCTATCGCGAGGCGCAGCTGCTTGCCGGCGTCGCGGAGGGCCGCCTGCACCTCATGGCGTACGCGTTGGGCGCGGCTGCGTCGGGCATGACCTTCCGCGACTCCGACCTCGCACACCTCCTCGGGACGGACGTGGCCGGTCTGCTGTGGACGTGCGTCGGCGTGCCGGAGTACCGCACCCGGCCCAGCGGGCAGCCCGGGTCGCCGGCGGACGTCACGATCGTCTGGCCGCGCTGACCGCCCTCCGCGGGGGAGTGCCACCCGTCGTAGGGTGGGCGCGTGCGCATCGCGAGGTTCACGACCGGGGACGACCCGGCATACGGCATCGTCCAGGGCGACCCCGGCAGCGAGGTGATCACGCCGCTGTCCGGCGACCCGCTCTACATCGGCCTCCAGCCGACCGGACAGCCGCCCGTCATGCTCGACGACGTGCGCCTGCTCGCACCCGTCATCCCGCGCTCCAAGATCGTCGCGATCGGCAAGAACTACGCCGACCACGCCAAGGAGATGGGCGGCGAGGCGCCGGCCGAACCGATGATGTTCTTCAAGCCCAACACCGCCGTCGTCGGTCCGTTCGACCCCGTCGTGCTCCCGACCGGCAGCAGCGAGATCTCCTACGAGGGGGAGCTCGCGGTCGTCATCAAGACCATCACCAAGGGCGTCAAGGCCAAGGATGCGGCCGAGTGCATCTACGGCTACACCATCGCCAACGACGTCACGGCCCGGGACTGGCAGCGCAGCGACGGCCAGTGGGCCCGCGCCAAGGGCTTCGACACGAGCTGCCCGCTCGGCCCGTGGGTCGAGACCGAGCTCGACCCCGCCGACCTCTCGATCGTCACGACGCTCGACGGCGACGTGAAGCAGGACGGCACGACCGCCGACATGATCCACGGCATCGCGACGATCATCGAGTACGCCTCGGCGGCCTTCACGCTGCTGCCCGGTGACGTCATCCTCACCGGCACGCCGGCCGGCGTCGGGCTCGTCGAGGCGGGTCAGCAGGTCACCGTCGAGATCGCCGGCATCGGGGCGTTGACCAACACCTTCGTGCGTCGCTGACCCTTTCGGGCTCCCACTAGGCTGGGCCGCACCATGAGCGAGAACACGACCAGCACAGGTATGCCGTCTTCCCCCGCCAGCGACGCCGGCGGGCACGTCGAGATCCGCACCGAGGAGCGCGTCCGCGTCTCGACCTCGGACGGCTCCGGTCCGGTGCGCACTCGCGTCGCCCCGAGCCCGACCGGTGACCCGCACGTCGGCACGGCCTACATGTCGCTCTTCAACCTCGCCTTCACCCGGCAGCAGGGCGGCCAGTTCGTCCTGCGCGTCGAGGACACCGACCGCGCGCGCTTCCGTGAGGACTCCGAGGCCCAGCTCTACGACACCCTCGCGTGGCTCGGGCTGCACTGGGACGAGGGCCCGGACATCGGTGGGCCCTTCGCGCCGTACCGCCAGTCCGAGCGTCTCGAGACGTACCGGCCCTACGTCGAGCGCCTCCTCGAAGACGGCCACGCGTACTACTGCTGGTGCTCCAAGGAGCGTCTCGACCAGATGCGCGAGATCCAGCAGAAGACGAAGCAGCCGACCGGCTACGACCGCCTCTGCGTCGGCAAGACGCGTGAGGAGCGCGCCGCGCTGCCCGGCTTCAGCGAGACGCCGGTCGTGCGCATGCTCGTCCCCGACGACGTGCCGCTCGTCTTCGACGACGTCATCCGCGGCAAGGTGTCGGCGCCGCGCCCCGACGACCAGGTGATCCTCAAGGCCGACGGGTTCCCGACCTACCACCTCGCTGTCGTCGTCGACGACCACCTCATGGGCATCACCCACGTGGTGCGCGGCGAGGAATGGATCAGCTCGACGCCGAAGCACGTCCTGCTCTACCGCTGGCTCGGGCTCGAGCCGCCGGCGTTCGCGCACATGCCGTTGCTGCGCAACACCGACAAGTCCAAGATCTCCAAGCGCAAGAACCCCGCCGCCCGTCTCACGTGGTTCCGAGAGCAGGGCTACCTGCCCGAGGCGCTCGTGAACTTCCTTGCGCTGCTGGCCTACCCGCCCCAGCAGGACGCCGAAGGTGCCGACGTCGAGGTCTTCACCTTCGACGCGTTCAGCCGCACGTTCGACTGGGCCAAGGTCAACCCGATCGGCCCGATCTTCGACCTCAAGAAGCTCGACTGGCTCAACGGCGTCTACATCCGGTCGCTCGAGGTGGGCGAGTTCGCAAGCCGGCTGCTGCCCTACCTCGTCGCCGACGGCGTGCTCGGCGAGACGCAGTCGCTCGGTGAGCTGGCGCGCCTCAAGTCCGTGGCGGAGCTCATCCAGACCCGCATGGCCCTGCTCACCGAGGCGCCGGCACTCGTGCGTCCGTTCTTCGTCGGTGACGACCAGCTCGTCATCGACGAGGACGCGCGTGCCCAGCTCAAGGACGACGCGCCGGCCGTGCTCGACGCGGCGCTCAACGTGCTCGGCGACATCGACGACCACGGCACCGGCGTCCTCGGCACGGGCAGCCCGTGGAACGCCGCGGGCATCGAGGAGGCGCTGCGCGCCGCGATCGTCGACGGGCTCGGCATCAAGCCGCGCCTCGCCTTCGGCCCGCTGCGCACGGCCGTCTCGGGCGCCCGCATCTCGCCGCCGCTCTTCGAGTCGATGGAGATCCTCGGCAAGACCTCGACCCTGAGCCGCCTCCGGTCGCTGCGCGACTCGCTCTGAGGACACCGGGGTGAAGGGCGTGGGGGGCTGGTCCTGGCCGCTGCACGGCATCCGGCTGCACACGGCCGACCTCGACCTGACGGTCATGACCGAGGCGGACCTGCCGACGTTGTGGGCCCTGCTGCCCGACGACCTCGAGCTCAACCCGCACGCGACGACGTATGCCGGCCTCGACGTCCCGGCGAACCGTCGGGCCGTCCTCGCGCAGGGCTACTGGCGCGCCCTCGGGATGTGGTCGCCCGACGACTGGGCGCTGCCCTTCGTCGTCCGTTCGGCGGGCGCCGTCGTGGGCGCCCAGTGGCTCGAGGGGCCCGACTGGCGCTCCGACCGCACCGTCGACTCCTCGTCCTGGCTCGTCGCCGGGGCGCGGGGGAGGGGGCTCGGAAGGCAGATGCGGGCCGCGGTGCTCGCCCTCGCCTTCGGCCCGTTGGGGGCCGAGTCGGCGATCAGCTCGGCCGTGGTCGACAACGCGCCGTCGCTCGGCGTCTCACGCTCCCTCGGCTACCGCGACACCCACCGTTCGGTGCTCGAGCACTCGGGGCAGACGCTGCAGCACGTGCGTCTCGACCGGGCGACGTGGGACGCCTCGGGCCGGTCGCGGCACGTCGTCGTCGAGGGTGTCGACCCGGCCCTGCCCCTCTTCGGCCTCGTCCCGTGACAGGAGTCCACTCGTGAACCCGCCCACCCTCGCCGCCGTCCTCGACGGCGTGCGCGCCGTGCTGCTCGACGTCGACGACACCATCGTCGACACGCAGGAGGCGATGGTCGCCGCCGGGACCGAGGCGGCCGCCGCGATCTGGCCGTACCGCTCGGGCGTCGACCACCGTGCCATGGCGCAGCGCTACTACGACGACCCGGAGCGCTGGTTCCCGCGCTACGCCTCCGGCGACGTCCCGTTCGACACGATGAGGTCGGGTCGGCTCGCCGAGGTCGCCGTGGCCTTCGGCCTCGAGGTTCCCGACGGCGCCCACCGGTCCTTCGAGGACGCGTACGCCCCGGCCTTCCGCAGCGCCCAGCGACTCTTCCCCGACGTGCCGGGACTGCTGTCCGCCGCCGGGCAGGAGGGACTCCCCGTCGCGCTGCTGACGAACTCCGCGCACGCGCCGACCCGCGTCAAGCTCGAGGCCCTCGACCTCGCCGAGCGCTTCGAGGTCGTGGTGACGACCGACACCCTCGGCTTCGGCAAGCCCGACCCGCGCGTCTACCTCGAGGCGTGCCGGCTCGTCGGTGCCGAGCCCCACCGGGTGGTCTGCATCGGCGACAGCATCGAGTGGGACGTGCTCGGGGCCCAGGCTGCCGGCCTGCGTGCCGTCTGGCTCGATCGAGCGGGTCTCGGGACGAGCGAGCCGGTCGCCACCGTGCGCGGTCTGGACGAGGTCGCGGCCGCGCTCGACCGCCGATTTGGGCCACCGCTCACGGACCGGTAGTATTCCCATTCGGTTCACCCCGTACCGGCCGCGAGGCAGGCTCGGAGTGAAACCCCTTGGGGTATGGTGTAATTGGCAACACTACGGTTTCTGGTTCCGTCATTCTAGGTTCGAGTCCTGGTACCCCAGCTCTGGTTCACGGCAACGTGAGCCGATTCGGAGAAATCCAGCCTTCACGGTAAGGTTTCTTCTCGTGCCGAGTCCGCTCGGCACCGCTCACGGCCCCGTTGTGTAGCGGCCTAGCACGCCGCCCTCTCAAGGCGGTAGCGCGGGTTCGAATCCCGTCGGGGCTACGTGATGCTCGGGAGAGAGCACAAGAAGACCCCGGTCCACACGGACCGGGGTCTTCTTGCATGTCAGGGTGGCCCTACAAGGACACCTGAGCCTCGTCCCTGCGTGACTGGAGCCCGGCGCGGGCGAGGTCACGCAGGGAGGCGCCGGGGAGGTACGCCGAGGTCAGGGCGAGTCCGATGCGCGGCAGGGCGGCCTCGTCGGCGAAGACGAGGTAGACCGGCTCGTGCCGGGGCCGGAACTTCTGCTTGAAGCTGTCGAGCGACCGGAAGCCGTACAGGGGTTCCATGGCCTCTCCGAGCTGGTCGAGCAGTCGCTCGAGCGCGGCCCGCTCGGCCGTCCCGTCGCCGGATTGCGCGAGTGGCGCTCCTGAGAGCGACACGAACGACGCACCCTGCTCACGGAAGGACAGGCAGGCGCTCGCGATGAGGAACTCGGTCACCGGCCGGAAGCCGTCCGGGAGGCGCCGCATGACGTCGAGCGTCCACCCGCGGACCTCGCCGCCGGCGGAGTGGACGGGCAGCCACGAGGTCACGCCGTGGACCGTCATGTCGGCGTCGACGGCCAGCCCGACCCTCGTGTCGGGGTCGAGTGCCTCGTCGACGCCCCCGAGCGTGAAGCCCATCTCGGGCAGTCCCTTGTCCGAGACCCAGAGCTCGGAGATGGCGCGCACCTGGGTCAGCAGGCCGCGGGGCATCTCGGCGAGCTGCCCCTCGCGGTAGGTGATCCCGTCCTTCGTCGCGCGGTTGAGGGCCGTGCGGACGCTCTGCCAGGACTTGCCCTTGAACTCGAGGTCGGGCAGGTCGATGATCGCCTCCTCGGCCACGAGCACGTCGCGCCGGCCGTGGGCACGCCCCCAGTCGGCGACCTCCTGCGTGACGGAGAAGAAGCACACCATGAGCCCGTGCGTCTCCTGCTCGTCGACGAAACCCTGGAGCACGTCAGCGCGCGTCGCGGCGTCCGCACCGACGGGGTCGCCGAGGGCGATGGCCGTGCCCCGGTGCACCTGGAAGGCGACGTAGCCGACCGGTGCACCCGACGGGTCGCGGTGGACGTACCAGTGGTTGTCGGGCCAGGTGCCCATCCACGCCATCGTCGACCCTCCGTGCTCCTTGAGCAGGGCCACTGCGGTGTCCCGGTCGCTCGCCCCGGTCGCGAGCTCCCTGCGCCGCTTCCGTCGTGACCGCGCCTGGAAGGCCGACCGCCCGAGCACGAGGACGGCGAGCTGGAGCAGCGTGATGACCACGGTGACGACGAGCTCGGGGATGGAGGTCGCGACCTGTCCGTCGCCGTTGAGCTGGTCGGGTGCCACGACCTCGACGACGATGAGCAGGGACTGGGCCAGCAGGGAGAGGGTCGCGAGCCCGCCGGCGAGGAACCACACCCGACGCGAGCCGCGCCGCAGGCCGTCGGCGAGCAGGAGCGAGATGGCTGCGCTGATGAGGACGCTGAAGGCGTCCGTGTCGTCGGAGGTCGCCCCGAGCGGCCCGTCCGACGGCGTGAAGTAGAGCAGGATCTGGACCAGCGCGCTGACGAGGTAGAAGGCTGACGACACGACCCGCCACTCGTGCCGGCTGAAGCGAGGCAGCGCGAGCGACGGTCGGCGGCCGAGCAGGACCGGCCCGAGCGCGAGCCCGACCGAGATGCCGATGGCGTGCTCGAGGTCCCAGAGACGTCCGACGTAGAGGAGTGCGACGACGGCGTAGAGGGACAGGACCGCTCTGAGGCGACCGCGCCACGGCGGGGTCAAGGTCGCGCTCGCCGCGGCGACCGCTCCGAGGGCACCGGCGCTGAACCCTGCGTCCAGCTCTGCCGCGAGCCGGGCGGCCCACTCCCAGCCGGTGCCGTCGACGACGAGCAGGAACAGCGAGGCCAGCAGGACGCCGGCCAGGTGGGTCGATGTCGCGGCGACGGCGACCCGACGGGTGCCCAGACGCCACTCCGACCAGCCGACCATGAGCAGGGCTCCGCCGGCCACGGGAAGGTACTGCGACGGGGTGAGGGCGAAGAAGGCGCCGGTGACCGGTGTCCACCAACGGCCGTCCTGGAGAGCCGGGAGACCGTACGCCACGTGGTTGACGAGGTCCCGGTCCTCGAGCGCGTTCCACATCGTGCCGGTTGCCAGTGCCAGCACGAGCATGGTGCCGACGACCACGATCGTGAAGGGCAGGCGGCGGGCGAGGGCGGTCGCCCGGGCCGTCGGACCGGGGTCCGGTGCGTCGTCGGGGTCGTTCGAAGCTGTCGTCACGCGCGCGGCCCCTTCCCGGGTCTCCGGTCCGCGGTGGACCTGTTGCGATGCTAGTGCGCGGTGCTGGCGGAGGGGGCGGCCGTCGTGCCGGTGCCGCCGAGTCGTCGGGCACTGACCGACTCCTGCCCCACACGTCTCAGGGCGAGCAGCACCGGGGCGGTCAGGACGGTGCCGACGATCGCGTGGCGCACGGCCTCCTCGGGCGGGGCGGTGGGCCAGAGCAGGCGCGACGTCGGTCTCGGCGACCGAGAGCATGGCCCGGTGCCACGTGTCGAGCGTCGCGTCGTCGACGCTCCACCCTCCGGCGGCAGCGGCGGGTGAGCGCCTGGGCGAGCTTGAGACCGGCGGCGAGTGCTCACACCCCGGCGGCCCGAGGGCGCGCACCCGCTCGGGCGACTCCGGCGTGACGTCCCCTGTGGCCCCCGGGTGACGTGGGGGCGCAGGGCCCCGTGCGCGGCCCCGAGGGGCTCGTGCCGGCTTGCGGGTGGCTCGTCGAGGGCATGGACGACCTCGCGTACCCGGTCGATCGAGGGCCGGCCCCCGTCGACGAGGGTGCGCACGAGGCGGACCCGCTCGACGTGGCTCTCGTCGTAGGAGGCGCGGGTGGCCCCTGGGCGCGTGTCGTGAGCGGTTTCGTCCCCACGAGCCACACCCACGACGGCGAGCTCGCCGTCGTCCTCATCGGCATGCGGGTCAACCACCCGTGGCGCCCCGACCTCTGGGGTCCGGTGTTCGCCGCGATGCCGGGCATGATCAGCGAGCTGTAGGCCGCCGAGGCCGCCGCCGCACGCGGGGACGGGCCCGACCTCGGTTTCCTCGACGGCCTTCTACCGTGGGAGCCGAAGGGCGACCGGCGCCGTCGGCATCTGGCACGAGACGTATGCCGTCCCGGCCGGTGGGCACGAGAGCCTCCACGTCGGGATGCCGCCGACCGGGCTCGGCAAGGCCTTCGGCCTGCCCGAGGACCGCAGCCGTCGACGGCACGCCCGGATCGGCCGGAGCGAGGTCGCCGCCGGCAGCGCCGTGCCGGAGGGCGCCGTCAGCTGAGCTCGCGCAGGCCGGGCAGCACGTCGGCCGAGAACTGCTCGAGGAACCGGCCCTGGTCGTGGCCGGGCGCGTGGAAGACGACGTGGTTGAAACCCCAGTCGACGTACTGGCGCACCGCGTCGACGGCCTCGGCCGGGTCGCTCGTGACGATCCAGCGCTTGGCGATCTCCTCGTCGGACAGCTCGTCGGCCAATCGTTCCATCTCGACCGGGTCCTCGACGCCGTGCTTCTGCTCGGCGCTGAGCGACAGGGGCGCCCAGAAGCGCACGTTGTGCAGCGCCTGGTCGGGGTCACGGTCGTAGGAGAGCTTGATCTCGATCATCCGGTCGATGTCGTCACGCGTGCGCCCCGACGTGGCCAGACCCTCGTCGACGGCGGGCAGCAGCTTGTCCTCGTAGAGCTCGCGGCCCTTCCCGGAGGTGCAGATGAACCCGTCACCCGACCGGCCGGCATACCTCGCGACGAGCGGACCGCCGGCCGCGACGTAGACGGGGATGGGCTGCTCGGGGCGGTCGTAGACCGTCGCCGCGTGCGTCCGGTAGTAGTCGCCCTCGAAGTCGACACGCTCCTCGGTCCACAGCTTCCGCATGAGCGTCACGGCCTCGCGCAGCCGCGCGAAGCGCTCCTTGAACTCCGGCCACGGCGAGCCCGCGGCACCGACGGCCACCTCGTTGAGGGCTTCGCCCGTGCCGATGCCGAGGACGATGCGTCCGGGGTTGAGGGCTCCCAGCGTGCCGAAGGCCTGCGCCACGACGGCCGGGTTGTAGCGGAACGTCGGGGTCATGACCGACGTGCCGAGCTGGATCCGCTCGGTGCGCTCGCCCGCGGCCGCGAGCCAGCTCATCGCGAAGGGGGCGTGACCCTGCTGGTGCCGCCAGGGCTGGAAGTGGTCGGAGATGAAGGCCGAGTCGAGCCCGACCTGCTCGGCCTGCGTGGCCAACGTGACGAGGTCGCGCGGACCGAACTGCTCCGCGGACGCCTTCCAACCAACCTTGAGCACACCGACTCCTTCGGGCCGTGGGGGAGTGACCTCCGTCAGCCTACGTCGGGGTGCAGAGGGGCCGTGGGGCCGTCACCAGTGGACGACGACCTGGTCGCCGATCCGCACCTCTCCGTAGAGCTGGATGAGCAGCGGCTTGTTGCGGACGTTGACGCAGCCGTGCGAGGCGCCGGCGTAGCCGAGGCGGGCGAAGTTCGAGGAGTAGTGCACGGCCTGGCCGCCGGAGAAGAACATCGAGTACGGCATGGGCGTGTGGTAGAGGTTCGAGATGACGTCGACCTTCTTCTTGTAGACGGAGAAGACGCCCTCGCGGGTGGGCAGCTCGTCGCTGCCGAACCGCACGTCGAAGCCGTACTGCGGCACGCCGTCGACGACCCAGGTGAGGTGCTTCGTCGACTTGCTGACGCACATGACACGACCGGTCATGCAACGCTCGTCGACGTCCCACGAGACGGACGCGGGGCTGGGCTCGACGGGCTTCGGCTTGACGTTGGCGAGCTCGTCGGTCGTCGGTCGGTGCGTCATCGACACGAGGCGGTCCCACGTGCGCTCGTCGAGCGTGCCGGTCGCGTCGAAGCCGCGCTTGGCCTGGAAGCCGCGGACTGCGGCGGTCGTCTTGCTGCCGTAGCGGTCGCTGACGTCGCCGTCGAACCAGCTCAGCTGTCGCAGTCGGGCCTGCAGGGAGCGCACCTTCGGGCCGGTGTCGCCGGCTCGGAGCATGATGACCGGTGCCGGCTCGGGCTCAGCCGTCGCGGAGGGAGTGGGTTTGGGGGGCTGCGTCGGCCGCGCTGGCGTCTGCTGCGTGGGCGTCGGCGGAGCGCTGGTCGGCCGCGTGACCGTGGACGGGGCGACCGGCGGCGTCTCGACCGCGGCGCCAGTGGGGGTCTCGGTCGTGGGTGCCGGAGTGCCGGACGATCCGGACGTCGCGGTCTGGCCGACGTGCGTGGCGGCAGCCCCGACCGTCTGTTCCGGGCTGCAGGCCGTCGTCGCGGCGACGAGGGCCGCGAGGCCGCCGAGCACGAGGGCGCGGCGCAGGTCGCCGGTGGCCCGGAGCGGTGAGGTGGCTGTCTGCATCGTGACCCCTTGTCTGAACGCGACGTGCCGTGCGTCGGTGCACTGCACTGAGGGTGACGCGACGACGCCCGGAATGGTTGTCCGAGTCGGGGTGTCGATCCGGATCGTGACCGATCTGTTGTGCACGGCCTGCCATCCCCGACGCCGTTGTCGGGAGGCGGCCGGGAGCCGACGGGGTCAGGCGTTGTGCTGCTGCTGCTGCTGCATGGCGTGGTGGCGCCGCAGCACCTCGGTCAGCTTGTTGGCCCCGGCGACGACCGTGGCGGCGTGCAGCCGACCGGGCTGGCGCGAAAGGCGCTCGATGGGCCCGGAGATGGACACCGCGGCGACGACGCGACCCGACGGGCCGCGTACCGGCGCCGACACCGACGCGACGCCCGCCTCGCGCTCGGCGACGCTTTGGGCCCAGCCGCGACGGCGCACTCCGGACAGCGCAGTGGCCGTGAAGGCCGCACCCTGCAGGCCGCGGTGGAGCCGGTCGGGCTCCTCCCAGGCGAGCAGGACCTGCGCGGCGGAGCCGGCGAGCATCGAGAGCGTCGCGCCGACCGGGATCGAGTCGCGCAGACCGACGGGCCGCTCGGCCGCGGCGACGCAGATGCGCTGGTCGCCCTGGCGGCGGAAGAGCTGCGCGCTCTCGTTCGTGTGGTCGCGCAGGGCGCCGAGCACCGGACCGGCTGCCGCGAGCAGACGGTCCTCGCCCGCGGCCGAGGCGAGCTCGCCGAGCCGCGGACCGAGCACGAAGCGTCCCTGCATGTCCCGCGACACGAGACGGTGGTGCTCGAGCGCGACGGCCAGACGGTGGGCCGTCGGACGCGCGAGCCCGGTGGCTCCGACGAGTTGGGCGAGGGTGGCCGGACCGGCCTCGAGAGCGCCGAGCACCGTGGCGGCCTTGTCGAGAACACCGACCCCTGAAGAGTTGTCCATGCACTGATACTGACGTCTCAGGCACTGAGACGTCAATCCACCGGGCCCACAAAAGGTTCAGGCTTGCCGAAGAGCGATGTCGCGACCAGGTCCTCGATGGCGCACGCGCTCGACCACCGGAACGCCGCCGCGGAGGGAAGTCAGAGGGAAGTCATGGCAGGGACACTGGCCGAGAAGGTCTGGGACGCACACGTCGTACGTCGCGCCGACGGGGAGCCCGACCTCCTCTACATCGACCTCCACCTCCTCCACGAGGTGACCAGCCCCCAGGCCTTCGACGGGCTGCGGCTCGCCGGTCGGCCCGTGCGCCGCCCCGACCTGACGCTCGCGACCGAGGACCACAACGTCCCCACGACGCCCGGCCCGATCACCGACCCCGTGTCGAAGATCCAGGTCGAGACCCTCCGCCGCAACTGCGAGGAGTTCGGCGTGCGCCTCTATCCGATGGGTGACGCCGACCAGGGCATCGTCCACGTCGTCGGCCCGCAGCTCGGCCTCACGCAGCCGGGCATGACCGTCGTCTGCGGCGACAGTCACACCTCGACGCACGGTGCCTTCGGTGCGCTCGCCTTCGGCATCGGCACCTCGGAGGTCGAGCACGTGCTCGCCACGCAGACGCTGCCCCTCAAGCCCTTCCGCACCCTTGCCGTGAACGTGCGCGGCGAGCTGCCCGATGGCGTCACCGCCAAGGACATCGTCCTGGCCGTCATCGCCAAGATCGGCACCGGCGGTGGCCAGGGCTACGTCATCGAGTACCGCGGCGAGGCCATCGAGGCCCTGTCGATGGAGGCCCGGATGACGGTCTGCAACATGTCCATCGAGGCCGGCGCGCGCGCCGGCATGATCGCGCCCGACCAGACGACGTTCGACTACCTCGAGGGTCGCCCGCACGCCCCGACCGGCGCGGACTGGGACGCTGCGGTGGCCGAGTGGACCTCGCTGCGCACCGACGACGATGCCGTCTTCGACGCCGAGGTCGACCTCGACGCCGCCGAGCTGACCCCCTTCGTCACGTGGGGCACCAACCCCGGCCAGGGTCTGCCGCTCTCGGCGTCGGTGCCCGACCCCGAGGAGTTCGCCGACGAGAGCGACCGCCTCGCCGCCGCCAACGCTCTCGCCTACATGGGCCTCGAGCCCGGCACCCCGCTGCGCGACATCAAGGTCGACACGGTCTTCGTCGGCTCGTGCACCAACGGTCGCATCGAGGACCTGCGCGCGGCGGCCGCCGTCGTCCAGGGTCACCGGGTCGCCGACGGCGTCCGCATGCTCGTCGTCCCCGGGTCGGCCAAGGTGCGCCTCCAGGCCGAGTCCGAGGGGCTCGACAAGGTCTTCACCGAGGCCGGTGCCGAGTGGCGCCTGCCCGGCTGCTCGATGTGCCTCGGCATGAACCCCGACACCCTCGCCCCCGGCGAGCGCAGCGCGTCGACGTCCAACCGCAACTTCGAGGGCCGGCAGGGCAAGGGTGGCCGCACCCACCTCGTCAGCCCGCTCGTGGCGGCAGCGACCGCCGTCCGGGGCACGCTGTCGAGCCCCTCCGACCTCGACAGTGCCAGCTGGGTGCACGGCCAGCTGGCGTCCGCGACGACCGGGGAGGCCTGAGCCATGGATGCGTTCACGACCCACACGGGTATCGGCGTCCCGCTGCGCCGCAGCAACGTCGACACCGACCAGATCATCCCGGCCGAGTACCTCAAGCGCGTGACGCGCACCGGCTTCGAGGACGGCCTCTTCGCCGCCTGGCGCAAGGACGACTCGTTCGTCCTCAACAACCCGGTGTATGCCGACGGCTCGGTCCTCGTGGCCGGGCCCGACTTCGGCACGGGCTCGAGTCGCGAGCATGCCGTCTGGGCGCTGATGAACTGGGGTTTCCGGGTCGTCATCAGCTCCCGCTTCGCCGACATCTTCCGCGGGAACAGCGGCAAGCAGGGCCTGCTCACGGCGATCGTGTCCCAGGACGACGTCGAGCTGATCTGGAAGTACCTCGAGAACAACCCCGGTGCCGAGATCTCGGTCGACCTCGTGGGTCGCACGGTCCACGCCGGAGAGATCGTCGCACCCTTCGAGATCGACGACTACACGCGCTGGCGCCTCCTCGAGGGCCTCGACGACATCGGGCTGACCCTGCGACACGAGGATCTCGTCGCAGATTTCGAGTCGCACCGGGCGAGCCACAAGCCGGTGACGACTCCCGCCTGACGGCACGCTCCTGCGGCGCCCAGATGGTGCCTGAGAGTGAACGGATCCCCTTGTCTGACAAGGGGATCCGTTCCCGTAAGGGGGCGAATTGGACATGGCTGAGACGTCCCCGAGCGGTCCCAGAACCCGCTCAGAACCCGTCAAACTCCTTGCGACACAACGAAAAACCCACCGACCGGTGATGGACGTGCCTGCCGTGGCGGCCTAACGTCAGGAGGTAGCCGGACCGGTTCCGGACGCACATCGTCGGGTCGCCTGACACCGACAGTCCTCTGGAGGGGAAGACGTGAACAAGGCAGAACTGATCGACGCGCTCGAGGTCAAGCTCGGCAGCAAGAAGGTCGCATCCGACGCGCTGGAGGCGTTCCTCGACGTCGTCATCCGCGAGGTCGCCAAGGGTGGCAAGGTCGGTATCACCGGCTTCGGCACCTTCGAGCGGGCCGACCGGGCCGCACGCACCGGCCGCAACCCCAAGACGGGGGCGACCGTGAGGATCAAGAAGACCCGCGTCCCCAAGTTCCGTTCGGGCACGAACTTCAAGGAGGTCGTGTCGGGCGCCAAGAAGCTCTCCAAGACCGAGTCGGCCGCCTCGCGCGCCTCCGCCGGCACCTCGGTGGCCGCGGCCCCGGCCACGCGGACGACGGCGAAGAAGAC
This sequence comes from Terrabacter sp. RAF57, assembly GCF_052113925.1. NCBI lineage: Bacteria > Bacillati > Actinomycetota > Actinomycetes > Micrococcales > Intrasporangiaceae > Terrabacter > Terrabacter sp. RAF57. The sequence goes on along the minus strand of NZ_JBFRDT010000002.1, from coordinate 268 downwards.
CGCCACCAAGGCCGCCCCGGCCAAGGCCGCGGCGAAGAGGACGACGACGAAGGCCGCTGCGACGAAGGCTGCTCCGGCCAAGCGCGCCACGGCGACGAAGGCCGCCCCGGCCAAGGCGGCGGCGAAGAGGACGACGACGAAGGCCGCTGCGACGAAGGCTGCTCCGGCCAAGCGCGCCACGGCGACGAAGGCCGCCCCGGCCAAGGCGGCGGCGAAGAGGACGACGACGAAGGCCGCTGCGACGAAGGCTGCCTGCGACGAAGGCTGC